>DATKFW010000001.1:0-11660 GCA_035511075.1 Vulcanimicrobiaceae bacterium
GCAGGCGGATTCGAGCGCGGCGACGG
Source organism: Vulcanimicrobiaceae bacterium (assembly GCA_035511075.1). Taxonomy (GTDB): domain Bacteria; phylum Verrucomicrobiota; class Verrucomicrobiia; order Limisphaerales; family Palsa-1400; genus DATAUD01. Next base: position 27 of record DATKFW010000001.1, read on the forward strand.
TTGTTGGGGGTCAGGAGGTGGAACCGGGGGAAATTTCTTCAACGCGCGATTTAAGCGCGCAAACGCCCAACTTCATGGCGTTCGATTCCGATGATCAGCGCACCCCGAAATTCTCCATCCGCGGGTTTCGCGAAAATAACTTCGGCGCCGGCGAACCGGTCGTGGGCTTTTATGTCGATGACGTTCCGTATTACGACCTGTATTCGCGCGGAGTGGCGCTGTACGACGTGCGCGAGATGGAGTTTGTTCGCGGCGATCAGGGGACGCTTTACGGCGCCAGCGGCGTCGGCGGGGTGGTCAATATCGTCACCCGCCAGCCTGCGAATGAAACGCACGGCTACCTGGAAGGCAGCTACGGCAATTACAACAGCCAGGATTATCAACTCGGCCTGGGCGGACCGTTGTTACAGAACCTGCTGTATTTCAGTCTTGACGGCGCTTACACGCTGCGCGACGGCTTCGTTTACAACAATTTCTTGCATGACCATCCCGATTCACAAAACGCCGTAGACGGCTGCGCCACGCTCCGCTGGACTCCCAGCGCCCGGTGGAGCGTCACGCTGACCGCCGAAGGCGGCCGCGATAACGATGGCTTTGTCCCGACGTATCTGCCGGGGGCGGACGCCAATCCGTTCTCCATCTCTCGCAACGTCAACGGTTATGTTGACACCTATCACACCGATGAAGCGTTGAGAATCGCCTATGATTCCGCCTCGGTCAGAGTCACCTCCATCACCACTCAGCGCGACTGGCGGCAGGATTTGCTACAGGATTTCGATTTTTCCGCGGTCAACGCGGTGGACGGCTTTTCGTATCCCCGGCTTGCGCAATGGAGCGAGGAACTCCGCGTGGAATCGCCCGAGAACGCGGACAACCTCAAGTGGCGCGCGGGATTGTATTATTTGAACGACGATCTCCATTCCGATTCAGGCTCGATAGTGTACCTGCCTCCGCCAACGACTACATTGCTGACGCTGGCCCGGTCGCAGGACGAAACCTACGCGCTCTTCGGGCAGGCCACGTACAATGTTTGGGAACATTTGGATCTAACCGCGGGCGTGCGATTGACTTATGATGACCGCGAAATTTTGCGGGTCGCCGCCGCGTCCGGGTTCACGACCGGAGCTTATGATTCGTCGGCCAGTTACACGGCGGCGCAGCCAAAGATCGCGGCGACGTGGCATTTTACTCCGACTCTGGAAGCGTACGCGAGCGTGACCGAGGGCTACCAAAGCGGCGGCTTCAATCCCTCGGTGGACGCGGCATCAGAAAGCCAATACAGTCCGGAACGATCCTGGCAGTTTGAGCTGGGAGGCAAATCATCGTGGTTTGATGACAGGCTTTCCGTCAACGCCGCGCTGTTTTACACCGACGCGGAGGATTATCAAACTTATCGGATCAACCCCGTTGACCCCACTGAAGCGTATCTTCTCAACGCGCATCGCGCGGAGCTTTACGGCGCGGAATTAGAATTGACGGCAACGCCGATGAAGAGTTTGGACCTCTCGGCCGGCCTGGGCTACACGGATGCCCGTTATAATCGATTCACCGTCCCCGCCGCCGAGACCGGGACCGGCGCGGCGGCGGACCTCGATGGCAAGCCGATCAGTTTCGTGCCGGAATTCACCGGGAATGTGTCGGCACGCTATCGTCTGCCGTGGTGGCATCTTTACGTGCGTGGAGAAGTCATCGGCGTTGGCCGCTACCATCTGGACGACGCTTACGACATTTCATCTGGGCCGACGACGCAGGACATGTATTTCCTGGTCAACGCCCAAGCCGGGTACGAAAGCAGCCATTTCAACGTCTATTTCTTCGCGAAGAATATATTTGACACGCATTATTTCAACAACGCGCTCAACCTGGGTCCCTCGTACGGAGCCTTGATTCTTCAACCCGGCGACCCGGCAACGTACGGCGTGGCGGCAACCGCCCGGTTTTGAGGCTCGAAGGGGAGACGCTTCACTTTTTATTGACCTGCGCCGCCACCCTCAGTCGTAATCCATTCAGACGAATGAACCCGGTGGCGTCGTCCTGGTTATAGGCCTGCGTCGGATCGGCTTCCATCGTCGCGATGCGCGGATTGTAGAGGCTAACCGGCGACTTGCGACCGGCGGTGATGATGTTGCCTTTGTAAAGCTTGAGTCGCACGGTGCCGGTGACATTTTTCTGGCTTTCGGTCACGAGCGCCTGCAGCGCGTAACGCTCGGGTGAAAACCAGTAGCCGTAATAAACCAGTTCCGCATACTTGGGAATGAGCGAGTCGCGAAGGTGCATGACCTCGCGGTCCATCGTGATGCTTTCCATCTGGCGATGCGCAAAATGCAGAATCGCGCCGCCCGGCGTTTCATAAACTCCCCGCGACTTCATCCCGACATAGCGGTTTTCAACCAGGTCCACCCGGCCGACGCCGTGGCTGCCGCCCAATTTGTTGAGGGCCTCCATGACACCCAGGGGCGCCAATCGTTTCCTATTGACAGCGACGCAGTCGCCCTGCTCGAAATCGAGTGTGAGGTATTCCGGTTTGGACGGGGCGTCTTCGGGCGAAACGCTTAACTTGTACATTTCCTTGTGCTCGGGCGCCGAAGCATCGAGCCACGGGTCTTCCAAAATGCCGGCTTCAAAGGAAATGTGGAGGAGGTTTCTGTCCATGGAATAGGGCTTTTTCGCCGTGGCCTGCACGGGGATGCCCTTTTCCTGGCAATATTGGATCATCTCCGTCCGGCCCGGAAATTGCGCGCGGAAGGTGGAATCGCGCCACGGAGCGATGACCCGCAATTCCGGGGCCAGCGCGGCGGCTGTCAATTCGAACCGGACCTGGTCGTTGCCCTTGCCCGTGGCGCCGTGCGCGATGGCGTCGGCCTTTTCGCGGCGGGCGATATCGATCATGCGTTTGGCGATCAAGGGCCGCGCGATGCTGGTTCCCAGGAAGTACTGGTTTTCATAAACCGCCGCGGCCTGCATCATGGGGAAGATGAAATCGCGGGCGAACTCCTCCTGGAGATTGTCAATATAAAGTTTTGCCGCGCCGGTTTTGAGGGCTTTTTTATCAAGCCCTTTGAGTTCCTCCTTCTGGCCGATATCGGCGCAGAAGGCGATCATTTCGGCGTCATATTTCTCCTTGATCCACGAGAGCAGAACGGAGGTATCCAGGCCGCCCGAGTATGCCAGCACAATTTTCATCCGGCGGGATTAGAACATGCCGGCGCCCGGGTTTAAAGTCTGAAGTGGATGCCATTGCCGCCCGGAAAGGGGCTGGATTTTCTGTATCAATGAACGAACCGGTGGGCATAATTAAGCTGAATGAAATCGCGCGCGCCATTACTGGTTGCAATTATCGCCCTTGTCGCGTTTGCCGGGTGCCGGAGGACCGTGCAACTTTCCGGCGGGATGGCTCCGACAATCAACCCTGGGGAGCGTGTGACGATTGACTATGTGGCGTATCAAGACACACGACTGCGTCGATGGGATGTGGTTGCCTTCAGCCCGCCGATGTTGCCTTCTAATTCTTTGGTGCTAAAGCGGGTCATCGCCCTTCCCTTGGAGACAATATCATTGACGACGAATGGCATCGTCATAAACGGGAGGTTTCTGGCCATGCCGGCGGCTCTCTCGAACGTCGCGTCCTTTCCATCAGGCACGCTGCTGCAGCCATGCGCTATGAAGTTTCCGTACACAGTGCCGGCGAATAACTACTTTGTAATCGGCGACAACTGGACCAATTCTTTAGACAGCCGATACTACGGAGCGGTGCCTGTGGCGAATATTTTCGGAAGAGTAATGAACAAATGAACCCATCCAATTATGATTGAACTGCCGCCATTGCCAAGAGACCAGCGCCAAATTGACGCGAACCACCTGAATCTGATCTCGATATTCCATTTTGTCGGGACAGGGTTGGCTCTTCTCGGACTCTTATTCGTCATTGCGCATTACGCGTTTTTCCACGCGTTTCTGGCCAACCCGAAAATCTGGGCCAATCAAAAACAATCACCCCCACCAGCGGAGTTCTTTGCGATATTCCGGTGGTTTTATCTGGTCTTTGCGGTTTGGTTTTTCAGCTCCGCTGTCTTGAACTTGATCTCAGGCTTTTGCATCCGGGCACGCAAGCATCGAACGTTTTCGATAATAGTGGCCTGCACCAACCTCCTGCACATTCCGCTTGGCACTGTGCTGGGAGTGTTTACGTTAGTCGTTCTCGCGCGTGATTCGGTTCGAGAATGCTATGAAAGCTGATCGACGCGCTCAATGGCGGCGGACCAGAAAGTAGAAGATTCCGAAAAGGACGACGACAAAGACGATCGTCAGGGCGATGAAACGGTTGCGGGCCACCCGCTTCTCGTAGCGCAATGGGCGCAATCCCTGGATGTTTCCCGCGGCCAGGTAATTGATCAGCTTGGGGTTGGCGGCGGGCGGGCCGCGAAAATGCCTCTTGATGCGCTCCATCAGCGCCACCAGATTGTACTTTGGCGCGCCCAATTCATTGAAGTGCCGGGCGGTGGTCAGCGGTTCGGAAGGTTCCTTGAGTTGATTCTGGTCAACGCGCTCGAAGACCGGCTCGCCATTGGACATTTCGGCGGACTTTCGCGATGCGACGGTCGAGCCGGGCGGATAGGCGGTGGAACGAATGCGGGGACGATCCTCGGGTTGGGGCGTCTGACCGAGCTTTTTGATCCTGGATTCGAGGTCGGCAATTTTCGCCGTCAACTGGCGCGAGCGTTCAGTGATGGGATCCGGTTTTTTTTTAAACAGTCCCATGCCCATGCAAACTCTTAGCGCCGCAACAACAATGCCAGAAAAATGCAGCCGCCCAGGAGAACCAGCGGCCATGTCAGAGCAAGGCCGATCTTGCAAAGCTGGAACAAATCCGCCGGCAGGGCAAATGGCGCCGCGGGCTTGCTGGAGGCGGCATCCGGGCCGGAGTGCGGGGCAGCGGTCAAGAGCGGGAATTTGAGGCGGGCCGAGTTCCATTCCATCCGCGCGTTTTCAATGGTGGTCAGGCCGCGGGTCAGTTCGACGTTGTAATTGTCGGGCGTCCAGCCCTGCTCATTGATGGATTGAACCTTGCAGACGGCCTGGCGGAATTCTCCCAGTGTGCGGGCCATTTGTTCGGCGTCGCGGCGCGCGTTCAATTCCGCCTCGTCCAGCAGGCCGATGCCGCGGGTCAGATGCTGGAGCATTTCCTCCCTGCCGGTTTGAAATTCGGCCTGGCGCCGCCGCATTTCCTCCAGGCTGGCGCGTTCGCGCTCCAATTCCTCCTGCGCCCGCTTCAATTCCGCCAGCTTGATCTGCTTTTCGCTGACCATGGCCTCGATTTCCTCGCGCGTGGGCAGACGATTGGGCAAGGACGGGGAAGCCGGAAGGCCCGGCGCCGGCGTGTCGTAGCCGGCCTGGCGGGCGGATTGAAAATCGCTGTCAACAAATTCTCCGGTTTCGTGATGGGCAGCCATAAATAATGATTCAGGTCAATTCGGTTACTTGGCCATGACAAACGTTTCGTCGCGCAAAGGCGATTGCTCCTCGCTGCTGGATCCCTCCAAGGGGACGGGGGCCGCATGCGCATCGGCAGGTTCGTCGGCCTTATGGAACTTGACGCTGACAATTTTGCTCACGCCATGCTCCTGCATCGTCACGCCGTAGAGCACGTCGGCCATAGCGATGGTGCGCTTGTTGTGGGTGATGATGACAAATTGGGAATGGACCTGGAAGCGCTGCAACACACGCACAAACCGGTTGATGTTCGATTCGTCCAGCGGCGCGTCCAATTCGTCCAGCACGCAAAACGGGCTGGGCTTGACCTGGTAGATGGAGAAGAGCAACGCCACAGCCGTCATGGTCTGCTCGCCGCCCGAAAGCAACGAAATGCTCTGCAACGGTTTTCCGGGTGGCCGCGCCACAATATCAATCCCGCATTCCAGGACGTCACCCTCGTCGGCGAGGACGAGGTCGGCTTTGCCCCCGCCGAAAATCTCGACGAACAAGAGGCGGAAATTGTCGCGAATTTTCTCGAAGGTTTCGACAAACATCTGACGTGTTTGCGTGTTGATCCGGTTGATCACTTCGACCAATTGAGCCTTGGCCTGGACCAAGTCGTCGTTCTGTTTGGTCAGGAACTGGTGGCGCTGCTCGGTCTCCTCGTACTCGGCGATGGCGACAAGATTCACCGGCCCCATCTCGTCGATGCGGGTCTGCAACGTCGAAACCTGGCTCGCCACAGCGTCCCAATCGGTCGCCGCGCCGCTTTGCGCCATTTCCTCGGGCGTGAGCGTATGCACGTGGGCCGGACCTTCGTCGGCCAAAGTGATTGTAATGCACTCGCTGCGAATGTCGTCCAGGACGCGCTGATATTTTTCCCGAATCCGGTCGCGAAGATTCTGCGCCGCCATGCTTTTTTGGGCTAATTCGACTTCCACGGCGCCGCGTTGCTGCTGGAGATCGTTCAAGGAGCGCCGCTGCTCGCGCAAGCCGCCGTCGGCGGCGGCGATTTGTTCGTCAATGGCCTCCTTTTGCGTCAGCAGTTGGGTGACGTGAAGGTTGATTTGTTCCCGTTGATGACCAATGGCCTCAATCTTCTGGCGGGACTCGGCGATCTCGTTATCGGCCTGGACCTTGCGGTCCAGAAACGAATGAATTTCGGCGCGGCGCTGCTCGGCCAGAAGCGTCAATTCGGCGATGCGCTCTTCCAGCGGCTTTTTCTGGCTGGCGAAGGAATTGCAGAGCTGGTCCTGGGTCGCCACGGCGACCTTGGTTTCCGTGAGCGACGCATTGGCGGCATCGCGCTGCTGGCGAAAAGTCTCCAATGACGCGGTCCACTGCAACACCGCGGCCTGCTGCCCCTGCTCGTCCGTTTCCAAGGCGGCAGCCTTCTCCGCCAAACCCTGGCGTTTGCGCGTCCCCTCTGACTCCTGTTCGGCGAGGCTGCCGATTTCGTAAACAACCGTTTCAATCTTTTGCGCAAGCGCGCGGGCGGAATTCTCAAGGGCCTTGAATTCGCCCTGGCGCACGGCGATGGCGACTTCCTGCGTGCGCAATTCCGTCTGGGCATCCTGCAACCCCGCCTGGAGTTGCGTCTGTTCGCTCGAAAGCGCGCCTTTGCGGCGGCTGGATTCATCGACGCTTTCCTGTAAGGCCGCCACGGCTGATTGCAATTCGGCGATTTGATTCTTGCGCCCGAGGATTGAGGAGGCAGCGTGGCCGGAGCCGTGGCCGTTGAGGTAACCGCCCGTGAAGATGCCGTGCCGGTTGAGCAAATCGCCGCTCGGCGTGACAAAATCAAAAGCTCCATTTGTCGCCCGGCAGCCGTCGATGGCCGCGCGCAGGTCCGCCGCGATCAACGTTTGTCCCAGCAGCCGCCGCAAGAGCGGTTGAACTGCCGGGTCCGAATCGATGACGCCGAGGGCGCCGACTGAGTCGGCGGGCACGGGCGCGGGTGAATTGTCGCCGGCCGGCGTCAATTGGAGGGCGGCCACGCTGGCCCGTCCGGTTTTATTGGTGCGCAAATCTTCGACGATCTGGCGGGCGGTTTCGGGTTGCTCGGTAAGGACCAATTGCAGATTGTGTCCCAGCGCGGTTTCAATCGCGATGACATATTGATCGGGCACGCGAATTTTATCGGCCAGCGAACCGAGCACGTTGGTGGCGGTTTTGAGCGCCGACAAGGCGCCTGTGCCGAATCCTTCATGCTCGGCCTGCAATTGTTCCAGGACGTTCAGGCGCGATCGTTTCCCGGCCTGCTGCCGCAACAATTCGTCCAACTCCCGCGTGGTTTCGCCCAATTGTTCTTGAAGCTCGCGCAACCGCCGCTGGCGGTCCTCCACCGTGCCGCGATGCGTCTGGGCGTCCAAAATCCCGGCCTCGACTGTTGCCGAAAATTGCTGCAGTCGGCTCTCCAATCCGCGTCGTTCCTCCTCAAGCTGGATTTTTTCCGCGGAAAGCTTTTCGAGCCGGACGGCATTGCCTTCCTTTTGCAGGTCCAGTGCGGTGATTTCATTGCGGGCGCGGCTGAGTTGCTGGGCGGCTTCAAAGGCGCGGGATTGCGCGTGGCGCAACGCTTCCTGGGCAGAGCGCAATTCACCCTCAAGGGCCTGCAAAGACTGGCGCCTGGCTTCGAACGCCTGCTGATGTTCGCGCAGGGCGGTCGCCGAGGCGTCCAACCTTTGGAGAACATTTCCCAGTTCCTCGCCGGCCGCCAGTTTGCGTTCCTCGGCCTGGGCAATGTCACTGGTGGCGCGGGAATTCTGCGCCTGGAGGTCGCGCAGTTTGTCCTCGTTAAATTGAATTCTGCTTTCGTGCCTGTCACTCTGCCCCTTGAGCTCCATTCCTTGTTGTTGCTGATGGCGGATTTGCTCCTCTTGTTGCGCCAGTTCTTCGCGCAACACGCCGATTTCATCCTCGACACGCAACACTCTATCGGAAAGCCCCTCGATTTCCGCCCGCCAATTCTCCAACTGCGCCGACCTGGACTGGATGTCCATCTGCAACACGTCGAACTGGTGCCGCGCCAACTGTGTGTCCAGATGCTCAAGCTCCGTCATCAATTGTTTGTAGCGCCGGGCTTTTCCCGCCTGCCGCTGCAATGAGCCAATCTGCCGTTTGACTTCTCGAATCAAATCGGCCACGCGAAGCAGGTTTTGGTCGGTGGCTTCCAGTTTGCGCAGGGCTTCTTTTTTTTGGGCCTTGAATTTCGTGATTCCGGCCGCCTCCTCGAAGACGATGCGGCGATCCTCCGGCTTGCTGGAGAGGATTTGCGTGATGTTTCCCTGCGCCATGATGCTGTAACTGGTCCGGCCCACGCCCGTTCCCATGAAAAGCTGCTGGATGTCCTTAAGCCGGCACGGGGTTTTGTTCAGAAAATATTCGCTCGATCCATCCCGGAAAATCCGCCGCGTCAGCGTGACCTCGTTGTAGGCAATGTCGACGCCGGACGCCGAAAGGTGTTCCCCATCAACACCGCCGATGGTCAGCGAAACCTCCGCCATGCTCAACGGTTTGCGTCCGTCGGTGCCGTTAAAAATCACATCGGCCATCTCCCCGCCTCGCAGGGCCTTGGCCGATTGTTCGCCCAAAACCCAACGGATGGCGTCTGAGACATTGGACTTGCCACAGCCGTTCGGGCCGACAATCGCCGTGACGCCCGGCTGGAAATTCAGCGTCGTTTTGTCAGCAAAGGACTTAAACCCCAAAACAGTCAAATTCTTCAGATACATGCTGGGATCAAAGAAAACCAAAATCTGGGGACAAAGTAAAGCAAAAAAACCACAATATGTGGGGTTGCTGGCAATGAGGGCACACGTAATAGAGGTTTGAGCCAGCGCCTGGCCGATCCTAACCCAACGGCTGCACCTGATAACCGGTACACCCGCGCCTTCAGCGCCGCCAAGGAATGCGGACCGGGCGGCATTTGCCCTACTGCGGTTCGCTATTTTGTTGTCGCGAATTTGAACTTGCCAGGTGTGTAGATCCACCCCCCGGGGCTGGCCGGGTCAATCTTTGAGTAAATGTAGGATCCCGCGTTCGTTGATGCGAACTGCAGGAGAAGGTACGCGGTCTCGCCGGCGTCTGCGCCGCTGGTTACGGCGGTCTGCACCAGCGCCATCGTTGGCGTGTAAGGCGCGTAGGTGTAGGTGCCGCCGCCAAGCGCCCCGCCAGTAGCTTTGAAAATGTTATTTGTGAATGTGATGACGCTCGTGGTCTGATCTTTTCCAGTGGGAGTCGCCGTTATGGTGTGGCCCGTCAGAGCCGCGGGCGCGTAGTTCGCCAACTCGCTGTAAGTGATCGAGCCTGCCTGATCTGGCGACCCCTCGACGACGAAAGTCGCCTTGTTGCTCGATGTAAAAGTCAAATCGACAGTCTCGTCGTCCATTCCCAGAGCGTACGGCGGAGCTAGCGCCATAAACTGGTCTGATCCAGCATTGGCGCTGACCCGCGTGTTGGCCAGGTTGATGCCCACGTCGGCGGGTCCGTTGGTGGTCTCGAGCGAAATGGAGGCAAAGGTGCCGTTGCCGAAAGTGCGCGTGAATGAAAAGGGTTCGCCCGTGGGGGTGATTACGGCTTGCAGACCGGAGAGCGCAACAGGGCCCACAAACGGCGTGTCGTCGATTCCAGGGTTCAGGACAAAGGTCCCGGCGTCGGAACCCTGGTTAGTGGTGGCGCTAACGCTGTCGTAATCGTAGTAGCCGGACATTTGCGAACACACGTTGGTTAGGGAAAGCACGATGTAATTCGTGGTCCCGATGGCAGAGGGCGGATTGGTTGCCGTTTCCATGACAAGAGCGGCCACCGCGGTGAATTTGGTGAACGTGTAAGTCCCTGAAGAACTCGCTCCCAGGCTGTCCTGCGTCGTGTAGGTTGAACTGTCGAAGTAATTCGTCGACACATAGTTGCTGGTCACAAAACTCGCCGCGATAAGAGTGCTTCCATCCAGGGTCGCGGGGGCGATGTCCTCCGTCACAACAAAATAAAGAGTTCCGTTGTTGCTTGAGTTGTCGATGTAGGTGGCGGTGTAGCCGTCCGTGAATGTCAATTCCAGCACCGGGCCGTTGCTGCCAGTGTCTTGTGTCGGAAAGACGCGGTGCGGCACCAATTCGCCGGTGTCGGGACCGGTCGGCGTGTAGGTGTACGTGCCCACCTCGCCGCCGTCGTTTGTGCGGGACGAAACGCTGGCATACACGGCGGAGTCGAAACTCACTATAAACGAATTGTGCGTGTTGGTCCCTGTCGTCACCCCAGCCTGATGCCCCGCGATGGACACCGGCGCCAAACCGGCGGCGGTGCAGATGAACTTGACTGTATTGGTGGCTTTATTGCCAAGAGTGTTCACGGCGTAGACGGACACGGTATTGGCGCTGTTTGGCGTCAGGGTGACCCACGCATACCAATTTGTAAACTCATCACCTTCACACGAGATGACTGCGTCGTTCCAGCCGGTTCCGTTAAGATTGTAGTAGACAGCCTCGATACCAACACTGTCGGACGCCGTCCCCTGGACAGGAAATGCCGCGGCCCCAATCTTCTCGCTCTTCGTGGGCGAGAGAATCTTCACTTCCGGAGGTCTGACGTCTATAAAGTTGGCCACGAAGGTCGCGTTGTCGCTGACGGTGATTTTGCAAGTGGCAGACGGAATGGTGACGCCCGGCTCCCCGACGACGGTCCAATCCACAAAGGCGAAACCGGGCTTGGCGTGGGCGGTAAGCGTCGCAGTGGTTCCGCAGCCCTTTTTGCCGCCGCCGCCGGTGGTTCCACCATGGAGGGGGGAACTGGTGGTGGAAATATCGTATTTCAATTGCGCGAAGGCCGCCACCAGCGTTTGTTTTTTTGTTACGGTAAAGGTGTACGGGTTTTCGGTGCTGACCTTGACCCCCGCCGCCCTCCATTCCACAAATTCAAAGCAATCGTTGGGAAGGGCCGTGACTGTAACGCTCGAGCCGCTTGGAAACGAGCCGTCGCCCGTGGTTGTGCCCGCGATTGGCGGAGACACGCTGGTGGTCACGGGGAAATCGGCGGCGCCGACGTAGCCCGCAAACGCCAGAGACAATAATGCCAGGAGTGGCGGGGGGAAGCTTGTTCTCATGGAGCTCTTGTTTGGTTTAGACTGCTACGATAGGCCAATAGCAGATTACCCCTTCTTTTCCCCCC
>DATKFW010000002.1:0-138368 GCA_035511075.1 Vulcanimicrobiaceae bacterium
CGCTTCAAACGACCGGGACAGTTTTGGAGCAAGCGAGGTGACGAGGCGTTGCTGTGCCTGGAAATGTTATGGCGCAATGACCGTTGGCATCTCCTCTTCCCTCACACTTCATTCAATCCTGCAAGAAACTGAGATGCGCCCCGAGCTTCATTGAACGCGACAAGCCCGACGCTGCATCGGGTAGCCGGCGGCTGCGGGCGAGACAGCTTATTTGGTCGCGTTGGAGTTTTGGGCGTCCTGGTATTTTTTGAATTGCTGGACCAAATCGTTGTATTTTTCCACCACATCGTTGCGCGACTTGACGCTTTCGTTGTATTTGCCGACAAATTCGTCGCGTTCGGCCACCAGTTTTGCAATGGCGTCATTTTGCTTCTTAATGCCGTCGTAGGCTTCGGTGAGCTTTTTGGCCAGAAGGTTGGTGAGCGACTGGTATTGGAGAATTTCATTGCTCATGCCCTCGGTTGAGAGTTGCAGGCGCAGGATGTCGCGTTTCTGGGAGACGATTGCCCGGTCGTTGCTCATGACGGTTTGCTTGAGGTCGCTGATTCGCGCCTGCTGGCCGGCGATTTCCGCGTCCATGCTGGCGATCGAATTGGTGTAGCCCAGGATTTCGGCGGATTCTTTGTAAACGGTTTGGTCCAGTTTATCGATCCGGTCGCGCTGGATGGTTTGAAAATACCATTGCCACGCGCACAGTCCGCAGAGACAGAGGGCCAGCGCGATGAGGAGGTTTTGTTGAATGTTTTTCATTTTGGCGCGCCGGAGGGGTCGGCCTTGACTGCGAAAGCGACGCGTTGGATGCCGGCCCGTCTGACCATGTCCAAAACGTAAACCATTTCACCGTGGGTCGTGTCGCGGGTGCCGCTGAGATAAACGGGGACGTTGGTGTTGGCGTGGAAGCGATTCGTCAGCGTCGCGTAAAGCTGGGGAAAGCCCAGATCCTGGCCGTCCAACGAAACCTGGCCGAAGGAATCGACTTTGAGTTTGATGATATCGGGTTTGGCGGTGCTGGTGGCAAGGGTGGCGGTGGGCAGCGAGGCTTTGAGGGTGCGGACCTTTTGCATTTGGAGGCTGACCATCATAAAGGAGGCCAGGAGAAAGAACATGATGTCGATCAGCGGGATGATCTCCAGGCGGGAACGCTTGCGCGCGATGGGCGAGCGGATTTTCACGGGGCATTCGTGGCTGGGGGCCCGGCCACCATGAAGGCCACTTTTTGCACGCCGACCCGCCGGATGGCGTCCAGAACATCGACCATGTTCCCGTGCCGGGTCATCGTGTCGCCGCTGATGTACACGGGCAAGTTGGTATTGACACTGAAGCGATTGCTCATCGCGGCGACCAGCTCCGGCAGCTTTATCTCCTTTTTCTCCAACCAGACGACGCCGTTGGAATCCACCGCAATATTGATCATGTCGGGCTTGTAATCCGGGCGCGCCTCGGTGGCGGGCGGGAGGTTGACCCTGGTGTTTTGGGTGCGGTCGAGCTGCAGGCTGACCATCATGAAGGAGGCGAGGAGGAAAAACATGATGTCGATCAACGGAATGATCTCGATGCGGGAATGCCGGCGTTGAACTGGCGAAGAGAGCTTCATCGGCTCAAGCCTGACTCCGTCGGAGAGCCCGAACCGTGAGGCTGCTCCAACTTGACGGCTGCCGCGCTGGTCTCGGATGGATGGACCATGAGTTCTACGTTGGTGGCCGCCACCTCCAATTCAAACTGCAGGCGCGCGACGCGGCCCGTGAAATAATTGAACGGAATGAGCGAAAAAATCGCGATTCCCAGGCCGCAGGCCGTGGCAATGAGGGCTTCGCCGATGCCTCCGGTGACTTTTGCCACTGCCAATTCCGCGCTGCCGATGCTAAGAAAGGCGCGCATCAAGCCGGTGACAGTCCCCAGCAGGCCAAGCAAGGGAGCGAGCGTGACCAGGGTGTCCATGATCGTTAGGAACCGGCCGGCCCGTTCCAGCTCAATGCCGGCGGCCAATTGCAGGGCGCCTTGCATGGAAGTATGGGCGTGTTCCATTCCTGTGTGAATCATATGAATGACAGGGTCTCTTGAACCCTCGGCAATCCTGGTTGCGGCGGCGATGTCGCCGTTTTCCAACGCGGCCAGGATTTGTTCAAGCCTTTTGGGGTCGCGACGGCGCCCTTCCCGCAGCCACCAAAAGGTTCTCTCGCCCACGACGGCAACCGACACCAGCGCGGCAATGAGGATCGGCCACATGACAGGCCCGCCCTGAAGAAAAAAACCGACAACAATATTTGCCATCATAAATTGAAATGGGGACCGAATTTGCGATTAATCCTAATCTTGTTCATTTTGGTATGGATCACAGCTTGTAATGGATCGCCACCTGGAAAACATGGCTGCCGTTAATGGGGGGTTGAATCCAGCGCCGCTTGATCCAGTCCCGGGCAGTCCGATCCAACAGAGCGGAACCAGAACTTTCCTTGACGGAGACGGAAGTGACGGCGCCGACGTCATCGACGGTGAGGACCAGCAGAACTGTGCCCTGTTGCGATAATTGTTGGGCCAGCTCCGGGTAAGGCGGCTCGGGGCGGTCTCCGCCATCGCCGGTGGCCCCTGTCATAGTCGGGGCCTGGCGGACCGGCGCTGATGGCCTTAATTCGGCCACCGGCGGCGCGGTGGCGGCGGATATGGGAACCAGCAAATTGCCAATGGTCGGGACGGAAAAATCGATTGCCGGCGTTTCCAGCGTCACAGCGACAACGCGCGGCGCAATCTCCTTCTGGTCCTCATTCTGCGGCTCAATTTGTTTTACTTCCGTCGAGGGCGGCGTCACCAGCGGCTCGATGATCACCGGGATCGGTTGTTCAATCGGCGGCGGACGTTTTGGCATGGGCAACCGGGAGCGCGCGCCGACCACGCCGATGATCAAAAAAAAGATGCAAACTGAATTGGTCCAGGCCAGCCGCCTATACGCGTCGCGGTCCGGCGCGGGCAGACAAACCCGCGCCAGTTCGGACTTTAATTGATAGGTGGCAACAGTCATAGGTCAGTTTTTCGCATGCGCGCGGTTCCGTCAATCTTTAGAAGGCGTAGGTCAGCGAGCCGAACAGCCCGCGGCGTTCGCCATACTGCGCGGCGTTGACACCGACACCGCTGCCAGTGCGCAGGGGATAAACGTTGTCGGTCACATTGACCACGTCCACGCGCAGTATGAGACGTTCCTTGCCGCTGAATTTGATGCCTTCTTCGACCCCAGTGCCAAGGGTGTAATAAGCTCCGACGGAGGAACCGTTGGGAATGAGGTCGGCGCTTCCGGGAATGTCATCCGGCCCGTCCTGTCTCAATCCACTTCCGTAGAGGGCATCGACAAAGAACCGCGTGGCGGACCTGCCGGACTCCTTCCATGTGTAGTCGGCCCCAAAGGAGCCTGTGACGCGCTGGTCGTGGTCCAGGTAAACCCAGTGATTGTTCACATAGTTGACGGTGGTTTGATCCGGCCAGAGGAATTGCGCGGTGCCGGCGCCGCGACCCTGGGCGACAGAATAGGCGACGTTGGCGTAAGTCGAAAACCCGCCGTGGGTGTAGTTGGCCGTGAATTCCACGCCGCGCACGCGCCCCTGGTTGTAGTTGAAGGAGGACAGGATCAGCGACTGGCCGAAGAAACCGTCGTCCAATTGATTCTGCGCGGTTTTGTAATAGCCGTCCACGCCCAGGGTCAGGCCGGGCAGTAGTTCGTGGGTGATGCCGGCGTCGTAGTAGTTGGCGCGCTCCGCTTTGACGGGACTGCCGTAAGTAACGGCTTGCTGACCGGACGTGTTGTTGAACGCCGCAAGCTCGCTGGTGGGCACCGTTTCCAGCGGAGGCGGAGTAAAGTAGCGCGAATAGCCAATGTGAAGAGAGGTCGTCTTGACGGGCTGGTAGATGAGGTTGGCCCGCGGGCTGATTTGGTTTTCATCGTCGGTGGACGAGGAATAGACGTCGAAGCGTGTTCCGTAGTTGAGCGTGAGCTTGGGCACGATTTTCCACTCGTCCTGGAGATAAAGGCCACCGAAAACCGCGTGCGTGGCGCCGTCCTGCACGATGTTGATGATCTTGTTGGCCGGAACTTCGTTCGTCATCACCGTGGTGGTGGTATCGGCGGAAACCGATTCGTCCAGGAGCATCAGGCCGGCGCGCAAGGTATGGCTGTCGCCCAGCGTATAACTGGCATCGCCTTGAACGCCGCCGGAATAAAGCTTCCGGTCTTCATCAGTGGCAATGCCGTTATTGTAATCCAGCGTCGCGTCAACGTCGTCGGGGACGTAGTGGGCGCCGCTTTCGCGTGCGTACGCGGCGACTTGAAAATTCAAGTTGCCCGCTGACTTTTGGTAACCCAGGACGGCGTAATAATTTTGTTCGTGTTGATTGTCGTTTAATGCGGTGGCCGGGAGGGTGCCCGGAACTCCAGGCCAGGGGTCCCCGTTGGTTTGCAAGGTCAACGGTTGCTTGGGGTTGATCGGGATTTCATAATCGCTGTCATCGACGCTGGCGATCATGGTAAGCCGGCTCGAATCGTCGATGATGTAGGAGCCGTACATGAAGGTCCTGTATTGATCGGTGTAATCGTGAATTGGCACCGAGCTTGGCGTTGGATTCTCAACGCCAATATCGTTGTGATCGTAGCTGCCGCTCACAAAGTAGTTGAACTTCCCCTCGGTGCCGCCGTATTCGAAGCTTGGAATAATGGTGTCATAACTTCCGCCATAAACCGAGACTTGCCCCGCGTTTTCAAAACCAGCCTTGGTCTGGATATCAACGATTCCCGCGGTGCGATAACCGTACTCGGCGGGCAGCGAACCGGTGAGCAGCGACATGCTTTGCACGAAATGCGGGTCCAACTCCGATCCGAACCCGGTGATTCCTTCGGGCAGGAGGATGTCGTCGATGCGGTACTGAATATTGGCGTGTTCGCCGCGCAGATGCACCTGGCCCAGCGAATCCTCAGCCATGCCGGGCGTGCGGAGGAGGATTTGGCTGAACGGGGCGTCGGCGCCCTGCGGGATGTCCTGGATTTGAGAGGCGGTGATTTCGTATTTGGTGCCGCCCAGGCTGGGAACTATCTGTTCGCGGGCCTGGTTCAAATGGCCTACGACGGTAACGGTCCCAAGCTGGGTGGTATTGGTGGCGGTAGCATTAGTGGAAGTTGCGGAGGGAGGGGTGACGGCGGTCTGGGCACGGATGGTTTGTCCGGCCAGCACAATAGTCAAGCAAAAAACGGATCGGCTCAATTTCTGATTTAAAGTTTTCATAACAGCGGTCCTGTCTCATTAAAATCTGCAAGTTAAACGTAAACGGAATTCAATTGGGAACCCGCGTTCTGGCCCTGAAAGGGCAAGCGGTTGAAAACGGCCAAGCGCCTTCCAGGGCACACCACGAGCTAGATAATGGATCGAAGAGCGGGAGGACCGCGGCTGGGAAGCAACCGAACATCCGACGAGACAAAAACAACGGTGCCAAAGAGGGGCCGGGCCGCAAATACGGGCGGGCCTCCGGCGACCTCGACAGCGGCGCTGGAAGCGTGGACCTGGCCGTGAAGGAACAACGTCACGGCGCACTGGTGCGAAGGATCGCTCGAATCGCTATGGATCAGGGCGTGCAAGGCCGGAACCGCCGCCATCGCTTGCAGCGCCAGGAAGAGGAACAGGCAAAGAGCCGCCACGCCTTGTCGGGCTTCCTTGAAGAAGTTGCGCAAATGCGGCGGCGCCATCACGGGGGCGAATATGTAATTGATTCCCGCTCCATTGCAATCTTTTATTGCGTCATCGCGGAATTGATTTTGTCTTTCCATCTGCGAGAATGCGAAAGACCGATGAAAACGCTGTTGCCGCAACCGCCTGTTCCGGCCGCTGTCATGTGTAATGTCAGCGCGCGCCCCACCCCGGTGGACAGGGAAAAATGGATGTGTTTGACAAGGTGCGTCTTCTCCGACGGATCGGCGTTCACGCTGATCGAGCTATTGGTCGTCATTGCCATCATTTCCATCCTGGCCACGATGTTGTTGCCCGTTTTGTCGCAGGCCCAGGACGCCGGCCGGACAGCGGTCTGCAAATCCAATCAAAGCCAGTTGGCGGTCGCGTCCGTGAACTATTCTTTGGACAACAACAACTGGCTCAACCCGCTGCAAACGGCGGTGCCCAATTCCAGCGTGGAAACGACCTATCGCGTCATTCTCTGGTATTACATCGCTCAAATGCCCAGCGTCTTTGATTGTCCGGCCGAGCGCAACGCGGTCTATGCCGACGGCATCTCGGCTTACGATGCCTCTTACGGAGATTTTGCGCTGACCGCGGGCACCGACTGGAGCGACACGGGCATCGGCATTGCGGGTCCGTACGAGAAATGGAATCAAAGCGGCATCGGCGTGGCTGGAGCGCACTGGATTCATATAGACGGCAATCCGGATCCGGGCGCGCAGGTCAGCAGCATGCCCTTCGGGCGGCCGACTCCGGATTATTACGAAGGTCTGCACCGCTCCACGGAAATCGGCACCGCATCGAAGCTGATCTGGTACGGGGACGGAGGCTGCGGCAGCCCGACCACCTGGGCGGACGACAGTTGGTGGATCAAGAATACCGACACCAGCGGCAATGGATCGGAGGACGAAGCGGGCTTTAACCGCCTCCTGCAGGACCAATACGGATGCCAGCGCCACGATGGCAAGGCCAACTACACTTTCGCCGACGGCCATGTGGATTTGCTCAACGCCAACGAAATTCGTTGCGATCGGGGAGAGTGCTGGTGGTCGATCAATTTACAGTACCATCAGACGCAGCCGCCTTGAACCAGGAAACCAAATCCGCCCTCCTGACCGGGAGCGTTGCCGTGCTGACGGCGCTGGCGGTCGTCTTTGCCGTTGGCAGGGTGAGACATTTTCGGGGCGGCGGCGAAGCGGGGGCCAGGGTCTGGTTCTATGATCAAAGCGCAAGGAGGCTGTATCCCGCGCCGCGCGACCTGATTCCACCGGACGGGAGTGACGACACGCGCGTGCGGGCCATTGTGATCGGTTTCCCAGGCGTGGGGAACGAAGCGAGTCAACTAAAAATTGCCTACCTGGAGAAATACAGTCCGGAATTAAAGGCGCTGCTGGAGCGGGCGGAGGCCGCGCACGCCGCCCAACGCCCGCCCGGGGAGAAGATTCCTTCGCCGAACAGCGATTTTTTTCGGGATAATACCTTAGTGAAACTCCCCGGCGAGAGTTCCTGGCACACCGCCGGGACCGGGGAGGCGCGGCAGATCATGGACGAATGGCGCGAGTGGCGAGGGCCTGCCGGACAATCGCCGATTATTTCCGTTCCTTCGATCCGATAGCGCCTTTTGGGATGACTCGCCGTTTCTGAGGAATGCGCGTTCTCACCAGAGCCGTCGCGTTTCTTGTTTTTCAGGATTCCAGGCCCAGATGCCGGCGTTTCTTGAGAAGAGTGGCGCGGTTCATTTTGAGAACCCTGGCCAGGACGCTTGGTTTCTGGTCGAAGTGTTGCATCAGATGTTTGAGAAGCGCGGATTCGAACTCTGCGTAAAGCTCCTTGTAGGACGTGCCCGCCTGGATTCTCGTCGCGGCCCAGCGTTGCAGGACTTCATCCAGTTCGGCGCTGGAGGAAGCTTCCGAGATGAGGCGTACGGCCTTGGGCAAGTGATGCGGCTGGATGATTTTGCCGGAGCAAACGGCGACGGCGTGCTCAAGCGCGTTGCGCAATTCGCGCACATTGCCAGGCCAGCTATAACGGGCCAGCACCCGGCTGGTGTTGGAGCCAAGCGCCAACTCGCGGCCCGCGGAAATCTGGCTTAAGAAAAACGCGCTCAAAGCCGGGATGTCTTCGCAGCGCCTGGCCAGCGGCGGCAATTCGACTTCCAACACATGCAACCGGTAGTAAAGGTCCTCGCGGAATCGGGCCGCCTGGACTTCCTCCCGCAGGGAACGATGCGTGGCAGTAATCAATCGCAGGTCCACGCGGAGGTCCTCCCTGCCCCCCACGCGGTTAAAGGTCTTTTCTTCGACGAATCGCAGAAGCTTGGCTTGGACGGCCGGCGGAATGTCCCCAATTTCGTCCAGGAACAGCGTGCCGCCGACCGCGCGTTCCAAGTGACCGGGGCGCATGGCGCCCGCGCCGGTGAACGCGTTTTTCTCATGCCCGAATAATTCGCTTTCCAAAAGCTGTTCCGGCAGCGAACCGCAAAGCAAGGTGACGAACGGACCGTCACGACGGCGGCTGTTGGCGTGGATGACGTGCGCGGTCAGCGTTTTTCCCGTGCCAGTCGGACCGGTGATTAGAGCCGGCGCATCGGTCGTGGCCGCCTGGGCAATGGTCACGAAAACGCGCTGCATCTCCGGACTGGCGCCACCGAGCAGCACGCCAACCTCCGATCTTGCCGGCGGGGTGGAACCGACCGACGCGGCCTCGGCCAGAAGATCGCGAATGGTTCTTTCCAACTCGCGAAGGTCAAGTGGCTTGACCAGGTAAGCCGTGGCGCTGAGTTGTCGCGAGGCAATGGCGTTGTCCAACGTGCCATGAGCGGTGATGATGAGCACGGGCGGGCGCGCCACAGTCTGGTTGACGGTTTCCAGCACGCTCCATCCGCTGATGTCCGGCAGGCCGATGTCCAGAATGACCAACGAGAAATTTGCCCTCGCCAATTCTTCCAGGCCGAGTTGGCCGGAGGCGCACAGGGTGGCTTCGGCGCCGATGCGCTCACAAACCGTGGCCAGCGCCGTGGCCAGCGCCGCCTCGTCTTCAATAATCAATATTTTGGGAGTCGTCATATCTCAATGCGCACCAGGGCGCCTCCTTCGGGCCGGTTGCCAATGGTGAGGCGACCGCCGTGGGCGCGAACGATGTTCCGAGCCACACTGAGTCCCAGGCCCATCCCGCCTTCCCTTTCCGAGTACAACATTTCCCCGCCGCGCCGGAGCGCCGTCGGTGAAAAACCGGAACCGGTATCGGCAAAGCTGATGTCGCTCACGGAGACGGTGATGGAGAGCGTGCCACCCCTGGGCATGGCCTGGATCGCATTGAGAATGACGTTGTGAAAAACCTGGGCCAGGCGGTGGATGTCGGCTTGGACGCGCCGATGGGCCAAGGCCGATACGGCGATATGCACTTTCGCGTGGTTGGCGGCGGGCTCGAGTACTCGCACGGTCTTCGTGATCAATTCCATCAGGGCAATTTCCGTTTTCCGGGGCGGCTCAGGCCGGGCCAGAAACATCCATTGATTGAGCATGTCCTCGATCTTGGCGGCTTCATGGACGATCAATCCCGCGCCCACCGGCTCGGTTTGTTCCAATAGTTGCCCGTGCAGCCGAATGGCGGCGATGGGATTGCGAATTTCGTGCGCCAGCGAAGTCGCAATCGAGCCGAGCAACCCGAAGCGCTGCGCGTCGAGATAGGGAAGCGTCACCGCCCAGGCCAACGCAAACCAGAGCGCCCAAAAGGCCGTCAGGGCCCCGAGGGAGATCGGTTGCAGCAACACATCGCGCCATCGCGGGCATTCGCGAATCAATGTCAGTTCCGCCCCCGAATTGATCGGGACGGTCACGGCTTCGTGACGGGCATCCGGCGCCGCCACGCGTTGGAACTGTACGTCAACGCCGCGCAGTTGGTTAAGGTGTCCCGCAAGAAACTTGGTCTGTGCAAAATGAGCGTCGCGCAGAAAATCGGCGTTGGCCCCGGTCGAATGCGCTTTAGCGCCTTCTTCGTCTTCAACTTTGGTGTTGTCGCGGATATAATCGGCATTGGCCTCGGCCAGCGCCACAAATTCCGAATGCGATAGGCGTTGAAAGGCCGCGTTGAGCAAAAAGACCATGCCGACGGTTCCGCCCGCCGCAAACAGCAAGAGTGGCCCTGCAATACGAATCCAGTGACGCCTATGCATGGATACGTTTTATACTAGACCAGGCCGTTATTGAACAAGATTTATTCAATTCCAGTCATTTTAGCTTCGCCTGATTGTGTTGTAAACTACTTTCTGACTGATGGTTGCGTACTGCAGTCCATTCTGGCTTGCAACGTGCTAAGGCTGTCCGCAGTCACGATTGGATTTATGCCGCAAATCAGGCATCGACGTTTCTCTCATTGGTGCATTTGCCTCCCGCTGGCCGGCGTGTTGATCGCTGCAGAAGCACAAGTACCGCCAACACAGCCCCCGGTTCACTTGCCGCCCGTCACCGTCATGGGCGCCACCAATGGAACTTCCCTGACTTCGCCACCCATAAGCCAGGCGGAGCGGATAAAAAGGGAAGTCCCCGGCGGTTTCACGCTCCAAGGCATCGATTCACTGGAGCAGGGGCGCGCCTCCAGCTTGGATGATCTGCTCCAGAACGCGCCCGGCGTTATTATGCTCTCGGAGAATGAGGTCGATGTAAGCAAGATTTACATCCGCGGCTATGGCGTGATTCAGGAAGACGAGCCGAGCAGTGTGGAGTATTTGATCGATGGCCTGACCCTGAATCAGGCCGACGGTGAGATGATTATCGAAGACCTCGACGTTGGGACGTTTAAATACGCCGAGATTTACAGCGGCGCGGACGCTTTGCAATATGGCGGCTTGGCGCTGGGTGGCGCGGTTAATTTCGTTCCGTTCACCGGTTACGACGCCTCCCCGTTGGCCGTCAAGCTGGAGGGGGGCAGTTTTGGTTTCGTGCGGTCAGAGCTCACCACCGGCGGCGTGGATGGAAAGTGGGATTATTACGTCTCCATTTCCGCCCGCTACCGCGACGGTTGGCGCGACCATAGCACGGAAAGCACCGAATACTTCTTTAGCGATCTCGGCTACAAGTTCAACAACCGCCTCGAAAACCGGGTTTATGCCATCGTCGACCAAACAGACCGCGAAGTGCCTGGCGCCCTTACCTTGCAGCAAATGGAGCAGAACCCGGCCCAAGCCGATTCACTGGCAGTTCCCCAGGACTGGCGGAAGGATTGGTATTACTTCCGACTGGCCGACAAACTTAGCTACAAAGCGGGCGGAGAGGAAGCCGACGCCGGAGTCTATTGGTGGCACCGCGAAGCTTACGAACCCAACATCTACATCCCCAGCAACACTCTCTCCGGCATCGGTTCATTCTACGCGGACGATTTCGGCGGCTTGTTCAACTCGACCACTCGCTGGGACTGGCTCGGCGGGGAGAACATACTGACGCTGGGGTTCAACCCCACTGCGGAGAATGAAGAGGACGCGTACTATGAAAACCTGAATGGCCAGAAGGGCGCGCTCACCGGGGCCGACGGCGAATGGTCCCTCAATGGCGTGCTTTACGCGCAACTCCAGCATTACCTGACGGAAAAGTTTTCCATTGTGCTGGGCGTCCAGGGCATTTACGCCCAGCGGCATTTCTCAGATTTTTTCAATACCTCCGTGGATGGCAACGTATCCCGAAACCTGATTTACCGTGGTATCGATCCGAAGGTCGGGCTGATCTATGAACTAAACGATAAAGACCAGCTTTTCGCGAATTTCAGCGGTGCTGAGCAGCCGCCATCGTTTGACGACATGGTTTCCTTCGACACCGGCCCCAATACCAGCCAGGTCCTGACGCCTCTGGAGATGCAAACGGCCTGGACGGCCGAAGTCGGCACGCGCGGCAAGAGTGACCGGGCGGAATGGGAGCTGGCCCTTTACCACGCGTGGGTTCGCCACGAGTTGGTGGATGTCTACAGCGGCGAATCGGACCTCGACCTGGGAAGCCTGAACGTTCCCCATTCCATGCATCAAGGTGTGGAGGCGGGCTTGGATTACCAGTTGTTTGAATCGATGTTCACGCAAGGGAACAAAACACGCGCCGGAGACCGGTTAACCTTGCGCCAGGATTTCACCCTCACCGATGCGCACTTCAGTCACGATCCCACTTTTGGAAACGACCGCATCGCCGGGATTCCAATCTACGACTATCAGGCGCAGTTGATGTACGAGTCGCCCTACGGGTTCTACGCTGGGCCGAATTTGCACTGGATCATGACGCGTTTTCCGGTGGACAACGCCAATACGCTTTACGCTCCAGCCTATGTATTACTCGGATTTCGCGCGGGCGCGCGATTGTGGAAGAACCTATCGGTTTTCGTGGACGCGCACAATTTGCTGGACCAGCGTTATGCCTCCTCTGTGGACCCCATTTCCAGCGCGTCGGCATTTGAACCGCAGGTTCAAGTCTTCCATCCGGGCGATCCCCGCTCCTTTTACGGCGGGGTGTCGTGGAAGTGGTGAGTCTTGGCATCAAATAATTCACCTCCACCAGCTCTGTTTGCTTTGAGATCATTACGCGGCGTGATCACGAAGTTTAATGGCCGTCAAACTCCCAATTGATGTCAGAATCTTTGGGATCGGCGATCTTGCCGTTGACCTGGGCAACCACATAACTGTATTTAAAATAGCCTGTATGTCCGTCACTGAAAGTGATGTTCCCTCCCGCATTGTGCCGTCCGGAAAATCGGTTGCACCAGTTGTAGGTGCTGCTGAGGTCCGCGGGTGAGGTGCCGTAATAGGGGGTTTCACTTTGATGCACCCGCTGTTCCGAGAAGACCACGAAAGCCCCCGGGTGCGCAGCTTGGGTAACTTTGAAAGGGGTTTCCGGCTCATTGTAAGGAGCGGGGAGATTGTAATTGATCCGCTGATTCATGCCGTAGTTAAAAGTGGGACCTGGCCCGACGCCAGGCTCTATGCCTGTCAACGAATTGGGATCGGGGGGAACAGTGGGGATGGCGGCGGCGGTGGGACAGATGTAAACGGACTTGGAGTAGGTGAACACGTTGTTGCTTATGCTGTTGGCGCCGTATTTCCAGAGTGGAACACCGGCGACATAGGGCGGCAGGGCATTGAACCAGTCGGACAGCCCAATGGGAGGTGACTCCAACGCGTCGGCGTACATTTCTGTCCACACAGGATTGTTGTCTGGGGCGGCGACATAATTGGTGTCTCTCGACGCTGGATAATACTCGCCGTTGTCGTCCGCATACATGGACATGGCCAGTCCCCATTCTTTTAAATTGTTAATGCAAAAGGTTCGATTGGCCTCTTCCTTGGCCTTGGCCAACGACGGCAGGAGTATGGACGCCAGAATAGCGATGATGGCAATAACAACCAGCAACTCGATCAGGGTGAATGCGCGCTTCATTCTGGAGAAATGCTAACCCCCCGCCTTTGAATTGTAAAAACTTAGCAACAAATTGTGCGACGCGTGGTTGCTCAACCTTATTTTGGAATAGCGTTAACGCTTGACATTCCGGGCGAAACGTTCCATTTGAAAAGGCATTGTGTTTGCGCGCCTGGCCAAAATGGTGGTGATCGTCACGCTCGTGGCAACGACGGTCGCGCACTGGGCCTTGCTGCAATCGGTCGCCTGGACCACGATGCTGGCTGAAAATTTGAGTTGCGGCTCCGTGAGCCAGGCGGTGTCGCGCACCTTTGATGGCAAACACCCGTGTCCGCTCTGCAAGGCCATCGCCGCCGGCAAGAAATCCGAAAGCAAGAAGGATCACACGCTGCTGCTGCAACGATTTGAATTTCCTCTGGCCAGCGGCAATCCGGTGCTGACGGCGCCGCCGCAATTTGAAGCGCCGCCGCCGGCCATTGTCTTCCCCAAAGTTCGCATCCAAAGACCTCCCGTGCCGCCGCCGCGCCGACTCCTCGGTTAGCCCACCTCTGTTCAGTTCGGTTTGTCCCTTGAAATTGAGACGCCGCGGTCGCGGTGTCTCGCAACTTTGGATTTTAAAATGAATGTTAAAATGAATGTTAATGCAGTGAGATTTGCACTAGTGGCGGCGGCACTGGCTCCTCGTGCTTGCTGGGCGTGCGCATGTGGATGCGGCGTTTTTGACGTGGCCACCGAGTCGATGCTGCCCCAGGGCCCGGGCGGCGTGCTCTTCGCGGAGTATGACTACATGGACCAGAACATGAATTGGAGCGGCGGCAAGCCCGCGCCTGCGTCGCACAACGGAGACTCGGATATTCGGACCGATTTTACCACGCTCGGTATGCAGTACATGTTCGACCGCAGTTGGGGGGCGCAAGTTGAATTGCCCTATGACTTTCGCCACTACACGGCTAACTTCGGAGGCGGCTCCACCTCGTGGAGCACCATCGGAGATGTCCGGCTCGAAGGCATCTACACCGGGTTTTTCCCGGACATGTCCGCCGGGGTAACATTCGGTTTGAAATTGCCGACCGGCAACGACAATCACGACTTGCCCGGCATCCTTGATCGCGACACCGAACTGGGTACTGGCAGCACGGATATTCTGCTTGGCGGTTTCTACCGCCACACGCTCAACAGGATAACCCCCGGCTTGTACTGGTTCGCCCAGGCGCAGTTGGATGTGCCGGTGCTCACACAGGGCGGTTACCGTCCGGGTGTTGAACTCGATGCGTCCCTCGGGCTTTACTACCAAAGCTTGTCAATCGGCAAAGTGAAGATTACACCGGTGGCGCAGGTCATTCCGAGCTATCGGAGCAAGGACACCGGCTCTTGGGCCTCAGGCGGCGTCAACGACCCCGGCATCAATCCCAGCGACCCGACCGAAGTCGATTCCGGCTACCACCGGATGCTGCTCTCGCCAGGGATCGAATTCGACATTCATCCGGTGATGATCTACGCCGACGCCGAGTTTGATGATCTTCAGTGGTCGAAGGGAAATCAGTTGGTGTCGCCGATCCTGTACAAGGTAGTCGTAAGCTACTCGTTTTGAAGGCAGTCTCCCAACCGTAATAGTTCTAGAAGGGAATTTCATTATGATGACTCGACGACAAGTCTTGAAAACAACTGTGCTGGCATCGGTCGCATACGCAGCAGCGTGGCCCTTGCGCATCGCGAACGCTCAACCCGCAAGCCCCGCCGGCGGCCCTTACACGCTGCCGGCGCTGCCATATCCGTTTGACGCCCTTGAACCGCATATTGACGCTCAGACGATGCAAATCCATCACGATAAACACCACGCCGCTTATGTGGCGAATCTGAATAAAGCGGTTGCCGAATATCCCGATCTGGGACAGAAGCCAGTCGAGGATTTACTAAAAGACCTAGGCGCCATCCCCGAAAAAATTCGCACCGCCGTGCGCAATCAGGGCGGTGGTCATTACAACCATTCGATGTTCTGGCAAATGATGACCAAGAATGCCGGCGGCGAACCTTCGGGCGAACTTTCCAAAGCGATCGATAAGGCGTTTGGCAGCTTCGCCGCGTTTAAAACCCAATTCACCAAGGCTGCGGTCGGGCAGTTTGGGAGCGGTTGGGCGTGGCTGGTGTCAGATGGCGGCAATTTGAAAATCACGTCCTCTGGCAATCAGGACTCGCCTGTCAGCGAAGGCAAACAGCCGTTGCTCGGCGTGGACGTTTGGGAGCACGCGTATTATTTGAAGTACCAGAATCGACGCCCTGAATACGTGGCCGCCTGGTTCAACGTTATCAATTGGGATTACGTCACACAGAGATATCTAAGCAAGGGGGCCTAAGCGAACTGAGTCTATTGTTTATCAGAGATTGTGCCCGGCGCAATGCCTGACACTGAGGCGATTATTGTTAACCCGATGTTTTAGTTTGCCAACGGCATTGGGGTGTGGCTAATAAAACGCCTGAAAGCCACCTGTGGCAAGCGATGACGGGGAACAAAACCCGTAGCCGCCACGCAGGTGGCTTCTTGCCGTCTGCCCACATCAAAACTCTGAATATCTCTTGAATCCAGGGCCCTCTCACCGGTACTTTGCGAAAGTCACTAACGATTCGGTCCAAGCGCGACGTGCCATGAGTCTCTCAAACTCCGGAATATCAGAATCGGTATCCAACCTTGCTCAATTCCCACTATTATCATCGCTGCGGTCTCGCCGTTCGCGTCGGTTTGGGCTTGGCATGAAAATACCCGGCGGTCCGCTGGCCTATCAGAGCCGGCACCGGCCGACGCCACTGACGGAGGATGAAGAGGCTGCGCTGGTTTTTGCCGCTTGCGGCATTACAGGGCACTCACTGGCGGACTTGTGTTACAACCACGATGGCGGCGGGAACATCATGGCGGGACTTGTCGCGCGCACGATCGCAAGCGGTGACGGATTGCAAACCGTCGCGCTTATCGTAACCAACGATGAGGCGACGTATCTTATCCGCCGGCCGCGCGAATTGCCTGCGGCACACATCCCGGAACTCATTGAACAGGGGCGCTTGGGAGAGTTCTTGGGGCTTTATCGCCGTTTGCGCGTGAAGATCAAAGACGGACGATCAGCGCCGCCTACGGTTCCGCTGTTCAATATCAACGCCAATAACTGGTCCGCGCACGCGCCGGGTTCAAGCTACTTCCTGCCGGTTAACGACCTTACCTTCATGTATGTTAACGGCCTGCTGGAGATATTCAACGAGCACACCAATGCGTTCATTTTGGACGAGCGCAACCAGTTTCGACCCGCTGGACTGGCCCGGTTTGGGCGAAGTCGAGGTGGCCATCTTGACGACGATCCAGACAACGGCCGTGTCGTTACCATAAGGCAAGTCGAGCAGTTCGTGTCGGATTTTGTGACTGTCGAGCAGGGGATGATGTTGCAGAATCTTGGGCTGATGGCCGAGGCATTGGGATTGGGCGGCTTTCCAAATTTCGCCAATCACGAGTACGGCTGGTTTCAATCGCTGGGCTTCAGGATGGAACAAATGCGCGCCAGCCGATACGTCGGCGCGGCATGGTTGCCGAGGCTGGCCATGACACTTCTCAAACGCGATCCCATCATTCCCTACCCAATCGGCCTGGAGCGCAACGGCGAAGTATTGTTGAAACCGTTTTGCCCGCCGTATTTCAATTCGATGGCGGAGGCCGTCAAGGCGGTCGTTGAAATAAAATTTGGCGCCGGCGGCGTATTCGGAAGCGCGAATTCCGGCAGCGCGTGGGCCAGCCACTCCGCGGTGACTGGAAAGGTCCCACCCGTCAGTGACCTGGCGATTGCGGCGACGACCGCCTATTGCCAATATGTCTGGGACCGTTACGGAAGATTTCCGGCCACTCTGCCGCCTTATCGGACAGTGCTGGGTTTTCAGGCGTGCCATCTGGACGCGGAATTTTACGATAAATTTTACAAGCCCGAAGCGCTAAGCGAAGGCCACCGCAACGATTTCCAGGAGCGGACGGGCGCGCGATAATCCGACGCAATTACGCCATGGCAAAAGCCACCAACGGATCATTGGTCGTCAACACGGCCAGGAGCGTACAGCCTTCGACGGAATGGTTCTCCTCATGTTGCGAACCCGCGTCGGCGTGATGAAAATCGCCGGCTACGAGTTTGCGATCGCCAATAAAGAGATCGCCAGTGAGGATGAAAATATCCTCAGGGCCGGCATTGACATGAGCGGGATAACGCGCGCCGGGGTCGAGTTTGCCCAGCATCACCGCGTAGCCACGGTCGCGCTCCAGCGACAGTAACTTGATGGACGCACCCGGAATGGGCAACCGTTTCCACCCGGTTTGCCCGGCGCCAATTGCAAAACTTAGTCCGATGTGCGAGGCGGGTGAAGCGCGCCCGGCAGTCCTGGCGGCCTCCATGTCGTCAACGCGCCGCAATACTTTGTCCTTCAAACCGGGCGGCATTGCGACCGCCGGTGTCGCGGCAGCCACAAGGGCGATTGCCGATTGCAGGCCGCGGGTGAGCTCCTGCAACTCGGGATTGCCGCTCAACTCCGCCACAAAAGCCTGTTGTTCGGAGGGCGACAGCGCTCCGAGAGCGTAAAGGCTCGCTAGCTCCTGGTTGTGTTCCGAAATCATAAATAGGTTCGCAGAGTCTCGCGCAATTTCAACATGCCGCGGCGAATTCTCGCCTTGATCGTGCCCAGGGGTTCACTCAGCGATTCGGCGATTTCCTGATGAGTCATGCCGCCGAAAAACGCCATTTCAATCGCCTGCCGCTGGTCTTTCGGAAGATTATTGACGACAGATTGGATCATTGCGTTGTCATCCTCCATCAATGGCGCCTCCACCGGCTCCGGCTCGACAGCCTGGTCCGGCTCCAGTTCGCCCTGCGTATCGACCATGAACCGTGATCTGCGCTGCCGGGCGCGCAACCCGTCGATGCACCGGTTGCGAGTTAGAGTCAGGACCCAGTGGAAAGGCTGGCCTTTTTCCGCATCGAACTTCCCGGCTTTGGTCCAGATTTGCACAAAAACATCCTGTATCACTTCTTCGGCATCCGCCGCATTTCCGAGCATCCGGCAGGCGATGGAAAAGAGCGGACGAGCCGTCTGGTCATAAAACTCGCTCAAAGCCTCGCGGTCCTGCGCCGCAATGCGACGCAGCAACTCCGCTTGCAATACTTCCATCTCTTGCATCGTGGTTTCAAATCCTACCGGCATTCCCCGACCAATGACCGAACTGGCCCGGCAATTCTGCCACAGAGCTTGCGCCATCTCCAACAACATTCCTGGCCCGTGTTGTCTTCACAGTTACAACGCCGGGCGACGGCGGTTGGATGCAGGGGTTCTGGCGGCGTGAATTCAACAATTCTCAATATTTGGAACTTGGATGCATCCATTTTCAACTCCCCGTCGTTCAATCAACGGGAAACAGAAAACTAACCCCAACGATGACACGAAAGGAACAAACGAATATGACGAAAAAAGCAGTAGCAATTGCATTTGCGGCAGCGACCCTTTGGACAGGGAACGCGCTTGCCTCCAGTCACCGCGAAGCGCCCATGATCGGGGGCGCGCCTCGTCTGGATGGCACCGACTTCTACATGTTCAACAGCTATGAAACCGGTCGCGCTGGTTTTGTGACCATTGTCGCCGATTACCAGCCGTTTCAGCAGCCCTTCGGCGGCCCTAACTATTATCCTTTGGAAACCAACGGCATATACGAAATCGAAATCGATAACGTCGGGGATGCCCAGGAACACATCACCTTCCAATTCCAATTTTTTCTGACCAATCTCAACATCTCTTTGCCCATTGGCCCTGCCGGAGATCAGGAGACGAATGCAATTCCCCTCATTAACGCCGGTCAAGTGACCACCCCGAACAGTCCCAATTTAAACGTCGTCCAAATGTACACGGTGAAAATGATTACGGGGCCGCGCCGGACTGGCCCCGCCGTTTACCTGACCAACGCCGCCGATGGCACCATCCTGTTCATGAAACCGGCGGATAACATCGGAAACAAATCGATCCCGAACTACCTCGCCTACGCCAGTAATTTCATGTATAACGTGATTCTCCCTGGCACGGCCACTCCTGGCCGGTTGTTCGTTGGCCAGCGCAAAGACCCCTTTGTCGTCAACCTCGGTGAAACCTTCGATCTGATCAACTACAGCAATCCGCTCGGGCCGGTCAATGGCGAGCAAGACAGCCTGATCAATCAAAACGTCACTTCTCTCATCCTTGAGGTTCCTTCCTCTATCCTTACCAATACCTCGACGGTCATTGGCGGCTGGACAACTTCCAGCTTGTTTGAAGGGACTAATATTGTGCAAATGTCCCGCTTGGGCATGCCCTTGGTGAATGAAGTCGTGATCGGGTTGAAGGACAAGGACAAATGGAATGGCAGTTCCCCTACCAATGACGCCCAATTCGCCCAATATGTCACCAACCCGACCCTGCCAGCGTTGCTTCAGCTTCTTTTCGGAGCCGACGGTGTCGTGGCGCCCACCAACTTCCCCCGCACTGATTTGGTGGAAGTGTTCCTGACCGGCGTCCCCGGCCTAAACGAAACCGGACCTGCTTTGGCCGAAGAACTTAGACTTAACACGGCTACACCTCCAGTTCCCGCCGCGTCGCAAAATGACCTCGGCGTCATCGGCGGCGACGTCGCTGGTTATCCCAATGGCCGCCGTCCCGGCGATGATGTCGTTGACATTTCGTTGCGGGTCATCATGGGCAAACTGCTCTCTACCAACGATGCTCCTTCCGGACAATTGCCGTTCACGGACGGCGCCTATGTGGATGCCAGCTACTTCCCGCAGGTTTGGCCCTACATCAATCCGCCTTTAGCCGGCTCACCCCAAAGTTTGAGCGTCACCCTTACGCTGCAAGGAGCCACCAACGTGAGCGGCCCTTACGCCAATACGCGCGCTCAGTTCAATGGGGCCAACTCGACCTTGACCACCACGCCTACCGGCGCCAGCACCGGGTTCTACCGCGCCGCTAGCGCGACTCCTGGAATCATCCTGGGACAACCCGCCGTCACCAGCTCGAATGTGGTGATGAAAGTAACAGTTCCCTAAGTTGGCAATTGTGTCCCAATCCAGGAGCGGGTTTCGGCAACCAACGACCGAACGCCGAAACCCGCTCTGCATGGGACCGTCACGGAATATCTTCATTCTATGAGGGTGTCATTTCCAACGATGCCAGTCAAAAACGGTGCGCTTTTCCTGGTCTTATTTTTTGCGACCGAATTGGCGCGGGGTGCTCCCTATGTGCCCAAAGACCCTAGTCAAGTCCTGGAAACTTTACGGGCGACCGCATTCGATCCGACCGTCCATGAAATTCGCCAATTGCGGACTCAGCTTGATGCCAACCCGACGAACATAGCGCTGGCCTGCGAGTTCGCCCGTCGCTGCATCGAACGAAGCCGGAGCGAAGCCGACCCACGCTACCTTGGCCGGGCGCAAGCCGCTCTTGCGCCCTGGTGGAATAGCGCGCGTCCACCCGTTAACGCCTTAGTGCTACGGGCGACGATCAAACAGAGCCAGCACGAGTTCACCAATGCCTTGGCCGACTTGGACACCGCGGTCCATCTGGCTCCGCGCAACGGCCAGATTTGGCTAACCCGCGCTACCATCTTAACTGTCCTGGGCGACTACAAAGCTGCGCGCCGGGCTTGT
This sequence comes from Vulcanimicrobiaceae bacterium, assembly GCA_035511075.1. Taxonomy (GTDB): domain Bacteria; phylum Verrucomicrobiota; class Verrucomicrobiia; order Limisphaerales; family Palsa-1400; genus DATAUD01. Next base: position 20,779 of record DATKFW010000002.1, read on the forward strand.
GTGCCGCTGGCGGAACTCGCCCCCGGCCTGATCGCCATGACCGCGGTGGTTAATGTAACGTCCCTGAATGGTAAGGCGGAAAGCAGTTGCGCGCTGCTTCGAAACGCTTTGGACAGAGATCCTTCGGCCGGCGCTTCGGAAAAAATATGGGCGTTGACCGTTTTGGGCGAAGCCTCGGCGCGGCTGGGTCATGGGCCAGAGGCAGAGAGTGACTTTAAAAGCGCCCTCGCCCTTGGGCAGCGCGACCCGTACTTGCTGGGAGCTTACGCCGATCTTTTGCTTGAAGAAGACCGCCCTCAGGAAGCGGCCGAATTGTTGAAAAACGAAAATCGCGCGGACGCTTTGCTTTTGAGGCTCGCCCTGGCCGAATCCTCCCTGGTGCCACGCCCGGAAACTTACACGGCCCATGTCGAGGCATTGAAAGCCCGTTTTGAAGCCGGTCATCTGCGAGGCGATTTTGTCCATCAACGCGAAGAATCCCTTTTTTGTTTGCGGTTACTTAATCAGCCCGAGCAAGCCTTGCGCTTGGCCGAGGGGAATTGGCAAGTACAACATGAACCCGCGGACATCCTGATTCTCGTCCAATCCGCCCTCGCCGCCGGCAGGCCGGACGCAGCCCGTCCTGCGTTCGATTTCGTCCGCACCAATCATTTGGAATACGTGCAAATTGCCAGGCTGGAGAAACAAGGGGGTTCCCAATGAACCACCCTCACGCCAAGGTCGGATGCCGTGTATGCTTTCAGTTCCTGTTGTTTATTCTCGTGGCCTTCAGCGCAGGAACCGTGGACGCCCATACTCAGAGCAGCGCCTATTTGACCCTGCAAACCTCCTCCAGCAGCATCTCGATCCAATGGGATCTCGCCTTGAGGGACCTCGACGATGCCATCGGCCTCGATCTCAATGACGACGGCAAAATCACTTGGGGAGAACTCCTGGCGCGAAAAGAAGCTGTTTTCGCCTACGCCCAGTCGCGCCTGCACATCCAATGCGACGGCAAACCCGCGGAGCTGCGCGCCGATGAACTTTTGGTCGATGACCATTCCGACGGCGCCTATGCCGTGCTCCGCTTCTCCATTCCCGAAGCCTCGCGTCCCACTCGAATCGATCTGGATTACAACGCCTTTTTCGACATCGATCCCAAACATCGCGGATTATTGCGCCTGGAAAATAATGGACAAACCCGTTTGGCCGTTTTCAGTCCCACTACTTCCAATCAGACCTTTGATTTGGGCGCGCCCGAGCCCACCAATTCCTTCCTCACCTTCTTGAAGGAAGGCATCTGGCATATTTGGTCCGGCTACGATCATATCCTCTTCCTGCTGGCTCTATTACTTCCCTCCGTACTGCGTCGCCGCGACGGAATTTGGCAGCCCGTCACCGCCGCGCGACCCGCGTTCACGAACGTGCTGAAAATCGTGACCGCCTTTACCGTCGCCCATTCCATCACCCTCAGCCTCTCCGCCCTGGGCTACGTCCATTTGCCCACCCGCTTGGTCGAATCCGCCATCGCCGCCTCCGTCGTATTGGCCGCCCTGAATAACCTCACGCCATTCTTTGCCGAACGCGGCTGGATGGTCGCCTTTGCTTTCGGCTTGCTCCACGGATTCGGTTTCGCCAACGCCCTGCGCGACCTTGGCCTGCAATACGGTCAACTCGCCGCCACCCTCTTCGGATTCAACCTCGGCGTCGAAATCGGCCAACTCGCCATCGTCGCCGTCTTCCTGCCCCTGGCCTTGGCGATGCGCCGCCTCCTCTTCTATCAACGATTCATTTTGCAGATGGGCTCCGCAGTCATCATCGCCGTGTCCTCAACCTGGCTGGCCGAGCGCGTATTGGATTTCAAGTGGTTGCCGTTTTGAACTTGACTCGAATTCCCGGCGACCCTATGGAAGAACCCAGCCACCTGTGGCAGCGATGGCGGGGGAACCGAACCCGTAGCTGCGATGCGGGTGGTTTTTTTCTGCCCGCGTGTTACGGGATAAAGTGCCTGGGGGCAAACGCAATGGACCGCCATTCCATCCCCAAACCTGAAGTGAAAGTTGACGGCGTCATTCCTTATGATTAACGCCAGGCGCCAGGAAAGGTAATCGATGAACAGAACGCTGAAAGGATTTCTGCTATTGGCGGGACTGATCCTGGTTCCGTTGGAAACTCACGCTCATACGAGTGCCACGGCAATGAATGGATGGCATGACGGTTTCAACCATCCGCTCCATGGCTGGGACCACTTGCTGGTGATGATCGCCGTCGGATGGTGGGCGGCCCAGCAACGCGGGCGCGCGGTCTGGCTGATTCCGTTGACGTTCGTGGCGGTGATGACGGTGGGAGGAGTTGTCGGCGCCACAGGCGTCGCCCTGCCCGGCGTTGAATTGGCCATTTTGTTGTCCGTCGCTGTTTTTGCGGCGCTGGTGGCGCGCAAAGCGCATCTGAGATTGAGCGTGAGTGTGTGGCTGGTCGGATTCTTTGCGTTCTTCCATGGATTTGCGCACGGGGCGGAGATGCCCGGCTCGGCAGGGATCGTGATGTTTGGTTTGGGATTTATTCTCGCGACCCTTTTGTTGCATGCGCTTGGACTTGCCACGGGGCGGCTGGTCGCATTTGTCGTGGCCTGTTTTGTCGGCAGTTCGGCCGTGGCTCAGGCACAAACCGCCACCTCGTCCGCCGCGCCCGCGCCCACCAATGCGCAACCCACTCGGCTTCCCACCGTGGTTGTCACCGGTCGGCAGGACAGCATGCTCGGGATTTCATCTTCTGCGACGCAAGGAACGGTGGGCGCGGCGGAAATCGAGGACCGTCCGATTCTGCGCGCGGGCGAGATACTGGAAACCGTGCCGGGGTTGATTATCACGCAGCATGCGGGCGGGGGCAAAGCCAACCAGTACTTCCTGCGCGGTTTCAACCTCGACCACGGCACCGATTTCGCCACGTATCTGGACGACATGCCGCTCAATCTCCCATCGCACGCGCATGGAGAGGGTTATTCGGATATGAACGTCGTCATCCCGGAGTTTGTGGAGCGGTTGGATTACGAGAAAGGTCCTTATTATGCGGACGTTGGCAACTATGGCTCAGCCGGCGCCGCCCATTTGGATTTTTACAAAACGCTGCCGCAGGACTTCCTCACGGTGGAAGGCGGCATGTTTGGTTATGAGCGCGGTGTGTTCGGCCTCTCGCAAAAGGTCGGCCCGGGCAATTTGCTTGTCGGGGGCGAAGCCTATCACGATGACGGCCCCTGGGTGCATCCGGATGATTATTCCAAATTCAACGGACTTCTCACCTACAGCCAGGGCGATGACGCCAACGGCTTCAGCGTCACAGGCCGCGCCTATCACGGCAAATGGAACTCCAGCGATCAACTCGCCGAAAACGCCGTGCCCCTGGTTGGTTTCTTCGGCACGCTCAATCCGACCGACGGCGGCAATTCGGAGCGTTACAGCTTGCAGGCTGAGTGGCATCGCGCGGACGAGAACTCCGAGACCAAAATCATGGCCTACGGATTTTATTACGAGCTCGATTTGTTTTCCGACTTCACTTACTACCTTAACGACACCAATCGCGGCGATCAATTCGAGCAACAGGACAGGCGCTGGGTGACAGGACTGGACGCGCGGCAGACCTATTTCAGCCATTGGTTTGGCAGCGATGTGGAAAATTCCTTCGGCCTCCAGGTCCGCAATGACTGGATCAACAACGGCCTTTACCAGACTGAAGATCGCTCCCGTGTGGACAAATTGGATTCCGTCACCGGCACTATTTTGCCGGCAACTGTGGAAGCGGATCATTTCTCAGACACCGAAGCCGGGATTTATGCCGAAAACAAAGTCCAATGGACGGACAAATTCCGCTCGGTCGCAGCCATACGCGGCGACCTGGAGTACTTTGACGTCACCAGCGAGGTCAACCCGGTCAATAGCGGCGCGTCCACCACGGCGCTGCCCAGCCCGAAGTTGAGTTTGATTCTCGGCCCGTGGGCAAAAACGGAGTTCTACGCGCAGGGCGGATTCAGTTTCCATAGCAACGACGGTCGTGGCGCGACGCAAACGGAGGAGCCGGTCTCGGCCGCCAATCCCTATCCCGACACGCCGGTCGCCAGAATTCCCGCCCTCGTCCAAACCAGAGGCGGGGAAATCGGCGCGCGCACGTTGGCCTTGCCGCATCTGCAAAGCACTCTCTCATTGTGGTATTTGTACAGCGATTCGGAACTGCTGCAGGATGGCGACACTGGCAGCACGGTTGCTTCAAAAGAGCCGGACTACCGCTACGGGGTCGAATGGGCGAACTACTACACGCCTGTAAAGCATCTGGCTTTTGACATGGACCTTGCAGAGTCCACCGCCCGTTTTACTTCGGCGGATCCGGCCGATGCGTCGCCGACCGCTCTCGGCAGCACGACTCTGGGTCCTGGCGGCACGCGAGTCCCCGAAGCGGTCGGGACGGTGATTTCGTCCGGCGTCACGCTGCATGATGCGAGAGGGTTCTCGGCGAGCCTCCGTCTGCGCTATTTCGGCCCGCGCGATTTGACCTCGGACGGAGTTTACCGCTCGGACGCAACGATGTTGCTCAACGCGGAAGCCGGCTACCAAATCAACAGGACGTGGCGCATTTCCGTGGAACTTTTGAATTTACTTGACAGCCGTGATCACGACATTGACTACGCCTACACATCGCGAATAACGCCAACAGCCGCGCCGGCGTTCACAACGGTTTTCCACCCCGTGGAACCGTTTCAAGTGCGAATAGGGGTGACTGCGCGGTTTTGATCAGAAGAGCAATCTGGCAAACAGGCTTATCCGCCGCGCTCAGGACCCTGACAATCGAAGCGATGGCGCCTGACGGGCCCATTGTGTATAGTGTGGCTCCAAATGAATAAATCAGTGACCGACGATTCGATCGCGCCCCGTGACAAAGTCGTAATCGGCAATTAACACCATTGTGGCGGCTCTTCCGAAGAAATCGGCGCTTCGCCTTCGCGTCACGACGGCGGCCGAGTCGATGCTGCGCGGCGGCCATCCGTGGCTTTTCGCCAACAGCGTCCGCGAGCAGAATCGTGACGGGGAGACTGGAGAACTGGCTGTGATTTTCGACCGCAAGGACCGGTTCCTGGCCGTTGGCCTGTTCGACTCGGATTCTCCGATACGCGTCCGCATTCTGCACGCCGGCAAACCATGCGCCATCGACTCCGACTGGTGGCGGAAACGCGCGGCCGATGCCGTGAACCGCCGGGAGGGTTTGTTTGACAGCATGACAACGGGTTACCGGCTGATCAACGGCGAGAGCGACGGCTGGCCGGGGTTGGTCTTGGATCGGTACGGCGACACGTTGGTTTTGAAGATTTACTCGGCGGCATGGCTGCCGCGCCTGGAGGAAACCGCCGGCTTTCTGGCGAAGAATACACGCCTTGTCCTGCGCCTGAGCCGAAATATTCAAAAGTACGCCGCCGAACGGTTTGGCCTGGCGGATGGCCGGATTTTGCGCGGCCCGCCGGTTGAAGGGCCGGTGTTGTTTTTGGAGAATGGCTTGCGGTTCGAGGCAGACGTCTTGCGCGGGCAGAAAACGGGGTTCTTTTTGGACCAGCGGGACAATCGGCGCCACGTCGGCGCCCTCGCGGAGGGCCGCGAGGTTTTGAATCTCTTCAGCTACACGGGCGGTTTCTCGCTGTATGCGGCCGATGGCGGCGCGGCGTCCGTTCTAAGTCTTGACATCAGCGAGCATGCGCTCGCGGGCGCGCGCCGGAATTTCTCGCTCAATCAGGCCCGAACCCCGGTCGCCCGCTGCCGTCATGAAACGATCCACGCCGACGCTTTTGATTGGCTTGCGGATAAACCAAAAAAGAAGTTTGGCATGATCGTGCTCGATCCCCCATCGCTGGCCAAACGCGAATCGGAACGCGCCGCGGCCCTCGGCGCGTACGGCAGGCTCATCGAAGGCGCCCTCCCGCTTCTGGACAGTAATGGCATCCTGGTTGCCGCGTCGTGTTCCGCCCATGTTTCGGCTGACGAATTTTTCGGGCTGGCGCGCACATTCGAGCCCGGGATCGAGGAATTGAAAACGACGCGCCACGCCGCCGATCATCCGGCAACATTTCCGGAGTCCGAATACTTGAAATGCATTTATCTGCGCCTACGCGGGTGAAGCGGCGCGTTTCAATTGGAGGCGGGCGACGCGCGCCCCGTCGATTGCCTCCACGCGCAATTCGAATTGGCCCAGCGTCAGCAAATCGCCCTGTTTGGGAAAACCGCCGAGCCGGTGGGTGACCCAGCCGCTGGTGGTAGAAATGCCGTTGCCGGCAAGGTCCTGCCCGACCAATTCCGCCAATTCGTGCAGCGGCAGCGCGCCGTCGATCTCCCAATGATTTTCGCCGCGCCGCAGGAGAAGCGGTTTTTCCTGGTCGAACTCGTCCTGGATTTGCCCGACCAGTTCTTCCAGCACATTTTCCAACGTGACCATGCCAAGGGTGCCGCCGTATTCATCGACGACGATGGCGAAATGCAGTTTGCGCTCCAGGAAAAGCTGAAGCAATTTTTCCAGCCGCGTCGTTTCCGGGACGTAGATCAATTTGCGCGCCACCCGCGCCAGGTCCGCGGCGCGCGTCATTTTGGGACCCGAAGCAAACAGGTCCTTGATATGCACCACGCCGATTGATTTATCCAGGTCGCCTCCCTGGCACAGCGGAAAACGCGAGTAGCGCGTCTTTTCCGCGATTTCAAGGCATTCGCTGATGCTGGCCTCGGTATCGAACGCCGTGATTTCCTGCCGCGGACGCATCACGTTGCGAACGAGATGGCGGCTCAGATCCAGCGCGTTCAACACGATGGCGTGTCCCAGTGTGCCGCCGCCAATTTGCCGCTGTCCGAACATCAGGCGCAATTCCTCCTCGGAATGAACAAAGCGCGTCGAACCGGACGGTTCAATGCCCACGCGGCGCAACAGCCACTGGGCCGATTGGTTCAGGACCCAGTTGAACGGGTAGGAAAGACGATAAAACCAGTGCAGCGGCGCGGCAACCCACATCGCCGTCGGAAGCGACTTCTGGATGGCCAGCCACTTCGGCCCCAACTCTCCCAGCACGATTTGGAGAAATGTCGTCACCGAAAAACCCACCGCGAAGGCCACCGACTTTCGAATGTGGGGCGAATTCACGCCGACCCCCGCCAGCAACGGCGATAGCAGCACTGTAAATACCGGTTGCGCCAGCCAGCCCAATCCGAGGCTTGCCATGGTGATGCCCAATTGCGTCGCGCTCAGGTACGACGTGAGGTGTTGAAGAATATGCCGGGCAAGCCGCGCGCGCCGGTGTCCCGCCACGATCAGCGCCTCCAATTGCGTCTCGCGCAGCTTGACGAATGCAAACTCGGCGGCAACGAAAAAGCCGTTGACCAGAACGATGGCCAGCATCCCGAGCAACCGGAGCGCGTTGCCGGCGATGACATCGGAGTTCATCAGGTGACATCTCCGAAGATCACTTTAAAAACGTCCTGCAAACTGATAATGCCGATTTCTCGGTTATTCGGTCCCAATACCACCGCCTGCCGCCAACCAGTTTGTTGCATCCGGTGCAACGCCTCGTCGAGCAGCAAATCCTCCTGAAGAAAAAAGGCGGGTTGAAGATATTCGCGCGCCGGTTTGTCGGGGTCGATGTCCGCCAGATAAAGAATATGTTCGAGGTTGACGACGCCGGCAACGCGCCCGATTTTCGAATCGAAAGCGGGCACGCGCGTGAGGTTCCGCTCGCGGCAAAGGGCGAGCACCTGGCGCATCGGTGTTTCGGCCAGGACGCTGGTGACGTTGGCCATGGGCACCATGACGTGGCGCACCCGGCGATTGGGCAGATCGAGCACGCGATTGATCATCACCTTTTCCTCGCGAGTCAAATCCGGGGCCGCTTCCTGCATGACAAAGCGCAGTTCATCCCGGCTGCCAAAGAGGCGTCCGGTGTAAGTGCGACCTCCGGTCCAACGCAGCAAGCCGCGCGAAAACCACTCCACCACCGACGCCAGCGGGGCTAGCAGCCAGTGGATCCAGCGAAACGGAAACGCCAGGGCCAGCGAGAGACGGTTGGGATACCGCTGGAAAAGGGTTTTGGGCGCCAATTCGCAAAGGATGTAAAAAAGAAAAACACCCGCTAAAAACACTGCCACCTCCAATACGCGCCGGTGTCCAAGCCCCCTTTGCAATTGCAGATAGCCGAGGCTGAAAATGACGAAATTGACCACCGTGTTGCCCACCAGGATGGTCCAAAGGAAATCCTCCGGGTTTTGCAGGAAGCCTTGCAACACCGCCGCCCGGCGGTCGCCGCTCCGCATCAATTGGCGGACACGAAACCGGTTCAACGCCAGCACGCCTGTCTCCATTCCCGAAAATAGGAAGGAGAGCGCGACGCACAACAGCGCCGCCAGCAACACCAAAATGTCGATGTCACTCATCGTTTCTTGACCACCTCCACCAGCAGTTCGCGAATGCGGCGTTCGTCGGCCGCCTGCACCGTCAGGCGCAAGCCGCCCGCCGTGACGGATTCCCCGGGCGCCGGCACCACTTCAAATTCATGCAGGGCCATGCCGGCCATCGTTTCAAATCCCGGCACGTCCGGCAACGGCGGATATTCCCGGCGGAAATTGTCCAGGAGCACCGAGCCGCTGACGCGCCAGCGATTTTCGGCGACTTTTTCAACGATTGCCCGCTCGGGCGCATGTTCACTGCGAATTTCTCCAAGCACTTCAGCAAGGATGTCTTCAATGGTGACGATCCCGGCGGTTCCCCCGAACTCGTCCAAGACGATGGCCAATCCCCGTTGCTGCCGCTGGAGGCTCTTTAACAATTGCAACAGGTTCATGCTCTCCGGCACAAAGGACGGGAACTCGATGGCCGCGGCAAGATCGGCTTCCGGGTCCAGCAGCAAGACACGCGTGTTGAGCACCCCGACGATCGTGTCCACCGAGTCGTCATAAATCGGCAGCCGCCGGTGCTTGAAGCGCCGCGCGGCCTCGATCATTTCCGGCACGGAAAGGTCGTCGGAAATGCAGGCCACTTTCAGCCGGACTTTCATCACGTCACCCGCGTGGCGACGGTCCAGATTGATGATTTGCAGAATGATCTCCTTTTCGCCGGCGGCAAGCGCCCCTTGCTGGTAGGCCATCTCCAACAATTCCTGGTATTCGGCATCCGACAGCCCCGAGGGCGCCTTGGTCGGGATCGGAGCCACCCCGCGCAAGCTTTGGTTGGTCACCCATTGAGCCACACGGCGCAATGGGCGGCTGGCCCCCTGCAGAACCGTCATCAATCGGGCCACGCGCAATGCCCAAAGTTCCGGCGCACGGACAGCGAGGGTTTTTGGCGCAACCTCGGCGCCAAAAAGAATCAGCACCAACAGCGCCGCAAAAACCAGAGCCAGCGGCCATTGGTGTCGCACCGCCAGCCAAAGCGCCACCATGACGATGCCGGCGTTGGCAATACTGTTGCCCAGCACCAGCGTCGCCAGCAAATCCTGCGGTTCAGACAGCAGGCGGCCAATCAGCACGGCACGATGAGGAAAACGGGTCTCCAACTGGCGCAATTGCCATTTGCCCAGGGAAAACAAAGATGTCTCAGCCAGCGCGAAGAAAAAACTGGCCCCGGAGAAAGCTGCCAGGACGAGCAATGCGATGGTCGGCGTCATCACAGGAAGATTGAGCCAGAATGGCAAAAGGCAAGTGGGAAAAAGTCCCGGCCTATCACGGGACGATCCAACAGATGCCTCTGGCCCGCCCCGAGGTCAACGCTGGCACGATATATCCATCTTCAAAAAAATGAAACTGGTTGACACAACCCGCGTTTTCAAATGTATTAATCGTTGTCGGGAGCGACCATTGGAGATTCCTGTGAAAAGTAAAATTCGAAGTTCACGCGACGTCATTATCCGAACCGATGCCTGGGCAAAGGCGACCAAGTTTTATGGCTCGGTTCTTGGCCTGCCAGTAACGCACCGGAGCAAAAAGCTCATGGGCTTTGAGACGGGTGCTTTCTGTCTATACGTCGAAAAGGGCGCCGCGCACGGGCCGGTTTTCGATTTCCTCGTGCCCGACGTTCAGGCCGCTAAACGCAGGCTCGTCGCTGCCGGCTGCACTGTCCTGGAGGAGAATCCAGCCATCCCGCGCTGCTATATTGGGGACCCGTACGGTGTCGTGTTCAACCTCGGCCAAGCCTCTCCGGAGGTATGAAGCAGTCCACCAATTTCCGCCCTTCTGGGCTTAAGACCGGCTCGATTGACACTGCGTCCTGACGCGGTTAGCGTGAATTCCAATTTCGCTCAGAAACAAAAGTATTAATGCCATGACCACTTCTCATTCCTCACGCCGTGACTTTTTGAAAACCTCCGCCATCGCCGGCGCCGCGGCGTCGCTGTCCGTCCTTTCCGACGGACGCGCCGCCAATGCGAATCCCGACGAAGCCGGGGCCGTGACGTTGCCCAGCGGCGTTGTGCTCAAGCCCGGACTCGGCGTAACCCGGCCCCGTCCCGAGGGCCAGCAACCCGTTCACGACCTGACGACCAATCCGCTGGAACGGGTTCGCGTGGGATTCATCGGCTGCGGCGGGCGCGGGACCAGCCTCGTGCATGAAGTGCTGGGTCTGGAGTTCGCCGACATCGTCGCGGTATGCGATCTGCGCCCGGAACGCGCCAAGTCCGCCGCCGACAGCATCGAGAAGGCCCGGGGCAAGGCGCCCGAGGTCTTCGGCGGCACCGAGCATATCTGGGAGAAACTCGCCGCCATGGATGGTATTGACGTGATCTACGTTGCCACGCCCTGGGAATGGCACGTGCCGATGGCACTGGGCGCGATGGAACACGGAAAACACGCCTTTGTCGAGGTGTCCGCGGCAGTCACGGTGGACGATTGCTGGCGGCTCGTGGATGCCAGCGAACGCGCCCGCCGGCATTGCCTTATCCTGGAGAATTGTTGCTACGGCGAAAACGAATTATTCCTGCTCAACATGGCGCGCGAAGGGGTGTTTGGGGAGTTGAACCACGGCGAATGCGCCTACCTCCACGATCTGCGCGCCCTTTTGTTCGATCTCAACGGCGAAGGCGGCTGGCGTCGCGCGTACCACGTCGCCTACAACGGCAATCTCTATCCCACTCACGGTCTGGGCCCGGTGGCGCAGTACATGGGCATTGGCCGCGGCGACCAATTCAAGTTTCTGGTGTCCATGAGTTCCCCGGAAAAGGGCCTATCCAAATGGCGCGCCGATCACAATCCCAACAGCGGCCAGCAGGAGGGGGAAAAATACATCTGCGGCGACATGAATACTTCCCTCATCAAGACCGAATTGGGCCGGACCATCATGCTGCAACACGATGTTTGCAGCCCGCGGCCCTACAGCCGCATCAACGCCCTATACGGCAGCGGCGCGATCTTCTTCGATTATCCCGCGCGTCTCTCCATCAACCAACCCAAACAATACGGCCTTGCGGCGGCCAATTCCGAGGATTGGCTCACCGACGCCGACATGCAAAAGATGCGCGATCGCTTCACCCATCCTTTGTGGCGCAAGCTGGCCGAGCGGGCTAAGAACTCCGGTCACGGCGGGATGGACTTCGTGGAAAACTGGCGTCATCTGGATTGCATCCGCCAGGGCAGAACGCCGGACATTGTGGTTTACGACGCGGCGGCGTGGAGCAGCATGATTGAAATCTCCTCCCGCTCAGTGGCTACCGGCAGCATGCCCGTGCCAGTGCCCGACTTCACGCGCGGATTGTGGAAGAGCCGGGAACCGCTTGGCATCGCCGAACAAACCGCGTAACGCGCCGGAACCTCAATCATTTCGCCAAGGCGCCGTGGAATTGTCGGTGGCGCCGGGCAGGCGACATTTTCAAAAGCCGCATCTTTTCGCGAGGAACATTTAATGACCCTGGAACTTTTGCCTTTTATGCAGCGGGCTTTCCCCTTACTTTTCGCACATGGCTAAACCAGTTTTAGGGCGCGGGTTGGACGCGTTGCTCAGCGGCGCCGGTGCGGCGGCCTCCGCGGGCAGGACGGTCTTTCCGGCCGCGTCTGCGCCTAGCTCCGACGACGAAGGCGAACAGGTCCGGCGTGTGCCAGTGACCAGGGTCCGCCCGTGCCCGTTGCAGCCGCGAAAGGATTTTTCTCACGAATCGCTCCAGGAACTGGCCGACTCCATCAAGGAGCAGGGAATCGTCCAGCCATTGATCGTTCGCCGGCGCGGAGAAACTTTCGAGTTGATCGCTGGAGAACGGCGGTGGCGCGCGGCGCAAATCGCCGGTTTGGCCGACGTGCCGGTCATCGTGCGCGAAGCGGATGATCGGTCGGTCTTGGAATTGGCCCTAATCGAAAACCTCCAACGCGAAAACTTAAACGCGATCGAGGAGGCGCAAGGTTACGCGCAATTGATCGGCCAATTTCAATTGACCCAGGAACAAGCCGCCACCAAGGTGGGCAAGAGCCGCGTCGTGGTGGCCAATGCGTTGCGCCTTTTGAAGCTGGCCCCGGAGTTGCAGGCTTACGTGCGCGATGGCCGGCTTTCGGTCGGTCATGCGAAGGTCATTTTGGGATTGGCCGCCCCCGAAGACCAGAGAATTGCTGCGGATCGCATTCTTAAAAAATCCCTAAGCGTCCGCCAAACGGAGGAGCTTGTCGCGTCGCTTCAGACTACCACCGGTGAAAAAAGCGGCGCGTCCAGGCAGCAACAGTTTTCTGCCCAGGACGCCCACATGGCGTCGATGCAGAGCAAGATCCAGGAACGATTCGGGACCAAGGTGGTGCTCCATTACCGGGAGGGCAAGGGCGCCATCGAAATCAGGTTTTTCACCGACGACGATCTGGAACGGATTTTAAAGGTGGCGGGGATTGATCTCGATTGAATACTCCCATTGGCGGCGAACGGCAGACTACGATGATGAATACTCCTGAACTCCGCGCGCAGTGCGCGCAAATGCTTTTGGCCCGGACCGGGCAGGCCGCTCAGATGAGCGCGTTTGTCGGCCTGGATGGCTTTGTGGATGAAATTTTGCACGTGGTGGACAAACGCGAAAACGCGGAGGTCTATCAACGCCTGCCGACGATTGCCAGGTTGGCGGACCGTTTGGCCGCCGCCGCCGGCAAGAGCACGAACGTCGAACTCGTCAATCAAATCACCAAGCTGGGTGGCAACGGTCCGATCATGGCCAATGCCTTGGCCAGTTTTGGCATGAAGGTGACCTACCTGGGCAATCTGGGCTATCCCAATTTGCATCCGGTCTTTGCGGATTTTGCCAGGCGCGCCGAGGTCCACAGCATCGCCGAACCGGGCACCACCGACGCGTTGGAATTCGAGGACGGAAAAGTGATGGTGGGCAAGCACCTGTCGCTCAAACAAGTCACGTGGGATAACATTCAAAAACGCTTTGGCCGCGATCGTTTTGCCGGCAAATTCGCCGCCGCCGACCTGGTGGGCTTTGTCAATTGGACGATGCTTCCCTATATGAGCGATGTTTGGGAATCGATCCTCACGGAGATTTGCCCGGGAATGAAATCGCCGCGGCGCGTCATCTTTTTCGATCTGGCGGACCCTGAGAAACGGACGCGCCAGGACATTTTGCGGGCGTTGGACCTGATCGGGCAGTTCGAACAATACTTCAACGTCATCCTTGGCCTCAATGAAAAGGAGGCCCATGAAGTCGGCGATGTTCTTGGGATTCGCGCCGGGGCCGCGACGCCGGAGGCGCTGGCGGAGCTGGGCCTCAAAATCGCTTCGCGGCTCAAGTCGGGCACACTGGTCATTCACCCGGTTTCCTACGCGCTGGCCATCAGCAACAACAAGGTGGACATGGTCGAGGGGCCGTTCACAGGCAAGCCGCTCATCACCACCGGGGCCGGAGACCATTTCAATTCCGGTTTCTGCCTCGGAAGACTCCTGGGATTGGGCAACGAAATGAGCGTGCTCACGGGAGTGACCACAAGTGGGTATTATGTTCGCACCGCGCAAAGCCCGTCCATTGACCAGATCGCCGCGATGATGCTGGAGCCAGCCCAAAAATGATTCTGGACGTTGTTCAATACGGACATCCCGTCCTGAGACAAAAAGGCGCGCGCATCGCCACGATCACGCCGGAAATCCAAAAGCTCATCGACGACATGTTCGAGACGATGCGCGCGGCCAAAGGCGTCGGCCTGGCGGCGCAGCAGATAGGTCGCGCGCTCCAATTGACGGTCATTGACGTGCGCGGCGTTACCGACCGGCCGTCAACCTTCCAAATCAACGGCACGGAATCCGACGTCGCGGCGGCGATGCCCCTGGTGCTCATCAATCCCGAGGTCAAGACGGTCGGTGATCCGGAGGCTGGGACGGAAGGATGCCTGAGTTTCCCGGAAATTTACGGCGAAGTCAAACGGGCCGCAAAAGCGAACGTCATCGCCATGAACGCAAAGGGGGAAAAAATTGAATTTGGTTGCGGCGGATTGCTGGCGCGGGCGATTCAACACGAGCTGGATCATCTCAACGGCGTTCTTTTCATCGACCGCATGTCGCGCGCGGAGAAGGAGGAGCTGAAACCCCAACTGGAAGAATTGCAGGCCAGGACGAAGGCGGCCCTCAAAGCGTCGAAGTGACCAGGCGGCGTAAGAACAGACGATAGACTGGCCGCTCAATATACCTTGCGGAGATTGGAAGGGAGGATGTTGAGTTCCGCGCGGTATTTGGCCACGGTGCGCCGGGCAAGCGGTATGCCTTTGTCCTTGAGCATTTTGACGACCTCCTGATCCGAGAGGGGCTTGGCCGGATTTTCCTTGGCAAACATCTCCGCCACCATGTCCTTGATGCTCGTGTTGGACACTCCGCTGCCGCCTTCAACGCGGATGCCGGAGGTGAAAAAGTACTTCATCACAAAAATGCCCTGCGGCGTGTCGATGTACTTATTGGACACCGCGCGGCTGACCGTCGTTTCGTGAACACCGACGACTTCGGCCACTTGCACCATGGTCATAGGCTTGAGATGGGCGACGCCCTTTTCCATGAATTCGCGTTGGCGTTTGACGATCTCGTTGCCGATGTTCAAAATCGTCTGCTGCCGCTGTTGCAGACTCTTGATGAGGAATTTTCCGGCCCGGATTTTTTCGCGAATGTAATCCCGGACCTCCGACGAAGCGTCGGCCTGCGACATCAAATCCTTGTAATGATTGCTGATGCGCAGGTGCGGGATTTGCTCGTTGTTGGTGGTCACCACGTAATCGTCGCCGACCTTTTGGACGAAGACCTCCGGGGAAATGTAATGCTCGTTGTCCGGCAAAAAATCGCGCCCGGGGTGGTACTCCAAATGGGCGATGCGTTCAACAGCGGTTTGAACCTGTTCCACACTTATTCCGAGGCTGCGGGCGATTTCCGGCAGCTTCCGTTTGCCAAGGGCTTCCATGAAATCGCGCACGATTCGATATTCCAGCGTCTTATCGCGGCTGGTCCGCTCCAACTGGAGCATGAGGCATTCGCGCAGATCGCGCGCCGCCACGCCGACAGGATGAAAACCCTGGATGATCCTAAGGACCTCGATGATTTTTTCCTGGGGGATATTGGTGGAAAATGCCAGTTCATCAACGGAGGCCTTGAGATAGCCGATGTCGTCGATGTTGCCGATGATCATTTCCGCGATGGACTTCTGATCGTCGGTCATGTCCGAGAATCGCATTTGTTCCAGGAGATTTTCCTGAAGGGAAGTGCCGGCCACCAGGGAATCGAACATGAATTGCCGCTTCTCCTCGGCTTCCTGTGTTTGGCGTATTGGCAGGTTGGTCTGGGAAAAGTGATCGCGCCATTCCTGGTCCATTTGCGTCAGCTTTTCAAATTCGGCTTGAAAATCGTCCACCGGAGCGTTGCTGGGCTTTTCGGTCGCCGGATCGAACTTGGTGTCCGGTGGCGGCTCAGCCAGGTCGGCCGCGTCGGCCACGCCGTCGTTGACGCCGTCGTTCTTGACGCGCTCATTCATTTCCACTTCGGCGGCGGGGACTTCCTCCAGGATTGGATTCTGCTGAAGTTCCTGCTCGACCAGCGCCTTCAATTCAAGAGTGGGCGCCTGGAGCAGCGCCAGCGACTGCTGCAATTGCGGCGCCAGCACCTGCGACAACGACATTCTCTGCGATAAATGCAAGCCCTGAGACATCGTCGCCATTGTACTCGCAAATCCACTTTGCTCAAGGGCTAAGTCGCTTTTTTAGCGGCACCGCCGGGCCGCCGTTGCCGGACAGCGAAGCACCGTTGGATTTCAGACGCCGCCAAAACATCCAGTTGCGCTCCGCCAACAACGCGCTATGTTACAGCATGGATTGGCAGCAAATTGCGGCACTGGCTGTTGTTGCAGCGACCGCCGGAATCTTTCTACGGGCAAAAATGCGACGGCGCGCTTTCAGTTTCGCCCGCGACACCCATTGCGGATGCGGAACTCCCACGGGACCGGGCGCCAAAGGCTCCATTGTGTTTAGCGCGCGGAAGGGACAACGCGCAAAGATTATCGTGAAAGCCAACTAACAACTGCGCAAGATAGCAAAAACCCATTGCCACTTGCAGAACACACCTCGATGAGATAGTTTCTCCTGTTACCATGCAAAAAATGAACCCCGCATTGCAATTCTCCAAGCGCCGAATAGCCATTGCTAAAGAACACGAAACCCACTGGGCTCCCAACATTGATGTGTATTGCACGGATTCGGGCCTCGTCATCAAGGTCGAACTCTCGGGCATGCAACGGGAGAACCTGGAGTTGACAGTGGAGGGCAACAAACTCCGCATCAGCGGTCAGCGCCCGGACGGTTGCCGTTCACCCCAGTGCAAATTCCTCGTCATGGAGATCAATTACGGGGCATTCGAAAGCCTCATCGAAGTCCCTGAAGGTTGCGATTTATCCCTCGGCAAAGCGGTGTATCAAAACGGCTTTCTCCGCGTTGACGTCCCGTTTGCCTCCACCCCAGCCAGCCCGCGTACAATCATGGTCAGCGATGATTAAACCAGGGCATGACCACACCGGAAACCGAATTCATCAGCATTCTTGGCGCCGGTGGGACCCCCGATTCTACCGGTACGAAGGTCTGGTCCAAGTCTCTGCCTGAGGCTCTGCCGATCCTTGGCCTGGCCGACATCGTCATTTTTCCCGGAGCCGTCACTCCGCTGCTGGTCGAAACCCCGCAGAGCATTCGACTCATCGACGATGTGGTGGCGGGCGACCGTTTCCTGGGCCTGGTCTTGCAGCGCAACTCTGAAGTCGAGAACCCGACCCCCGCCGAGCTTCACAACTTTGGTTGCGCCGGGCGCATTCACAAAATGCTCAAATTTCCCGACGGCACCGTGCGTGTCCTGGTGGAGGGGTTGCGCCGTTTTCGCATCATCGATTACACGTCGCAGTCGCCTTATCTCATCGCCCGCACCGAGAAGCTCAAGGACCAGGCGGATGATTCCCTGGAGCTGACGGCCCTGACGCGCAATGCTGAGCGCGAATTTCAGGAAATCATCAAACTCTCCCCCGCACTGGCCGACCAGGTCAAAGTCGCCGCGCTGAACACCGAGGACCCGGGCAAACTTTCCGATTTGATTGCGGCGAATTTGAATCTCAGCCTTGACGAGCGGCAGCATCTCCTGGAAATGCCTTCTGCCAAGGACCGGCTCACGCGTCTCCTGCCGCTTTTGAGCCGCGAGCTCGAGGTGCTCCGCCTCGGTTCAAAAATCCAGAACGAGGTCGTCACCTCGATGTCCAAGAACCAGCGCGATTTCTTTCTCCGCGAACAAATCCGCGCCATCCAGCGCGAACTGGGCGAGGTCGAGCCGGGCGCGGCCGAAGCCAAGGAACTGCGCGAGCAGATCGACCAGAATAACCTCCCCGATGAGCCCAAGAAAGTCGCCCTCAAGGAACTGGATCGCTTGCAGCAGATGCCGGCCGCCGTCGCCGAATACACCATGACACGCAACTACCTGGATTGGCTCATCAACTTGCCGTGGTCGAAATTCACCGAGGACAAACTCGACCTCGCGGCCGCGGGCCGTTTGCTCGATGAACAGCATTTCGGTCTGCATAAAGTCAAGGACCGGCTTTTGGAATTTCTTGCCGTCATCAAACTTAAGCAGCATCTCAAAGGCCCGATTCTCTGCCTGGTCGGCCCGCCGGGCGTGGGCAAAACTTCCCTTGGCAAGAGCGTGGCCGAAGCGCTCGGGCGCAAGTTCGCCCGCATTTCCCTGGGTGGCATGCGCGACGAGGCCGAAATCCGCGGCCATCGCCGCACGTATGTTGGCGCGCTTCCGGGGCGCATCATTCAGACCTTGCGACGCGTCGAATCCAGCAATCCGGTCATCTTGCTGGATGAATTGGACAAGGTCGGGTCGGATTTCCGGGGCGACCCCGCGTCGGCCCTGCTGGAGGTGCTGGACCCAACGCAAAACAACTCTTTCGTGGACCATTACCTGGATGTTCCCTACGATCTTTCGCGGGTCCTGTTTCTGACCACGGCCAACTGGCTTGATCCCGTTCATCCCGCCTTGCGGGACCGGTTGGAAGTCATCGAACTGCCCAGTTACACCGCCTCCGAGAAGGTGCAGATTGCCAGGCGCCACCTGGTGCCGCGCCAATTGGAGGAGCACGGCCTGAAGAAAAAGCTCGTTCGCTTTCCGGACGCGACCCTGCGCCACGTCATTGAGCAATACACGCGCGAAGCCGGTGTCCGCCAGTTGGACCGCGAAATCGCGGCGCTCACCCGCAAGGCCGCGCGCAAAATCGTCGGGCGCAAAGACAACCAGAAGCCTCTGACGATCACCCCCGGCATGTTGCACAGTTACCTCGGACCGCCCGCCGTCACGCCGGAAGCCGCCGAGCGCATCGTCGAATACGGCATCGCCATCGGCCTTGCCTGGACGCCCGTCGGCGGCGAAATCCTCTTCGTGGAAGCCACGCGGATGCCGGGCAAAGGCGCGCTCATTCTCACCGGTTCGCTGGGCGAGGTCATGAAGGAAAGCGCGCAAACGGCCTTGAGTTTTTTGCGCAATCGCGCCGAGTCCCTCAAGATCGATTTGGGCGACTACGACAGGCGCGACATCCACATCCATGTGCCCGCCGGGGCGACGCCCAAGGACGGCCCCAGCGCCGGCCTGACAATCGTCGCCGCGCTGACCTCGCTCCTGACACGTCGCAAGGTCCGTTCAGACGTGGCGATGACGGGGGAAATCAGCTTGCGCGGTCGCGTTTTGCGTGTCGGAGGAATCAAGGAGAAAGTCTTGGCGGCGGCGCGCTCCGGCCTCAAGCACGTCATACTCCCGGAGCAATGTCGCAACGATTGGCTGGAAGTGCCGGCGGAGGTCCGCCACAAGATCAAGGCGCATTTTGTGGACAAGATTTCCCAGATGATTCCGCTGGCGCTGACTCACGCCTGATGAAGCGGAGTTTGCGCTTGCTTACCCGTGTCCTCGCCGCGATTTCTCTCGCCGTTTCGGCCAGCGCCGGGCCGATCCCAGCCGCAATTCCCTCGACGGAATCAGATTCAGCCGGCCAAGCCCTGGCTCAACGCCTCCGCTCCGCCGAACCCGACGAAAACTCTGAGATTCGCGGCACCCTGATCATCCGCGCTGGCAAATTGGTGAATCGCGTACCCGTGGTTTGCCGCGTCGTCGTCAATGGGCCGACCTGGCAGACCGAGTACGAGACTTCGGCCACGACAAATCTTGGCGCCGAACACCTGGTGGTGGTTCACAGCACCAACGGCCCGAACGAATATCTTTTTGCGCGCGCCCCGGAGCCTGGAGCCGCTCTCCCCAAACCGGCGCCCGTGCCGGCGGCGGACGCCGAAATCCCGTTTGCCGGCTCGGACTTTTCACTGGCGGACCTCGGCCTGGAATTCCTGCATTGGCCACTCCAGCAGCGTTTGCCGGATGAAACACGCCTCGGCCAGGCGTGCTATGTTTTGGAGAGCCGCAATCAAGCCGCGCGCCAAATCGTCCGGGTCAAATCCGATATTGACCAGGAAACGGGCGGCTTGCTGATCGCCAGGGCCCTGGACGCGGACGGGCGCGTCGTGAAGGAATTCTCCCTGCACGGAAGCAGCTTTAAGAAGGTCAATGGCCATTGGCGCTTGGAGAAGATGGAGATAAGCAATCACATTTCGCACTCGCAAACCCAATTGAAGTTCGATATAAACGAGTAACCAACTCCCTTTATGTGGAGGCACCTGTTCGATACGCTCGGCCCGATTCCGGCGCTGGCAATGCTCGGCGGCACCGGCGAGCCTGCGACGCATGGATACGGAATCATCGGCTGGTCGATTGTCACCCTGGCCATCCTCGCCGGATTCGGCTACCGCTGCTTTACACGCAGCGACGACAGGCGCATTTTGCTTGTCAAATGGGCCGCTTCACTCGTCCTTGGTATCCTCATGCTCCTGTTGCTGCTTTTGGGGCTGCGCAATCCGAAGTTGTTGCTCTTATTCATTATCCCGTTCCTGATTCTGAGCTTTATTTGGCTGCCCAGCGTGGTTGAACTCCTTCTCAGACCCCTGACCAGCGCCTTCACCGGGGGAAACGACGAAGTCGAGGCCAAACCGTTCTATTTTATCGCCGCCGCCAAACGCATCAAAGGCCTCCACCAGGAGGCCATCGCCGAGGTCCGCAAGCAATTGGGAAAATTCCCCGGCGATGTCGACGGCGCCATGCTGCTGGCGACCATCCAGGCCGAGGATTTGCACGATTTGCCGGCCGCGCATGCCACGATCAACGAACTGCTCGAGCAACCCGATTTGACACCGCAACAGACCGCCACCGCCCTGCACACGCTGGCTGACTGGCAACTGCAGCAGGGGCGCGACGCCGCGGCGGCCCGTCTTTCTCTCGAACGCATCGCGCTGACGTTTCCCGATTCCCAATTTGCCCACGCCGCCGAACAGCGGATCGCCAGTCTGGACGGCATCGCGGCGACGCGCGACTTTCGCGAGAACGCCACGTTCGCGGTTCATCCGCGCGAACACGACATCGGCCTGCGTCAAAACCCGCAATCCGAGCCGGCGACTTTCGATCCCGATCAAATGGCCGCCCAATACGTCAACCAGCTTGAAAAGCATCCCGCCGACACCAGTACGCGCGAAAAGCTGGCCGTCCTTTACGCGGAACATTTTCGCCGCCTCGATTTGGCGGTCGATCAACTCGAGCAGCTTATCGCTGTGCCCGATGAAACGCCGAAACACGTCGCGCGCTGGCTCAATTTATTGGCGACGCTTCACGTGGGGATCGGCAACGACGAGGCGAGCGCAAGAAATGCGTTGCGCCGCGTCGTCGAAAAATTTCCGAAAAGCGCCCATGCCGAAGTCGCAACGCTGCGCATGGCCAACCTGCGCAATGAGCTTAAATCCGGCGCCGTCACGGCTTCCAAGACCCTGGGCGTTTACGAAAAAGATGTGGGGCTTAAGAAGCCGGCGGGTTGAACTCGTCGGCGTGGTAGGAACTGCGCACCATCGCTCCGCTGGCCACGTGGACGAATCCCATCGCCTGCGCCGTCGCCTTGTGCCGCGCAAACGCCTCCGGCGAAATGAACTCCACCACCGGCAGATGCCGGAGCGTCGGCTGCAAGTATTGCCCCAGGGTGAGAATGTCGCATCGCGCGGCGCGCAAATCTTCCATTGCCTGCGCCAGTTCGGCCTCCGTCTCGCCCAGACCGAGCATCAAACCGGACTTGGTATGAATCGAATCCCCGCGCCACGCCTTGACCTTGCCCAGCACGCGGAGAGACCTGTCGTAGGTGGCGCGATGGCGCACCGATGGAGTCAGGCGCCGCACAGTTTCCAGGTTGTGATTGTAAATATGCGGATTAGCGCGCAACACCGAATGGATCGATTCATCGCGGTCCAAAAAATCGGGGACAAGGACCTCGATGACGATGCCGGGATTGAGTTCCCGCACCTTTTCAATCGTCCGGCGGAAATGCTCCGCGCCGCCATCCGGCAGATCATCGCGCGCCACCGCGGTGACAACGACATGTTTGAGATTCATGCGCCGGGTGGCTTCGGCGACTCGGGCCGGCTCGTCGGCTTCCAGCGCAAGCGGTTTGGCCGTGGTCACGGCGCAAAAACCACAGGCGCGCGTGCAACGGTCCCCGGCAATCATAAATGTCGCCGTGCCTTTGCTCCAGCATTCCCAATGATTCGGACACTTGGCGCTTTCGCAGACCGTGTGCAATTTCAACTCGTCCAGCAGCGCGCGCGTGCGGGCGAAACTTTGCGAGGTCGGCAACTGTGTGCGCAGCCATTGCGGCAGCCGGGGGCGCGCAGGGGCGGCGGCGGGGGCGTTTTTCAATTCGGCGCTCATTCAAATTGCTTCCAGAATTTTGCCAGTTGATCGGTGTCAAAGTCAGCCAGAATCTGGCCATCCACGTCAATCACCGGGGCCAGGGTTTGGCCGGACAATTCGCGCATCTCCGTCCGGGCCGCGGCCTGGGCGGTCACATCCAGCGTTTCATGGGCGATGCCGCGTTCCTCGAGCCACGCCTGGGCTGCAGTGCACCATCCGCACCACGGTTTGACAAAAAGACGGACCAACTTCGGTTTCATAGCCGGTCAAATTTACTGGCAGTCGGCGTTCTCCGCCACTGCCCTTTTTTTTGGCGTTTTGACCCTGCATTCTGTATTTTAAAACTTATGAAATCAAAACTCTTAGTCTTGATGGCAGCCGCCCTCTGTTGTCTCACGGCCTCGGGCCAGGATTGGGCCAAGGCCGCGCTGGATAAGTCACCCCGCCACGGCGAATGGGTCGAAGTCAAGAACGGCCCGCGAACGGTGCGCTGTTTCATCGTTTACCCCGAAGTCAAGGACCCGGCCCCCGCCGTCCTTGTCATACACGAGATTTTCGGATTGACAGACTGGGCGCGCGGCGTTGCCGACCAGTTGGCCGCGGCGGGCTATATCGCCATCGCGCCCGACCTGCTTTCGGGCATGGGGCCTGGCGGCGCCGGTACCAGCGCGTTTTCGGGCAGGGACGCCGTGATGACCGCCGTGTCCGCGCTGCCGTCCGCGCAGGTCGCCGGCGATCTCAACGCCGCCGCGGATTACGTCAAATCCCTGCCGTCCTGCAACGGCAAACTGGTGGTCGCGGGATTCTGCTGGGGCGGCGGTCAATCATTCCGTTTCGCCTGCAACCGCGGGGATTTGAAGGCGGCCTACGTCTTCTACGGTCCGCCTCCGAAGGACGCCGCCGATATCGCGAAAATCAATTGTCCAGTGTACGGTTTCTACGGCGGCAACGACGCGCGCATTTCCGCGACCGTTCCCAAGACCACGGATCAGATGAAAGCCGCCGCCAAAACCTATGACCCGGTGACCTACGAAGGAGCCGGGCACGGTTTCATGCGCGCCGGCGAACAACCCGACGCCCAACCCGCCAACAAGAAGGCCCACGACGAGGCATGGGAACGCTGGAAGAACCTGCTGGGCAAACTGTGACGGGATGTGCGGCGCGCCGTGGCTGCAGTAATGGAAAATTAAGTTATGACGCGAAAACAAATTAAGGCACATGCGGCGCGATACACGAAATTTGTTGAGTGGAGCGACCAGGATCAGTGCTTTATTGGCCGCTGCCCGGAGTTTATGGCTGGCGGCGTGCATGGCGCCGAAGAAGCCGGCGTATATGCCGAATTGTGCCAGGCGGTCGAGGAAATGGTGAAATTGATTCATGCCGACGGCCATGAATGGCCGCCGCCGTTGGGCAATGGATTCAGCGGCAAATTTGTTCTGCGGCTTGAACCGGCATTGCATCGCCGTCTGGCGGCCAAGGCGTTGGCCGCTGGCGAAAGCCTCAATAATTTCTGCGCCAAAAAGCTCGCCAGGTCGTGAACTTTAAAATGAATAATTGCGCCTCGCCAAACCGCGCCGCAACGCACGGAGAATGACCAGGACGCAGATGGCGTTGCCCGCGAGAGTACCCAGAAATAGCGGCGCCAACGCCGGTTTGGCGCCCGAGAGGCGCGCCGCCAAAGCCAAGCCCAGCACGCTCATCACGGGTGCCAGCGCCAGCATCACCCAGGTATAAGCGGTTGCCAATACCATATTCTTGACGCGCAAAGCGGAAAACGTGGCAAAAACAGGCAACGTGAAAAACCCGACGATCATGGAGAAATTCCGAACGGCGGACAGACCCGTCCGCCGGGCGTCCCAGCCTCCGAACGGACCGTTGAGTATCGCATACTGGCCGGGGAGATAATACCGAAGGTTTCCCAGCGACAATTGGTTTGTGTAGTAAATGCAAATCGCGAGGATCAGGGCGGCCGGGAAGAATTGTTTCCACAGACCCCACACGCGACCAAGCAAGATCTGATTGACAGTGAGCGGGGTGACCAGGATCAACTCCAGCGCGCCGCTCTTCTTTTCTTCAAGGAAGCCATTGACTCCCGCGTAAGTATAAACCGCCGCCAAAAGGGCCAGGATGACCGATTCACGTTGAATGATCTCGTAAAAGTTCGCGGGCGCCAGGGCCGTGCATTCCATGACGACCAGCGCCAGGCAGATCCCCCATTTGGTCAGCCTTGCCCGCCACGAATACTGTTGCAGCCATGCGATCGGGTTCCATTCCAGCGTACGCCGCATTCTCCGCTCAAATTCACGGTCGAACAGCGGCGTGCAGTAGCGCCGGACCCAGTTTTGCTGGAGCTGGGACGGAATCCTGTCCTTCCATGACCGCTCCACACAAAAGCCGGCGAAACGAATCGCGCCCCAAAGAACCACCAACGCGAAGAGAAATTTTCCCCCCAGCGGCAAAAGTGAAACGATCGTGATTATTGGGGTGGACGAGATAAGCGGGGACTGCCCACCGGCCAAATTATAATAATACGTAAGACCAGGTTGCGTCGTCATGGACATGGTGATTGTGGGCCCAGGCGTCCAGCGCAGCACGTTCCACCATCGCTCCTCTGTCAATCCGAAAACCAAGGCCGCCGCGAACGCAAACGCCAGCACGAACGCCGTCGCCCTCTTTTCCGCCAGGGACGACGCCATTATCCCCGCCGCCAGGCAAAACATCCCCGCGCAAAGTTCGCTGGTGAGATGCCTGACCAGTTCCCGCCATCCCACCCCTCCCATCAGAAATGGAATGGCCAGAACCGGCAGCACCGCCAGCCATAACGTCAACGCCTTGAGCACCTGCGTTAGAACTTTCCCAAGAACAATTTCCCATGATCGCAAAGGCGTCAGAAACAGCAATCCCAGCGTCCCTTCCCGCCGCTCGCGCGCGATGCAATCCGCGGCGATGGCCGGGACAACGCACAAGATCAAGACCATCAAAAGCTGGTGGACTCCAAGGAAAATTTGACTGCCCACAGTCGAAATCGGGGCATTCAGGGCGCTGACGCAGAAAACACACACGCCCCCGAGCGCCCCAGCCACTCGAAGCCAGTGGTCGAACGGCCGCCTCGCTCCAGCGCGCAACTCCCGATGGACGACCGGCCATACTCCGCCACCAACCATGGGACGTCCTTCTCGTGTTACTGCGTCTCGCCGCGTGTGACGCGAAGGAAAACTTCCTCCAATCCCAGTTCATCCTCCCACATGCCCGTGAATTTCACCCCGCCGCGCACCAACGCTTCAGGCAGGAACGACGGGTCCACCTCGTGACTTGCAAAGGTCACTTTGACCTGCCCGTCCACCGCCACCACTTCGGTCACTTCCGGGCGGGCCTTGAGAAGCTCGATGGCGGCCGCGGAATCCCCAGCGACGACCACCCAATAAATCAGCCCGGCGGACATTTGGTCGCGCACCCCCTGCACCGGACCGCTGTAAATCAATTTTCCCTTTTCGATGATCGCGACCCGGTTGCAGAGCGTTTGCAATTCACTCAAGATGTGCGAGGAAATGATGATCGTTTTGCCCATGCGCTGGAGTTCCTGCAGAATCGCCATCATCTCGATGCGCGCGCGCGGATCCAGCCCGCTGGCCGGCTCGTCCAGAAGCAGCACTTTGGGATCATGAATCAAAACGCGCGCCAGCCCGAGCCGCTGCTGCATGCCGCGGCTCAGGGCGCCGATGATGGCGCCGCGTTTCTCGGTCAATCCCACTAGTTCCAAAACATCGTTGACAGTCTTTTCCCGTTGCGCGGTCGGAATCTTGTAGCAGGCCCCGAAGAAATCGAGGTATTCCGTCACCTCCATGTCTTTATAAACCCCGAAAAAATCCGGCATGTAGCCGATGACATGCCGCACCGCGTCGGCTTCACGGACGACATCGTGGCCGAGCACCCTGGCGGTCCCGGAAGAGGGCGCCAGAAAGGTGGCCAGGATTCGTAAGGTGGTCGTCTTGCCGGCCCCGTTGGAGCCGATGAAGCCGAACAAATCGCCGCGCTGGATCGTCAGGCTCAGCGAATTCAGCGCCATGATTGAGCCGTACTCGCGCGAGAGGTTCAGCGTCTCGACGGCTGGGATGGGTGGTGCGTCCATAATCGGTCTCGGGTTTAACGGTTCATAGCGTCGCTCTTAATTTAAAGGCTCGACCAGCCGCAACAGCGTGTCGCGCCGCAGCCGTTTGGGTTGGAACCGGTTCAACGGCGGGACCAGCGTGTGACCCGCGTCCCACGCCAGAAGAATCGCGTAGTTGGCATCGGCGAATCGGCTCAGGTCCAGGCTGGCGGGCGCGCTGAAATTGTCCCAGTTGTTCGCCCCGTTTTCGCGGTCGAAATACCCGATAAAGGAAGCGGCCATCGCCCCGGCGGCAATGTCAGGAATGGCAACCGCATTATTTCCGAAGCTGCTGTGACGCGCGTCCACGGCGTTGCGAAAGGCGCCCTGGAATTGCCGCGCCATTTGGTCCACCGGAATACCCTGGCGAGGGCTTAGCGCGAAAGTCTTGCTCTCCCCGCCCCTCAGAAGGCCCAGGTCGTAAAACATGCCCCCAAGCACGGCGCATGCCCGCGGAAGGTCACGGTTCAATTTGTTCTCGACGGTCAGCGTCCAATCCGCGTCGTGGCGGCTTGCCGCCATCTTCAAAGGCGTCGGAGAAGGCTGGACCCAATCGCTGACCAGCAGCAGGCTGGTCCAGACGGGCACATAGGCTTGCGCGTCAAAATTATTGCCGGTTTGCACGACGGTGTCCCGGCCGCTTTCTGGACTGCCGCCCAAAGTTCCCATGAATTCGCCGCGAAGTGTGGCGAATTTCTCCTCCCCGGCCAGTTCGTAATCGGAATTTATCGGCGAATAGATCGAAACATACGTTTCGCCTCGCAACACGGCCCGGTCGGAGTCCGGGAGAATATCGACCAGGCTCAATTCATTCCATTCCAGCTCGCCGGCGCGAAGATGGAAACCGATGTAATAAATCAGCCCGGAAAAGATCAGGACGTAGCAGGGGAAGGTCACCCAGGTCAGCATCTGGCGGTTTATTCTCTTCAACCAATACTGGTCCAGCGGCCCGATGACAACGAGGTAGGCGCCCAGCAGCGCCAGCAGCCAGCCCAGGGGCAATTTGCGCACTTGCTTGGTGTCAATCATCGCGCCAAAAATCCCGTCGCTGCCCAGGCGCGTGGCGCGGATGTTGGCGTAGGGTGTTTGAAAGGCGCTTGCGGGAATGCCGGCAAGCCCCGCCCAGAGCCACCCACGGTTTCTCCACGAAATGAACGGCTCCCGCTCGGGATCGAAGGTCAGCACGGTTATCTTTCCCCGTCCGCGAAGCCCCTCGATTGCCAATGGCGCCGAAGCGTCCCCAATCAGGTAATTCCCGTCGCGCAACGCCCCGGTCGCCACCGGCAACGGCGCTGACGTAAAGTCGAAATCGTCAACCCAGGCTTCCTTTGCATTGGCCGGCAGCGGGGTGACCTGCATGGACGGAAGGCTTTGGTTGCGGTAAAGCTGGCCGTTCAAGACTCGCGGCGATGCCGGGGAACTGCTCGGCGGCGGCATGTTCGGCGACGGTGACGAGACGCTCTTTGCCCAGTCATCAAGGGCGGCATGGGATGTCAAATTGACGATTGAAGTCAGTTCGCACGGCAGCAAATCGCGCAGCCACGGCGTCCCATTGACGTCGGCCAACTGTTCCACGCCAAGAACAAGGTGGCCGCCGCGCTGCAACCATTCCATGAGCGCGTTGACTTGGCCGACCGTCAGATTCGCCGCTCGTTCGGAGCTAATGTAGAGCAGATCAATACCCTCCAGGGCGAGCGGGTTGTCCGGAAAGAGCGCCGGCTGCATCCGGGCGGCTGAGTATTTGGAATCCTGATTGAACGACGGCGGAAAGTCGGGGAAAACCGGCAATCCCGCCGTGATGCGCGCCAGCCCCGCCACCAGCGGAAGATTGTTTTTGACCGTCTGGCCGCGATCCAGCAGTTGTTCGCTCCGGACTTTTCCAGTTTCGTCCAGAAGCCGGACCTCCCATGTGCGTGCCGTCGAGAAAAGAGGAATGAAGATGCGTTTGCGCGTATTGGTCGGCAAATCCAACGGGAATCGCTTCACCTGGCCCAGCCCGAAATCCTGCGGGGCGATTTCCACCACGGCATTGAACGGAGCGCCGTCGTTGTAAAGCTCGCAGGAAATCGGAAACCAGCTTTCCCTCGGCATCAGATCGTCGAATCCCAAAAAAGCGTCAAATTGGAGCGCGGCGCGCGCGGCGGTTGCCAGGCAGAGCATGGCCGCAAGAGCGGTCTGCAGAATGACCTTCTTTGGAGCCATAGAATGCTCGATGCGGCAGTTATACCCAAACCGCCCCGGAATCAAAGGCAATAATCGCACTAACTGCCCGCAGCGATGGCGAGCCTCCGAATCTCACTTGCGCGTGTCTCGCAAGGCGGTCTTGAAGGCGTCCAGCGTCTCCGGGCTGACGTGGTGCTCTATGCCCTCGGCGTCCATCTCCGACACGTGTTTCGGGATGCCAAGCGAGCGGAGAAACGCCACAACGGTCTCGTGGCGCGTCTTGCACTCAACAGCCAGATTGCCCCCTCTCTCAGTCAGAAATACGGCGCGGTACGGCCGTGAAGTGACAAGTCCGGCCTTTTGCAGCCGGCCAATCGTGCGGCTCACCGTGACATGAGTGACTCCCAGCCGTTTGGCGAGGTCCACAATGCGCGCTTCGCCCGTTTCGGCAACCAAATCGCGGATCGCCTCCACGTAATCCTCCGCGATCTCATTGGCATGTTCGCGCCGGGTCTGGGACAGAATTTCCGCCTGTTTCGGGGCGTCGTGACGGGCGCGCGCCTTCTCGGCCGGGTCTCTTTTTAGTGACGGCATTTATTTTTTCCCACGATCCAACCACAAAGGACCTTGACAGTCGAGCGAATTAATGTAGCCTATGCTACGTTATTAAGGTCAAGCCCCATAATACACGTATTGCTACGTCTGGTCTTGCGCCCTGCCGCAGTTTCCGCCGGAACGTGACAACTTATGATTCCCATTGAACCACCGCCCCCGAAAATATCCCGCCGCCAACTGCGCGTCGCGGGGTTTGTGCTCCCTCCTTTCTGCTGTTCGACGCTCACCGCCCTTTCGGTCGTCGCAGGCGCGATTGATCCTCCCGGTCCGGCCACGGCCGCCACGAATGCCGTCGGCTCAAATTCGCCGGTGAACCTTCAGACGATCGTTGTGACCGCCGATCTGGACGCCGCCCGCGAGCAAATCGCGCCCAGCCTCGGGGCGGTGACCTACACGATTGGCCCCAACCAAATCCAGTCCATGGGCCAGGGCGAAAACTCCTCTTTCCAGCAGGTGCTCCTGCAAGCGCCGGGCGTCGTGCAGGAGGAATTCGGCGAGATACACGTGCGCGGCGATCACGGCGACCTCCAATATCGCGTCAATGGCGTGCTGCTGCCAGAGAGCCTCAATGGTTTTGGCCAGGAGATCGACACTCACCTGATCCATTCGGTCACTCTGATCACGGGGACAATGCCCGCCCAGTTTGGGGATCGAACCGCCGGAATCATTGATGTCACCACCAAGACGGGTTATCAACTCAACGGCGCCGAATTTTCGCTCTACGGCGGCAGTTACGATACATTTAATCCCTCCCTCGAATGGGGCGGCGCCACGCGCAATCTGGACTACTTTGTGGCCGCCTCCTGGCTGCACGACGACCATGGCATTGACAACACCACGGCCAGCCCCAATCCGCTGCACGACATGACGGACCAGGAAAAGTTTTTCGGTTACTTCTCCCATCACTTCGACCAAACAAGCCGGGCGACGTTGCTTCTGAGCAGTTCCTACGCGGGCTTTCAGATTCCCGACACCGCAGGCGTTGCGCCAATCTACCAATTGACGAACAGCCCTCCCGCCAACTCGGCCGCGGCCAATAATTACCAGAATGAGCAGAATTATTACGCCGTGCTTTCCTACCAAAAATCCGCCGGCAACTTTCTGTCTCAAGTTTCCGTTCTGACCCGGTACACGGACATCCGCTTCAGCCCTGACCCGGTGCAAGGCCTTCTTCTGGCCGGCAACGCGGCGCAAGTGGACAACAGCGATTTCGCCAACGGCCTGCAGGCGGACGCCTCTTACGAGTTGGGCGATCACCACACCTTCCGCGCCGGGATGCTTGCCACTTATGACATCGAACAACTCGATACCAAGTCCACCGTCTTTCACTCCACTTCAGAATTCACTGCCAGCCCGACCACCGACACCATACCCTCCCTCGGCGGTCCGGTGCCCCATCCCGGCAACCCGCCGCAATCCTCAACCACTCCATTTACGATAAACGCCGACGGTGGAAACACCGGGTTGACGGCCGGCCTGTATCTCCAGGACGAATGGCGCTTGAATGACCGCCTCACATTGAACTACGGCGCCCGTTACGACCTCTTTGACGTTTCGTTTGACAACGAGTGGCAAATCAGTCCACGGGCCAATCTCGTCTGGCAGATCGACAATGCCACCTCGGCCCACCTCGGGTATGCGCGCTATTTCATGCCGCCCACGCTCCAATACGTTTCGCCATCCACGGTAAAGGAATTCGACTACACCACCGACGCCCCCTTCAACAACCGGGACGACCCGCCGAAAGTCGAGCGCGATAATTATTTTGACGCCGGCCTTTCGCGCCAGATCACCCCGCCCTGGCAGATCACCGGCGACGCATTCTGCAAGCTGGCAAAAAACCTGCTCGACGACGGCCAATTCGGCAGCGCCGTCATACTCAACAATTTCAATTACACTTCCGGCACCGTTTACGGCGCGGAATTGGGCAGCACCTACAGGAAAGGCCCCTTCTCCGCCTATGGGAATTATTCGTATGTCCAGACCTGGGCCCGCAACTTCGATTCCGTCGAAAATGAATTCCCGAACAACGAAGCGGCCTACCTGAGTTCCTACCCCATCCAACTGGATCACCAGGGCCGCTTCACCGGCTCCGGCGGCGTTTCCTATACTTTTCTCAAAGACACCCGGCTCTACTCGGATTTTCTTTATGGCGACGGTTTGCGCGCCGGCTTTGCGAATCTTGAAAAGCTTCCCGCCTATTGGACGGACAATATCGGCGTGGAACACGTCTGGCATCTGCATTCCAGGGGCATCAGGGAACTGCGGCTGCGTTTTGATTGCCTCAACCTTTTTGACCGGGTTTACGAAATTCGCAACGGCACTGGCGTCGGCATCGCCGCCCCCGCCTACGGGCCGCGGCGCGCTTTTTACGGCGGGATCACCGCCGCATTTTGACACAACGCCGGCAGACCCGCGATGAGATCGTTGCGCGGCGAAAGAGACTTGCAATTATCGGGCCGGATGGCGATTCTCTGATACACCATGATTAAACAAATCACTTTTTCCAGGTCCTCCCGGCGCCAATTCATCAAATACGGTTCGATGGCCGTCGGCGGGGCGGCTCTGACCGGCCCGTATCTGCTGCGCGGGCAGAATCTCAACAGCAAATTGAACATCGCCCAAATCGGATGCGCCGGCAAAGGCGGCAGCGATGCCGCGTGCATTTTCCACTCCGGCGAAAACCTGGTGGCCCTGTGCGACGTCAATTCACGCGATCTGGACGCGATGAAACACAACCTGCCCCAGGCCAGCACCTATAGGGATTACCGCGAACTGCTCGAAAAAGAAAAAGGCATCGACGCCGTGGACATCGCCGTTCCCGACCACATGCACGCCGTCATCGCGGCGACGGCCATCAAGCTGGGCAAGAATGTTTATTGCCAGAAACCTCTGACCCATGACGTTTTCGAAGCGCGCACATTGCGCGACCTGGCCCGTAAGTACAACGTCGCCACACAAATGGGCAACCAGGGCAGCGCTTCGGACACCTTGCGCCGCGGCGTCGAGATCGTTCAGGCCGGCGTCATTGGCCCCATCCACACGGCTTACGTCTGGACCAACCGCCCGATTTGGCCCCAGGGTCTGGATCGGCCGCCGGGGTCTGATCCCGTCCCGGATTATCTGGATTGGAACCTCTGGCTGGGAACCGCGCCGGAGCGTCCATTCAAACTCGATTGGCCCGGCGGAAAACCGCCGGGCATCGGAGGCCCCGAAGTGTATCAGCCGTTTAACTGGCGCGGTTGGCAGGACTTTGGCACGGGCGCCCTGGGCGATATGGCCTGTCATACTGTCAATTGGCCGTTTCGCTCCCTCAAACTGGGCTACCCGACCCTGATCGAAGCGACTTCCTCCGGCATGAACGCCGAGATGTATCCCACCACCTCCCGGATTCGCTTCGAGTTTCCCGCCCGCGAAGGCATGCCCGAAGTAACCCTCCACTGGTCCGACGGCGGCAACAAGCCCCCGACCGAGATCACGGCGGGCGCCGAGGCCATGATGGGCGGCGTCTCCAACAGCGGCTGCCTCATGGTCGGCGAGAAAGGCGTCATTTTTTCACCCGACGATGGCGACCAGAACCTGCGCACCTATATCCAGATGAAGGGCGAGACCGAAATGACCGGAACTCAGAACCACGACGCCGTCAAATCGATTCCCGAAACCATCGTGCGCAACGCGTTTCATGGCGCGCCCGATCAGCGCCAACACCAGGAATGGATCCAGGCGTGCAAGGACGGCAAACACGACGTGCCTTACTCCAATTTTGACATTGCCGCCTACTTGACGGAAATCATCCTGCTCGGCTGCGTCGCCCTGCGCGTCGGCAAGAAGCTCGACTGGGACGGACCGGGGATGCGCGCCATAAACGCTCCCGAAGCGGCCCAATTCGTCAAGCGCGAGTATCGCAAAGGGTGGGAAATCTAACTCGGCCCCATTACGGGGTCTGTCCCAGGGCGTCCAGTTGCTGCTGGGCCGCGGGATAGCTCGGACGCTGGCGCAGCGCGGCGCGATATTGCTCGGCCGCTTCCGCCCGTCGGCCTTGCCGGGCCAGGCACCAGCCGAAGTTGAAATGCGCCTCGGGATTCTCCGGTTTGAGTTCAAGGGCGGTGCGATAATGACCGGCGGCTTCATCGAGCCTGCCTTCCTGCGCCAGGACATTGGCAAGATTGTTGTGCGCCTGCGAGTCCTTCGGATCGATGCGCAGGCAGGTTTCGTATTCCTGGATGGCCCCGGCCAGGTCGCCCTTCATCGCCAGGGCGTTGCCCAAATCGCTGTGCGCGCTGGCGTAATTATCCTTGTAAAGAATTGCCAGCCGGAAGTGCGCGATCGCCTCGTCCAACCGCCCGCGTTGCGCCAGGGCGACCCCGTAATTATTATGGGCATCGGCATGGTGCGGGTCCTCTTCCAGCGCGACCTGGTACTCGTGCATCGCCGCGTCGGTCAGACCGAGGCTGCCAAGGGAGTTGCCCAGGTTGTTATGGGCCTCGGTCAGCCCGGGATTGAGGCTCAATGCCTTGATGTATTCATTGGTCGCCTCCTGGTAACGGCCCAATTCGGCCAGCGCAAAACCCAGGTTGTTATGCGCCTCATCATAGTTGGGATTTATTTGCAGCGCGCTCTTGTAATACAACATCGACTTCGCGGCTTCGCCACGATTGGACAGGAAGTAGCCGAGGTTGTTGTAGGCCAGGTAATTGTTTTTTGTCACCTCGATGGCGTGTTGAAACAGTGCGTCGCTGTCGCGCCAATATCGCACCTGGAGCGGAGTCAAAATCATGCACGCGCCAATCGCGACCCCGGCCGCCGTTCCCAAAATCCACCGTCCACCCGTACGCTCCGCCAGCAAATCGCTCGCACCCCAGACGGCCATGATTGAAACCCCGACCATTGGCAAATAGCTGTAACGATCTGCCATCGATTGTATTCCCACCTGCACCAGGCCAATCGTCGGGGCCAGCATTCCCAAAAACCAAAACCAGCCCACGGCCAGGTACGGTTGAGCCCGCGCCCGCCAAATCACGCACGCGGTGATCGCCGCCAGCAGCAGCGCCGCGCCCGCAACCTGCCAAACCGGCCAGTGCCCTGGATGCGGATACAACACCGAAAGACGCGCCGGCCAGAATATCTTTGCCAGATAGCGAACGTATGAAACCAGCGCGTTGCCCATCCGCGCCGCCAACGGCAGCCCGCTCAAGGGCGAAACCGCCCCGCCCCGCCGTTGAACCACAAACGTCACCACGCTGGAAACCGCCGCCAAAATGAAAAACGGCACCTTTTCAATCAGCAACCCCCAACTCATCCGCCTCCCCAACGGCCAATAATCCAGCAACAACAGGACAAACGGCAGCGTCACAAGCATCGGCTTGGCCATCAGCCCGCATGCGAAACACGCAACGGCGGCGGCATAGTAGGATTTCGCGTTTGAACGTTGAAATTTGAAATAGGTCCACACCGTCAGCATCCAAAAAAACGTGCTCAGCACGTCCTTTCGCTCGGAAACCCAGACAACCGATTCCACCCGGAGCGGATGCAGCGCGAACAACGCCGCCACCACCGCGCTGCGCCAAAGCGCGCCCGTCATCGCGTTTAAAATGAGAAATAGCAGCGCCGCGTTGCCAGCGTGCAGCAGCACACTGGTCAAGTGGTGGCCGGCGGGGTTCAGCCCGTAGAATTGGACGTCCGCCATGTGTGAGAGCCACGTCAGCGGATGCCAGTTGCTCGCGGCCCCCGTCCCAAACGCCCAGAGCACCCCCGCCGCCGTCAGCCCCCGTTGCGCTTCCGCGTTGGAAGTCACGTACGTGGGATCGTCATAATTGACAAAATCGCAACGCAACGCCCCCGAAAAAATCGCCAGCACCGCGACGGCCAGCAGAACGCAAATCAGCCGGGCGGGCCATTTTTTGGGCGCTGCGGGACTCACTGCGGCACAGGAAACAATTCGCACGAGCGCAGCCCCATCCGCGCCAGCCGGAACGACAGCGCGGTGCCGAGACAGCCAAAACCATACTTGACGCTCCGGCGAAAATTGATCGACGACGCCTCCGCGAAATACCGCGTCGGGCAGCTCACCTCGGCGATCGTATAGCCAAACCACAGAATCTGGGCCAGCATCTCGTTGTCAAACACAAAATCATTCGAGTTCGCCGTCAGCGGCAGGCGCTCGATGAGTTCCCGCGAAAACGCGCGGTAGCCCGTGTGGTATTCCGAGAGCTTGGCTCCCAGCAGGATGTTTTCCGCCAGTGTCAGAAACCGGTTGGCCACGTACTTCCACATCGGCATCCCTCCGCGCAACGCGTAATTGCCCAGGATGCGGCTTCCCAGCACGCACGGATACAGACCGTTGGCGATCATCGAGGCCATCGCCGGAATGAGCTTGGGCGTGTACTGCGAATCCGGATGCACCATGATCACGACGTCCGCCCCTTCAGCCAGCGCCAGTCGGTAGCAGCTCTTTTGGTTGCCGCCATACCCGAGGTTTTTCTCGTGGGTCAACACCATCGTGTTGGGCAGTGTCCGCGCAAGGGCCGTCGTCTCATCGCGACTGGCGTCATCGACCACTATGACCAGGTCCACAATCTCCTCCTCCATCACATCATCGAATGTTTGAACCAGCGTCTTTGCCGCATTATAGGCCGGCATGACAACGACCACTTTTTTGCCTCGGTACATATGATCGGCGATTCTACGAATGGGAACCCGGGAAACGAAGCAGAATCGAAATCCGACCCGGGCACTGGGCGCGCTCCGATGCCTCCCGATCAAGCTTGTTACCGCGGTTTTCCATGTTAAATTGTCCTCGGTGAGTGATGGTGCTTCAGCAGCCAGCAGACCATTGAAAATGGTCACTTGCGGGCGGTGCCAATCCAAGACGTTCATCTCGGGCGACTTGGCGCCTTTTGCCGTCGAAGAATGCAAAAAATGCGGCCATCCGGTCATGCTGCCCGTCATGCTCCGCAATTTTGAACTGCGCGCCATCATCGCCTCCGGCGGCATGGGCACGGTCTATTCCGCGATGGACACCAAGCTCCTGCGCGAAGTGGCCCTCAAGATGATGAAGCGCGAAATGGCGGCCGACCCGGAGATCATGCAGGCCTTTTATCGCGAAGCCCGCGCCGGCGCTTCCCTCAATCACACCAATATCATTCACATTTACAGCTTCGATGAGTTCGAGGACCAGCCCTATCTGGTCATGGAACTGGCCAATCACGGCAGCCTCGATGGTCGCATCGAACACGAATCCAAAGTCCCGGAATTGCACATCCTGGACGTCGGCATCAAAATGGCCTCCGCCCTGGCGGCCGCTCTCAAACACAATCTGCTTCACCGCGACATCAAGCCCGGCAATATTCTTTACAATGCCGACGGCGAACCCAAGCTCATCGATTTTGGCCTCGTCCGCGCGGCCGAAGCCGACAACACCTGGGAGGAGCACGTTTGGGGCACCGTTTATTACGTCGCGCCCGAAAAAATCGAGCGCAAGGGCGAGGATTTTCACTCGGACATGTACAGCCTAGGCGGCACCCTCTATCACGCATTGACGGGGCACGTCCCCTTTGAAGCCCCCACGGTCGATGAAGTGGTCGCCGCGCACGTGCATACGCCATTGACGCCACCCAATCAGGTCGTGCCAGAAATCACCGAAGCGACCAGCGACGCGCTGGTTCGGGCGATGGCCAAGAACCCTGCCGACCGGTTCGCCACATACGACGAGATGCAAATGGCGCTGGAAACGGCGCGAAGCCAATTGCTGGTGCAGCAGGTTCGGGATTCGGCCCACCCCCCGTCATCCGGCAAGAGTTGGTGGAAGCGCTAGCCGCCGCCGAATCCATCCGGCGCTGGGAGACACAACGGCAACGCCGCCAGACCGCCCGCGGCCCGGAAGTTTTCTCAATGGACGATGCTCTCCGGCTCGAATAGCGCCAAATAGGGTGAATACTCGAAACGGCGATAACGCTGACCGCCCGTGGTTTCCTTCACGATTTTCAACTCGGAGAATTGTTTTAGCAATTTATCAGCGGTCATATACGCGCAGCCCAATCGCTCCTCCACCAACCGCGCAGTGACGATGGGCTGCTCGAATAAATAATCGAGAAGGCCAGTGGCATTTGCCTGATTCACCGCTTGTTTGCGAATTAACGCCAGATGCTTCTGCCGCAACTCCAATATCCGGCGAGCCGTTTCCGTGGCGGAACGGCTGACCTCGCCAACCCCCCGGAGAAAAAATCTCAACCAGGCTTCCCAGTGCCCGTCGTTGCGGATGGCCATAAGCCGGTCGTAATACTCAGCGCGGTGAAACTTGAGATAATGGCTCAGATACAGCAATGGGAATTTCAAAATGCCCCGCTGACAGAGCAGAAACGTAATGAGCAACCGCCCGACGCGCCCGTTGCCGTCAAGAAACGGATGAATCGTCTCAAATTGCGCGTGTGCCAATCCACA
The DNA here is from genome assembly GCA_035511075.1 of Vulcanimicrobiaceae bacterium. GTDB lineage: Bacteria > Verrucomicrobiota > Verrucomicrobiia > Limisphaerales > Palsa-1400 > DATAUD01. Next base: position 58,409 of record DATKFW010000002.1, read on the forward strand.
AACAATCAAAGCCGGAAATGCAGTCGTTTCGTGCAGAAATTTTTCCAGGTTATAAAGCGTCTCCTGCATTTCGTGAACCGGCGGCGGCACGAAAGTAGCCGTTGCCAAAGTGCAATTGGCCGGGCCAATCCAGTTTTGGCTCCGACGAAATTCTCCGGGCGTGCGGTTTGCACCGCGCACCCCTTCGAGAAGTTTGCCGTGAATTTCACGGATCAGGCGCAAGGACAGCGGCAATTCAGCCAGCCTCTTTAACCCGTAATTCATCGCCCGAACGTAATTCACCACTTCCTCGACATCCTTCGGATGTTCCTGTCCATTGGCATCAATCTCGAATTGGAGAACATCTGTAAGCGTGCTCTGCGTTCCCTCGATTTGCGAACTCAGCACGGCCTCGTGGCGCACATACATGGAGACGAACAAGTCCGGGTTTGGCAAGATGGACGTGACGCCGTCAAGCCTGCCGAGCGCATGATCGGCTTCGGATAGCAGCCGGGTCAAATCCCGATCCATTTCCAAAGGCGGCTCTGGAGGAAGCGGAGCCGGGATAAAGGCCCGGTATCCGTCCAGTTGTTTTACATAATTTCCCGCTCGCATGTTGATTTTACTCCGAAAAACCGGCTTTTAGCCGCTAGAATTAGACCGTTGAAAATTCCGGCTAATTCTATTTTCTGCCATATTTTAGAATAAGAAGGGACGAAGGAAAGTCTAATTTTAACGCTGTCCAAGGAATTCTGGGCGCGACGTTACCGCATCGCGCGGGATAAATTAAACGACCACTACCGCGATAAAGCCGCCGTCACATCCATCCGGCGGGGGGAACCCTTTTGCTTTCCCGGCGAAAAAGAAACCGGCGGAAGCACCCCTCAGGGCGCATTCCGCCGGAAGAATCAGTTCTCTCCCTGGCGCTATTTTTGATCGGCGTTACTGGGGAGGCGGGGTCGTCGCAGGCGGCGTCGTTGGAGCCGGCGTTGGTGGAGGCGTCCGCGGTGCCCTTGTCGAGATTCGCAAACTCGTGGCGATCCACGAGCCATCGTCCTGTTTCTTGCCGGCGCCGCTTGCGCGCAAGCCTTCCTTGGCATCCGCGAAGACAGCCGGCTCGCGATCTTTGGTAATCTTCGTGTCGGAAGTGATCTTGACCGTCACGTCGCCGCCCCGTGATTTCAACGTAAGCGTCATCGCCGCGGGATCAACCGCGGTGATGGTGCCGAAGTATCCGCGCGCCTTCATCCGGGGTGCCGGCGGAGCGGAGTTGGTGGGGGCGGATTCGGATTGGGCATGCGTCGGAAAAGCCGCGAAGGCCATGGCCGTGAGCAGTACTAGAGAAAGTTTTGTAATTGACTTCATAACTCCTTTATTTGTTTTGTATTCGTTGTATGGTACGAGGACCGTATGGGTGATAGCAGACTCCGCCATCGTAGCCAAGCAATTTCTTGCATAGGGCTTGACCGCATTATGTCGGCCAATTTTACACTTTATTTTTTCTAACCACGGTAACATGGACGAGAAACCCGCAGCCACTCCTGCAAGCCCAGCCTCACCCCCTCCCGTCCGCGAAACCTCTTCAGTGCCGCCGCCTCCCAAAAAGGGTCGGCGCGCCCTCGCCATAATCGTTACCCTGGCGGCGCTCATCGTGATCGCGTTGGCGGTGGCATATTATATTCACTTCATCGCTCCTTACGAAACCACCGACGACGCTTTTGTCACGGCGAACGCCGCCTACATCAGCGCGCGCGTTTCCGGGCCGGTCGTTCGGTTGTTAATTGATGACAATCAAATGGTTAAGACAGGCGATCCCCTCCTCGAAATCGATGACAGCGATTATCAAACGCAAGTGGCCCTGACGCGCGCCAATTTGATTTCTGCCACCGACCGCGTCCTCCAGGCAAGGGCGCAAATCGTCGTCGACCAGGCCAAGGCCGATCAACAACAGGCCTATGTCGCCGGCGCGCAGGCCATCGCGGACCGCACGGAAGCCGACCGGATTCGTTACCTGTCCGTCCAAAGCAATGCCGTTTCCCGCAGTCAATTTGATCTTGCCCAAACCTCGGCCACTTCCGCCTCTGCCGACGTTGAAGTCGCGCGCGACCAGGCCAAAGCGGCAGTCGCTCAAGTGGACCTCGACCGCGCCGAACTCGAAACCGCTACCGCCCAGGTCGGCCAGGCCGAGGCCAGTTTGCGCCAGGCGCAATTGAATCTCTCCTACACAAAGGTGCTCGCGCCCAGGGACGGGCGAGTAACTCACCGCACGGTCGAGCGGGGCGCTTACGTGGAAGTCGGCGAAGCCCTGCTGGCCATCGTCCCGGACTACGTTTGGGTCGTCGCTAATTTCAAGGAGACCCAGCTCGAGCACATGAGACCCGGCCAGCCAGTTAGCATCCGCTTCGATGCGTATCCGAAACGTGAGTTCAAAGCCAAAGTGGACAGTTTGCAGGCGGGTTCCGGCGCCTCCTTCAGCCTGCTGCCGCCCGAAAACGCGATCGGCAACTACGTCAAGGTGGTGCAGCGCGTCCCGGTCAAGATTGTTTTTGACGAGCCGCTTAACGAACCCGGACTGGATATCGCCCCCGGCATGTCCGTCGAGCCGAAGGTCCGGGTCAAATGAGCGCCGTCGCGCAAGCGGATTCCGGGCAGGCCGCCCACGCGGAATGGCGTCCACGCGTCAACCCATGGTTGATCGCCCCCGCCGTCATGCTGGCCACGTTCATGGAAGTGCTGGACACCTCCATCGCCTCGGTCGCCCTGCCTTACATCGCGGGCAATCTCGGCGCAACGTCCACCGAGGCAACGTGGGTGCTGACCAGTTACCTCGTCTCCAACGCCATTGTGCTGCCGGCCAGTGCCTGGTTTTCGAGCGTTTTCGGCCGAAAACGATTTCTGATTAGCTGCATCATAATCTTTACGGCCTCGTCGTTTTTATGCGGCTCGGCGTCCAGCCTGGCGTTGCTCATTGTGGCGCGGACGATTCAGGGAGCCGGCGGCGGCGCCTTGCAACCGCTGGCGCAATCCATTCTCCTGGAAAGCTTTCCGCCGGCCAAACGCGGCGTTGCGATGGCCGTCTATGGCGTCGGCGTGGTCTGCGCGCCCATCCTCGGCCCAACGCTCGGCGGCTGGCTGACCGATACCTGGTCGTGGCGCTGGGCCTTCTACATCAATGTTCCCATCGGAATTCTCGCCGTTATTTTCATTAGCCTGGTCGTAGACGACCCCCCCTACATCCGCGCCTCCCGCCCCGGACGGATTGACGGCCTCGGATTCGGCTTCATGGCCATCGGGCTGGCGACATTGCAAATCGCGTTGGACAAAGGACAGGAGGTCGATTGGTTCGGGGCTATCTGGTTTCGTTGGGTCGTTCTGATTTCCGTCTTGTCACTGCTGGCTTTTGTAATTCGCGAGCTTTGCGCCCGGGAACCGATCGTCAACTTGCGCATCCTCAAGAACCGCAATTTCGCGATCGCATGCGCGTTGTTCTTTTTATTTGGCGCGGCGATTTACGGGTTGATCGCCCTGCAGCCGTTGTTTCTCCAACTCCTGCTCGGCTATACGGCGCTGGATGCCGGGTTGACCGTCAGCCCGCGAGGGATCGGCGCGCTAGGCTCGCTGGCGATTGTGGGAATCCTGATTGGAAAAGTCGGCGGACGGATGCTGGCGGCCGTGGGCTTTGTCATTTTCGCCTATTCCGCTTATCTGTTCAGCCAGATGACCCTCGACATTTCCATGAGCAATATCGTTCCCGCCAACATCGTCAACGGAATCGGCACCGGCTTCATTTTCGTGCCCCTGACTACGGTGGGGTTGGGAACATTGCGCAATGATCAAATGGGAAATGCCGCAGGCATACAAAATCTGCTGCGCAACATCGGCGGGAGCGTCGGCATCTCGATCGTTTCGACGATGCTTGACCGTTTTTCACAGATGCATCAGGTCTATATGACGGGAAGCATTACACCTCTGAATCCAATCTACCAACAGCGGGTGACCGCGCTCAGCACCATTCTGCAATCCCATTTCACCGCACCCGATGCCAGGACGCGGGCGCAGGCTATGCTCTACAACCTCGTGCATACCCAAACCAGTTATTGGGCGTTCATCGATCTGTTTTTCGGCTTTATGTGGGTGGCCATTGTTTGCGCGGTTTTGGTTTGGTTCCTCAAACGGGTCGTGCGCGCTGGCCCCGTTGCAGTTCACTAAGAACTCCTACTCCAATGAAACGCATCCTGGTTATCGAACGAGAATTCGGCGCCGGCGCCGCGACCATTGCCGACCGCGCCGCGCGCCGCCTGGGCTGGAAACTTCTCGACCACGCTCTAACCGCGCAAATCGCCACCCTCGCCAAAATCAGCCCCGAAGTCTGCCAGCATCGCGAGGAGCGGGTCGATTCCTGGGCCTACCGGATGGCCAAGGTATTTTGGCGCGGCAGCCACGAACGCAGCGTCGGATTTCCCGATGCCGATATCGTCGATGCCGACCACTTGATTTGCCTCAGCCAGCGCGTCATCGAGGAGGCGGCCCAGGCGGGCCAGTGCGTGATCGTCGGTCGTGCCGCCCCCTATTTCTTGCGCGATCGCACGGACACATTTTGCGTCTTCCTCTACGCCCCGCGTGAATACAAATACCGGCGCGTCCTTGCGGAAATCAAAGATGAAGCGGAGGCACTCCGGCTAATCGATACCGTCGATCAAAACCGGGCCGCCTTCATTCGGCACTATTACCACGTCGAGTGGCCATCCCGCCAACTCTATCACGCGATGCTCAATACCAACATCGGCGACGACCCCACCGTCGATACCATCCTCAATCTCATCGAAGCCGCCAATCGGCGGGAGCCCGAACATGCCAAAGGCTGAATTTTTTGCTTTTCTTGTCGCCGCCACCCTGCTGCCCGGTTGCGCTGTGGGTCCAAACTACCACCCGCCGCCGTCCCATCCCCCATCCGAATGGGCATCCCCGCTGGCCGGCGTAGAAACCAACCGTTCGTCCGCCGACGTCCAATGGTGGAAGTCGTTTCGGGATCCCGAATTGGATTCCCTCATCTTCCGCGCCGCGCAATCAAACCTGAATCTTCGCGGTGCATGGGCGCGCGTTCGCCAGGCCCGCTACGAGTGCCAACTGGCCACGGCCGACTTTTGGCCGACGGTCGACGCCAACGCCTCTTATACTTACAACCGAGCCAGCGCCACCGGAATTCTGCCCTTCCCGCCCGGCACGCCATTGGAAGCTAATCTATACCAAGCTGGCTTTGATTCGGCTTGGGAGCTCGATATCTTTGGGGGCACTCGCCGCTCCGTGGAAGCCGCCAACGCGGAATTGGCCGCCGCCGAATTTGGCCGCCGCGATCTCTTGCTCACGGTTTACGGTGAAGTGGCCCGCAACTACGTCCAGGCCCGCGCGTTTCAGCGCCGGTCGGTTGTGCTGCGTGACAACATCAAGGCGCAGCAGGACATCCTCGACCTGACCCGCAATCTTTTCGCCCAGGGCCTTGCCACCGATCTCGATGTGCAACAGGGCGAGTCGTTGCTGGCCACAACCCAGTCCCAGGAACCGGTGTTTGAGACGGGGTTCCGGGCCAGCGCGTATCGCCTGGCGGTCCTCCTGGGCCTCCCTCCCGGCGCCCTCGTGAAAGAGTTGTCCGGCCGCGCGCCCGTCCCCGCCGGGCCGCCGGCCGTCCCGGTGGGCCTGCCCTCCGATTTGCTTCATCGGCGCCCGGACATCCAGCAAGCCGAACGCCAATTGGCGGCCGCGACGGCTCGCATCGGCGTCGCCAAGGCGGACCTCTTTCCACAATTCTCGTTGACAGGAGACGTTGGCCTGGAGAGCATCTATGCCAGCGATTGGTTCACCGCCGGAAGCCGCTATTGGACGGCCGGCCCCATGGTGCAGTGGCGTATTTTCGACGCCGGGCACATTCGCGCCAACATCCACCTTCAAACCGCCCGCCAGGAAGAGGCGCTGGCCGCCTACGAGCAGGCCCTCCTGGCAGCATTTGAAGACGTCGAGAACGCGCTGACCGCCTACGCCCACGAACAGGTTCGCCGGCAATCGCTGGCCCGCGCCGTCGAAGCCGACCAGAAGGCGGTGCGTTTGGCCGAAGATTTGTATCGCCACGGCCTCGCCGATTTTCTGCGCGTCCTGGAATCGCAACGCTCGCTATACCAAAGCCAGGACGCCCTGATCGAAAGCGACCAGGCTGTCTCCTCAAACCTGATCGCGTTATACAAGGCCCTCGGCGGCGGTTGGGAACAAGACGAATCAAGACCCACCAAGCCCGAAGGACAAACTACGGAGCGCTAGGCGGCGCCGGTCAATTCTTTCAACCGCTCGGAAATCAATTCCGCCGTCCGCTCCGTCGCGCCCAGGTTCCGCTGAACCACGCCCAGGGCGCGCGCGCCCAATTCCGCGCGCCGCCGGTCGTCCGATAGAAGTTCGGCGACGGTATTTTCCAATTCGCCGGCGTCCCTGACTTGCACGACCGCCGTGGCCGCGAGAAAAGCGCGCACGATGGAGGTGAAATTCTGCATGTTGGGACCCAACACCACCGCCTTGCCCAACGCCGCCGGCTCAATGGGGTTCTGGCCGCCCTGGGCAGTCAGACTTTTACCCACGAAAACGACATCGGCGGCCTCGTAGAAAAATTTCAACTCCCCCGTGCTGTTCACCAGCAGGCATTCAAGCTGGCCGGGTGGAACGGTCTTCCCAGCGTCGATTTCCGATCGACGGATATAACGAACTCCGCGCGCCTCCAATTCCCGTCCTACTTCCGCCGTCCGCTCAAAATGGCGCGGCACCAGCACAAGAAACAATTCAGGAAATCGGCCCCGCAGCCGCTTGAACATCCCCGCAAGGATGGCTTCCTCGCCCGCGTGGGTGCTGCCCGCAACGAGGATTTTGGCGTTAGTATTGACTCCGATTTGCCGCAGAAGCGACCGCACATCAACGCCGGGCCGCGGGTCCGGCTGCGCCGCGTCGAATTTAAGACTCCCCACCACGCGAACCGCCTCCGCCGGAAAGCCCAGTTGAGTCAGGCGGCCGGCGTCGCCCGGCTCCTGGCAGCCCACGGCGCGAAATTGGGAGAATACCGGGCGAAAAAGAAAACTCGCGCGGCGATAATTCGGCAACGAACGATCCGAAATGCGCGCGTTGACCAGAAAAAGCGGAATTTTCCGGTCGATCGCCTGCCATAGAAAATTCGGCCACAATTCATTCTCAACCAAAATGATCGCGCTGGGGCGAAAGGTGATCATCGCCCGCCGCACCGCGCCGGAGAAGTCGAATGGGTAATAGAACCTCGGAATGTCGGCCGGCAATTTGCGTCCCAATTCCCCCATGCCGGTGGAAGTGGTTGTGGAAACCACAAAGTCGAATGCGGGCAGCCGCGGTTCCAGGGCGCGGATCAATTGCACGCAGATTCCCACTTCGCCCACGCTGACCGCGTGCATCCACACTACGGGACGGGCGCCGTCGGGCCTTTTGACATGCGGTCCGTAGAACCCAAAACGCTGCCAGAACCCGGGCCGCCAATTGGGGCGGCGGCTCATTTTGAGAAAGTACCACGGCGCGCTCACCCAGAAGAAAATGGCGAACAAAATATTGTAAACAAATCGCATCCTACCTGAAAAAAACCAGCCAAAGCATTATTAGCAGCGGGAGCATGATTGGCACAGCCCATTTAAACAAGTAGCCAAGAAAGGCCGGCGACCGCGCTTTCTCATGATCGGCAATCGACTTGACCATCAGGTTCGGCCCGTTGCCGATGTAAGTCAGCGCGCCAAACAAAACCGTGCCCACACTCAGCGCAACAATCTTCCCCGCCGCCGCCGGCAGCAGCGAAGCGGTGGCCGAGGCCGGATGACGGCCGAGTACGGCGCTGAAAAACGCCAGGTACGCCGGCGCGCTGTCCAGGAACCCGGAAAGCGTCCCCCCCGCCCAATAAACTTGCCCTGGTGAGAGACTCCCGCCGACATTCAATAGCCGGTCGAGCATCGGCATCATGGTGGCAAAGATTCCAAAAAACAACACGGCCACTTCCACGATGGGGCCAAAGCTAAAGCGGTTGGCGGCGTGAACATCCCTGGCAGTGGTCAGATACGACGCCGCGGCCGCAGCCAACATAAGCGCCCACCCAAGAATGGGAGGGCCGGGTAAGAAGACTGCGCCGATGATCACGGCCAGAAACGCCGTGTTCCACAATCCGTCAAAGCGCCATCGGTGTTCCGCTTCGGCAAGCTTTTCCCGGACCGTTTCCGGCGCCCGGCGGTAATTGCGAAGGTCGACGCAGTAAAACACGGCCAGCAGAAATGCCATGCTGATCAGCCACATCGCCCAGCAATGTTCCAGAACCCACCAAAACGGAACACCTTTTAAAAATCCTACCAACAACGGCGGGTCTCCAATCGGCGTGAGGCAACCTCCCACGTTCGACACAATGAATATGAAGAAGACCACATGATGCGCGGTCGTCCGATAACTGTTCATACGCAGCCACGGACGGATCAGCAGCATCGACGCTCCGGTGGTGCCAAGAACGTTCGAGACCACTCCGCCAACGGCCAGGAACAGAGTGTTCAACGCGGGCGTCGCTTCGCCGACAACTTGGATGTGAATGCCGCCGGAAACGACGTACAGCGAACCGATCAGAGCTATGAATCCAATATAATCCTGCGCCGTGCGCCGTACCGTCTCCAAGTCCTCCGCCGTCGGATTCACCAGGTAATGGCACAGTGTGAGAGCGGCCAGGAAAAGCGCTAGTTTGGCATAATGCCGCGTCCACCATCGCTCCGCGTGAAGCGGGAGGATGGCCATGCTGGCGAGCAATACGCCAAAAGGCACGACCATCCACCAGCTCGGTTGATGCATATCTTGATTTCAAATTTCGAATCTCAAATTTGAGATGACCCTCCGGCTGCGCCGGCGGATTTGCCGTTGCCGGGCCTCCTGGCGCCGGGCGGCCTCCGCCTTCTCCTCAAGGAGCACGGGAAAAACGAGCAGGGGAAAAGGCGTAAACCACGCCAGGCTCGCCGCGTCGTTGGCCGCGCGGCGCAGGAGTGGATTCAACGCCGGTTCCGCGCTCCGCGCCAATTCCTCGCGCAACAGGCGTGCCTTCAGGGTGTCCAGTTCATTCTCCAGCGCGCCGCGAAACGGCACGGGAGGAATCGGGCCGATTTCAAACCGGGTTTCCGGTCCAAACCGTGTCTTGACCTGTCTCTGCGTGTTTCTATTTCTCATGTCTTCCTTTCAAAAAAACAAAAAACCCACGATTGACTTGGCAACCGTGGGTTTCAAAATTAATTTTTCCTGGGCTTCAGAAAATTGAATCCACGCCGCCGTATAACCGGGAGCCGTGCCACATCGTCAGAGCCCGGCAACGTCCGGGTTGGCGCTGGCAATTATTAACTGTCAATGTGTTGATCATTTCAACCGCGCTTAATTAAAGGGAAAACGGCGATTTTGTCAAGTGACCAATTTAGGCTTGCACGGACAAAGACAATTGAGCCCATCGGCCCCGCGATGGCACACATATAAAATGGACATACCCCTCTCGGCCTTCCATTTTTCTCCGCGCTATATTCCACCGGGATTATTATTCTTTCGCGAACTTCCCAGTTCACATTGCGCATTGCGTGAATCGCAAAGCGGGCGTATGAATTTAGGGAGGAATGCCTGGTCACAAAGCACCGCTGTCACGGGCTTGGTTATTGCCCGCGGGGTTCGGGCTGGCGGCGGGAATTTTTCTTCTCTTACCCCCTCGCGCGGCGGCGCAATCCCTCGAGGAAACTCAGCGCGAGTTCCTGCGCGGCCATTACGATGCGGTCATCAAGACGGCGACAGAAAAAGCGCAGGAGGGCGATTATCGGGGGGATTGGCGGGTTCTGCTCGTCAAGACTCTGTTGACCGTCGGGCGCTACAATGAGGCCCACACCAACGCCCTGGCGGCGCTGGCTGATTATTCCGGCAACCTGGAGATGCGGCTGCTTGCCCGCACAACGTCGCTTTTTCAAGGGGACCGCCCCGGGGCAGACCTGCAACTGATGGAAGCCAGGAGGCTCATTGAACGGCGCGCGGGCGCTTTCGACACCGAGGAAGCCCCGGCCCTGGGCCAGGCGTTGCTGCTTCTGGGTTTGGAACCGCGATTGGTCCTGGAGAATTGTTTCCGCCGCGCCGAGACGATGGAGCCGCCGCTGCGCGACGCGTTTATTGACGCCGGTCAATTGGCCCTGGACAAACACGATTTTGTGCTGGCAGCCGATACCTTTCGGGCCGGCCTGAAGAAATTTCCGGATGATCCCGACATGGAGGGCGGTCTGGCCGCGGCTTTTCAAACCGGGGACCCGGAAGAGATGATGAAGGCGATTCAGGCGGCGCTGGCTGTCAACCCGCGCCACGTTCCGAGCCTGCTTCTCCTTGCCGATCATCTGATTGACGCCGAGCAATACGACCTGGCCGCCGAACAACTGGCGCGCGTGCTGGAGGTCAACCCGCATCAGCCCGAAGCGCTGGCATACCGTTCGGTGCTGGCCCAATTGCACAATGATCCCGCTGCCGCCGGGCAATTCCGCGCCGAAGCGTTGAAGTATTGGACCACCAATCCTCAGGTGGATTACATCATCGGGCTCAAGCTGGCGCAAAAATACCGCTTTGCGGAGGCGGCGGCCGAACAAAGACGGGCGCTGGAGTTTGACCAGGCGTATTTGCCGGCCCGCCGGGAATTGGCCGGGGATTTGTTACGCCTGGGCCAGGACGACCAGGGTTGGGCGCTTGCCCAGGAGGTCCATTCCCAGGACGATTACGATATTACCAGCTACAATCTGGTCAAGCTGCACGACCAGATGGAGAAGTTCCAAACGCTGACCAACGCCAACTTCATCGTGCAAATGTCGGCCCACGAAGCGGCGCTCTACGGCGATCGCGTCCTGGATTTGCTCGGACGCGCCAGGGATCCGCTATGCCGCAAATACGGCGTGGAATTGACCCAGCGCACGACGGTCGATATTTTTCCCGACCAGAAGGATTTCGCGGTGCGGACCTTCGGCATGCCCGGCAATCCCGGCTATCTGGGCGTTTGTTTCGGCTCCGTCATCACGGCCAACAGTCCGGCATCGCAGGCGCCCAATCCCGCCAATTGGGAGGACGTTCTCTGGCATGAGTTCTGCCACGTCGTCACTCTGACCCTGACCAGGAACCGGATGCCGCGCTGGCTCAGTGAAGGCATTTCCGTTTATGAAGAGCGCCAGGCCAACCCAGCCTGGGGCGAAAGGATGAGCCTGGCTTACAGGGATATGATCCTGACCAACGCGCTCACCCCGCTGGGGGAATTGAGCGGCGCGTTTCTAACCGCGAAGAATTCGCGCGCGCTTCAGTTCGCCTATTACGAATCTTCGCTGGTCGTGGAGTTCGTCGTCCAACAATACGGCCTGGACACCCTGAAAGCCATTTTGGGCGATCTTCGCGACGGCTCGGAAATCAACCACGCCATCGCCGCCCATACCGCCCCGCTTCCCGACCTCGAAAAACGCTTCGCCGCTTTTGCGCGCGACAAGGCGCTCAATCTTGCGCCGGAGGCCGACCTCCAAAAGCCGCCGGAAGACCGCGACGGCGTGGCCTTCACCGTGTGGGAAAAGGCGCATCCGCACAATTATTACTTGACGCTGGAGCACGCGGAAAAATTGATTGACGACAAGAACTGGGCGGATGCCAAACCGGTGCTCGAATTGCTGGCGGCGTCGTATCACGGCGAGCGCCTGGAGGCGAACCCGTTGTGGCTGCTGGCCCTCACCGAGCGCAATTTGAAGGAGACCAACGCCGAGTTGGCCACCTTGCAGCAATTCGCCGCCCAGGAAACCGACTTTGCGGACCTCTACCTCCGCCTGATTGATTTGTGCGGCGCGCGCCAGGATTGGCCGGATGAAATCAAATACGCGCAACTGTTGCTTGAGATCAATCCCTTGATCACCGCGCCCTACTCCGCGTTGGCGGAGGCGGGGGCCGCTTCCGGAAAGACCGGCGAGGCCATTGACGCGTATCGAAAATTGCTGTTGCTGGACCCGCCGGACCCGGCGGAGGCGCATTACCAACTGGCCCGCCTGCTCCACGCCCAGGGCGGCTCGGAATCGGAGGCCAAGCGCCAGGTTTTGCAGGCGCTGGAGGAAGCGCCCCGGTTTCGCGAAGCGCAACGGCTGCTGCTCCAACTCGAGGACCATTCGTGAACCCCCATCCGCTTACCGTCAATATTTTATCCTGCCAAACCAAATGAACACACTGACTGAAGAACGCCAGGCCGTCGAACGCCTGACCACCGGCCGCGCCCGCATCGAAACCGAACTGGGCAAGGCGATAGTCGGCCAGAAGGAAGTCATCGAGCAGATTCTCATCGCCCTTTTTGCCGGCGGCCATTGCCTAATCACTGGCGCGCCGGGCCTTGCCAAGACGTTGCTGGTCAAATCCATCGCGCAAATCTTCCACCTCAAATTCCAGCGCATCCAATTCACGCCCGACCTCATGCCCGCCGACATCACGGGGACCGAAATTCTGCAGGACACGGGCGAGGGCAGGAAGATGGTTTTTGTGCGCGGACCGGTTTTCGCCAACATGATTCTGGCCGACGAAATAAACCGCACGCCGCCCAAGACGCAGGCCGCGCTTCTGGAAGCGATGCAGGAGCATCAAGTCACTTCGGCCGGCATGCGCCACGTTCTGGAGGAGCCGTTCTACGTCCTGGCCACGCAAAACCCCATCGAGATGGAAGGCACTTATCCGCTGCCCGAAGCCCAGCTTGACCGCTTCATGTTCAACGTCGTGATCAATTATCTGCCAGAGGACGACGAAGTGGCCGTCATCCTCCAAACCACCGAGCGCCGGCCTGCCGCAATCGAGCCGATTTTCACTGGCGAGGACGTGCTGCGGTTTAACGACCTTGTCCGCAACGTGCCAATCTCCCGCAATCTGGCCCGTTACGCCGTGCGTTTGACCGCCGCCTCGCGCCCCGGCCAGCCCGGCGCCCTGTCATTTGTCAACGATTGGGTGAGCTGGGGCGCCGGCACGCGGGCCGGCCAATTCCTGGTCCTGGGCGCGAAGGCGCGCGCTTTATTTCAAGGCCGCACCCATGTCTCCGCCGAGGACATTCGCACTCTGGCTCCGCCGGTCTTGCGACACCGCATTTTGGTCAATTACCGGGCCGAAGCGGAGGGAACCAGCGTCGAAGGCGTCATTCGGCGGTTGCTTGAAACAGTGAAGGAACCGGACGCCTCCTAGAATGAGTGTTTTATGCCCGGTCCGCTCTCAGCCAGTTCGATGTCGCCCAGGTCCGAGGCGGGATTCGTCGATTCCAAGGCGTTGATGGCAATCCGGAACCTGGAATTGCGCGCCCGCGTCGTCGTCGAAGGTTTTTGGAACGGTTTGCATCGCAGTCCCTATCACGGCTTTTCGGTCGAGTTCAGCGAATATCGCCCCTACTCGCCGGGAGAGGACACCCGCTACCTGGATTGGCGTCTGTACGCGCGCTCGGACCGTTATTACGTCAAGAAATTCGAGGACGAAACCAATCTGCGCTGCCATTTGCTGGTGGATCAAAGCCGCTCCATGACCTACGGCTCGCTGGGCTTCTCCAAATCCGATTACGCCCGCACGCTGGCGGCCACACTGGCGTGGTTTCTCAACAACCAGGGCGACGCCGTCGGCCTGTTCACTTTCGACGAGCGGGTGCGCGACTATCTTCCGGCGCGGAATCGCCGCGGCCATTTGCGCCAATTGATGCTGGCCCTGGAACGCAAGCCTGCCGGTAGGCAAACCGATCTGGGCGAACCGCTCCGCCGCGTCGCTCAACTGGCACGCAAGCGCGGCATTATCGCGCTCATTTCCGACCTGCTGGCGTCCACCGACGAACTCGAGCGGAATCTGGCCGGCCTGACGGCGGCCGGAAACGAATTGATCGTTTTCCAGGTGCTCGATCCGAACGAGTTGGCGTTCGATTTTCACAATCCGATGCTTTTTGAGGATGTCGAGAGCGGGCGGGATTTTTATATTGACCCGGACATCGCGCGGGCGGAATACCAGCGCCGTTTGAACGCCCACGGCGAGGAGATCGAAGGCCTCTGCCGCAAGCTCGGATGCGCCTTTTTCCGCGTCCTGACCACCCGTCCGCTGGACCTGGCCCTGCTGGATTTCCTTCGCAGCCGCACGCGCCGCAACCGCCGGATTCGACGCCGTTCGCAGCCGGGATTGGCATCATGAGCTTTCTGGCGCCATTGTTTTTATTGGGCGGCCTGGCGGTGGGGGCGCCGATCCTCTTTCATCTCATCCGGCGCTCGACGCGGGACCGCGCGCCATTCAGTTCGCTGATGTTTCTCAGTCCGACGCCCCCGCGAACGACGCGGCGGCGCAAGCTGGAACATTTGTGGCTGCTGGCATTGCGCTGCCTGATTCTGCTGGCGCTGGCGGTGGGATTCGCGCGTCCCTTTTTTGCCAGGGACGCGCCGCCCGATGCGGCGGGAACGCGCCGGCAGGTTGTTATTTTGATTGACACTAGCGCCTCGATGCGCCGGCCCGGCCTGTGGAACAGGGCCCGCGCGCTGGCCGAGGGATACCTCGAGAAGACTGCCCCGCCGGATGAGGTCGCGGTCATGACCTTTGACCGCCAGGCGCGCACTGTCGTCAGCATGGCGGAATGGAGTTCGTGGCCTGCGGACCAGCGCGCGGCGCTGGCGCGCGAGCGTTTGGCGGCCATTTCCCCGGGATGGATGGGCACACAACTGGGGCCCGCGCTCATCGACGCCGCCGGGCAATTCGAAGACCGGTCCAACGACGGACAGCCGCCGGCCCGCCGCAACGTCGTGTTGATTTCCGATCTGCAGGACGGCGCCAAATTGGATGGATTGCAGGGGCACGAATGGCCCGCCGGCATGCGCGTTACGGTCGAGCCCGTTGCCGTTGCGCAACAATCCAACGCGGGTTTGGAAATTTTTGACCAATCCACCGGGTTCGTGCGCGTGACCAATTCAAAGGATTCTAGAAAGGAAAAATTCCGTCTCGCCTGGCAGGGCGGCGGCGACGCCACCGAGATTTATTTGCCGCCGGGCCAGACGCGCACTTTCCCGACACCCAAATTGTCGGCCGGGGCGGTCACCGGGGCGCTCCAATTGTCCGGCGACGACGCGGATTTTGACAACGTCTCTTATTTTGCCGCGCCGGAAATTCAGGACGTGGCCATTTGCTACCTCGGCGCGGATTCGGCGGACGACCCGGCAAAACCGCTCTACTATTTGCAACGTGTTTTCCCGGACTCCTCGCGCCGCCGGGTCAAGATCACTGGCCCCGCGTCGCTGAACGATGCCGGTTCCGCGGTCGTTCCCGGAGCGCTGACCGACGCGCAGGTCACCGCCTTGCGCGATTGGCTTGCCGGCGGCAAAAACGCGTTGCTGCTCCTGGCAGGCGATCAATCAGGTCCGACGCTGGCGGGATTGCTTGGTTTGTCCGGCGTTCAGATCAGCGAAGCCGCGGGAGATTACGCGCTGCTTGGCGGGATTGATTTCAAGCATCCGATTTTCGCCCCGTTTGACGACCCGCGCTACAGCGATTTCACGCCCATTCATTTCTGGAAACACCGGCGCTGGGAAATTCCCGCCTCGCTCAACGCCAGTGTGCTCGCGAAATTCGACGACGGCTCGCCGGCCCTGACCCAGGTCCCCGTCGGCAAGGGGAACCTTCTCGTCCTGGCATCGGGCTGGGGGCCCTCGGACAGCCAGCTCGCTGTGTCAAGCAAATTTCCGCCGCTGATGGAAACGATGCTCGATTGGAGCGGCTCCGGCGCCCCCGCCCGCTTCCAATTCCGGACGGGCGATGCCATTCCGTCCCCCCATTTCCCCGGCGCCGCCATCGAATGGAAAAAGCCGGACGGCCAATCACGAACATTGCCGGCGGGCGCGTCCTTCGCGGAGACCGACCTGCCGGGAATCTACGTGGCGTCGGGCGGAGGCAGCCACCGGCGTTTTGCCGTCAATCTGCCCCTGGAGGAAAGCCGCGTCGCCCCGCTGTCCCAGGACGAACTGGCGCGCCTGGGCGTTCCGCTGGATCCCGTGACGGACCAACCCCTCGCCGCCACGCGCATTCACCAGCGCCAATTGCGCCGCGCCGAATTGGAAAACAGCCAGAAACTCTGGCGCTGGTTCCTCCTGGCTGCCCTGGCAATTGCGTGCGGGGAAATCATCCTGGCCGGGAGCCTGGCGGGCGGCGCCAAAACCACGGGAGCGACGCCATGATGGAGCCTCGCCTCCAAAATGAATTGGCCGATTTGGAGCGAATGCTCCGACGCGCGCAATTGTGGCGCGAGATGGCCGTTGCCTGGCTGGCCGTGGCGGCGCTCGGCATTTTATTTCTTTTGCTGGGCAATTTTGCCGGCTGGCGCCTGCCCGGGGAATGGATCATTCCTTTCTCGGCCGGATTGATTGCCGCTGGCGTGATTTGGGGACTGCGCCGCGCCAGCGCCAAGGATTTTCGCGCCGTGGTCGCGACACTTGAACGGGAACATCCCGAGTTGCGCCATTTGCTCTCGGCGGCGGCGGACCAGGAGCCGGATGCCACGTCCGGCAATTTCCGGTTTCTGCAACTGCGCGCCATCGAGGCGGTCCTGGAACATCCCCAACGCTCCCGGTGGAGACAGACTCTTGGGCGGAAACTGTCCGTTGCCCGAAGCGCGCATTTTGCGGCATTGGCCCTCGCTGTCGTGGTTCTTTGGGTTCTGGGCCGCAACGGCGGCGGCCGCCCCGTGTTTCGCTCATGGCTGGCGCCGGAAATCACCGTCACCCCCGGGGACACGCAAGTCGAACGCGGATCCAGCCTCGTGATTTCGGCGCGGTTCGGGCGCCAGCCGCCGCCGGAAGCGACCCTCGTCCTGGAAAGCGCCTCGGGCCGGACCGAACGCATCGCTATGCAGCGCCAACTGGCGGACCCCATATTTGGCGCCAGCGTGGCCGAGGTTTCCGAGGAAGGCCGCTATCACATCGAATATGATGCCCGCAAATCCGACGGTTTTAAAGTCACTGTGTTCGATTACCCGTCTCTTCTCCGCGCCGACGCGCTGCTGCGTTTCCCCCATTACACAGGGCTGACGAACAAAACCATACTTGACACCCGGCGCGTCAGCGCCGTCGAAGGAACGCGCCTGACGTACACATTCCAGCTCAACAAGCCGGTGACAAGCGCCACGCTCGTTTCAACCAACGGCTCGGTCAAACTCGCGCTCAAGGAAAACGCCGTCGCGCTGCTGGACGATTTTGTATTGACCAACAGCGCGCGCTACACGCTGGCGCTGGTGGACGCCGACGGGCGCTCCAACAAATTCCCCGCCGAGATCGTCTTTCAAGCGCTGCCCGACAGGCCCCCGGAGCTTAAACTGGTCTTCCCAGGCGGCGACCAGCGCGTTTCCCGCCTGGAA
Source organism: Vulcanimicrobiaceae bacterium (assembly GCA_035511075.1). GTDB lineage: Bacteria > Verrucomicrobiota > Verrucomicrobiia > Limisphaerales > Palsa-1400 > DATAUD01. Next base: position 75,828 of record DATKFW010000002.1, read on the forward strand.
GAATTGCAATTGCAAGCCGAAGCCCGCGGCGAATTCGGCCTGTTGAGATACGGCATTGGTTTCGGCGTGGCGGGCGAGGAACCGCGCATCGTCGAGTTGGGCCAATCGGTGCCCCGCGACGAAAAGCGCCAGTTCAATTATCTCATACGCTTGGAGACTCTCCCCCTGGAGCCGGACCAGGCGCTGGCCTATTTTGTCTGGGCGGACGATTTCGGGCCGGACGGCAAAATCCGGCGGACTTTCAGCGACATGTTTTTCGCCGAGGTCCGTCCTTTCGAGGAAGCTTTTCGGGCCGGCCAGCCGGAGATGTCCGGCGGCCAGGGCGAAGGGCAGCAGCAGGGGAATGAAGCGGACGATCTGGCCGAGATGCAGAAGGAAATCGTCATCGCGACCTGGAAACTGCGACAGGAAAAACCGCCGCCCGCATCCACGAGATCTCCATGAGAAAACACGCACTTCACTCATTCCTATTGGCCGGCCTGTTCTGCGCGCGCGCATTAATGGCCGATGATTACGCGGCCGACATCACCTCCGTGGGCCAGGCGCAGGCGCAGGCGTTGGAACAAGCGCAGCAAATGCTCGCGCGAACGGAAAAACCGCCCGCCCGCGAGGCGCTCCAAAAAGCGATCCAGGAAATGGAACGGGCCCAATTGATGCTCGCGGACGCAAAGAATGCGCCGGAAAAGCTGGGCGCGGCCGTGGTTGCCGAGCAATCGGCTTACCAGGGGCTTCTAAAAATAATCCCCCATGATTTTCAGGTTTCGCGCTCCCGCGGACGCGGCCGAAGCGGCGGGCGCGCCGGCCAGCCGCGCAAAGGCCAGATGGACCAACTGGAATTGACCAGCGACGACAATCGCTACGAAACCGAGCAGGAGGCCACCGCCGCGCCCACACCGCAACAAAAGGAGCAATTGCAAATTGCCGATCGTTTGAAGCAGTTGGCGCAACGCCAGCAGGACTTGAACGATCGCCTCAAGGAATTGCAAACCGCCCTGGCCGAAGCCCGCACCGACCAGGAGCGCGAGGAAATTCAGCGCCAGCTCAAGCGCCTGAGCGACGAAGAAAAGCAGATGCTCGCCGACGTGGACGAATTGCGCCAGAACCTCGACCAATCGCCCAATGCCTCTTCGCTCTCCAAGGCCAGGCAGCAATTGGACCAGGCCCGTTCCGATACCCAGCGCGCCTCGCAGGAGTTGCAGGATCAATCGGTTTCGCAGGCCCTGGCCGCGGGCGCGCGCGCTCAACAGGGGATGCAGGAACTGCGGGAGAATTTGAGAAACCAGGCCTCCAGCCAGTTTTCACAGCAAATGCGGCAGTTGCGCTCCCAGGCGCGCGACCTTGCAAGCCAGGAGGATAAAATCGGCGCCACGCTCGAATCGCTGGCCAATCCCGACCGCAAATCCCTCGACGACTCCGCGCAGCGTCAACAATTGGTTCAGCAAATGGCCCGCCAGGAAAGCGCTCTGACCAATTTGCTGGCCGGAATGCAAAACGTCAGCGAACAGGCGGAAACTTCCGAACCGCTGCTTTCAGAGCAGCTTTATGACACCCTGCGCCGCGCCAGCCAGATGCGCAACGAGAACCTCCTCGAAACGGGGGAGAAGCTTGTCGATCACGGCCTGGTTACCCAGGCCGGCGCGCCTGAGGGCGCCGTGCGCAAGAATCTCAACGAACTTCGTCAAAAAGTGGAGCGCGCCGCCCAAAGCGTGCTCGGCAACGAAACCGAGGCCCTGCGCTACGCCCAAAAGGAACTGGACGATCTTTCCTCCCAAGTGGAACGCGAAGCGGCCGCGCCGGGAACCAATTCCAATTCCGCGCAGGGCGCCGCCGGAACGCGCGGCGCCGCCGGCACAAATTCCACGGCCGGTTCCCCGTCCGATGGCGGCAGCCCACAGGTGACAAGCGCAAATTCCGGCAAAGCGGGCTCCAAACCCGGTGCCGAGCCCGGGTCCGCGCAGGGCCAGGCCGGCGGCGAAGCAAGTTCCACCGCCGGGTCCCATCCCAATAACTCCAGCGGCCAGGCGGCAAGCGCAAGTTCCACTCCAGGGGGGACTCAAGACGGCTCCGCAAATGGCCAGGCTGGCGGCGATGCCGATCGATTGCGCGAAGCGGCCCGGCAGTTTGGCGGCGCCAGCGCCGGAGCCGGAGGCGGTCGGGCGGGTCTTGGAATTAATGGTCCGATTACCGGCAGTGACTTTGTCGATTGGTCGGATCGGATGCGTGAAGTCGAAGAGGTGGTTGATTCTTCCGACTTGCGAAACCAATTGGCCGAAGCCCGCGAGCGCGTCGCCGCTTATCGGGCGGATTACCGGCGGCGCGGCCAGAAGCCCGACCCGGACGCCTTGCGCGCCCAGGTGCTGGCGCCGATGGCCGAGGTCCGCGCCCGTTTGCGGGAGGACCTGGCGCGTCTGGCCAATGTGAAAAGCCTCGTTCCGCTCGATCACGATCCCGTGCCGGAGAATTATTCCGAAATGGTCCGCAAGTACTACGAAAAGTTGGGAGGAGGTCAGTGATCGTCTTTTCCGCGCGGACATGGCTCCTTCCAATTCTGGTCCTGGTCGTGGCGCTCGCGGGCGCCCTGATCTGGGCTGGGCGCCGCGGCGCAGCCGGGCTGCCGGTGCGGATCGGGTGCGGACTCTTGAAGCTGGCCGGCGTGCTCGCGCTGGCGCTTTGTCTGCTGGATCCGCTGCGCGTGAGCCAGCGCGCCCGGCCCGGCGCGAATCTCTTCGCGCTCATCGCCGACAACAGCCAGAGCATGCAAGTCAAGGACGCCGGCCAATCGCAATCGCGCGGCGAAATCCTCCGCAGCCAATTGACCAATGACGCCCCGGGCTGGCAATCAGCTCTGGCGGAAAATTTTCAATTGCGCCGCTACACCTTCGACACCCAGTTGCAGGACGCCCGCGATTTCGGGGAGCTGAAATTTGACGGGCGCGCCTCCGCCCTCGAAAGCGCCTTGCACACCGCCGCGGACCGCTGGCGCGGCCAGCCCGTCGCGGGGGTTCTCCTGTTTACCGACGGCAATGCCACCGACATCGCGCCGGACCTGTCCGCCCTGGAAGGCTGCCCGCCCATTTATCCCGTCGTCATCGGCGACGACGGTCTGCGCGACATCGCGCTGGAAAAAGTCACAGCCAGCCAGACCGCTTTCGAAGACGCGCCGGTGACCGTGCAGGCGGAGGCCGCCGCGCACGGATTTTCCGGCGAAACGGTTGACACGCGATTGATCGAAGTCGGTGCCGGCCTCTCCAACGTTGTCGCCCAGCAAAAACAAACCGCCGCCGGCGACGACAGCAACCTGAACTTCCGTTTCCAAATCCAGCCCGACAAACCCGGCCTCCATTTTTACGAGATTGAAACGCGGGCGCAGAGCGAAGCCGGCCTCCCGGCGGCGCAATCCCGCGAGGCGACGCTTGTCAATAATCGGAAAATGGCCGTGGTCGATCGCGGCCAGGAACCGTTTCGCGTCCTGTATGTCGGTGGCCGGCCCAACTGGGACTTCAAATTCCTCAACCGCGCAGTCGGGGATGATCCGCAGGTGCAGTTGGTGGCGCTGATTCGCCTGGCCCGGCGCGAGCCCAAATTCGCGTTTGCGGGGGGCGAGTTGAGCAATCCGCTCTTCGGAGGATTCGACGATACCAATGAGGAAACCGCCCGCTACGACCAACCGGTCCTCACCCGCCTCAATACCAGGGACGAGTTCGAATTGCGCGGCGGCTTCCCAATAACCGCCGCGGACCTTTTCCGGTATCACGCGGTCATTTTCGGCGACGTCGAGGCCGATTTTTTTACGCACGATCAAATGGTCTTGATGCAGCGTTTTGTCACCGAGCGCGGCGGCGGATTCCTGATGCTTGGCGGCGCGGAGTCATTTCGCCAGGGAAACTATGCGGGCACGCTGATCGGTTCGATGCTTCCGGTTTATCTCAACCAGCCCGTCAACGCCAGTCTCCCCTCGGATTGGAAGCTCAAGCTGACTCGCGAAGGCTGGTTGCAACCCTGGACGCGTTTGCGCGCGACGGAAGGGGAGGAACAAACGCGCCTGGACGACGCCGCGCCCCTCGAAGTGCTAAACGCGGTCCTTGGCATCAAGCCCGGGGCCAGCGTGCTGGCCACCGTTTCCGATTCAGACAACAATACTTACCCGGCGCTGGCCGTGCAGCGGCTTGGCCTGGGTCGAACCGCCGCGCTGATGATCGGAGACATGTGGCGCGGCAGCTTGCGCGACGAAACGTCTCAAAAGGATTTGGCCAAGTCCTGGCGCCAGCTTGTCCGATGGCTCGTATCGGATGTTCCTTCCAGGGTCGGCGTCACCCCGGAGACGGCCGCCGACGGCGACCCGTCCCGCGTCCGGTTCGTCGTCTCCGCGCGCGACGAGGAATTCAAGCCTCTGGATAACGCGACCGTCCAGTTGACCATTCGACCGGTGCATCTCCTTCAGTCGCACGACGCGGAGCCGGGCGCCGATTACCTTCAAATCACCGCCGATCCGTTGCCCAATGAGCCGGGAAAATACGAGGCCACTTACGTGGCGCGCGACCCGGGCGCCTATTCAGTCCAGGCCGTGGTGACTCAATCCGACGGGAAAGTCGTCGGAAACGCGATGGCCGGCTGGGCCTCGGACCCCGCGGCGGAGGAATTCCGTGTTCTCAAACCCAACCGCCAATTGCTGGCCGCCATCGCGCAACGGACCGGCGGCGCAGTATTGACGATGTCGGCCCTGCGGGATTTCGCGCGCCGCATTCCGGAGAGGCGCGCGCCGATTACCGAAACGTGGAGCGATCCGCTTTGGCACAAGCCCGTGGTCTTCCTCTTCGTCATCGGCTGTTTCGCGGCGGAATGGGGAATCCGTCGATGGAAAGGATTGCCTTGAGACGCGTGCTTCTGGCAGCCGTCACGGCGCTGGCCTTGTTGGGCGGCCCCGCAATTTCGCGGGCCCAAACCAACGAACAGCGCTCGTTGGTCCTGGTCATCGGCGCTCCGGGCGAACCGGAGTACGCGGAGAAATTTTCCGCGTGGGCCGCGTTATGGGAGCAAGCCGCCGCTCGGGGCGGTTTGCAAACCCGCGTCGTCGGCCAGGATGCGCCTTCCGCGGAAGATGACCGCGCGCGCCTGTTGAAAATTCTGGCGGACGAGATTTCCCGGCCCGCCGGAGAGCTTTGGCTGGTATTCATTGGCCACGGCACCTATGACGGCCGCTCGGCCAAATTCAACCTCCGCGGGCCGGACATCTCGGCGGACGACCTCGCGGCCGCCTTGAAATCCTGCCGCCGTCCATTGGCAGTGGTGCAATGCGCTTCCGCCAGCGGGCCGTTTCTCCCCGCGCTTTCCGGCCCGGACCGCGTCATCATCACGGCTACGCGCAGCGGTTACGAGGATAACGCCACGCATTTTGGCGGCTATCTCGCCGCAGACATTGCAAGCCCATCGGCCGACCTCGACAAGGACGGACAAACCTCGCTCCTGGAAGCGTTCCTGCTGGCGTCGCGTCAGGTTCAACAATATTACAAGGACCAGGGCCTTTTGTTGACAGAGCACGCTTTGTTGGATGACAACGGCGACGGCCTCGGTACCCCTCCCGATTGGTTTCAAGGATTCCGCGCCGTCAAGACCGCCGCCGGAGGAAAAACGGTCGATGGAGTGCGCGCGCACCAGATGATCCTGGTCCGCGGAGAAAGCGAGCAAGAGTTGTCCCCGCAAACCCGCGCCCGCCGCGACGAATTGGAAGCCCAATTGAGCTCCCTGCGCGCCCGCAAATCGGGCATCAACGAAGACGATTATTACAAACAACTCGAAGCCATCATGGTCCAAACCGCCCGTCTTTATGAAAACGACCAGCCGCAAAAGTGATCGAGGCCAATTGACATTATGCCATTTCTGACTTAGCCCTGAGATAATTGATTGAGTATGAGTGTTCCCTTCAAAGAGGCCCCGCTGTCAGAACGTTTGGCCGTGTGCAGTTGGTCGCTCCAACCCGCCGATGCCGACGACCTGGCCGCGAAACTCAAGGCCACCGGCATCGGGCGCGCGCAATTGGCCCTGGACCCCTTGCGCGATTCCGCCGCCGGTTGGGAGCATGCGGAGAACCTGTTTCGGCAAAATGAAATTATAATTGTCTCCGCCATGTTTGGCTGCGTCGGCGAGGATTATTCGACCCTCGAGAGCATCCGGCGCACGGGCGGCATCGCGCCCGAGGCGACATGGGAGCAGAATCGAAAAAACATCCGCGCCTCGGCGGCTCTTGCGGCGCAACTCGACCAGAAATTGGTCACGTTCCACGCAGGCTTCCTGCCCCACGAGGAATCGGACCCGGCCTTCGCGAAGATGCTGGCGCGCCTGGCGGAGGTGGCGGACGTTTTCGCCGCGAAGAATATCGACGTGGGCCTCGAGACCGGCCAGGAAACGGCGCCGGTGCTCGCCGGCTTGTTGCAAAAACTCAATCGCCCCAACGTCGGGGTCAACTTCGACCCCGCCAACATGATTCTTTATGACAAAGGCGATCCCGTCGAGGCGCTGCGGACGCTCGCACCGTGGATTCGCCAGGTCCATGTCAAGGACGCCGTAAGAACCAGAACGCCGGGGACGTGGGGCCGGGAAGTCGCCGTCGGTGAGGGAGAAGTCGATTGGCCTGCATTTTTTGCCACGCTTAAACAACTCGGTTTCTCCGGCAGTCTCGTCATCGAGCGCGAAGCCGGCGCCCGGCGGGTGGCCGACATTCGCGCCGCGAAAATGGTTGTCGAGAAAAATTGTATATGACACCGGAACCGCGAAGGATAAACGTTGCCGTCGTCGGCCTTGGATTCATGGGCATGACGCACCTGCGCGCCTACCTCGCAGGCCAATCGGCGCGCGTGGCCGCCGTGTGCGGCGTCTCACGGCTGCCCGTCAACGGCGTTTTGCAGGGCGTCCGCGGAAACATTGGTGCAAATTCCGAAGACATCCAACTTGACCCGCGAGTCAAGGTGTTCCGCAAGTTCGAAGAGCTACTGGCCGATGGCGAGGTCGAACTGGTCGATCTCTGCACTCCGACCCCGGCCCACCCGGAACAGTGCATTGCCGCGCTCCAGGCGGGCAAGCACGTCTTGTGCGAAAAACCGCTGGCGCGGACTTCGGCGGCAGCGCGCGAGATTTTGCGCGTCGCCGAATCGTCGCCCGGCATTCTGATGCCCGCGATGTGCATGAGGTTCTGGCCCGGCTGGAGCTGGCTCAAAGAAGTGGTTCAAAAAGAACCGTACGGACGCATCCTGGCCGCGCGTTTCCGCCGCGTTTCGGAAATGCCCGGCTGGAGCAAACAGGACATTTACGGCGGCGCCATTGATCTGGGCGGCGCGCTCTTTGATTTGCACATTCACGACACGGACTTCATCAATTTTCTTTTCGGCCGGCCCGCGGCAGTTTTTTCATCCGGCGTGATCAATTCCGCGGGAACGGTCGACCACGTCGTGACCCAATATATTTATCCCGGAGGGCCGGCCGTCCATGCCGAGGGGAATTGGCTCTTGACCCGGGGTTTTAACATGGCTTTCACCATTCATTGCCAGCGCGCGACGCTGGATTTCGATCTTGGCCGCGGAGCCGACGCGATGCAAATCGCCGAGCAACGCCAGCCGGCCCGCTCCATTCATTACGATCAACCGGACGGCTACGTCGGTGAAATTCGTTACATGCTGGACTGCATCGCGCAGCGGCGTCAGCCCGAAATCGTGGACGCCAGCTCGGCCGTGACGGCGCTGGAAATCTGCGAAGCGGAGGAAAAATCGATTCGCACCGGCGCACCGGTACCGATCTGAAAACAGATTAAATAGCTTGCGTGCGTGTTGAAGCGCCGTTATGGTGCGGTCGTCGATTGGAGCGCGGGGTGGAGCAGCCTGGTAGCTCGTCAGGCTCATAACCTGAAGGTCGTAGGTTCAAATCCTACCCCCGCAACCAATTTACAGGCCTAAAACTCTCGTTTCAGGCCTGTTTTGCGGGGAGTTACAGCATTTCGCCCATTTTGAAATCGTTAACAGAGCTAAATGCAAATCTGCCGCCCGATTTCGACCACCGCATCCGAGGGCAGCCGGAAGTATTCACCCAAATGCATGGAATTGCGTTGTATCAACACAAAACACGCCGCAATCCATTTCGGTAAACCTTTGCCATCGTTGCGAGGGAGAATCGTCTCGTGACCAACATAATAGGTGATATCAGAAAGATCGATGCCACAGCCACCTGCACGGGCTTGCCCGAGCAGCGCCGGAAGATCAGGCCTTTCCATAAATCCATACCGGGCGGACGCACGCCAAAACTGAGGGGCAATTTCCGTCATCGCGAGGCGCTGGGCATCGTTGACCCAAGGGACAGACTCCGTGTCCACCGTTAGAACGAACAGGCGTTGGTGAAGCGCCCGGTTATGGTCGAGGTGCCACACCATTAAGGGAGGGACGTCCTCCTTGGTGTGGGTCAGAAAGACCGCCGTTCCCGGCACTCGGGGAACTTGCTTTTGCGCAATCTCCGCCATGAATGTGCCGATGGGGACAACCGCCTCCTGAAGCCGTGCGGATACTGCTTTGGCGCCACGGTGCCAGATGAGCATGATGCCATAGACAAATCCCGCCAGGAGGAGAGGCACATATCCGCCCGAGGCAATCTTTGAGGAATTTGCGGCAAAAAAAGTTATGTCAACAATAATGAACGCGCCGGCTATCCCGCCGGCTCGGATCAACCCCCATCCCCAGATTTCCCGCATGGCAGTAAAAAGAAGTGCCGAAGTGGCGAGCATAGTGGCTGAAACGGCAATGCCGTATGCCGCCGCGAGATTGTCCGACTTGCCGAATGCAAGCGTCAGACCACAGGTCACAATCATGAGTGTCCAATTGACGGCTCCCACATAAATTTGCCCGTAGCCCGTGGCCGAAGTCTGAGTGACTTTCAGTCGTGGCAGCCAGCCGAGGTGAATGGCCTGGCGTGTCATCGAGAATGCCCCGGTAATGATCGACTGGCTGGCGATGATTGTCGCGATGGTCGCGAGCACAACAAGCGGAATGAGCAAAGCCGACGGGCAGAGTCGGTAGAAAATATTATCGGACGTTGGCGCGCCTTCCAGGACCAGGGCGGCCTGGCCCGCATAGTTCAGGACGAGACTTGGAAACACCAACGCCAACCAGGCCAGCCGGATGGGCCGCGCGCCGAATTGTCCCATGTCTGCATAGAGCGCTTCCGCACCAGTCACGCATAGAAAGACACCTCCGAGCACCAGAAATCCCGTCACCCCGCCCGAGCGCAGATAGAGAATTCCATACATCGGGTTGATCGCAAACAACACGGATGGATGCCGGGCGATTCCCCAAATGCCCAGCAGGGCAATCGTCACGAACCAAATCAGCATAATCGGCCCGAATGCCCTGCCGATCCGCGCTGTTCCCTGGGACTGAATGAAAAACAGGGCGACGAGAATCACCACGGCGGAGGGAAGAACATAGGGTGAGAACGAAGGCGCGACGATGTTTAACCCTTCCACGGCCGACAGCACGGAAATGGCGGGGGTGACGGCCCCATCGCCGTAAATCAGCGCGGCACCCAGAAGTCCGAGGGCGGCGATGACAGGCCGGGGCTTAAGCTTAACACCGAGCAGCGACATGAGAGCGAGGATGCCTCCCTCGCCATCGTTGTCGATGCGCATGGCGAATGAGACATATTTGATCGTCGCTACGATGATCAAGGTCCAGATGACGAGCGAGAGAGTTCCGAGTATTGCGCCTCGATCAGGTTTCCCGCCGGTGAGAGCAAGGACTGTTTTCAAGGTGTAGAGCGGGCTAGTTCCGATATCACCGAAAACCACGCCCATTGCGGACAAGCTCAAGGCTCGAAGGCTCGAGTTGCATTCGGACCGATTTCCAGTTTTAGGAATCATCTCAGACAGAGACGGGCGGGCACATCCCTGGACAATCCCGCCCGGTCAACGGGAATCTCTTTTCCATGATCCACGCGGGAGGTTATAATCGGCCGGAATTATACTCTCAAGTGAAAAGCCTCCAGCCACGCGCCCGACGTCAGCTTTGAATCGGGTCTTTCGTGTGCCCCACGATTCGTCATTGCCAGAAAGCAGGTTTCCGAGCATTTTCGGCCGGACGCAATTGCTTTAACCATCGAAACGATTTATGGCAAAATCAATCGACTTGCGACAATTACTATTGACAGCAACGGAAGTCCTCTTTCTTGCGTTTCCTTTTGCCGGAACCGCAGCGACCATCACGTGGACCAATGCCTCTGGCGGAAATTGGAGTGCCCCGGCCAACTGGTCGCCCCAACAAGTCCCCACGTCGGGTGATGACGTTGTGTTTGCCGTCGTCAGCACTTTGACAGTCGATGTCGCGGCGCAGGCCAACTCCCTGACGATGAATGCGGAAGGCGGCACTCTGGCCGGGGTCGGTCCATTAACACTCGGCGGCCCACTGAGCTGGTCCGGCGGCACCATCAGCACGGTGGTTTATCTCAACGGCGGAACGATTGATGATCCCACCGGCGTGGACGGCGGACAATTGATCAATACCGGCACACTGACCTGGCTTCCTTATCCTTACACCGGCGGTGGTTCAGTGATCAGCAACGCCGCGACAGGGACGATCAATCTCGCTCTCGACAACCGGCCGATTACCCAAAATCATTACGGAGCCACAGCGACATTTTACAACTCTGGACAAATCAATGCTTCAGGGTCGGGATCCGGGGCTATCGAGGATATTTTCATCAATACTGGCTCGGTCACCGTTTCAAACGGCGTGCTCGAATTCGACGCAGGGGGCACCAACTTCGGGACCGTCGTCGCCGATGGCCCCGGCACCGTCGGCGTCGGTGGAGGGAATTTTTATTTCGCCGGCGGTTCCGTGGTATCCGGCGCCGGGAACTTCTTAGTCAGCGACGGCACCGCGAACATCGGTGGCGTCCTCGACGTGACCTCTAATTGGACAGTGAGCGGTGGCGTGGCTAATTTCACCGGAACCAGCTCGGCCCCCGGCGTGACATTGTCGATCTCCGATGGCACGGCCAATTTTGTTGGCCCGGGCCCCTGGACTCCCGCGGCTGTCAACCTAAGCGGCGGCATTTTGTCGGGCACGGCTCCAGTGATCACCGGCGGCCCGCTGGATTGGACCGGCGGCATGATCAATGGCATTCTCACTTGCAACGGCGGAACGGTCGACGATCCTAGCGGCCTGGATGGCGGGCAATTGATCAATACCGGGACACTGACCTGGATTCCTTATCCTTTCACCGGCGGTGGTTCAGTGATCAGCAACGCCGCGACGGGGACGATCAATCTGCCTCTCGTCAGCCGGCCGATTACCGAGAATGACTACGGAGGCACGGCGACATTTTACAATTCTGGACAAATCAATGCTTCCGGGTCGGGAGCGGCGGCCCTCGGCGATACTCTTGTCAACAATGGCTCTTTCAATCTCCAGAGCGGTACTCTGGAAGCCGTCGCGGGAGCTTTCCTGGAGCCAAATAGCACGCTGAATGTCTCTGTCAGCAACGCCGCCAGTTACGGCACTTTGGCGATCTCCGGCCCCGCTTCTCTTGGCGGCGTCCTGAACCTTACGTCCGCCGGCTACACGCCGCACACAGGCGATTCTCTCACGCCGATTACTTTCGCCTCCGAAACGGGCATTTTCAGCGCCTTTAATCTTCCTGCTCAAGCCGATTGGCAGGTCGTTTACGGCCCATCATCGGTTTCTTTCGATGTGACAGGGCTTGCTGCCCCGTTCATTAGCCTCGGAGCCTTGCCGGTTTCGGTTGACACAAACGGCTTTGAGCTGCTTCTGATCGGTCCGGTTGGCTCAAATTACACCCTTGAAGTCTCGACGAACCTGAAATCGTGGCAGTCGTTGACCAATTTCAAAACTACTTATTCCTCTTTCATCTTCGACGACTTCACTTCCACCAATGAGATGCGCCGCTTTTACCGCGCGTATATTCCGCAGTAAACTTTGTAACTTGGGGTCGTACTTAACATACCCTGAAACACTAATCCGGAGTTCCGTCAACGGGCTTTATTCTCATGGCGCTGCCGACCCGATTGTAATCGCGCATTTGCGTTGGAGGAACCGTCTGGCCAATATCCCCCACCGGAAGAAGATCAAACATCGGCACCACCCAGCGCCAGTACTCAACGTGCCCGTCCGCAAATGAGAAGTTCGCCCCTTGGTCGTGGCGATTGGAAGGCATGTCCCACCATTGACCGGGGTCGTAATTGGGCATCGGGTAGCCGAATTGTGCATCCGTTATTGTCCCCTCGTTTTCGTCAAGGAAGACAAACAGACGCGACGGCGCGGGATTCGTAATCGCGGACATTTTCATGAAGCACGGCTGATACACGTCCACCTGGGAGTTATTCATGTCGGGATCAATCAGCAACCCCAATCCGTTGACTGACTGGCTCATATTGTAACTGCGCGTCCGCGCCAGCGGAAGCAGATTGCCGCTGGCGTCCTGGACTTGCGACATGTCCGAGGGGCAGTGGTAAATGGCGGTGGAAGTGTTATAAGGAAAAAGAAGGCCCGCCTGAATGGCCGCCGTATTTGTATCGGTCCGCGGCCACCCTTGACACCAGGACGTTTTATTGAAATTGAGGATCGTGGGATCGTCCACGGACGAAATATCGTCGTTTGGCGCCAGAACACCGCCAGAATCATCCGCGTACATTTCCCAGCAAACCTGCAACTGTTTGAGGTTGCTCATGCAATTGATTTGCCTCGCCTGCTCCTTGGCTTTGGCCAAACTGGGCAGGAGAAGCGCCGCAAGGAGAGCGATTATCGCGATGACAACCAGCAATTCGACCAAGGTAAAGGCCCGCGCCAGACACCGGCTCATGCCCGGCCGCCGCATCCCGGCTGGCCCCGCATTGTTCGCTTGGTCATACATTGCGCTTGCCAACCAATACCTATAGCCGATTCGCCCAATAACGCCAGCAAATTTCGGCGTATGGGCCGCGGTCGGTGGGATTGGGATTAAGCTTAAGACGGGCGGGAGTTACGTTTGCCCGGAATTGCCCTGGTAATAAGCGTCGATCTTGGCGGCGACGTCCTTGAAACCCATGTCGATCTGGTAAATCTGCTTGTACTGTTCCATGGCCTCCTCCGCTTTTCCCATTTTTTCCAGCACGGAGCCAAGGGCGTAAATCAACTCCTTTTTTTCCTCGTCAAAGCCGGCTTTCTCCTTCAGCGCCGCCCGCAACGTTGCGGCAGCCATGTCGTTCATCCCCCTGCGTGCAAGGCACTGGCCCATGTAGCTCATGGCCTGGAGGCGCTTGTGAGGATTCCCCTGGGCCTTCTGAAATTCCGGCATCGCCTCGTTGATGCGGCCGAGCTTGAAGTATAATTCTCCCAGCTCAAATCGGATGCCAAGGTCATTGGGATACCGGTCCGCGCGCTGCTTGGTTTCTGCCAGCAGAAACGCGTCCCGTTCCAATTTGATCTGCGCCGATTTTTCGGCGTAGTCGGGGGCATTCTGATCGAGGGCGCCAAGGGACGCCTCGTATTTTTTCATCGTGGTTTCCGAAATGGCTTTCAGGAGCGAAGGGTCCGTCGCGCCTTCTTGCGCGACTATCCGGTTGTACGCTTCCAGCGCGCGGTCGAATTCCTTTCTCTGCGTGTAAAGTTCAGCGACGGAACGCAGTATCTTGAAATTGTTCGGCTCGGCGGCCAAACGCGTCTCGTGTTCGGTAATCATCCGCCTCGTCACGTCGTCGGTCTTGACGTTGCGATGCTCCTGTTCCAGGGCGACCGATTCGTCCTTGTTCTTGAGGATGTCGCGGTAGGACCCGGTGCCGCCGGACAGCGCCTCGTAACCGCCTTCGGCGAGCGTCTTGCGGGCGGAAATGTCCTTGAGTTCATCGACGAGGCGCAGGTCGTTGGGATGCTGGCGCATCAACTCCGAGAGAATCATCTCGGCCTTTTCTCCCTGTCCGGACGCGGAAAAGGCGCGCGCGAGGTTTTTTTGCGATTCCTCGTCCTTTGGCGAATTCTTGACGACGATTTTAAGGGACAGAACGGCTGTTTTTGGAAGATCAGCGGCCATGGCGGCGTCGGCCAGAAGCTTATGGCCGGCCGCGCTGTTGGGGTCGCTGGTGAGAATTTGCTCGGCCGTTTTGAGCGCGTCCAGCGGGTTCTTCATCAATTCAATCTGCCCCTTGGCGAGCAAAGGGGAAGAACTGGCGCCGCTGAGCATCTTCTTGAAAAACGTATGGCCGCTGGCCTTGTTTTTCGATTGGGCGGCGCGGAGGGCCTCCCGGCAATCATAAAATGCCGGCTCCTGCGCGAGTATCCCGGTGAAGATGGCCACGGCGTAGTCGAAATTATTGCGGTCGAACGCCGATTGTCCTTTTTCGAATTGTTCACGCAATGGCCGCGGAATCTGGTTGAGCGTTTTTTCTGCCATGACTGTATTTTACAAATCAATCGAGCAAAAATCCACACGAAATATTGATCGGTGGACTTCCGGGGGACAATGCCGGCTTGTCTCGGGGGCTCTCATTCTTACAATCCGATCATGTCCAGAAAAACAGTCGTCTGCCTCCTGCTGTTTCTAATGGGATGGCGCGGGGCGACCACGAGCACACGGGGCGATTCCTCGCTTACGGGAAATACACGGCTCGAAAATACTGCTGCGAATAGTCACTCGCGTTGGTCAGCGTCACGGTGAACGGCGCGCTATTGGTTTGCAATGGCAGCCACGTCATCAAGTCGGAGGAGGACTCGATGACGTAGGGATACCCGGCGGTTCCCGTGAGACTGAAACTAAATTGCCCCCCTCTCAATGCCGGGGCGCTCAATTGCGGGGCTGCGGATGAAATCGATGCGGGCGCGAATCTCACGGCGCGAAACAATTCGTTCGCCGGGCACGACACCAGCGTCACGGCGACCGATCCCGCTCCCGCATCCGTGATGGCGATAAGACGATTGGCCGCCGTTTCCGCCGTGATGGCGTAAATGACGGGGCGGCTGCCGCTGAAATCCACCGTCAAACTGCGCGCCCCGATCCCCCCGGTGCCACTGCCCAAAGTGTACGCATTATTCCAAGTCCCGCCGGAATATTCCCAGCGTTGGATGCCGCCCTTGCTACCGTCGTCGGCGACGTATGCCAGATTGGCCGCCGCGTTGACGGCAAAATCCTCCGGGCTGGAGGAACTGCCTGTGGCAAAAAGCAGGTTGGTCGCGGCCGCGGTTTCGGGCAAGCCGCCAAGGGTATAAAGGCCGTTGGTCCCGCTTTGCGTGGAAAAAACCAGCGCGCCGTTGACCACATTGATGACTCGACAATTGGCGATGGAACTTTGCACGGTCGACGCCGCCCCGACGTTTCCAAAGTACCACGTTCCGCCGCCCGAAGCGGCGCCCCAGAAATTATTGCTGCCATCGGTCGCTCCGGCGCGGAAGTTGTCAGTGCTGTATTGCGAACTGGTGGAGGCCGCCAAAGTGTAATTGCCCGCGCCGTCAATCGTTCCGATGACCCTTGGAACATCCGACGACAGGGACGAAGAAAGGGAATTGGTCAGCACGCCGCGATTGGTGTTGTATCCGGCGACGGTCAGCAACCGCCCGTCCGCGGAAAGCGTCATAAATCCCTCCGATGTCGCCACGCCGCTGATCACCAGGGCGGACGGGCCGCCGTCGGGCAGAGCCATCGTGCTCGCAACAGCGCCGTTGGTCGCATATTGATCCAGGAACAGCGTGTTGCCGGAGTTGGTCAGCATTTCCGCGGCGTCACCCACGCGCAATACCACCAGGTTGGACGGGAAAAACGTGGTTTGAGCTGGCGCAACGATCACCATAGCCGGGGTGCTGGTCACCGCGCCGTAAGTTCCAGATACGACTACGGCATAGCTCCCGGCATCTGCCGTCAGCGCGTTGCTGGAAAGGAAAGTGTTGTCGGTGGCGCCAGGTTCGTTCGTGCCGTCGAAAGTCCATTGGTAAGTCAATTGCGTGCCGATGGCTCCAACGGACAAATCGATTGTTCCGCCCACAAGATAAGTCTGGCTGCCGGGTTGCGCATTGATCCAGGGGTCCATAACCGTGAGAACCGCCGTCCTGGAATCCGAGCCGCCGGCGTTGGCGACCGTTACGGTGTAACTCCCGGCGTTGCTGCCGAAAAGATTCGACAGGACCAACTCCGGCGTTGTCGCTCCGGCAACAAAAGGGCCGTCGGTCAAATTGGTGTTGTCAAACTGCCACTGGTAAGACAGGGACTGCCCGGTGGCAACAACCACAAAAATCGCACCGTCGCCGGCATTGACCTGGGTCGGAATTTCTTCCGAGATAATCACAGGCGCCGCCGGTGGCGCGTTGGAGGTATTGATAGTCAGAATGGCGCTGGACATGTTCGTGCCCCAGGAATTGCTGATCAAGACACCCACTGAAAAGGTCTCCGGCGGATCGCCGGTTGTTGCCAGGGTGAAGCTGGCATTTGTTTCCCAGTCGGTCAGGGGAATCGAGTTGGATTCCCACAAATAATACAGCGTCCCGCTGCCTGTGGCGCTAACGGTGAACATCGCGCTCTGACCCTGGTCCACGGATTGAGGCTGCAACGCCGCGGAAATGGTCGGCGGACTGCCTTGGGGAGTAAACTGGACCCCGCGAAAAACCTCGTTTGCGGCGGCGGTGGCCAGCACCCTTGCCACGGCGCTGGAGTTGGTGTCGGTAATGGCAATCAAACGATTGGCGGAGAATTCCGTAGTCGTGGCGTAGATCACCGACGGCTCTCCGAAACTGACCGCCAGGCCGCGCGCCCCGTTTGTCGAACCGGCGCCAAGGGTGTAAGCCAGGCCCCAGGTCCCATTGTTGGTGTACTTCTGAATGCCACCGCCCGCGGAAAACGCCCGCCCATCGGCCACATAAGCGATCGTATTGTCGGGGCTGATTACGAATCCATACGGACTGGACGAAGTGCCCGTGGTGAAAAGCAGGCTGGCTGCGGCCGTGCTGGTGGGCTGTCCCGCGAAGGAATAGACGCCGGCAGGCGTCGATTTCTGCCAGGTAAAGCAGAGGTTGCCGTTGAAAATGTTGACGACCTCGCTGTCGTCAAGCGTGCTCTGAACGGTTGCGGGCGGATAGGCCAGCCCCATATAAACCGTGCCGCTGACGGCTCCGACCGCCCAGAAGTTATTTGAACCGTCGGATGCTCCGCTACGAATATTGTTTCCGCTGAACTCGGTCGTGGTGTTGGTGACGAAATTGTAGTCGCCGTTAAAATCAATCGTGGCGATGCCTCGGGGCACTTTCGTCGAGGCGGAGCTGGCCAGCGAGCCGGTGTAGGGATAATCGGTGTTGTAACCGACCACGACGATGAAATTGCTGTTGGCGGAGCGGCTGATGGCCCCCTCCGAGGTGGCCGTTCCGTCAATGATGAGCGCGGTGGGGCCGCTGTCCGGAATGGTGACGGAGGTGGCGAGAACCCCGTTGGTGGTGTATTCGACCAGGAACGCAGGGTTCCCTGACTTGGCCAGCGGAACACTTGAATCGCCGACCCGCAGGACGCTCAGATTGCCGGGATCGAAACCGTGCGTGATTTGAGCATGGGCCACGACACCGGAGAGACACGAGGCGAGGATGAGAAATTCCTTTATTTTCACAGCTTATATCGATCCAACAGTTGACAAGGAGGCATTTACAGACAGTCGCGTGCTCCACTTCTTACGTTGCGCTGTCAACCGGGTTTGCAAATGTACTTGAACGGGTTTGATGAACGCAAGCGTAGAGTGGGCGTGCTTTGCACCCGCAGTCAAGACGCCTGCAAGATTCGTTGCGCGATTCCGTATTAAAGTTCGAAGACTTATGATGATAAGGCTCCGGAAATCGCGAAAACTCGGTGAATTCTGTGCCGTGCCCCAGGCCCGGCACGACTTGCCCAAAGGCAATTTGGGGCCTAGGTTACTTCTGTGTCAGACAACTAAATTTGATACGACCCGCCAGATTGGAGTAGTTATGAAAGATCGTCCCTCAGTATTTCGGATGGCGCTCGCCGTTATCACCGCGAGTGCCGTTTACCTCGGCGCTCCCTGGACCGTTGCCAGCGCCCAGGACACTTCGAGTGCCAACGTCGTCCCCGCACGCCCAGGCCCGGCTGCCCCGCTGTCCTATAGCGTGGGCGAAATCGTGAAAATGTATCAAGGCGGCGTCAGCAAAGATGTCATCGGTAATTACATCTTTGGCAGCGGCCGCCCATTTCACCTCGATGCCGATGGAATCATCTATTTGCAGACATTGGGAATGCCGCAGGAGCTTACCAAAGACATGATCCTGCGCGACAGCCAGTTGCAGCAGCAGCAACAGGCCAGTCAGCAGTATTACCAGCAGCAGCCAATCGCGCCTCCTTACGACGCCGCGGCTCAACCCCCTGCACAGGTGGTGACTCCCTCGACGCCAGCGCCGGACGTCACCATAATCGGTTCGGATTATCCGGCTTATGACTACGGTTACCCGTATTATTACTCCGGCTGGCCCTACTATTATGGGCCGTCGGTGGTCGTCGGAGGCTGGGGTTGGGGCCGTGGTTATGGTTATGGCCGGGGCTGGGGCTATGGCGGATTTCGCGGAGGAGTAGGATTCCGTGGCGGGTTTGGCGGATTCCGCGGTGGTGGCGGATTCCGCGGCGCAGGGTTCGGTGGATTCCACGGTGGTGGCGGATTCCGTGGTGGTGGGTTCGGCGGATTTCATGGCGGCGGTGGCGGAGGCCACGGAGGCGGAGGAGGACACCGGTAAGTCGGAGTCTCTTTGCCAGGCGAGTTTCGGGTGTGAGGTGGCGTAGCGCGAAAGCTGGACTTTCGCGCTCGTTTGACCATCAATAACGAATGCTGAACCGTCCCGGCATTTTGTGGCTGGCCTTGATGATGACGGTGGTGTCGTGCGCCTGGGCCGGTGACAGCGGCCTGAATGTCATCGTCGTAGTCAACCAAAACAGCAGTAACTCCGTCCACCTTGGCAACGATTATTGCGAACGGCGCGGCGTGCCGCCGCAAAACCTCTTTCGCATGACCTCCTGGACGGGCGGCTCAATCAGTTGGCAGTTGGCCGATTTTGAAAATGATCTCCTCGATCCGTTGCTGGGCATGATTTCCAGCCGTGGGCTGACCAATCAGGCCCAAATCGTCCTGCTCTCGATGGATGTCCCGTACCGCGTGATCTCCAGCGACGGCAGCGAGAACGGCACGACTTCCGCGCTCTTTTACGGCTTCAAAACCAACACCGCGCCCCCGCCGGGGCTGCCGGATACCTGTTCGCTGCCCGGTGATTCTACCAACAGCTACTCCTTCAGCGAATTGCCCTTCGCACTGGCGCAACCGGACACAGCCAGCACCAACGCGTTCCTGGCCGTGATGCTCACGGGTACCAACCTTGCCGAGGCGGAATCGACGCTGGAAGTGGGCGCCATCAGCGACGGTTCGTTTCCTCCGGAGACGGTTTATCTCGAAAAAACCACGGACAGCGCGCGGAACGTGCGGTTCTTTGTGTTTGACAACGCCATTCAAGAGTGCCGCGCGCGCGGCGATGACGACGTGACGCGAACCAACTCCAATTCCACCGCCTTCACCAACGCGCTGGGACTGGACACGGGCCTGATCAGTTTCTCGGTGCCGACCAACGCGTTTGTCCCCGGCGCGGTGGCGGACAGCCTGACATCTTTCGCCGGAGACATTTTTGAGAACTCGGGCCCGACGCAGCTCCTGGAATTTCTGGAAGCCGGCGCCTGCGCCAGTTACGGGACAGTGGTCGAGCCGTGCAACTACACATACAAATTTCCCGACCCAATGGTGTATTTCTACCAGAACCGCGGCTTTTGCCTCGCGGAAGCCTATTACCAAAGCCTTGCCAATCCCTACGAGGGCTTGATGGTTGGCGAACCGCTCTCGGCGCCATTTGCCCGGCTCGGGGCGGGCACATGGAATTCCCCGAGCAACGGAAGCGTGCTGAGTGGTTCGGCCGCCTTCAACCTGACCTTCTCCGCGGCGGACACGAACCATCCTCTGGCGCAGGTGGACTTGTTTGTGGATGGCGGCTTCGTCGAGACTCTCACCAACCTCCCCCCCGCCGTCGGCAACAATCTTTCCGTGACCATCGACGGCGTCACGGCCAGTTACACGGTGGCTTTCGGTGATACTCTCGGTTCCGCCGCCACCGGGTTGGCGTCCGCCTTGACGGCGCAGCAGAACACCAACGGAGTCCAGACCGATGTGGTAGGCGACCGCCTGGTAATGCGGTCACAAAACGTGGCCACGCTAGGCAGCCAGATTTCGGTGCAAGCCGGCGCGGTCGTTGGCTCGGCGCCGACGCTGACCTCATTTGCGGCGCCAGCCTTGCCGACGTTTCTGGATAGCACCGCCTATGGCTACCACTTCGTGGAGGCCACCAATGATGTGGGCGTGGGCGATTGGCTGCAAATGACGTTCATTAAAACCAACGGCAATCGAGTAACGGTCGCCGTGACCAACACCCAATCCGGGGCGTCCATCATGTCGCTCCTCGGGGCCTTGATGAATCAAATCAATGAAAATCCCGCCCTGCAAACCGCCGACGGCGCCAATGCCTCCGACCTTCTTGACCAGGGCAACGGGTTCTACAGTCTTCTTGTCTACGCGGCGTCTCCGGGCTGGCCGGCAGCGCAAATCCAAACCGTTTTCACCGGCGCCACCAATCTGGACGCCACACCCACCGGCACAAACGCTCTGGAGGACAACCTCCCGGACTTGCAGCCGCGCGCCCACGTCTACCTCAGCTCCGGCGCCGCCTCGCTCCCGGTGCAATTTACACTTGACACAACGGCGTTCGCCGACGGATTCCACGAGTTGACGGCGGTGGCCTACGAAGGCACCAGCGTCCGCACGCAAACCCCCCTCCAGGAAACGGTGCAATTTCGCAACACGTCGCTCTCCGCCACATTCGCCGCGGTTGGCGCCGACACCAACGGAAATCTCCTCTTTGGCATCGCCGCCAACGACACCAATATCGCCCGGATCGAGTTGTTCAGCACGGGCGGATCAGTCGCAGTGGCGACCAACCAGCCGGCGGCCGAACTTGCGGCGCCGGCCGCAATCTTGGGTGTCGGTCTGCATCCGTTTTACGGCGTCGTGACGGACACCAATGGCCACCAGTATCAGACGCCAACGGTCTGGGAACAATTGCCCGCGTTGCAACTGACCGTCGTCGGCCCCCCCGACGTGTTGAGTTGGCCGGCGATCGCGGGACGCCAATACAATGTTTTGGCCGCGACCAACCTCGGTGGCGCCTTTCAAACGATTGCGACGGTCCTGGCCACCAACGGCCAGGCGCAATGGTCGATTACAGGTCCATCCGCCGGCGCGACTTTTTACAGCGTCTCCGTGACGCCATAGAGCTTTTTCCGAAACACTACGGAACGACTTTCTTAAGGTCCACGACGCGCAGCTCCAATACCGGGTCGTCCGGCAAAAGGTGACGAGCCATCGCCCGAATCTTTTTACTTGGAACTCACGGCCAGAACGCCCTTCTGAACCCAGTCGCCTCTTTGATGTGGGAAATCGGCCAAAGACCGAAAGATGCGGAGAACGTCCTCACGCTCTCGTTTGCTGCATCGGGAAAAGAATTCGACGACCGAGTCGTCCGCCGCGAATACATACCGCGAGATCATTAGAGCGTTTTAAGAAATACTGTAGCCGTTTGGAGCGAGGATTTTTGGGTTTTGGCGAGGCTTTGGCGAAGGAGCATGCCCGAAGCGGCCTGTGACTGAGCCAAAACGAAGCCAAAACCCAAAAAGACCGCTTCTCAATTCCATTCGGCCAAACGGCTACAGTATTTCTTAAACCGCTCTAAACAAAAAATAATGCCCGCGAACGTTGCGGCATCGGGCAGCCGCAACCCAATGTCACTCCACTCGACATGGGTTTGGCACAAAAAAAAGGGCAGGACAACCTTCGTTGCCCTGCCCGCGCAAAGCGCTTTTACCGGACGGTTACTGCACGATCCTCGCTTGGAAGATCCTTTACGAGGGAATCAATGGTGGCCTGATCCACGCCGGCGGAACGGGCCGCCTCCTCCGACTTCTTCAGGTGGTGCCGCAACGCCGGCAGCGTGTTCTGGGCGTACTGTTTCACATCCTGCTCCTCAATGTCCGAGGCTGCCTTGTCAAAGCGTTTAAGACACTTGACATGGTCCTTGATCATGAGTGTGGTGTATTCTTTGTCAAAGTCCGCGTCATCGGCCCTTTGCAGCCGATTGACCTCATGCTGGTTCAACATGTCCAGTTTGGTCTCAAGGGTGATCCCGTGAGCCTGGGCAATCGATTGCACCAGCGCGAAGTTTGCCTGATGATCGGTGCTCATCATTGTAGCCAGGTCTTTGACCTGGGCGTTTTGCGACTTGCTCTCAGCCACGTTCGCCATGGCGATCTCCGTTTGGTTCGCCTGCCCCGCGTCCTTCAGGAATTCCTTCGCCCGATGCGATAGGGTGGCGGAAGCCTCAGCGGCGGCCGACGGCGGCGAAGTGGCGGGCGGTGGGTTGTTCTGGTCCGTGTTCTGCGCTTGGAGCGCGGACGCTGCGAAGAGCGCCGCACTGAGCGCGATACTGGCTTTTACGACGCGCGGCAAGCGCGCCTGATGTGTTTTATGTGTTTTCATAGTCTGTGTATTCATAGTCCGTCCTTTCGGTCAAGCAACATGGCTCTTGTGAGGGCGCTCCACAATGGGGGAGAAACCCGCCGTAAGCATGGGGGAGACACCCCCCGATCACTTTCCCCGTAGTGCAAGTGAGTCACTCGAAATTGACGACGCCTTCAATGACACTTCATCTGCCGCGGCAAGATAATTTGCGCACTTTGGGGAAGAATTACGCATGATTGACGGGTAGCGCCATGAACGACCCATTTGAAAACCCGGATGAAATTGAATTAAAAAGCACCTTTATGAATGACTTGAACCTCTCCCGAAAACCGGAGGCGCGGATGCGTCCCTGCAGTTTGCTGGCCTTGTTCCTACTGGCTGGTTTGCCGGCTACGAGGGTGGCGCTGGCCGCCGATCTGGCTGCCACCAACAACCCCAGTGCCATCTCGTGGAACGAAATCGGCGCCAAGGTCGGCGCGAATTATCAGGGCGACGGGCTGGCCGTGACGCCGGACGGGTTCGCGGCGCGCCTGCACTGCGTATTCCAGCGCCTCGATGGCGAAGCAACACCCGAAGGCTTGTGGTTGACCTCGACTGTCACCAACACGGTGAGCGACCGTTTCCGTGTCACGGCTGTGGACGTGGGTCGGAAAGCGGCCAATGCCGCCTTCAACTCTCCATTGGCGGAGGCGGGCAAAGTATCAGTCTGCGGCCAGACGGTCCGTTTGAGCCGCCCTGGGCTCACGGAAGAATACTCCGTGAGCATGGACGGCGTGCGGCAGGATTTCATCGTAGAAGTTTCCCCCGGGAGGGGCGAGCGCTGCGAGCCCCCAATCTCGCCTTTTCCCAACGCCTCCAGCCAACCAGATGGCGAGCTGGTGGTAAAACTGGCCGTGGACGGTGCGAAGGTGGAAACGGCTGCGGATGGCGCGCGGCTGGTATTGGCAAATTCCGGGCGGAAAATTGCCTACAGCCGCCTGCGCGTCACGGATGCCACGGGAAAAGAGTTGCCTGCCCGGATTGAAGTTTCATCGGTGGAAGACGAGGCAACAAGTCTCGACTCCTGGTGCGTGTTTGACAAAGACAATGAAGAACTGGCCATAGTGGTGAATGATGCAAATGCGGTCTATCCGGTGCGGATTGATCCCACTTTCAGCGATGCCAACTGGGTCAGCATGGGCGGTTTGACCGGGGTGAACGGCCTGGTCTACGCAACTGCGACAGATGTTTCGGGCAATCTTTATGTCGGCGGCCACTTCACGACTGCAGGCAGCATTGCCGCCAACTACGTCGCGCAATGGAACGGGACCGATTGGTCCGCCCTCGGTTCAGGAATGGGTGGCGGCTTTCCCGGTTACCCCGAGGTGTTGGCGCTGGCGGTGTCGGGCAGTAACTTGTATGCGGGCGGCCAGTTCACGACTGCGGGGGGAAACGCGGCCACTAACATCGCGCAATGGAACGGAACCAGTTGGTCGCCCCTCGGCGCGGGGGTAAACTACGATGTGTACGCGCTGGCGGTGTCGGGCAGCACGTTGTATGCGGGCGGCCAGTTCACGATTGCGGGCAGCAACGCGGCCATTGGCATAGCGCAATGGAGCGGCAGCACTTGGTCCGCCCTCGGTTCGGGCATTAACGGCTCAGTTAATGCGCTGGCGGTGTCGGGCAGCAGGTTATATGCGGGCGGCCAGTTCACGATTGCGGGCGGAAACGAGGCCACTAACATCGCGCAGTGGGCCGGAAACAGTTGGTCTGCCCTCGGTTCGGGATTGAACACCCAAGTTAATGCGCTGGCGGTATTGGGCGGCACGCTGTATGCCGGCGGCTCTTTTTCGACGGCGGGCGGCAGCGCGGCTAATTCCATTGCCCAATGGAACGGAAACAGTTGGTCCGCCCTCGGTTCGGGGATGAACAGCCTAGTTAATGCGCTGGCGGTGTCGGGCAGCACGTTGTATGCGGGCGGCCTTTTCACCGCTGCGGGCGGCAACGTTGTCAGTGGCGTGGCGCAATGGAACGGGACCAATTGGTCGGCCCTAGGTTCGGAGATTAAAGACAACGAAGTATATGCACTGGCGGTGTCTGGCAGCACCTTGTATGCGGGCGGCGAGTTGTATGTGGGCGCCAACTATGCCAATAACATCGCCCAGTGGAACGGGACCAATTGGTCAACCCTCAATTCGGGGGGAATTTCAGCCGTCGGCGCCAATGGATACGGCCCCTACGTAAATGCCCTGGCGGTTTTGAGCAACACGGTCTATGCGGGCGGCGTTTTCACGTTGGCGGGCAACATCGTGGCCAATAACATCGCGCAATGGAACGGGACCGGTTGGTCGGCCCTTGGTTCGGGGATTTCAGGCGGCAATGAAATTGGTCCTTCTGTGAATGCGCTGGCAGTATCGGGCAGCGCTCTCTACGTAGGCGGAGATTTTACGAATGCCGGCGGCATCGCCGCTAATTCCATCGCCCAGTGGAATGGGACCAATTGGTCGCCGCTTGCTTCGGGAATTTCAAGCGGCGACGAATTTGGTTCCCTCGTGAATGCGCTGGCGGTGTCGGGTAGCACGTTGTATGTGGGAGGCGAGTTTACGAATGCGGGGGGCATCGCGGCTGCTAATATCGCGCAATGGAACGGAACCAATTGGTCCTCCCTCGGTTCGGGGATTTTAGGCGCCGGCGGCGAATTTGGCGGCCCCTTCGTGTATGCACTGGCCCTTTCTGGCACTACATTGTATGCGGGCGGCAGTTTTTCGACGGCGGGAGGCAGCGCGGCTAATTTCGTTGCCCAATGGGACGGAAGCAGTTGGTCGCCCCTCGGTTCGGGCGTGAACGGTATTGTTTATGCGTTGGCGCTATCGAACAGCACGTTGTATGCGGGCGGCTCCTTCACGACAGCGGGCGGCAGCGCGGCCAATAACATCGCGCAATTGAACGCAAGCAGTTGGTCGCCCCTCGGTTCCGGGATTAACGGCTATGTGTATGGGCTGGCAGTGTCGGGCAGCACGTTGTATGCGGGCGGCTCCTTCACGACTGCGGGCGGCAATTCGGCCAACAACATCGCTCAATGGGACGGGAGCAGTTGGTCGCCTCTTGGTTCGGGGATTTCCGGCGCCGGGGGCGATTTAGACGGCCCCTACGTGAATGCGCTGTTGGTGTCGGGCAGCACATTGTACGTGGGCGGTGATTTTACCACGGCAGGCACGAACGTGTCTGCCTACGCGGCCATGGCCAACTTGGCGGGAGCACCGGTTTCCCTCGCCATCGTCACCACCAACACGGCGTTTGGATTCACGAACGGCGTGTTTGGTTTCGACGTGTCAGGCCCATCCGGCTCCAGCGTGGTCATTCAGGCCAGCACGGACCTGCAAACCTGGATTCCGCTCCAAACCAATCTGCTCGGCAGCGGCCCGTTCTATTTCTCCGATTCGCAGTCCCCCGCCAACGTCCGGCGTTTCTACCGCGCCCAATTATCACCATGAATCTCGATGTTTAAGCCGCGTGTTCGTGCGCCGCCGAAAACGACCCTGCAAAACGACCTTGCAAATCTGCGGAGAAGGGTGAATTTAAAGAAAAAGTTCCGCGCTGTCCGCGGGCAAGAAATCAAATGGGTATCCCGGCTTAATCTCGGGACTCATGAAAACGCTGATCCTAACCACGGTGTCATATGAAATCCAATGACTCTTCTAACCTTCGCTCTGCAAGAATACCCCTGAACTTTGGAACCGGCGCCATCCCGGCTCTGGGTTTCGGAACTTTGATCCCGGACCCCGCTGAAACCAGGAGTGCGACCACCAACGCACTAAGGGTTGGCTTTCGTCACTTTGATTGTGCGGAACGATATCGGAATGAGCGGGAAGTGGGTGAGTCATTGCAGGCAGAGTTCGCAACTGGAGCTATCCCCCGTGAGGATGTATTCCTCACCACGAAGCTATGGAACACCAATCATCGCCCGGAACGTGTCGAGCCCGCGTTCGACGCGAGTTGCCAGCGCCTTGGAATTAGTTACCTGGACCTTTACCTGATCCACACCCCCTTCGCCTTTCAACCGGGGGACAACATGGATCCGCGAGACCAAAGTGGTAATATCATTTATGACCAGGGCGTCAGTCTCCTTGAAACCTGGAAAGCGATGGAAAGTCTCGCTGATCGGGGCAAGTGTGGAGCTATTGGATTATCCGACGTCGTTCTTGAAAATCTGGTGCCCCTCTATGAAGCCGCGAGGATCAAACCGGCCGTGGTCCAGGTCGAATCGCATCCGTATCTGCCTCAGACGGAGCTGTTGGACTTCTGTAAGCAGAAGGGCATTGTTCTTTTGGCATTTGCGCCCTTGGGTCATGGAATGCGGCCCGGCCCGCTTGAAGACCCGGCAGTTCTGGTCATCGCCCGGCAAAACTCTCTGACCCCGGCCCAGGTCCTGCTCGCCTGGGCGATCCAACGCGGAACCGCCGTCCTGACCACCGCGAAAACTCTGGATCGAGCTCGCGAGAACTACAACATCAGTGAAATTCCAGAAGATGCCGTTGACCAGATCAACCGGATTCAAACCAGAAGCAGGCTCAACTCGGTGATAGCGACCGGCGTACCAGGTTTCATCGCAAAAGGCGGCTGAGGTTCAAGCCGCGCACGAAAGACAAAGCCGCCCTTGGAGAGGGCATGAATAAAGTCTCCTTGACGTAGGAACAGCGCGTGCGAGTTGGGGTTTTTCTTGGCCTCAATAGCTGTCTTGCTGAAAAATTTTCTCCCAGACGATTTCCACATGACCCCACGGCGTATCGGCGTTAAGAATCAGTTTCCCGTCGTCAAACTGAAAATAGCGGACCTGATCCGAACCAACCACATTTGGAAACGAACTCCCCTCGATATGATGGATGACGGCGCCCTCATCCGCGTCAATTGTATAACTTCCAAAATAGCCGAAGTAGTTGCTCCATGCGGCGGCCTTTTCTTCATCCGTCGCGCGTCGCCAGTCGTCATGTGCAAATAGCGGCTGAGGTGTTCGCCTCAGTTGCGCCGACATGCGGCCAACCCGATCATATAACAGCAATCCCACCGCATCCTTGCCAAGAGGGTAACTGATCTCTCCCACGCGATGTTCCGTCAGCGAAACTAACCGCCATGCCCCAACCATCCATTCGCGCAGGTCTTTCGTATGAGTTTTTGTCATCATATTGTCACGTTTTCTCATTTGCTATACCGAACCTTTTTGCACGCGCGTCACGCAGCGTTCTCCCGGCCTAGATACTTCGCTCCTAGTGATTGGAATCATGGCCGGTGCAATCATAATCTCCCGGACTCAACGTGGCACAATTGTTTCCCCGGCGCAATCAGGCCGTCTCTTGGTAAATTCAGGACCAAACACCGCAGGCTTGGCGCTGGATCAGCCTTTGCGGTAATTGCCATTGCCATCGGCGTGGTTTTGTTCATACGATCCCGTCCTTTGCTTTGATGCCCGTGATAACAAAATGGATCAGCCGAAAACCAGGAACGCTCGCCACCGTCTTTGACACCGGCGACGGGGTTCTCGCGGGAATGATCCTGAAATGGGCCTGGCTTTGATCGACCTTGACGCGGGTTCATGAGCTATCCACCCATTGAAAACCACGGCATTATTGGTGACTTGAGGACGGCCGCCCTGGTTCGCAACGACGGCGCGATCGACTTCATGTGTTTTCCTTATTTCGATTCGCCGACCGTTTTTGCTTCTCTGCTTGACGCTCGCAAGGGTGGTTTTTTTCAGATCGAGCCTACGCCCGGGGATTTTCACCGCCATCAATCCTATCGTCCGAACACAAATATTTTGGACACCACATTTCGATCCGCTCACGCCACCGCGATTGTTTCTGACTTCATGACCGTTGAGCAATCCGGAGATCGCCATTGTCTCGTGCGACGCGTCGAAACCGTCCGGGGAGAAGTTCCGTTCCAGGCCGTCTGCGCCCCCAAATTCGGTTACGCAAACGTGGGACACAAAGTCGAAAAGAAACCAAAGGGAATCCTGTTCATTCCCAACAGAGCGGCTATGCCGCCCATGCTCTTGCGCGCCAGCGTGCCTTTGGGCCACGCAAACGGCGAGGCCCGCGCGCGGTTTCTTTTACGCGCGGGGCAGTCGGCGTGGTTTATCCTCGAAGAATTTTCGTCGGGTTTGGAGTCGGCAGACGCGCATTGGGTTTCGCGCGCCCTGGAGAAAACCCGCCGCTATTGGCAATCATGGGTCGCGCGGTCCACTTACCGCGGGCGGTGGCAGGAAATGGTCAATCGTTCCGCCCTGACCCTCGCGTTGCTCATGTCAAAACGGGATGGTTCCATCGTCGCGGCTCCAACCTTCGGTTTGCCCGAATGGCCGGGCGCCGGCCGAAATTGGGACTATCGCTTTACGTGGGTTCGAGACGCCTCGTTCGCGCTCGATGCCTTTCTTCAACTCGGCTACACAAACGAAGCGCGCGCGATTATGGGGTGGCTGGACAAGCGCTGTCGTCAATCCATCCCCGAAAAACCGTTGCAAGTTGTTTACCGATTGAACGGATCTCGGAAGCTCTCCGAACGGACGTTGGACAACTTGGAGGGCTACGAAGGCTCGCGCCCCGTTCGAATCGGCAACGCGGCTTGCGGTCAACTTCAACTCGACATCTACGGCGAATTCATCGATGCGGTTTACTTATTTGACCAGCAGCACAAGGCCATCTCTCCGGAATTTTGGCGGCACATCCATCGGCTTGTCGAATGGGTCTGCCAGAATTGGAATCGTGTAGACGACAGCATTTGGGAAATTCGTAACGGCGCCCTGCCCTTTTTATATTCCCGCGCCATGTGCTGGGTCACGGTGGACCGCGCCATAAAACTAGCCCGGCGCCGTTCGTTTCCTGCGCCTCTCGATCGTTGGAACTCTGTCCGCGAGCGCATTCACAGGACTTTTTACTCCACCTTTTGGAACCCGAAACTCAAATCATTCGTGCAATATCACGGCGCAAAAATTGTGGATGCCTCGATGCTGCTGCTGCCCGGGGTTAATTTCATCGCTTCATCGGATTCCCGATGGCGATTAACACTAAAGGCCATCGAGAAACATCTTGTCACAGATTGCTTCGTCTACCGCTACCTGCCGTTCACTTCCTACACAGGACGCACGGCGAGTGAAGGCACGTTTTCCGCCTGTTCATTCTGGTATGTTGAAGCTTTGGCCGACGCAAACAAGTTGGTCAAAGCCCGGTCGATATTTGAAAAATTCCTGGGCCATGCCAACGAACTCGGTCTATACGCCGAACAATTGGGACCACAAGGCGAGCATTTGGGAAACTTCCCTCAAGCCCTCTCCCACATTTCCCTAATCCGCGCCGCCTGCAATCTTAACGAACGGCTGGCATGATTAATTCCTACTTCGCGTCCTCCGTTGCCTTGGTGTGCGAGTTGGCCTTCGCCTTTTGCCCGCCGCATTCATGAACAAGCCATTCGCTTGAACCTGTCGCGCTGGAGTCCAGCAATGGTTTCAGCCGGGGGGAAGGGCGCATTCAAGCAGTTTTTGAACGGTAAGAGAACTCGGATTGAACTGGTCCGGCGAAAGAATCGGGAGAAGCGGGAGGGGCGAGCGCCTGCGAGCCCCACTTCAATTTGGCTCACCTGCTAACCGCAGGTATTACCCTTGCAAAAATGGCATGACGAGCTTGGTGATTGACAGCGCAGCCAGCAGAGCGACGGCCGTCCGATTGACTGACGACACTCTGGTTGTTGATTTGGCCGATGGCCGCACTGTCTCCTGTGCCGCTGGCCTGGTATCCCCGATTGTTGCATGGTTCCCCGGCTAAACGCGCCAACCACAGGTTTATCGGCCAGGGTGAAGGAATTCATTGGCCTGATCTGGACGAAGATGTCAGTGTAGAGAACATCCTGGCCGGCCGAGTGTCAGGCGAATCCTCGAAATCCTTTGAGCGATGGCTCCAAACCCGTTCAAGCAGCCCTGTTCGCTGAAACTCAAAGAGTGAAGCGGAAAATCTGACCGGTGATCGACCTTCGGCGGACCGCCAGCGCCGTGCAACGCTCCGCCTGCCCGTCCGGCGTATGCGCCGCATTAATTATTACTTCGCCTCCTCCGTTTCCGCATGTCCGTGTTATCATGCTTGTTTTGGAACTTTCCTTGAAATGTAAGCGATTTTAGGTTTTTATGGGTTCATGCCGGTGCAAAGGAAAACAGCGAGTCTTCAGTTTGAGTTGGAAGTCCGACTGCAAAATGGGACGACGCTTCCTGTCGAACTTCTTGGGGACGTTCAAATGCATTACGAGAATCGGCTCGGCAGGCTATACTTGGGGGATTCTCTAACGTGGTTAAAAAGTCTCGAATCAGGAACGGTTGATTTAGTTTTTGCTGATCCGCCTTACAACATAAAAAAGGCAGACTGGGACACTTTCGAGAGCCACGAGCATTACGTGGTATGGTCGCGTGCTTGGTTACAGGAAGCCTCAAGGATTTTGAAAAAGACAGGCACCCTGTATGTATGCGGCTATTCTGAGATTCTGGCCGACGTGAAAGTGGCTGCCATGCCGTTCTTCAAAGGCTGTCGCTGGATCATCTGGCACTACAAAAACAAAGCCAATCTTGGTGGGGACTGGGGGCGGTCGCACGAAAGTATCGTTCACTTTCGAAAGAGCAAGGATTTCACGTTCAATATCGATGATATTCGGATTCCATACGGAGCACATACATTGAAATATCCCAGCCATCCACAGGCGGAAACTAGCAATTTTGGCAAGAATGGGAATGGCAGGGATCGTGAGAATTGGGTCCCGAATCCAAGAGGGGCCAAGCCGAAAGACGTAATGGATATTCCAACCACATGCAACGGCATGGGAGAAAAAACTCCTCATCCAACTCAGAAGCCTGAAGAGTTGTTACGGAAGCTGCTGTTTGCATCGTCAAATCCGGGAGAGTTGGTGATTGATCCATTTTCGGGATCGGGCACGACGGCGGTCGTTGCGGATCAACTTGGGAGGCGATGGGCTGCATGCGATTGCAATAAGGAATATAACGAATGGGCCATCAAACGTCTTGATTCTGTGGTTCGGCGCTCGGTCATGGACTGGATAAACTTCGACGCCGAAACAGCGCAAAGGAGAGAAAGCATACGATGCCGTTGGATGACTTGGTAAGA
This sequence comes from Vulcanimicrobiaceae bacterium, assembly GCA_035511075.1. Lineage (GTDB taxonomy): Bacteria > Verrucomicrobiota > Verrucomicrobiia > Limisphaerales > Palsa-1400 > DATAUD01. The sequence continues at coordinate 107,562 of DATKFW010000002.1, forward strand.
CAGGCATCAAATAAAGGGAATTTCACGGAATTGAGGCATTATGTGGAGTTCTGCGAATTATTCTTGGAGTTCATAGGAACGCCGGGGGCCATACAGGCGGAAATCGTTTCGCGAAATGAGACACATTATCGATTCATTCAGTTCAAGAACGCGGGATTCAGCATTTCGAGGCCGCTGAACTCGAAGCTGCTTTATACCAGCCGCGTGGCGAAAACCAATCTGCTGAAATTCCTAAGAGTGCTGGACTCGGTCAAGAAGATGGACACGCCAGCCAATCGAGAGCTTGTCAACAGGTCAATTTACACGATGCAGCAGTCAATCGGCGCTTCGCTGGACGCATTGCCAGCCGGGCGCTCCAATACGGCACGGAAAATCAATGGAGATTTGTTTGAGAGGTTCATCCGATTGGTTTTGATCAGAGTCGGCATCGAATGCACCGCGGGCTGGGTGAAAGTTCCCGTAAAGGTGGATGGCGAAGAGGAATTCATGATGAAGTATCAACACGACCTGATTATCAAATCGGGTTCGCTTGTCAAAATCATCGGATCAGTGAAAACCAGCAGCAAAGACAGATTGGACAAGATTTTCGTCGATAAGTTCCTGTTGGCAAAGCTCACCGGCAAAGATGTTCCCCATGTGGCAATCTTTCTCAATGATGTCCAACGGAAGGGGAAAGGTGCGAAAGACTATGGCGTAAGCGCAACGTTCCTGCCGGGACACTTCAAAGGCTATTCGATCAAGCTAAATCCGCTGGATGGGGTGTATTACTTCGATATTCGCCCAAATATGCTCACCGAACCAATTCTCAAGAATCGTATCCGGACTTTCGATCACTTCCTTTTTACTGAGTTGTGGGGTCTTCTGAAGCGCGAAGCGGTCATGGCTAAGGTCGAGCCAATAGAGGACGATGGCACAGAGTGAGTGGCTACTGACACAACTCAAACAGTATTCAGGCAGGACGCCGCGCTCAACTCTTTGATCCCTTTTGTTACAGCATATTGAGAACGGCGCCAGTTGCAGGACCTGAAAACCGCCGTGACCCCTCGTCACAGCCACACCTGCCCTCCCACCCTCCCCATCCCCAGATTCCCCGCCCCCGATCGCGGCTGCCCCCTTTCAATCGCCCCAGCCCCCGGCCCCTGTGCGTCCGACCCCGCCCGCACCGCCAGCGCCAGCGCCGTGCAACGATCCGCGTGCCCATCCGGCGTATGCGCCGCCCGGTAAGTGATCTGTCCGCTGCCGCTCGTCACCCGATTGATCAAATGCAAATCCTCGCGAATCGTCCGATTGACCGGCACCCGCAACCCCCGCCTCTCGAACGCCATCCGTAGCTTCGAAAAAATCTCCACCTTGAGGTTATTGCTGAACGCGCACAGCTCAATCTTCCCAAACTTGTGTTGACTCGGATTATATTCCCCAAACTCCTTCACAAGATAATCCCCCAATCCAATTCCAGCCCCCGTATAATCCAAACACACCCTTCGCGCCTGCCGGATCCTCGGCCGGAAAAGTTCGACCTGCGCCGGCGTGCTCATCCTGTCCAATTCCAGCACCTCGACAGTTTGTTGCACGTCGCCCAATTGGGCCAGCGACCACGCCACGCTCAAATCGCGATGCCGCCCAAAATCAATCCCCATCACCACCGGAAACGCCGGACGCGCCTGCCAAAACTCCGGCGCCACAGCCACAGTCGCCTCCAGACTCTCGCACCCCGCCAGCAATTCGTATGGCAGCAAGACCGCCTGGGCATCCATAAACTGACATTCAAACTCCTGCGCCCACCCCTCCGGATCATCCAGCGCCGCCCTCAACTCCTCCACATCCACCGGCAACCCCTCCTTGGCCGCCGTATGGATATCCACAAAATGGCACGACCATATCGGAGCGCGGTTCGCCGGATCGGGAGCCAGATCGCCGGCGGCGGCCGCCCCAGTCCCCTCCCCCCCATAATTCTTCATCCAAATATCATGCGCCTTATTCCCGATGCCATTGGGCGTCGTGATCAGCCGCACCTTCTTGACGCCCCCGCGCATCGAATTAGTGATGCTGGGCAAAATCGCCCGCCACGTCGCGTCCGGCTGCTCGAAAAACGCGAACTCCGTCAACAGCACATTGGCCGAATAGCCGCGGACAGTGTCCGGTTTTCCAGGAACGGCGATGACCCGCGAGCCGCCCGGAAAAGTGATCGTAGCCGCTTTGAGCAGGCTTTCGCCGCTGAATTCCCGGTCCTCCTGGAATCCCTTCAAACTGATTTTGAACGCACCGGCCCAATCCTTCCATTTCTGAAGCGATTCCATCGATTGACGCTCCGACGGCGCGACGATCAACCAATCCCGTTTCTCCTTTTTCCGTTCCGCGGCCAGAATGTCCCGGATCCCCTCGAATCCCGACGAAAAATCCTTCCCCACCTGCCGCGACATCAGCCCGAATTTCCAGCGGGCCTGATCATCCGCCCACCGCCGTTGATACGGCAACAGGACCGACCCCGGATCAAAGACCCTGGTCTTCTTCCCCGTATAATCCGTGGTAAGCAAATGCGCCCTCGGGAGGGGCGAGCGCCGCGAGTCCCTGAGCTCCGTTTTCCCATCCGTGTTATCCGTGAAATCCGTGGTTGAATTCTTCCTTTTCAAGAGATTCCCAAAATCTGTTTGACCGCCGCCTCCCTCTCCTCGGCGGACAGCCCGGACTCCTCGCCGTTCCCGCCCGTGTCGCCCTTGTCCCGGTATTTCTTCAATTGTAATTCCAGCCTTTTCTCCTCCAATTTCACCTTGTCAGAGAGCAGATTGACCCGTTCCATCATCGACCACAGTTTCGGGTCCCCCTCTTTAAGCACAAACCGATTGAAGAACACTTGCGCCGCCGCCCTCTCCTCGGCCGCCGTCTTGATCCACCCTCTTTCCCTGCACATCCGGGTTAATTCCAGCGCGAACTCCTCAGTGTCCCTGAATTTCTGCCACAGCAAATACCAATCACGAAAATTGCTGATCATCTTGTCGGTCGCGGGTATCCCATCCTTCTTCAACCAGGCCGCCGTCTCCACGTAAGATTCACATCCTGGCCCGTCAACGTGCGCGATGATCTCCGCCTGTTTTGCCGCCGGCAGATTCCTCAAAACCGAATTCGAATAAACCTTTCTATTACTATTCGGTCCAACTTGTCGCGCCCGCGCGTTTCGTTGCAGGCCCCGCGCCCCCGCCGGGAGTTTCCTTGTCGGGCCCGCGCCTCCAACGGGCGTTTTCTTAGCCTCTTCCATACCTCTCACAAATTATAATCATCCAAATACTGCCTCCCCTCATCCGTGATTTTCCAAGCCCGGTTAACCCTCACCAACACTTTGGGCGTTTGCCCCACGAATCCCTTCCCCGCCAGGTATTCCAGCGCATTGATCGTTTCCGCCTCAGACGGATTGAACCCAAATTGGCGGACCATCAGCCGGATGGCCGGCGTCGTCAGGCCGAACTGCGTATTATTGGCATCGAGCACCTTCAACACCGCTGCGGCGAAGAGTTCCAGTTGATTGTGGCTCATCATGGTTATTGGTTCCTTTCAATCAAACGATCTATTTTGGAGTCCATCTGGAAGACCCGTTGGTTCGCCAGTTCAGCCTCCTTCTTTAAACTTGCCACATCATTGCCAATCGCGCTGATCTCCTGATGCACCAGCCGCCGCAATTCCCTCGACTCAGCCTCCAACTTGTCCAGCCGCCCCATCACACGCGACTCCACCCCGCGTTCCGCCCCGCCGATCTTCGCGTAGAGCTGACTGTGCGTCGCCGCGTTCTCCGCGACATGTTTGTCGAATTCCTTCCGGTCCAACGGCTCCCCGGCAAAACTCACCTCCCGCCGTTGCTTGGAATTGATCGTAATCAGCACCGTGACCGTCGCCGCCAATTGCGCGACGGTCGCCGCTCCATAAAGCCACGTCCCCAATTCCGTGGCCGTGATTTCAGCCAGGCTCATCGGCAGACCCTCGAAGCGTCCTCGCCCACGCCGGGCCGGACAATATTTGCCGGAAAAAGCTCCAAGTAAGTGGCAACGTGATGGTCCGCCAGCAACGCCACCTTGCCGTGCCGAAGTTCCCGCACGGCATTCACCGCGTCAAAAGGCAATTTGAACCCCAACGACGGATCCACTCTGAATTCCAGCCTCCCGCTTCCGGCACCGGACACAAACACCTCATGCCCGGCATGACGGTAACACCCCAATAGCCATGGAACACGCGGAACAATGTCATCCGCATGGACCACGCGAAACGTGCTCCCAAAAAGTTCCGGGCAGGAATTGTAAATCAACCGGAAGGCGGAATTCCCGACGCGCGGCTGGCCAAACGTGTAGATGCCGGCAAAAGGCAATTCGTGATGCGCGTTGAAATACCTCCAGCCGTAAAGCATCGCCAGCGCCCCGCCCAGACTGTGCCCGGCCAGCCAAACCCGCCGCCCCTCCCAGCGCGCCGCCATAATTTCCCCGCCAAGCCGCCCCTGCACAGAATCCAACGCCCGGGCAAATCCGCGATGGATACGGCACCCATCCTCCATATCCCATGCGCAGTCGAGGTCAGTGAGCCAGTTGCGCGCGTCCGTAGTGCCGCGAAACGCGATCACCAAATCCGATTCCGTGCGCGTAATCCGGACGCAAGTGTCCGTCGAACGCGCCGACACCACCGCGTCTTCGGGGCGCCCCCCGGGGCTTTCCAGGCACTCCGAATAAGCCGCCGCGCTCGCCTCGCAGAGCCTGGCCGCATTCTCCGCGTCAAAGTTGTTCGGGAGAGAATCCTTCATTTGACAGGCGGGTCCGCCGATTTCGCTAACGGCGCGCCCGTGACCGGTTCCACCCTCGGGAGGGGCGAGCGCCGCGAGTCCCTGACTTCCGTTTCCCCATCCGTGGGAAGCAAATGCACCGTCGGGAGGGGCGAGCGCCGCGAGTCCCTGACTTCCGTTTTCCCATCCGTGGTTAACAAATGCACCCGAATGCACCTGCATTGCCCGCAATAGATCAGCGGTCGCATCGGCGCCACCGCGCCCGCGCGCTGCGCCGTCCGTTCCGAGCCACACCGGCCGCACTTGTAATTGTCCTGCGACTGCGCCGTTCTTGAGGGGAGATTGCTCATTTGATTGCCGATTTTGCCGCCGCGCCGATGATGTTCCCCGCCGCCGTCCCCGTCGCGCCGATGGCCGGCACAAGGTTGCTGTCCACCAGCGAAGTCAGCGACCCCGCCGTGAACAGGGAACCGCCGCCCAGGGCAGTTTGATTGGTGTGGATGGCCGCCATGTTCTGGACGGTCGGATCGGCGAACAGGAAAAATCCCCCGCCCCCCTCCGTATCGCGCCACTCCTCACGGGCGACCAGCCCATCGTCGCGGCCTTTAAAAAATTCCAACGTGTGGATGGCCGCCGCCTTCCGATGCGGGCACGCGCACGAAACAAGGGCCAAAGGCCAAAGGCCAAAGACAAAACTCCTGCGAAATTGGCGAAACAGGCGTTTCATAACTTCAGCCTCCAGCCTTCGCCCTTTAATTCCCCACCGTAATTGAGCCGCTATTGGTCGTCCCCCCCTGGGCGACGGTTCCCCCGACCGATATCGTGTTGCTCGAAACCGTCAGGCTCCCTCCGATGATCTTGCCCCCCGACAGCACGCTGCCGGAGACATTGACCGAATCGGTCCCGAGCGTCCCCTTGCAACCGGCGCAGAAAAGCCCGGCCGCCAGAAGGAGAATGATGATGATGAAGTTTGCGGGTGTATTTTTCATAGTTTTTGTTGTGTCCCGCGCGGGCGGGACCGTTGTCGCGTTCGTACGCATCGCACCGCCAATCCAAGCAGGAATGGCTCCGCAACAAAAACCGACCAGGGGAAAAACGAACGATTCCAACAATCTTTTCGACTCAAAAAACCCGACCCAAGCAAATCCCCCCTGTTTTTGGAGGGGTTTTCCCAAAACCGCCCGGGATATTTTCAAAACACGCTCTTAACGCCGCCAAAAGCCCTATTTCCTGTCCCTTGGGCGTTTGGGCGTCGGAGCGTTGTTCAGCAGACTCTTGATCACCGCATAAACCTTTTCCTGTTCACTGCGCGGCAACTGTCTCAATCGCCGGATCAAATCCCGTTCCTTGACGCTCAACCCCGCGGGAACGGCTTTCCCGGCGCCTTCCTTCAACTCGAACGTCCGCGCTCCAAATAGGTCCGGCCGCTCGCGGGCGATGATCAATTTGAGCAATCGCAACGTCGTTTGCGTCGGCTTGTTGGGATGATCGGGGTTGACCAAATGGTTGATGGCGCTGGCGGTTTTTGCCAGCCTTTTGGCCGTCTCCGTCTGCGACCATCCCATGATCTCAATCAGCCTTTTAAACTCCGCCTTCAACGGGTCCATATCATGCCTTTTTGTAATAGTTATCGAATAACACACGCACGTTTGACATTATCCGATAACACTGTATGTTATTCAATAACACCATGACCCATGAAAACAAAGAAGCAATCCAAAAATTTGGATCCCCCGGCAGGTGGCTCGGAGGCCTTTGAAGACTTGGTTTTCGCCATTGAGGAATGCCTTGCCAAGCCGTCCTACGATTACCAGCGCATCATCATTTTCCAAACCCGCAGTCCGACCCTCGGCCCGCAACTGGCCCGGCGTTCCGGCGCCGCCCTGGTCGGACCCGCGCGCCCGCTGGATTCAAATTGCGCCTCGGCCCTCGTCATCGTCGAAAAAGCGGCCAATTGCAGCCTGGAAATGCTGGAATCGATAGTGGTTTTCGTCAATCGAACCCGTGGAGTGGTGGTGCTGCTGACCACCCCAGCGACTTTCACGAGGTGGCACGACCGTTGGCGCATCGTGGCCGCCCAAATCCGTCGCCGCACCCACCTCACCATTGATTTCAACCGATGAATCGGGCATCTTCCCCGGCGACGAAGGAAAAAAACGAAATGTCGTCTCTGCAGCCCGTTCATCGGGGCATCACATCCCCAATATTGAAGTCCGCCGTGCTCGCGGTCGAAGCCCTCAATTCCCTGGCCACAACCTACTTTTTTTACTACCTGTACTTCTTTACGAAGGCGCGGTTTCAATTCGGGGCGCTTCAGAATCTGTGGCTTGCGGCGCTCTTGGGGTTTCTTTACGCCTTCGGTTCGTATTGCGGCGGCCGCTACGCCCAAAAATTCGGCTACTTCTCTTCTATCGAGATTGGGATTTCGACGATGCTCGTCGCCTTTTTAATGTGCGCATTCGTGGCGCCATGGTGGTTGATTGTGGGTCTGGCGATGATCGGGACGGTCGGTATGTCTTTTACGTGGCCGGCGGTGGAGGCGCTCGTGAGCGAGGGGGAATTGCCGGCGCGACTGCCGGCAATGGTGGGTCTGTATAACTTTATCTGGTCGATGGCGGGCGCGTTTGCCTATTTTACCGGCGGCGCAATGATGGAAAAATGGGGGACGCGAACGATCTTTTTTCTGCCGGCCGGCCTCCTGGCCATTGAGTTGGGCCTTATCGTTTGGGTCGAGATTGCTTCCCGGCGGCATTTCGCGCCCAAGCCTGAAGTAGTTTGGCCGATGCTTCATGCAGAGTTGACGGGTTACAAATCGTCTGTTTCTCCCCAAACATTTCTGAACATGGCATGGGTCGCCAATCCGATGGCCTACCTCGCGATCAATACGGTCGTCGCCACAATTCCGAGCCTTGCGGCGCGCATGAATTTTTCGCGGATGCTGGCGGGTTTCGTATGCTCGATTTGGCTGTTCACACGCACGGCGACCTTTGTGGCGCTGCGGTTTTGGCCGGGGTGGCATTATCGGTTTTGTTTCCTGGCATCGGCCTATGGTGCGATGATTCTTTCATTTGCGGGGATTCTTCTGGCTCCAAATCCGTGGATGCTGGTGCCAGCGGAAATCCTTTTTGGGGTGGCGCTGGGATTGATCTACTACTCGTCGCTCTTCTATTCCATGGATGTTGGAGACACAAAAGGCGAGCACGGTGGAATTCACGAGGCGGTGATCGGTTTGGGCAACGGCATGGGACCGGCCATCGCGGCGCTGGCCCTGACGTTTTTCCCCGGCTTTCGAGGCAGCGGAACATGCGCGGTGTGCGCTTTCATGGTGTTGGGATTGGTTGGTATTTCCTGGATGCGGTTTGGAACCTTTCGGATCAAAGGGGCCAGGGGCACCAATCTTGCGTCGCCGGACCGCCTCTGAGAAAACAATCCGCTGATGTCGCGCCGCGAACGCTGTGAAAGCCGCTTTACTGGCGGGGGAATGTTTGCCAGCTTTCTCACCGGATTCCGACATGACGATGCCCATCGATTTGACGAAGTTAAGAGTTCTCCCGCTCTGCCAACGGCAGAGCCAGGCGCGCTTGGACTGTGTATTGGTCGATCCCGAATCGCCGCCACCGCGCTGCTCGCCGGCCAATGTGGCCCTCATTCGCCAATGCGCCCGACTAATTGCGCAGGCCCGCGCAAAAAAGGCGTCAGTCATGCTAATCTTCGGGGCGCATCTGATTAAAAATGGCGCAGCCGCGATTGTGCGCCGTTTTCTGGAAAAAAACTGGCTCACCCACCTCGCCACCAACGGCGCCGGGGCCATTCACGATTGGGAGTTTGCCTTCGCCGGCGTGTCCACCGAACTCGTCAGGGATAACGTAGCCTCCGGCACCTTCGGCGCGTGGAATGAAACCGGGCGGAACATCCAACTGGCGTTGCTGGCCGGCGCTTTAAATGACGAAGGGTTTGGGCGTTCCATTGGAAAATTTATCAGGCAGGACGGCGTGAAATTGCCTGCCCAAAAAAACCTCCACAGATCTGTAAAGAACGCCCCGTCCCACCGGCTGGCCCCGGCGCGGGCCGAATTGCTTCATGCCATGCGCGCGCATCGCCTCGCCGCCGGACGCCACAAGGTCCTTCACCCTTGCAAAGAGAACAGCGTGTTCGCACAATGTTTTCAACGGGACATCCCCCTGACCGTTCATCCCGGCATCGGCTACGACATCATTTCCAATCATCCGATGTTCAATGGCGCCGCGGTTGGACGCGCTGCGGACACTGATTTTCGGCTTTTTGGCGGGGGGGTCGAAGGCCTGGATGGCGGCGTGGTTTTATCTGTCGGCTCGGCGATCATGGGGCCGCAGGTATTCGAGAAGAGCCTTAGTTGTGTCAATAATTTGAGATTGCAGGCCGGCCGTCCCGTGGTGCGCGGACATCATATTTTTGTAGTTGACTTGCAGGATGGCGGGCGCTGGGACTGGTCCCGGGGCGAGCCGCCGAAGGACAATCCAGCCTATTACCTGCGCTTTTGCAAGAGCTATTCCCGCATGGGAGGGACGATGCATTACGCGCAACTCGACAACGTCGTTTTTCTTCACCATCTGTTGCGGGAACTGCAAAGACGCGGCTAAACCGAACACGGCGCGAGGATGGCGGTGCTCATGCCGTGAATGATTTTCTTGTCGGCGGGACAGATGGTGGCCAGCACGCCCGAAAGATTTGCCCGCGCGGCGTCGCCCCTGCCGACAACGAAATAGTATGGGCAAAGTCGAACCCGCCCCGGCATAGCGACAGTCTGGTCCTTCTCGAAGTCAAACCATTGCGCCTGGACCAGGTCCGGCTTGTAGTAGCGCTGCAAGACATAGGGCGACGTGGGAAAGGAGGCGATGGCGGCATCCACAGCGGCGGCCCAATCGGCAGTGGACAAATCGCTGCCGAGATGCACTCCGCGCGCTCCCCACGCTTTGTCGGAAAAGCCGGACACTTTCAAGATCAATTCCCGCTCGCGCTGGGAGAGGGCCTTGAGTTGCTGCCAATCGGTCAGGTTTAATTCAGGCAGCGCGCCCTGCGGCGGCAGTGGTGTGGGATCGACAATCCAGGTGTAGGGCGCCAGCGCCTGCAAACGCTGGAAGAAGCGCTCTCCCAATTCCTGCCGCCAAAAGCCGCGCAAATGCCGGTTCCACAGCAGGCCAAAGAGCATCTTCTCCTCGAAAATCGGCTTGGGCGGCGCCGTCAGGTGAATTCCTCCCGCCAAGGCCGCGTCAATAATCTGCTTTGAATTTGGAACGTTTGACAGGTCGAACAGTTCGAAGAACCGATAAACCGCCTCGCCGCTCCTGAAATCGGCGAAGCGCCCGTCGCGCACTTGAAATCTTCCTCCGAGTTGGCCCGCCAGCCAGTCCATTTCAGGCCGGTAGGTTTGCGCCTCGTCCGAAATGACGATGTTGACGGCGGGCGCGTCGTCGAAGATGCCGGCGAAGCCTTGCGTCATGCCGGTAGCGCCGCCAATGACCGGGGCCCCGCCATTTTGCATCGCGGAATAGGTCTGGTTGAGCCACGCCGTCAAACCGATGCCGCCGGGAACACTGTCCAACTCAGTGATGTGCGGGCCGTTTTCAGTCAAGATGATATCCGGTCGGATGACGCGCGGGAGGTCGTTCTTAAAAATGGCGTTTCGCTGGGCCTCCAACACTGCGGCCGGCTTGCCTTGGTCGAGCCAGCCGGCGACCCAGGACGGCTGTCTGCCCGCCAGGCTCTGACGATAAAGCAGGTTGACGCTACGATTAAACTGCAAGAGCACCCGGCCCAGGTCTTCGAGTTCCGCGGCCAATTCGGGGCTGAGGCGAAACGGGGTGGGAGAAACGCGCCAATCATGGCCGCTGAAGAATCCTTCTTTAGGCACCCGGGCGCGGACGAACCGCGCCCGGTCCGCCGGGCTGTCCAACTTGGAGGGTGAAGGATTCATGCCGGGTCAGGTTCGCAATTGCCCGTTACCGAATCCAAGCCATTTGTAAGAGGTCAGTTCTTCCAATCCCATTGGGCCGCGCGCGCCGATCTTATCAGTGCTGATGCCGATCTCGGCGCCCATGCCAAATTCTCCGCCGTCGGTGAACCGCGTCGAGGCATTCCAATAAACCGCCGCCGAATCGACTCGTGCTAAAAACTCTCGCGCATGACTCTCGTCGCCCGTGACAATGCTGTCCGAATGGGCCGAGCCGTAATAGTTGATGTGATCAATCGCTTCGCCCACTGTATCGACGACGCGGATGTTTAAAATCAAGTCGTTGTATTCGGTGAAAAAGTCCTGGTCCGAGGCGGACTTGATCACGCTATCGGGATGCGGGAGGCTGGTTTCGAGAATTTTCCGGGAGGCATCATCCGCGCGCATCTCGACCTTCCTGTCGTTCAGACGACGTCCGATGATCGGAAGGAACGCCGGCGCGACGGACCTGTCCACAAGCAATGTTTCCATCGAGTTGCAGACGGCTGCCCGCTGGCATTTCGCGTTGAAGACGATTTCCTCGGCCATTTTCAAGTCTGCCGCGGCATCGACGAACACGTGGCAGACCCCCTTGTAATGTTTGATCACCGGCACCTTTGAACAATCGGTCACGGCGCGAATCAAGCCTTCGCCGCCACGGGGCATGCAAAGGTCGATGTATTGCGTCAACGATAACAATTCCCTGACCGCCTCGCGGTCTGCCGTCGGGACAACCTGGATGGCGTGGCGCGGGAAGGAGGGCAGGTGGCGGACGGCGGCATCCAACATCGTTTCGGCGATGGTTTGATTGGAATGGAGCGCTTCCCGGCCGCCGCGCAAAATGACGGCGTTGCCGGATTTGAAACACAATCCGGCGGCGTCGGCGGTGACGTTGGGGCGCGATTCGTAAATGATGACGATGACGCCAATGGGCGTGGAAATTCTCTGCAAACGCAATCCGTTCGGTCGCACGCGCTCATCGAGCACGCGGCCAACCGGATCAGGCAGGGCGGCCACTTCGCGCAGACCCTGGGCCATGGCGGCGACGCGTTCGTCGTCCAGTTTCAAACGGTCAAGCATCGCGGCGGAAAGGCCGGTTTGGGCGGCGTTTTCCATATCAGTGGCATTGGCTTGTTGGATGGCGGCACGGCTTTCCTCAATGGCAGATGCCATTGCCAACAGGCAATCATTCTTCTGAGGGGTTGTCAACTGGGCCAAATGACGCGAAGCTTCCCTGGCTTGCCGGCCCAGGCGCGTCATTTGTTCTGTCAACGTCATTGCGGCAGCTTAAGCCAATTCAGGTGGGGATTCCAGTCCGGGGTCACTTTTCCTTGCGCGGCGACCGGCGCAGCCCGTTTTGGAGCAGGAGAACCCACACGACCGCCAGCGCTTCCCAAACGATTTTTCGCGACATCTTTGAGCAACCTTGGAAACGCTCGGTAAAGATGATCGGGATTTCGACGATTTTCATTCCCTTGCGCCAGATTTTGTGCGTCAACTCGATCTGAAAGCTGTAGCCGTTGGACCGGACAGCATCCAGATGGATCATTTGCAAGGCGCGGCGGCGGAAGCACTTGAATCCACCAGTGGGGTCGGTAAAAGGCATGCCGGTGATAATACGGACGTAACGGGCGGCGCCGGTGCTGAGCAGGAGGCGTTTCAGCGGCCAATTGATGACGCGTATGCCATGGCAATAACGGGAACCCAGGACCAAATCGGCATCCTGCGCCGCCTCGATGAACCGGGGAATGTCGTCGGGATTGTGGGAGAAATCGCCGTCCATTTCCATGATGAATTCGTAATCGCGTTCCAGCGCCCAGGCGAAGCCGGCGCAATAGGCGCGGCCCAAGCCGTTTTTCTCCGCGCGATGCAGCACATGGACCGACGGGCTTTTCGCGGCCAATTCGTCCGCGATCAGCCCCGTGCCGTCGGGGGAATTATCATCCACCACCAGGAGGTCCACCGGCAAGGGTAGCTGGGAAAGACGTTGGGCCATTGAGGGAAGGTTTTCCCGCTCATTGTACGTTGGAACGATGATCAGCGTCCTGTTCATGGTGCGATTAGCGCCATGAGGAGAGCCAATTCGACCCTAAAGTTCAAGGCGCAAATCCGGCAGTGCGCCGGATTCGGCATGAAAGGAAAGCCGTAAGACAACCGCAAAGCCCACAATTTCACAAGACGCTTCGGGGCGTTTCTGATATTACCTGCCCGGGTGGATGAATTATATATTGCACTATTTGAACGCGATGGTCCGAAACCCTTTGCTTGGGTTGGTCTTTCTCCTTCAACTCTGGATGTTTGTTGACGCTGTCCGGCGCGAGGAATGGCTTTGGGCGGTTCTCATTTGGGTTTTCCCCGGTTTCACGGCGCTTTGGTACTTCTTCATGGTCTATCGGGCGGCGACCTCGATAACGCAGGGTTTCGAGTTGCCGGGCGCCGGAAGCCGGCACCGCATCAAGGAACTGGAAACGTTGATTCATAACCTCGACAAACCCCATCATTATCTTGAATTGGGCGACATTTACTTCCAAAAAGGGAACCTCGCCAAAGCCGAGGAGAATTATCGCGCGTCCCTGGCCCGCGACCCGGATGACATCGATGCGCGCGCGCATCTGGGACAATGCCTGCTCCGTCAAAAGAAAGTCGATGAAGCCTCTCCCATTCTTTACAAGGTCTGCATCGAAAATCCCAAACACGACTACGGTTATTCGCTGATGGCGTATGCGGAGGCGCTGCAATTGCTGGGCAACGTGGACGCGGCGATTACCGTATGGAAGGAAGTGCTCAAAGACCACAGCTACGCCCGCGCCCACGTGCAATTAGGCCAGTTGTACATGGGCAACAACCAGCGGGCATTGGCAGAGGCGGAACTCAACGGAGCCATCCATGACGACCGCCAAGCGCCGGCCTTCCAGCGCAAGCGCGACCGCTTCTGGATCCGGAAAGCCAAAGCAATTTTGCGCTGACTAGACCAGCACCGGTTTTGGCGCGCGGGATTGAGCCGCGCGCTTGCGCTGGTTCTCATCCAGAATTTTCTTGCGCAAGCGCAGGTGTTTCGGCGTCGCTTCAACGTACTCGTCCGGCCCGATGTACTCCAGCGCACGCTCCAGCGACATTTTAAACGGCGGGTCCAGTTGGATGCCTTTGCCGTCGCCCTGGGAACGCATGTTGGTCAATCGCTTAGCTTTGCACGGATTGACCGGGATGTCGTTCTCGCGCGCGTTCTCTCCGACGATCATCCCTTTGTAAATCTTTTCGCCGGGTTCGACCATCAGCCGGCCGCGTTCCTGCACCATGTTGAGGGCGTAGGCCATCGCCTCGCCATCTTCCATGCTCACAAGCGAGCCGTTTTTGCGGGCGGAAATCTCCCCGCGGTCCGGCCCGTATTCATGGAACAAATGGCTCATCACACCCAGGCCACGCGTCATGTTAACCATGTCCGTCTCGAATCCAATCAACCCGCGCATCGGAATCAGCGCCTCAATGGTCACCTCGTTGCCATGATGGTCCATGTTGACGATTTCCGCCTTGCGGCCGGAAAGGTTCTCCATCACGGCGCCCATCGATTCCTTGGGAATTTCCAGGAAGAGCTTTTCGATTGGCTCAAGCAGCCGGCCCTCCTGATCCTTCTGGTAAATGACTTCAGGGCGCGAAACCAGCACCTCATGGCCTTCGCGACGCATTTGCTCCACCAAGATGGCGATTTGCATCTCGCCACGGCCGGCGACGTTGAAAATGTTCGGCGCATCGGTCTGCGCAATGCGGAGGGCGACATTGGTGCGGATTTCCTTGGTCAACCGTTCCCAGATATGCCGCGCCGTGACCAATTTGCCATCCAATCCGGCCAGCGGGCCGTCATTTACGGCAAATTGCATCTGGATGGTCGGCGGGTCAATCGGCACAAAGGGCAAGGGCTGCCGCGTGACATTGTCCGTGATGGTTTCGCCGATGAACACGTCCTCAAAGCCCGCCACTCCCACGACGTCTCCGGCGTGCGCCTCGGTAATTTCGATCCGTTTGAGGCCCTCAAAATGGAAAATGGCGGTGATTTTGCCCTCGGTCTTTCTGCCGTCGCCATGAAGGCAGGCCGCCGCATCGCCGATCTTTACCTTGCCGCTGTAAATCTTTCCGAATGCAATACGTCCCAGGTAATCCGAGTAATCGAGATTGGCGACGAGCATTTTGAATTCCACTCCGGCATGCGCGCGCGGGGCCGGGATATGTTTGACGATCGCGTCAAAGAGCACGGACATGTCTGTGGCCGGCTCTTTGATGTCGAGCTTGGCGTAGCCTTCCTTGGCGCTAGTATAAACGGTCGGGAAATCCAACTGTTCATCCGTGGCGTGCAGGGAGACAAAAAGATCGAACACCTCGTCGAGCACCCTGTGCGGGTTGGCGTTTTCGCGGTCGATTTTATTGATCACGACGATCGGTTTGGCGCCGGCTTCCAACGCCTTGCGCAGAACGAAGCGAGTCTGCGCCTGCGGGCCGTCGGTGGCATCGACCACCAGCAGCACGCCGTCGATCATATTCATGATGCGCTCGACTTCCCCGCCGAAATCCGCATGGCCGGGAGTGTCGACGATGTTGATGTGATAATCCTTGTATTTGAAGGCCGCGTTCTTGGCGCGGATGGTGATGCCCTTTTCCCGTTCGAGGTCCATGGAATCCATGATGCGTTCCTCGGAGGAAATGGCTTGGTTGGCGCGAAACGTTCCCGACTGTTTGAGCAGGCAATCCACAAGGGTGGTCTTGCCATGATCAACGTGGGCGATAATTGCAATATTACGAATATGATCCATCTGTCGAGCCTGCTAATGTGCCTCTTTCCCGGAAAGAGTCAAGGGGACAAATGATTTGGCGCCAATCGCTTACGGAAAACGCTCGATTTTCCCCGCGCATCGGCCCCATTGACCGCATGCCTGAAGACCGAGGTTTCATCATTACTTTTTGAAAAAAGGCGTTTGCTCCAACGCGTTGAATATGAATTGCACAGCCATCGCGGCCAGGAGCAGGCCGAACAAACGGGTGGCCAGCTTGAGCGCCAGGGGCTTGAGGTAATTTGTCCCATGCACTGCCGCCCAGAAGACCCAGTAACTTATGAAACACACGAATGGGATGGCGGCAAGCAGGACGACGACCTGACTGATCCCCTTGGCTTGGGCGAGCAAAATCAAAACCGTCGAGATGGCGCCCGGCCCGGCAAGCATCGGCACGCCCAGCGGCGTGATGGCGATGTCGTCCTTGGCCGCGCCCGCGGCGACTTCCTCGTCGGTCTCCCGCGCCGGCGAGCGCCGGGCATAAAGCATGTCCAGGGCGATTCGCAATATAAGGATACTGCCCGCCAACTGAAACGCAGGCAGTGTAATACCCATCAGCTTGAAAATTTCGTTTCCAGCCGCGGCGAAAAGCAAGAGCACACCCGCTGCCACCCAGCAAGCCAGACGCGCCATTCGCAATTTTTCCTGCGGGGTGTCGTTCGGCGTCATGGCGATGAATGCCGGCACCATCGCAATCGGGTCCAGGATCACAAATATCGAGCTGACCGCGGACAGGGTATATTCGCCCAGAGTCATGTCGGGGAATACTTTTGAATGAAACGCCGGAAAAGACCATGCCGTTTTTTGGCCCGGGCAAAATCCGACAGGATTTTCGCAAGAAATGGGGCGGCGCTTCCGGCCGGGATGGGTTAAGGATACTCAGTGGTAATGTGATGGACGCGAAAACAATGATGCTAGCGGCGTTGAAATCACTTCGCGGCGCTCAGAACCGGCCGCGAAAGTTTCCGCCTCTGTAAATTAGTTCTTCACCGCGTAGAACATGGTCGGCACATTGGGAGGCGGTGATGTTACCTGGGCAGGCGACACGGCGCCTGGGACTGGCGTCCACGGGCCGCCAAGGGAAGTGGCTTGCACCAAGACGCCGGACGGCCAAGTCAATGTGACCGTTTGGCCGCTACCGAAAGTGGCCTGCAGGACCGGGGTTGTTGATACGACTGCCAAGAGTCCCGCATTGTAATTGTTCAAAACCTGGGCCGGCGTCAGTACGCCGCTCATCACCCGGACCGCCGCGATGTAACCGTCAAATATATTGCCTCCACCAGTGTCGTTAGTGCCGTTGGCCTGTCCGACCTCCAGGTAGGTCTGAAAAGTGTCAAGACCACCATTGACCGGGGCGGTTTGGCCATTCGTCACGCCATCCTGATAAAGGTCCAGGTTCGTGCCGTCATAAGTGACAGCCAGATAATGCCACCCAACCGTGGGTGTGGTTAACCAAGCCGTATCCGCACCGCCCTCGTCGGCCGTAAAGCCGGCATAAGGATTCGTGCCGTATCCGAATTCTCTTTCTTCTGCCGGCGCCGGTACACCTCCTCCAATTCCATAGCTCAACTGGACTTGTGCACCGGGGATGCTGGTGGCGTAGACCCACGCCTCCATCGTGACGGGGCCGTTTGTATTGATCTCCGCCGGGGTGAGATCCGCCGAAAACAACGCCCGGCTCGCGTCACCGCCCACATACAAGGCATTGACGGCGTACGCGCCCCAAAGCGGCGCGCCGGGGTTAATTGCATTGTTCGACACAGCGAGATCAATGACGGGGGAGCTCTTAAAGTTGCCCACGCTGGCTGCGGATGTTGACCGGTTGGTCCAAGTTGTCGCGCGGACAGCGAGGTCAGCCGATCGCAACTCCGCCACCAGGTCGCCGGCGATCTGCAGTTGCGGTCGTGGCGGAGCAGGAGTCGTCGTCAGAGTCGCTGGCGTGCTGTAGGTCACGCCGATCGAATTGCTGGCCTCCAGTTCATATTCATTGGTGAATGCAGAGAAGTTGAGCACAGTCAGTGTCGTGTTGGTTTTTCCAGCAATGTTGGTGAAGGTAAGTCCTGAATTACTGCTGACCAACCACTGATAACTGATCGGCAGGGTGCCGGTGAACGAGGCATAAAATGTGGTGGCCGTGCCGACCTCCGCCGTAGCCGAAGAAGGATAGGTATTTAGCTCCACCACTGGCTTGGTTGGCGCCATTATGTTCAGCGCGACTGGCGCACTAGTGACGCTTACGTCGCTGTCCAAGGTCAATACCGCTTGATATTCGATCGGCCCCGCCGGCAAATTAGCGGGCACGGCGTAAGTTGTGGCAGTGGAAGGAACGTTGCTCCATGTGATGCCGCCGGTGCCATTGTCGGTTTGCCATTGAATAGTAGTTGTGTTCACCGCACTGGGGTAAAAGCCGAGTGTGACTGTGCCTCCCTGGGTGACATTGGTGTTGTTGGGCGTGACGCTCGGAGCCGCCGGCACCAGCAGGTAAAAATTCTCGTTGCAATTGCCATTAACGACCGAGAATCTCAGAGTTTCCTGGTCGCCAGCAGCTCCCCAGGCAAGAATGTGGCCACTAAAATTGATAGCCGGACAGAAGGAGTAGATTTGCCATCCGAGACCAGGCACTGAAAAGTCGCCCATGTATTTTACTGCCTGGTCTTTGGTGCCCAACCCAGAAGTCAACACACCAATTTGACACGCATTGGCCTGAGAGCTGTTGGCGCCGTCGGAACCCCGCAGGTAGATATTATAAACACCCGCCGGATAATGCCTCGTATAATTACCCCAGTCACCCCCATTATTAAAGCCCACGTCGAAATCCGTGGCAGATGCGGAAAGATATTGGCTCCTTGGAGTGTCGCCCGCATTCTCAGTTTCCAATGGATTAGGGCGGTAGGCATCGTTTCCTCCGTTACTCGGATGGTAGCAATCGATATTGCTGACGGCGACCAAGGAGTAATACTCGTCGAGCGCCGTAAACGTTGGCGGCGTGCTATCATAGTACTGTCCGTCTTGGTAATCGAAATCCTCCGCTTCAAAGGTGTAATAATCGGGATTGATCGTGTCAAACTTCACGGAAGGAAGGCTGACAGAGCCGCCGGCGTCGGTCGCCGTAATCACAGCCGTATACAGGGTGTCGTTTTCCAGCGGCACGAGCACGCTTTCATTCGTACTAGGGCCGCTGACCGACAACCCATATGTGAGTGTCAGAAAGGTTGAACTGACCCCTCCTTGTAATGTGGTGCCGGTTAAATTTACGATAAGAGCTGTGACGCCTGTCGCGGAAGTGGCTTGAAAGGTCAACTGGTTGGGGTTCGGGGCTGCGCCTTGAAACTGAACCTGACCAACAGCGAACCCATTTTGTTGGTTGGGGGCATTTGGCAGCATGACGTCCGAGATGCTTGGCTGGGCTTGGGCCGCGTTGCCGTATACGACCAAGCTGGCAGTGGCCAAACCCGCCGCGAGTGACGCCAGGAAAGTTAATGATGGGATTTTATGGTTCCTTTTCATTTGCCGCCAGTTCTTGTGCTCTGCCTGAGGGGCCAAGGGCGGATTCCCTTGGTTAAATCCACACTTTTGTAAAGCTTCACGAAACTCTTACAAGCCTATAAAAAATCAATCTTCCCGCGCAATCCCCGAAAGCGGGGAGCCGCAGTCTAAGGCAACAGGCAATGGGTCCTCCCCCACCTAATCAAGCCGTAGCGTGCGTCCGATAAACTTATCCAACACGGATTCAAAACCAGGGCCGCCAGGGAATGCGTGGCCGCCATTGGTCGTCATCCAATAAGTCGCGTCCGCGCCGACAGAGCGGAGCTTCTGGTAAAGGGCCTCGCCGTGGAGGCCGGGAACAATGGGATCCTTCTCTCCATCGCAAATCAACAGCGGCGGGACGTCTTTGCGCACATGGCCTATCGGGCACATCCGCGTATAGAGTGCCTGGTGCTCTGGCGTGTCGGGAGTCAATTCATGAAAAAGAACACGCAAGCGCGGACGCGAATCATAGGGTATTTTCTCGTCGGGCCCGCGGAATGTCACTTTTCCCTCCAAGTTGGTGATCGCATCGTCGGGTCCCTGACTCCAAAACCTGACGAAATCTGTCGGTGGAATGTAGCTGAAGCAGCCGGAAACCCGGGCGCTCACACCCTCAAGGCCGGGCGTCGGACCGCCATCCTCGAAATCCTCTGGGACCATGGCCACCATGAGACTTAAGTGTCCGCCGGCCGAACCGCCCGTAACATCGATTCGATCGGGATCAATATTAAAGCGCCGGGCGTTGAGGCGGATGAACCGGATCGCATTGCGACAGTCGCGAATGTTTTCGGGGAAGCCCCCCTCTTTGCCCAAACGATACTGAATGGAGAAAATCGCGATTCCTCGGCGAACGAATATGTTGCAACCGCCGACCTCGCGGACCGCAGAAGCAGCATTTCCCCCGTACCACCAACCGCCGTGGATTTCCACGATCGCCGGCACAGGCCCGGTGGCATTCCCGGGCAAAAAAGCGTTTAGAGCCAATTCCTTGCCGGCCACGCTGCAGTACGGAATATTTAACTCGGGTATGTACTTGGGAGCTTGCGGTTCAACATTCTCAGCGGCCGAAAGAGCGAACGATACGATCACTCCAGCCAAGACAATGAAAAACCTGCAGCTCTTTTTGATTCTGGTGCCGCTGGTCATTCTTGTTCGCCGTCATTTAATCTTGCGGTCGTCCGCAGGTCAAACCCGCTTTCCGGGTCAACGCTTGTGAAAGAATCCGACAGGGCACTGACTATTAGTAAAGCTACTCGTGATGCACAGCACCAGGAGGCAAACGTGAAAAATCATTCGGATTCTTCGCTGACAAGTTCGGCGGGATTATCCCCGTTTTCGGGGATTGTGATGGGTCGAATAGGATGGCATTTTAGTGGCTAAGCAAATGTCGATTCTGCGCGGTTGGACTGTCCGCCGCAGCACGGAATGCGAACCATACTTTGAACTAACTTTCAATGCGAATTACTGACCAAACCGAGAATATGAAAAACCAGGCGGCGAACGTTGAGCGCCGTGGCCTCGGGACCGGCTCGGAAAGGGACTTGCCTGCGAAAACAACAGTCCGGCGCACCACCAATCACAGAGGAAGCGGTTTCACGCTGATTGAACTATTGGTCGTGATTGCGATCATTGCCATCTTAGCCGCCATGCTTTTGCCTGCGTTAAGCCGGGCAAAGGAGCAAGCCCAAGGCACCCAATGTGAGAGCAACGAAAAACAACTTGCCTTGGGGTGGACGATGTACAATGGTGATAATCAGAGACTTCCATCCAGTACTGGCAACTCGGGCATCGTTAACGTGCAGAATACCGGCAATTATGGTGATGGCTGGTGCGTTGGCCGCATGGACGAGCCGCCTTCCGCGATCGATCCGGTGGGCTCAGAGCTCATTGCGCATTCCGCGATGTATCCTTACGTCAACAGCACGCTGGTTTATCGGTGTCCCGCCGATGTTTCCACGATGAAGGGTGCTAAGGTTTATCCATTTGGAGGGGCGGGGACAAATCGAGTTCGGAGCATGGATATGAACGCCTGGGTGGGAGACTGGGAAAATGGCGAGACTATTATGGATCCGGCTGGCCTGCCGGCAACCGCGTTTGCCAAAGTGATCGATATTATAAGACCGGCCGATACAATGCTTACTATTGATGAAAATCCCGCTACGATAAACGACTGTAATTTTGAGTGTTGGCCGGACTCCACCACTTGGACGGATATTCCAGCGACGTATCATGCTGGAGCCAACGGCATGTCGTGGTGCGATGGACATGCGGAAATCCACCTGTGGCACGATGCGACTATTCTAAACTTCAAGATCGAGATGTACGACAGTCCTACAGGGGTTGCCCCGGCGGACGGTGGGAGGGACCTGTTCTGGCTGGAATCGCATGTCACCTACGGGCCCGAGGGTCAGACCAAAGATCCGTTCAAGGAGTGAGTCGGCCTAACTGAGGTTTCGCGCGCGAATTGCAGCGCCGAGGCTTTCAGCGGCCGCCATGGGCTTGGTGTTTGGCGACGGCTTCCACTCGATTGCGCACATGCATTTTCTGGCAAATATTCTTGACGTGTGAACGAATTGTTTCCACGCCGATTCCCAATTGATCCCCAATTTCCTTGTAAATAAACCCCAAAGCCAACAATTCCAATACTTGCCGCTCGCGCTGCGAGATGGAGTTCTTTTCATGGCCATCCGGTTTTTGGACATGGAAGTGCTCAACGACCTTGCACGCAATATGGCTCGACATTGGAGCGCCACCGGAGTCAACATCGCGCACCGCGTCCAGGAGTTCATCTGGCGGACTGGACTTGACAAGGTAGCCATTTGCTCCAGCCTTCAATGCCCGGAAGATACGGTCCGAGTCCTCATAGACCGTCACCATGATGATCTGGGGCGCTGGATTCAGCTTTTTAAGTTGGGCAACGCAGTCGATGCCGGACATGCCCGGAAGCCCGATGTCCATTAGAACCACATCTGGATTCTGAGCGGGGATTTTCGCGAGCGCTTCCTCCCCCCTCGCGAAAGCTCCAATGCATTTCAGGTCCGGCGCGCTGCGCAGGATCGCGACAAGCTGCTCTCGCAACCCTTTGTCGTCCTCCACTACTACTACTGTTTTTATCATAGCTAATTTTGCATTCGTGACCTGACTTTACCCGGACGCCGCAGCCCGGTCTGAGGATTGGTTCCAACGCGAATCTTCATCCGCTGGGCGCACCCGCAAGCGAAACTGGACCGTCGTGCCGGTTGCCGGAGAACTCTCGATGAGGCAGGTGCCGCCAATATCCTCCAGGCGCCGCTTCATGTTGACCAATCCATTCCCCGTGGAATTGGCAGTGGTAACGAAGCCGCAACCATCGTCCTGGATGGACACGGTCAGCAACATTTCGGCAAAGGAAATGTGAACCTTCACTTTCGACGCCCCGGCATGTTTGATCACATTGTGCATGGCCTCCCTTGCCGCCATGCTGATATTGTGGCGAATGCGACTGGAAATTTCGATATTGCGCGGCAATTGCGAAATGTGCAGGCGGCAACTCAATTGCGCCTGAGTGCATTGGTTATTGATTCTCTGGCGCAGGTAGTTTCCGATCGCCTCGAGATTGTCATTCTCGGGATTCACCGCCCAGACCGTTTCGTACAGGGCAGTGATGAGTTCCCGGGATTTGAGAGTGATGCGGTAGAACTCCGCCCGCGCATGTTCTGAAAACCCGGTGTTATTCTCAGCCATCCCGCTTAGCAACGAGATTTCCGTCACCCGTGCGCCAAGGTCGTCGTGAATGTCCTGGGCAATCCGCAATCGCTCCAGCTCAAGCGCCCTCTGCTGTTCGAGGTGGCTCATCTCCAGCCGCATTTTGTGCCAGGCAAGATAGCGAACGCTCAGTGCCGAAGTAGCCACAAGCAAAACCGCAAGCAGCCCCCAAAACCAGGCCTCTTGCCAATAGGGCAGAGGCACTCGAACGGACAACGAGGCTTCGAGGCCGGTTGGCTTCCCTAACACGGACACTTCAGCCACACGAAACTTATACGCGCCGGACGGAAGATTCCCATACCAGTCGGCTCGATGGCCGTTGTCGCCGATGCTGTACATTTCGTTCCATTCGACCAACAGATTGTCGTTCGGAGCTACAGCCGCCGCGATCTCCCGTTTGTTGTGCCATTCCGCATGGCTCATTGGATCATCGTCCACCACCGCGAGCACCCTGGCGCCAGGATTCTCGCCAATTTCAAGAACCTTCGCCATGCTGGGCCGCGTGCCGTCACGCGCCCAATTATCCGGCGCTTGATTGGGCGAAGTAATCTTCGCCATTTCCTGGGGCGATGGGGAGCGGAGCAATACTTCAGGGGGGCCGTTGCTTGTCGAGAGCCTGGATACAATCAAATTGTTCACTATGTAAACGCCCAACGTGGTCGGTCCGCCCGCCGAGGACACGATCACCCACAATCGCGATGCATCCAGGGGGGCGGAAAATGTCTCGCGCCGATGGGAGAACGTGGAGGTCTCCAACGTGCCATTCCAACCCGCGCTCTCTCCGCGCGCCGTGAACACTTTCTGCGCCACCAGGTCTCCTGACGCATTGTAAAAACGGATGGTGACAAACATCTCGCCGGCCCCATCCTGCCATTCCTTGTCGAATCCCTCCAGTTTGGTGCGGAGGCGAATGACCTTGTTGCTTGAGTCGTTCTCGGGCCCAAAACTGAACACGATATTTCTTGGAAATGTGCCCAGGCTCAATTCCCTTCCGGGCTGCCATGGTAAAGGTCGATTATCCACCATCACTCCTCGAATTGCCGGCGCGTTTGCGTCTTGCGCGCCGCATATCGAAATTGCTGCCTGACCCAATACACCCAGAAGAGACAGCACAACGGAGGTTCTGAACGCCGCCTGGGTCATAATGCCTTGATTCTTATCATTCTGGCCGTTTATGGCAATCTTGAAGTATGAATCATTGATGCCGTCCTTAATTTCGGGGATGTTCTTTGGAGTGTCGCCATCTGATATAACCGCCAATGCGTTCTACACTGAGAAAAATTGGCTTCCTCGTCGTCACAACATTCGCCGCGCCGCTCCTCCCAGTCTTCGCCGGGAAGAATTTCTACTCCATAGTTACGGCTCAGAACGTGATGCCCAAATGCTATTTACCTGTCGGCCCATAGGTGATATGTTGCTGCACCCATCTCAAGTCCAACCCGCCATCCTCCGGCGAAATGTCACTTGGCTGGTCGCCGGAGACAAACGGAAAATGCTTCAGAATTGCCATGTCGTGCCAACGGTGGATTTCCGCGTGCCCGTCGACCCACACGATTCCGTTGGCATTGACGTGATAGGTAGCCGGGATATCGATCCAAACTTTTTGGTCCTCCCCTGAATAATTGAGCCAGAACGCATCGTTTATCGTTGCTGGATTCTCATCCAAAAGAAGGATGGTGTCGGCCGGTTTAAAAACGGTGGAGAGTTTCTTGAATGCCGTTTCCATCGTTGGGTCCCCGCCGTTCTCAGGCCCAAAACCGACTGGCCCCAGCCACGCGTTCATCGACACACTGCGAACCCGCGGTTCCCCCTTCCCTCCATAGGGATAAACCGTGTTGGTAGCGGTGGAGACGTCGGCCGGACATTTATAAACGAGTGTACTGGCGACGTAGGGGGTCATCGGAGAAGCTTTGATTAAAATGGTCCCAACCGGATCGGTCCAAGAGGGGGCCAAGTCCATTCGCCCGAAGCACCAACCGCCATCCTCAGAGTAATTGCCCGACGCACTCACGGAGCTGGGATCATTGGCCCCATCGGAGGACGGGAGCAGCAAAGAATCACCGGCGTACATCGCCCAGCCCAACCCAAGTTGCTTTAAATTACTTTCGCATTTGGCGCCCTGAGCCTGCTCTTTTGCAGAGGACAGGGCAGGCAAAAGCATGGCGGCCAAAATGGCAATGATCGCAATCACGACCAGAAGTTCGATCAGCGTGAAACCGCTGCCTTTGTGGTTTACTAACTTCATGTGTTGGGACTAGTGTCTGTAATTCTGCCACAATCGCGCATGGGCGCCATCCCCTAAAGTGGGGATGCACCTGCGAGAGGCGCTTGGCTCCTGTACGAAGGGTCTGTTAAGATTGATTGCCATTTTGTGCATGGGCAACGCGGTGTTTACTTAAGTCCAGCAGGAACTTTGTTGCGCAGGGACGTTGTCACGATGGTGTTTATAGCCGGAATATAGGATTCTTGTTGGGTTCAAACAACAGTCTCTTTCACCAGTAAGGGGATCTCCAGCACAAAAGCCGCGCCGTGGCCCGGGCCGTCGCTCTGGACGGTGAGAGAGCCGCCCATGTCCTGCGCGGCCAGCAAGCTGCTGTGCAAACCAAAACCATGACCATCCTTTCGGGTGGAAAAGCCTTGGGTGAAAATGTGGGCCATATTTTCCGGCGCAATGCCGATCCCGTTGTCGGCCACTTCGATGGAGATACGCTCGTCGTACTGGCGCCGAATGCGAATCGTTATCTGAGGCTCCACGTCATTACGGCCAGTGCAGGCTAATTTTGCGTTATCGAGCAGATTGAATAGGATTTGCAACACTTTGTGCCGGTCGAGCGTCGCCGGCGGCACTTCATGGTAATCACGAGTCACTTTAATGTCATGGCGGGCAAGGGCCTCGCAGCACATGCGCAGGGCGTCCTCGACGATTTCCGGCAGCCGTACTGTTTCCCAAACGCCGGAGACCTTGGCATAGTTTTGCTGTGTGGCGACAATTTCCTTGATGTGCTGGACGCTTTCTGTGAGCAACTTGACCCTTTCAAGTAATTTGTAATGCTCGTCCAACAGGTGGGCACCAAGGCGATCAAGATGACTGGGAACATGCCGGCCATTTTCATCCTCGGTCATGAAATGGCCCAGGTCCGCCTTGTGCTCGGCCAGCAACCCGGCCAAGCGGGTCACGGCGGACACTTTGGATTTTTGAACATGTTTGGCGATGGAGGCAGCCAGGACATTTACGCCGTTCAATACATTGCCGACATTGTGGAGAACGTTTGTGGCGACATCGGCCATGCCAGCCATGCGCGAGGTGGTGAGCATTTCTTTGTGAATTTTTTCGACTTCCATCTGGATGCGCCTGCGTTCCTCGATTTCGCGTTCGAGCAAGAGTTTCTTTTCCTCCAACTCAAGATAAATGGCTTTACGCTCCAGGATTTCCTCCTTCAGCAAGTCGGACTTTTCGGCGAGGTTGGATTCGGTCTTTTCGTGCTCCTCGATTTCGCGCTGGAGAAGACGGGTTTCATGTGCCAAAAGCTCCTCGGTTTTTTCGTGTTCTTCGATTTCGCGGCGAAGCTCCTTGGTGCGGACTTCCACTTGCCGGTGTAGCAAACGAATCCAAACGAACGCGCCGAGCAGGATCACGACCAAGCCTCCCGCTGCCAGCAACGCCTGGCGCGCAGTAAGCCAAGGAGGACGGTCCAACAAAAAAACGTCGGAGGCATCACGGAGCAGGAGGGAGAAAGCGGCGGGGCTCTTGCCCAACTCACCGTGGGCGGCCGGCTCCATTTGACAGACGCCTGTGATGCTGACCCGGCTGCCGGAAGGGATTCTAAGCGCCTCCTTGCCTCTGAGAGGCAGGAAGGCCTGAAAAACCTTGTCGCCAGAGCGGACTTGCAACACAAAAAGGTTGCCGAAGGTTTCACTCCCCAGGACCAGCCCATCCACTACGACTAGAGTAGAATCCAGCCTGCCGTTAACCAGTTCAGTCGCTGTCGCTTTCGCGGGCGTGACTGCAGAAGACGAGCCTATCTTACGCAGGATGGCCTCGGTCAAGACCGGGGCATAATCATGGATATCGGGGAATCCCACCACTTCAACCTGATCGCCCACTATACAGACCTGGTCCGACGGCGGATGTCCGGTGGTCTTGGGATTCTGCCAGAAAGCCCACCATCCGCCGGCAGGCAAGCTCAGAGTCACGTCTTGTTTCCCTATGGCCATGGCGCTGCCGGAATCATCCTGGACATAATAGTTATTGTTGCCGACACACGTTAAAACTCCCTTCACTTTGACGCGGTGGATCCACTCCTTCGGGCCCCGGACTTGCCGAAGATCGTCGATCTTGCTAAGGGGCAAAGAACGGCTGTCAGGAGGAGCCTGGCGCACTTCAACAAAGAGCATGGAAGGGACGACCAATTGCACGCCTTGCAACTGGCCGCGTTCGTCAGTCGCGGCGAGACTCACTCCGCGCACGCGAATGGTGGCATCCACCAATAGCCTTACCGTAGGGACCGGGGCGGAAATGATTGTGGCCATTAACTGTCCGCTTTCGGAGGCCAGGAGCAAATGGGAGCCGTCGGTCGCCCGCACAATGGCGTCAAGTTCAACCCATTGGGCATCCGTTTGGCCGCTGGCCAACAGCCCCCAGGACGGACGCAGTGGGTCTGGCAATTCTCCGTTGCCCAGGACGCGCACGTTGTCAACCAAAACGACCGGTCCGTAAGCCGCAACTCCATGTCCTGGGGCCTGAATGGCAATCCCTTTGACTTCCACATACTCGCCAAGGGCCGGAGGGCTTTGCTTAAGCTGGGAGTTGAACCAGAGCTCAATTCCGCCGGTGCCGTCTTGTATGCAATTGCCGCCGGGCATAGTCACGACGCCACACAGCTTCACTCGAGTGAGAGTGGTGGCATTGTCCAGGGTCAGACTGCCAATTTGGTGAATGCGGGCGAGTCTGGACCGGGGCAGATTGCGAACCTGGTCGATCTTCGTCAGTAGCGATTCATTTCTGATTTGAGTGGTCTGCTGCGTACTGCTCTCCACACTATTGGCCGCCGCGCTGGTTTGATCGACGACGGAAACACTGTCCAAGCTGGGAATCCACAACCTGGCCGCTATGCGATTTCCGTTCCCATCGAACGCGACTCCACAAAGACCGTTCAGGCGCACGCGCACGCCTGAGGGGGGAGGCCTATGGGCGTGATCCAAATGCAGGACTGAGACAGGGAGAGACCGGCCATTATTGGCCACCTCAAACTCCAGATGTCCTTCCGATTCTGTCAAGAATTGCACCTGGCCCTCGGTCTCGACCCATTGGAAATCCGCCGAAAGCGGAACCTGTTGCCCAAGCTCGATCCACGCGGGCTTGGCCGGGGCGGCTGGGCCGAGGCGTTGCAGCCTGGGCTGCTGAACTTGGACCTGATTGGACTTCCATTGGCTGGTTCCTTCCAAGAGCACGCGCTGGCCGGGCAAGACCTCAATCTCCCCGTCGGGGGCAGTAATCTCAATGGCTCCAGTGGCATCCATCAGGCACAGCCTGCCGGTCTCCCGAACCGGCCCCGCCACTACGGCTTCGATTCGCACGGGGTAACCCTCGTTTGCGTGCGAGCGCAATTCGCGCAATTGAACCGCGTTGGTAATGACCAGGCCGGAGTGGTCGACGTATTGCCACTGAACCCACGACGAGCGCCGGTCGGGGAATTGGCTGGCGGAGTCGAGCCATTTGGTTTCCACCTGACCATCAAAAGCCTGGTAAACAGTTTCCATCTTGGGATTCTCTCCCTGGGCGGTGATGATGTCGCAGAACAGGGGCGTAGGGCTTGCATCCAAATCCGACGACCCCATCAACTCGATTTCCGCCAATTGGACTGCGTCTGCCGCAGCAGGGTCCCGGACACGGTCAATTTGTAACCGATAGGTTTCATAGGCCAGAGTGTTGGAAATAGCGAACACAAGCCGCTGGTGGCGTTCGACAAACACCTCGCCCTTGCGCCTATCCAGCGTCACCCAAGTCTGGCCTTTGTCGTTGGAAGCCAGAAGCGTCCAAGCTTGCGGGTCGCGCTGGGGGAAATCATTGGCTGAAGTCAAGGCATACTCCCGAACAATCTTTGCGGGACCGGCATGGGATGTGGTGATCGCACAGACCGCCAATCCCAGGACGAAGCAAACCGTCTTCCTGCAGGCTCTTAGTGCGGCCATGTTCATATCAATCGCGCGAAGCTCGTTGAATTCCTACCGCGTTCGAAACATTACGGAAAGGCAATAATTCAGCCGGTCGATCCTAGAGGGGCCGTCGCGTGAATCGCCAGCCACACGTACTCGGACGTGCCGGCTCCTCTCGCCGGATGGAACGCCGAATCGTGCCAACAATGGAGCTGGGCGCAGTCGCTCTGATATGGCGGACGGGCACTGGCACAAGTACAAAAACCTCCGCTTTCGCAAACGTGACGCCAGCGGCCGGTCTTAACCAGCCGCTGGCTATCCACGTTTCAGCATCGTGAAACTAACACTCTGTCAAGTATCATTGAACAACTTCAACGGCATAGAAGACTGCACCTGGGGTCGCTGGTATCGCGTATTGGACGGACTCAACTGAGCCGTTTCCGCTCACAGGAGGACTCCCAGGAACGGCGACCCACGCGGCGGCGTTCAGAGTACTCTTGGATACCACCTGATAGCTCTGTCCGACCACAGTCGGGAACGAGATCGTGATATTCCCGGCGCTATACGACGCAGTTAGATTGAGTGCCGTTCCCGTCGGAACCAGCATCAAGAATCCCACATTGCAGTTATTCCCGTCATTCAAAAGGCTGCTTCCAATTACCAACGTGTTCGTATTGCCATTGAGCGTGACGGTGACTGGCTCCGGAGTGGCGTTCGTCGTCGTCAATTCCGCCCAATACCAAGGGCCCCAACCTTCCGAGGGCAGCGTCCACGCGCCGAGAAAGTTGGTCTGCTGATCAGCGGTACCCCATCCGCCGGTGACCTGCCAAAGGGTTTCCTGAGTGGCGGTAGGGCAACCATTCTTGAACCGTCCCCACACATTGTACGATCCAGCCGGGTAGTGCCGCGTATAGTTGGCAAAGTCACCGTATCCGAAATACTGGAGCAACCAAGTGGCGTTGGTCCCGAACTGAGCCCTGGGCAAATCACCCTGAGGCTGTGTGTCTATTATCAGGTCTGCAAAAAGAGCCGAGGGAACGTTGTTGGTGTCATCCGTGCGATACAGGTCATTCCCCAGACTAGCGCCGCCAGTAACCTCGTTTTCGTCGATTCCTGGCGTGGCACCCAGCTGGTTATATTTATCAATCTGTGGGTTATCAAAGTATTGTCCGGGGACACCATTGAAGGAGGTATAGTCAAAGTCAGCCGACTCCCACGTATAGTAAGTTGACGAAAAGGTGTCAAAAACAACCGATATAGCGTATGTGATTCCGGCATTGTTTGTAACACCTATGCTTACAGAGTAGGGAGTATCGTTCTGCAACGGACAACTGACAAACCAGCTATCCGCCGACCCGGTGAAGGTCAAGAGCGACCAGGCGTTCGTTCCGTTCACCGTCAAACCGATGTTGGTGGTGGCAATGCCGCTCGAAGAATTTGCGGTAAAGGTCAACCGATTCGTCCGTTCGAAAAAGTTAGTGCCATTAGGATAAAGACCGGTGACGGTCGGCAACGTCGTGTCTTTGGGCATCAACATGTAGAGTTCCACGTTTCCGCTGTTGGGCATGTTCACCCTAAATGTCTCCGGAGACTCGTTGGTCGTAAGAGTGATTGTGGAAAGATTGCCACTTGCATCCTTGATGGGCGTCCAAACCCAGTTCTGCCATCCACCGGTGTTCGGAGGGCTGTATCCTCCAATGTTGGAAACTGTTTGCGAACTGCCGCCAACTCCGCTGGTTACCAATCCAAATAAACCACCACTGCCTGGCGAACCGCCGCCGTTGGCCACGCGCACATAAATGTTGTAGACACCATTGGGATAATGCCGCGTATAA
>DATKFW010000003.1:0-131676 GCA_035511075.1 Vulcanimicrobiaceae bacterium
CCGGATACGCCCCGTCGTCCCCGCCGGTAAACGTATAGAGCGTACTGAGGGCACCGTTGGTCGTCATCTCAAAGACGGTGCCGAACCCGGATTGCGGGCCGGTTGACGTGCCGAAAAAATTCCCGTTGGCCCCCTGCACCAGCGACGCGACCGGATTGCCTCCATCGCTCCCATTGGCAAACGAATACAACGGCGTAAACGCACCGCCACTGGCGATCTTGAACACTGAGCCGAACCCATTGGTCCCGCCTTCCGACGCCGTGCCATAAAAATCGCCATCGCTCCCCTGCACCAACGCCGCCAGTGGCTTGGAGCCATCGCCCGCGCCCAGGAATGAATACAACGGCGAGACGGTGCTTTGTGAAACGACGTATTCGAACACCGCGCCCAAGCCATTGGAACCGCCCTCGTCAGCGGTGCCATAGAAATTGCCGTCGGTGCTCTGGACCAACGCGGCTTGCGGAGCCGATCCCTCGCGATTATAGCCATCAATATCGACCACAGAAAACGTATAGACCAGCCCGAAGGAGCCGCCGAGGCTGACTTTGAACAGCGTTCCCGAACCATTGGCCCCGCCTGTGGAGGTTACGCCATACAAATTCCCGTCGGTGGCCTGTATCAATCCGGCCGAAGGATACGCCCCATCCTGATTTTCCCCGCTCTTGTCGATGGCAGTGAAGGAGTAAAGCGGACTGAAGCCGCCCGCCGGCGTCATCTTGAACACAACGCCGGTGCCATTGGTGCCGCCCTCGTAAGTGGTGCCGTAGAAATTGCCATCGTTGGCAAGGACCAATCCGGCCTCGGGAAAACCGCCGTCCACTCCGTTGGTGAAAGTATAGAGTGCGCTCATGGTCCCATTGCTGGCGACCTCGAAGACCACGCCCGCGTTGTCAATGCCGCCCTCAAAGGTCGTGCCGTACAAAAGGCCGTTGGCGCCTTGCACCAGACTTGCGTAAGGCACGGCTCCGTTGAGAAAAACGTCGAACGAATGGAGATTGACCACCGACAGCCCGGCTCCTTCGGATCGAACGGCCAGTAGAAACGCGGCGGCCAGCAATGGCGCGGCGGCCCGCCGCAGCATACAAATCTTAGATGATTGTTTCATTGAACCCAGGTTGTTGCTTGGCTTTGTTCCTTGTGACAATACTCTAACCATTGCATCACCATCCCAGTTAAGTCAAGGGCGCCCCAGCGCACTTCAAAGACCGCTTGAACCAATACACGTAAACAAATTTCAAGACGGCTGAGACTCTCTCCGGCCGCATTATGGTTGACTTCCTAATACGGGCCAAATGCAGGCCCGTTTGTGCGCTCACCCGCGTTGAGCAACTGAACGGGCCTTGAGGCGGCCCAGGAAACGGCCATTCCTGAATTGACTGGGGACGAATATGGGCTACGGTGTCTCAAATGAAATCTGCCGGCTCCAGCCGTCTGAGGCAGCATCATGAATTGGGCTTGCGCGATTGCCCGACATGAGGCCGCCTGCCTGGCTCATTGTTGCCACCGGGGCGCTGGCCCTGACTTGCCTGGTACTGGCGATCGCCGAGACTAATCTTTGGGCGCACTACCTGATCGATCGCGGTGAATATTGGAGCGTCCTGGGGCTGGCGTTCATCCTGATCGCCGGGATTCATGTGTATCGCCGACGACGGCTCTTCGTATCGCTTCCGCTGGTCTTCCCGTGGTTATTGTACCCTGTCATTACGCAGGGTGATCAGGTCATCGACAATCTCACGATCAACCCGATGCGCGCGGTGTGCCAGGTCTTGCTGGCCGCGATTTTCGCGGGACCTGTCGCCATTGTTGTGCTCGCCGCGCGCCACCTGATGGCGCCCAAGCCGGGCCGTGCTCCGGTGTCCCCGATGTTGACCGCATGGCTGCCCGGCCTGCGGGCTCTGGCCGAGGGACGGACCCGCGAGGGATGCGGGTTGGTGGCGGCGACGCTCTTTGCGGCTGAAATTTACGTGGCCCACATCTTCCTCGGCACGCTGATGGTGTTGACGTTGATTGCGCTGACGGTGGGGGCGCTTTTTTACGCGGCCGGACGGCCTTCCGAAGCTGCGGACGCGACCGTGACGCACGAACGCAAGGAACGTTTTGCCTTGGTCGTGCTGGTGGTGGGAGTGGCGTTGTCGGCGTCCGTCTATTTTGGCTTCAAGTATCGGCCCGGGGCCTATCAAGGTAGTCCGAGCGCCTTCATGGACCCGGCCCAAAAAGACAAGATGTATCCCATCCACCGCATCCCGACGCCGACCCTCGCGCCCGCCGCGCCGGAATCGCCGGAGGTGGTGCGGCAGGCGTTGTGCAGTTACGCCGCCACGATGCAAACGCTGCTGGCGGGCTATCATATTCTTGACAGAAACTACACCTACAATTTCCACAACGAACTCTTCTTGAAAAACACCCCGCTCCTGACCAACTACCGGACGGTGGGGCTGTGCAAAGTCGAAGAGGCGCGAAAGCTCCGGGTCATCGCCGACAGCCAGGGCGCGGCGGTTCGAGCCACCCTGGCCGACAGCGATCCGTTGGCGGCGCTGTTGGATGAGTTGCGGGCGTTTGCGGCTTACAACTTCGACCGCGCGCCCACGCTGGAGCGCCTGAGCGGGCAATTCGAACGCACGCCCGCAGGACTGCAACACGCCGCGCATTTGTACGAAGGAGAGAGCAAGATGCTGGGCACGGGCATCCGGGACATCCTTGTCAAATACCAGATGGTGCTCTCTTCGCCCGCCACCGAACCGGAAACCCGCGACTTTGCCGCCACATGCCAGTCTGTCTGGCAAGCCTACGCGCACCACGTCGTCGGATTTTGACTTGACTCCCAATCAGGGCGGGGCGTGCGCCGTCTGCAATACCGCCATCATCGCTGGGCGTGCCCGGGAAGCGTCGTCAAACTCCCCATGGACGCACCCCGCGAACACACGGCCTCCAACCACGAAGAGAACAACCTCGGCGTTGCCCGGATCACCATCATCGGCCTCGTTTCCCGGGCCGATGATGTGCTTGGCGGGCGCGCCCGCGATGTCCACGTCAGTGATCGTACTGGGCTTGAACTTGACGAACTCGCCCTTAATCAAATCACCCGCGCGCGGCACCGCCTCTTCGACGGTGCTTGCGTTGGGCACGGCCCAGACGTGCAGGGACATCTTGGTGGTCCGAATGTTGACGTAAGCGTTGGACGAAGTGATCCTGGCCGCCGACGGGACCTGGAGAAGCAGCGCCGGCTTGCCGTCCACGGACAACGTCACGGATGTTTCCTGGGCCGAAGCCCCGACGGCCATGCATGTGATGATAAGCGAGGTTAAGATGCGCATAATTGATTTATTCATAATGTTCAGGTCGTTTCCGGCAAGTAAATACCCTCGCACGAGCTGAGCTGGTACGCGGCGCCCGTGTGTTGTAGGAAGACGTTTTTCATAAATAAAAAAAGGCGGCCGGGGCGCCATAATCTGCCATGGCCCCGGCCACCTAAGTGAAGGCCGCTGAGATTCGGCCGTCCAAAACGCCTCGATGGTCAGTCCAGGCGTATCCAATCAGAACTGTAACGCAACTTACTGGCCTCGAATTCGGCGGGTAAGGCCCTCGCATGGTTTTGGTTCCAAACTCGCGGTTCAGTTGCATTCCTAAACCCTTAAGCAACGCACATGCCATCACCCACGATAGTCGACAAATTGCTTATTTACAATATTTTACGATTTATTGATCCCCCTCGGGACCCGCCAGTGAGGAATAAATCTTGTTCCTTGCGGCTGTTATCGCGTATAAAAGCTATCCATGCGCGAACGTCTCTGGGTACAAATCGCCGCCTCGTTTCTGCTTTTTGTGGTCGTGGGGACGGTCGGTTTGATTTTTCTCCTGGACACAGCTTATCAACGCCTCTCGTACGGAGAGTTTGTGGCGCTGGCCCGAGCCAATGCCGATTTCATCCATTCCGAACATCTTGCATGTACGGAGCGCTTGGCCGTCGATTTGAGCCAGATGCTGGGAGTGGAGGTTCGATTTGGGCGGGTAGAAACACCCGACAAGGCCCATGAAGCCGTCACAATCCCCATCGACGCGGACGAGGACCTGACCTTGATCCGCGAAAGGCCGACGTTGCGGGAGTTGGTGTTGCGTCCGATCACGCTGGCGGCCTTGACGGCGTTTTGGGCATTGTGGTTCGCGCTGGCGTGGGCAGTTGTGCGGCCCTATTTGCGCGCACAGCGCCTGGCGCTTCTGGGCGGGGTGGCCACTTCGCTGGCCCACGAGATTCGCAACCCGATCGCCGCCATTCGCCTGCATGCCCAATTGCTTCAAAAGGCCCAACCCGAAGGAGCGGGGATCATCGTGGACGAAGCGACCCGGATCGAAGACCTTGTCAATCAATGGATGTTTTTGGCCCGCCCCGAACCGCCCCGCAAATCGACTGTCCTCATGGCGGATCTTCTCAACCAATCGGTGCGGCTGGCCGCCCCGGCCGCGGAACACGCGGGTGTCAAAATTGTCCTGGACGCGGATCGGGACCAACGCTTGGACGCCGACCCGCGGCGCTTGAGCCAGGTCTTTCATAATATCATTTTTAACGCCATCCAAGCCATGCCCGACGGCGGCAACCTGACCATCACCGCCCGGAACGGGGCGATCAGCTTCGCCGACACCGGTCCCGGCTTCTCCCCGACGGCATTGACGCGCTGGGCGGAGATGCTCTATTCGGAGAAGGAAGGCGGGATGGGCATCGGGCTGAACGTGGCGCAACGAATCGTCCGCGCACATGGCGGACGCCTCTCAGTGGCCAACCAACCTGCCGGCGGCGCCGTCGTGCGTATTGAATTATGACAACCACCAAAGTATTGATTATCGAAGACGAAAGCGCGCTGGCCAGGGCGCTGGCCACCGTTTGCCAGCGAGTCGGCGCCGAAGCCAAACTCTGCGCCTCCGGTGAACGGGGCCTCAAAGAATTCCGCGCCGGCGGCTTTTCCCTTGTCATCCTCGACATCGGCTTGCCTGACATGAGCGGTTTGACTGTGCTGGAAAGCGTCAATCAGACCTCGCCGCGGCCGCCGGTGCTTATCATTACGGCGCATGGCACGCTGGATAACGCGGTCAGCGCCCGTCAACTCGGCGCCGCCGCCTACCTTGTCAAACCGCTCGACCTGCAGGAATTGGAACAGACCGTACACCGGCTTCTAGCCAGCCACACACCCGGCGGCCGGACCCGCGAGCCCGCTGCGGATGCCGCTTCATCGGCCGAGGATACAGCCGCGTTGCTTGCGGGCTCGTCCCCTGCCATGCAGCGCGCCTTTATCACCATCGCCCATGCCACGGCGACCGATTCCCCCGCGTTGATCACCGGGCCGACAGGCGTCGGAAAAACCCTCGCAGCCCGCTACATCCACACCAACAGCCGCCGGCGCCAAGGGCCTTTTGTTACGCTGGTATGCGGGGCGTTGCCCGAGTTGTTGTTGGAAAGCGAGCTCTTTGGCCATGAGAAAAACGCCTTTACCGGCGCAGGCAACATGCGGCCGGGACATCTGGAACGTGCCGAGGGCGGAACACTTTTTCTCGACGAAATCGGGGACCTTCCCGCGAGCTTGCAAGCCAAGCTGCTGCGATTCGTCGAGGAAAAAGCTTTCAGCCGTGTCGGCGGCCGCGAAGACCTGCGCGTGGACCTGCGCCTCATCGCCGCCACAAACCGGCGGTTGCGCGAAGACGTGCAAGCGGGGCGGTTCCGCGAAGACCTTTACTATCGGCTGCAAGTGCTCGAGGTGGATCTGCCCGCGTTGGCCCAGCGCAAGGAAGATATTCCCGCCCTGTGCGCCATCCTCCTCGGTCGGCTGGCCCCGAAACGCGAGGTCTTGCTCTCGTCGGAAACCCTTTCATTGCTGGGCGCGCACGACTGGCCCGGCAACGTCCGGGAATTGCGCAATGCGTTGGAACACGCCCTGACTGTCTGTTCCGGCAATGTCATCCAACCGCACCATTTGCCCCAAACGATTTGCCGCACCTCGCAGTCTGCCGCCTCCGCCGATGCCGAACTGGACCGCGCGCTGCAACAGTGGGTCGCCACCAAAGTCCACTCCGGCGCCACTTACAAAGACCTTTACGGCGGACTGGAATCGACGGTGCTCAAACATTTGCTCCAGCATTTTGGCAGCAAACCGACGGTCCTGGCCCGAGTCCTCAAAATGAACCGCGCCACGCTGCTCAAAAAGCGCCGTGACCTGGGCCTGGACACCTGAGCAGGGCCGCGGCAGAAAATTAGCCGCAAAGAACGCAAAGCTCGCATAGAATTGACCAACGCGTCTTCCCACAGAGGCCGTTTGTAATGCGCTCTCTTGTCATTTTCAGCCAAACTGGTATCGTCAATTTCGAGCGCTCCGTAGCTCAAATGGATAGAGCTACCGCCTCCTAAGCGGTAGATCCCGGTTCAATTCCGGGCGGGGGCAACACTTTTGAGGGATATGTCAAAAGAAAATGCAATAAATGACTTTCTGACCGGACTTGTTTTCGGTTTTGATGTCGGGACTGGCTCGATTGGCTATGCCGTGCGCAAGGGCACCAAGTTCAAAGACGTGGGCGTGCTAATTTGCGACAGCGAAGGAAGTGACTTGAGCAAGCGGCGTGATCTACGCCGTCAACGTCGCACTCTCCGTAGCCGCAAATACCGCAGACAATGGTTTGCCAGTGAATTGAACAAGCTTGGCTTGCCAAAGCCGGTCTCACCGCCGCACGATCCGATTTCACTTCGTCTCCGTGCGCTTAATGGTGAGGCATTGAGGCCGGAAGAACTCCATGCCGCCTTAACCCATCTTTTCAAGCGACGAGGTTACTCAAAAGTGCCGTGGGCGAAGGTCGAGGCTCTCCGAAAGAATGGAGAAAAAGCCAAACAGGAAGATAGTGATACGCAGAAAGTCATCACCGAACTGGAGCGGGAGATGAACGCCAAGGGGTGTTCGTATCCCTGTCAATTGCTTGATCTGCGCAGAAAGGAGGCTGGCACGTTGCCTAAAAGAAAATGGGGAAGAAATTTTCCGTGGGGTCGTCAGATGTTGGAAACTGAATTTCGTGCGATCGCTGAAGCGCAAAAAGGTCATTTCCCTGAACTCGTCAAAAATGTCGAATCGCTGTTCCATCGCAATACCCGCGAAATAAAGCGAGAGGTTGACGGGAAGAAACAGACATTTCACGTTTTTTTCAAAACTGATACGGGGAAAGAGCCCGGCGTGCTTGGCATACGGTGGCCGAAATTTGAAAATCGCGGGCCAGGACTGGATGCGCTGGAACCATTTCGCAAAGATCACGAGACTGGCGCATGGATTCCACAACACACATTGAGGCGAGACAATTTATTGTTCAAGGAATGGCAATTGGAAGTAGCCCTGCGAAATTTCCGAGTCAAACGCCGACTGATAACCGTTGGCCGAAGTAAAAAGGAAAAGTATGAACTGATTCCGCCGCCACCGCCTGCGTTGGACGCGCTGCGCAAATTGTGGAACGAGCGCGGTCATCTATGGGCAGAGGATCTGCGCGAATGGGCAAGAAATTGCGGCGGTCAATTTGAGTTGCGTGACCCGGACTTCAACCTGACCCCAAGAAATGATTTTTCCGGCCGTGCTCGGTTTTCTAAACACGGCATGGCAGTAATTCGCCAGGTCATTGCCGATGCTCGTGAGAAACACGATACTGCTTACAGTGTTTGGGAGCAAAAGTTCAAAGACAAAAACCCAAAAGCAAACGAAGAGGACGTTGCCAACGGATACGCCCGCTTCCTCACCGTTGGGGCAGCCTCGAATCAAGGCGCGGCGGACAATTCCTACGCGCGAACTGTCGCGCCGCCGCCCGTTTTGATTCTTCCCGGCGAAACGACAGTGGGGGCGTTTCAACGCTACCTCAATACCATCCGCAATCCGCAAGTTCGGCATCGAGTCGAACTGTTCGGACGAGAATTGCGGCGGCTGATGAAATTGCACAGCCAAAATCAGGCACCGGATTTTATCATCATTGAAATGGCAAGAGATTTGATGATGAGTCAAGAGCAAAAAGACGCCAAGGAAGCCAAAGACAAAGAACGGCGCGATGACCGTGACAAGGCAGCGCAGATTTTGCGCGACATGGGATATGTGCCGGAGGCTGACAACGTCAAAAAATTCCTTCTCGCGCAAGAAGCTGGCTGGCGCTGCCCGTTTACACTCCAACCCTTTTGCCAAAGCGATTTTTCCAAACTGACAATCGCGCAGCTCGTCCAAGCGGAAAACAAACCCCGCTTCGTAAAGGAAGTGTCTTCTGTTTTTAGAGATCTGGAGGTTGAACACCTTGTCCCGCGAGCGCCATTGGTTTGCAACGAGTGGTATAACCTCACCGTCACGCTTCATTCAACCAACGCCCAAAAGCGGAAAAGAACCCCATTCCAATGGTTATCCGTTGACAGGGACGGCGTGCCACCGGATTTAGATTGGGAACGCGCTTGCAAAAATGCCGCAGACCGATTCGGGGCGAACAGTTTGAAATATCAAGTCTTTACAAGCCCTAATGCGGCAGAAATTATCGAAAATAACGCCAAACGCTCGATTCAACAGACTGCTTATATTGCCCGATGTCTGCGAGAAGCCTGTTTGATTCATTTCGGAAAAGAATGGCTGGATTGGACGGATGGCGCCGGCCGCGACCCGCGTCTGCTGCCAGACAACCGCGCTTCCAAGAGCTACTTAACCACCAATGGCGCAATAACTGCCCGACTGCGTGACGCTTGGCATTTGAATGGGATCCTCTGGCCGAAACCTCAACGTCTGAACGACGCGGAATGGAACAAGTTGACGGATGAGGAAAAGACCATTCTCAAAGCCAAATACAAAGATGAGCGTGCCGTCCGTGCTTTGAAAAACCGCCAAGACCATCGCCATCACGCGATTGACGCGATGGTGATTTCCTGTGCGGTGCCTTGGCAGACTTTCAAACCAAGACTCGGAAACCAGCAACCCGAAGATGGTTTATGTGAACTGGATGCGGAGACTGGTGAAATAACAAAAATTTGGAATCCCGTCTTTAATGACTATGGTTACGGAATTATGCAGGCGGTTGAATCCAAAATGGATTTGCTCCTGAAGTTTTCAACTGACCGGCAGATTGATTTGTTGCGCCATCACAAATCTAGCCAGAGAAACGCCCAGGCGTTCGACACCACAGCTTATGGCCGCCGCGAAAAATTCTGTGGAGACGAACTTGGACAAACATTGTTTGTGGCCAGAAAGCGGATGCTTGACTTAAAAAAATCTCACCTTGATCCGAGCAACACTGGTGGATTTATATTCTCCCCACTCCTTCGTGACCATATTTCAAAAGAGTGGGAATCATTTTCTGCCAATGAAAAGAACTGGTTTCACATTCAGTCCGACTGGATTGGGATTTTTGAAGCCCAAATAAACACCCTTCGAGCCCCCGGCAAAGACGACCAGAAGACCCGCGTGGGAATCAAAGCCAGGGAGTCGCGGGTTTACAAGTTGCGCCAGATGGAAGAACGCAAAGATTGGGACGAACTGCTTTCATTTATTGCCAAGGAGTTGGGAGCAAAACAGCCGCAGCCTAAGTTTCCGTCACAGTTTGTAGAAACCTTACGCCATCCATTTTACAAAACACCTATCACGAGTGTAAAAGTGACAGCCCAGTCAAAAGATGATGACAGTTTTTCGCTTGTCAGGGAACCGACTTCTGAAAAGGCCCGCTCCGGCACCTATGTCATGCGAAAGCAGGAAGACAAATACCGTGAAATGCGAGTCTATCGCCTTCCCAAGCCCGGTCGATCTGGACCCTATGCGTGCTGGTTGCTGTTGCCTTGGTATGGGAAACTTGACGCACGAGGAAAGCGGTTCAAAACAGTTGAAAATGACTTTATGACGCGGGCCTGCAAAGACGCGGAGTTTGTTCGCTCGTTCCGACGGGATGAAATCGTCTGTTTTGCGAACAATCACCTGGCAAACAAAGGAATCAAACAAAATGAAAGTTGGCGCGTTGTCAGAACTGATGCCAAGGGGGATTTTTTGGCGACCGTCGGATTGTTGCCTGCGAATTTAGTTAGAGAAACAACCCATCCGATTACCGATGAAAAGGTCAAACTTGAACCCGTCGTTGTGGCACTAAATGATTTTATGAAAGCTTTGGAACGAAAAACATCTGCCGATGAGCTACCACATCCTCCACTTACTGAGCCAGAATCTCCGGGTGCGACTAAAGCTTGACCAGCTTCACATCACGGACATGGAAAAGGGCACGGATAAAACCGTGCCGCTGGCGGATGTTGCCGCCATCGTCTGCGCAACGCGAGATACGGAGTTCTCCAGCAGTTCGTTGCGGCGGATGGCGGAATTGAATGTTCTCCTGCTTATCTGCAATGAGAAGTTTGAGCCGTGTTCCATTACCGTACCATATTATCGCCCCACAAACACGGAATTGCTGCGTCGCCAGATTGAGTGGACGCCCGAATGGAAAATAGCCATTTGGCGGCAAGTCATCACCGCCAAAGTCCGCAACCAGGCGGCGAATCTCATCCACTTAAAGCGAGCGCATACCGTTCTGACAAGTATTGCGGAACGATGCGCAGCAGGGCGAACGGCTTCGCCAGCCGAAAGCTCAGAGCCTGCCCTGCCTTGTCAAGAGGCAGGCCCTGTCGAAGCCAAATTCTCCATCGCAAACATCACCTCATCCAAGCGCGCCGCGTTTCATTCGGCTTCGCCGGATGCGTGTGAATCCCGTGCAGCGCGTCATTATTGGAAATATCTGTTACCTCGTTTGAGCGAGTGGCAGGAGACCGATGAAAAGCGGCGTGTTCCAGGTACGCGCGAAGGCGTGAACGGAATGTTGGATTACGGATACGCGATTTTACGGACGGCGGTGTTGCGCTCGCTCGCCGCGCATGGATTCATCGCGGCCATTGGCATCGCCCACGCGGCCAAGGCCGGAAGTTTTGCCCTGGCGGATGATGTGATAGAGCCGTTGCGTCCGTGGATTGATCGTGAGTTGCGCCTGTTTTTGCAAGGCGGAAAACGACCGATGGAGGAATGGATGCGGCAGGCAGTAGCCGTTCTGCAAGTGGAAGTATCGCTCAACCGGAATAAAATGCGTCTGCTCAACGCGATTGATGTGTATGTGCAAAGTTTTGCGGATGCCGCACTCGCCCGCGCACCGTTCCCGCTCAAAATCCCGATGCTTCCGTGAGCGAGGAATCGAACAATTCTGATACGCCATTACACGACGCCGATGAGCTGTTGCCCGATGAACGACCGAGACGACGCTTGCCTGAATCAGAAGCGCCGCTACAACTTCAACCTTTAACCGCTGCTGATCCATTGCCCCATCGCCGCTCACGCGGACGCACAGGCCGCGACCCGGTATGCAGCAAATATCGTATGGCTTGGGTGCTTGTCTTTTTTGATCTTCCAGTCGGCACGTCGGAGGAACGACGCGACGCTTCCAACTTCCGCAAAGATTTGCTCAAGGACGGGTACATGATGGTGCAATTCAGCATCTATGCCCGTCCATGTGGTACGGCTGACCGCGTGGAAACCCAAGTTCGCCGCCTCAAAACCAAAATCCCCTCTAAAGGCGAAGTGCGCGGCCTCATGATTTCCGACGCACAATGGGGACGGATGATCATCATGCGAAGCCAGCAAAAGACGGATGCGGAGAAAATGCCTGCTCAGATGATGTTCTTTTAAAAATGAAGAACGGCGCAGAATTGCTTCTGCGCCGTTCAAGACCTCGTAACCTCACTGACAATCTTGCGACTGTCTGCTACCCCCTTTCGGGGCTGCGGGTGACAATGCAGTTCCGCAGGTTGGTCAACATATTTGAGATGGTGCCCCCCGTCCAAAGGTTGCCAAATCTCGTCCAAACTCTAATCTAACCCTTTTCCGCCGTCAACCTAGTTTGCCAGCCCTTGGACGGGGGGCAATCCCAAACACCATCGGGACCTACCTCACGATCCTGGGCAGTTTGCAAGCCCTTGGACGGGGGGCAATCCCAAACAACAGGGCCAGCACAGCTAAACGGCGCCGTAGTTTGCCAGCCCTTGGACGGGGGGCAATCCCAAACTGGGAGGAGCGCTGGTCCTCAACAACACCAAGTTTGCCAGCCCTTGGACGGGGGGCAATCCCAAACCTCCAGGCGCTCCCGCCGCTAATCAGAGTGAGTTTGCCAGCCCTTGGACGGGGGGCAATCCCAAACCATACTCCACGCATGGCCAATCCAAGCCCTAGTTTGCCAGCCCTTGGACGGGGGGCAATCCCAAACGCAGGCGCGGCGCGAGAAGGACCAGGAGAGAGTTTGCCAGCCCTTGGACGGGGGGCAATCCCAAACTGGAGGTGGCAGTCATGGCCATTACCCGGCAGTTTGCCAGCCCTTGGACGGGGGGCAATCCCAAACCATTCAACCGAGGTTACCTGACGGGGTGGAAGTTTGCCAGCCCTTGGACGGGGGGCAATCCCAAACTGTCATCTTTAGACACATTTTGCGCTGGCCAGTTTGCCAGCCCTTGGACGGGGGGCAATCCCAAACCCAAGCCACTGGCTGAGCAACTGGAAAAAGAGTTTGCCAGCCCTTGGACGGGGGGCAATCCCAAACTGGTCATCTTGCCTCAGGATGTAACGGTTTAGTTTGCCAGCCCTTGGACGGGGGGCAATCCCAAACTCCGATCCAGGTCGCGGCTAAGGCGATGGCAGTTTGCCAGCCCTTGGACGGGGGGCAATCCCAAACCTCATCCACGCGGGCCGCAATTGTCCGATTAGTTTGCCAGCCCTTGGACGGGGGGCAATCCCAAACGCAATCCGGCACATCAATGGCCCATTGCACAGTTTGCCAGCCCTTGGACGGGGGGCAATCCCAAACCTCACGTACGGTGTACCTGGACCATTCTGTAGTTTGCCAGCCCTTGGACGGGGGGCAATCCCAAACACTATCACAGTTGGCCATCCTCGCCTCTGAAGTTTGCCAGCCCTTGGACGGGGGGCAATCCCAAACGAACGCCAGGCAGTCGGCGATGCCTTCCAAAGTTTGCCAGCCCTTGGACGGGGGGCAATCCCAAACGGGCGGTGAGCGGGGCCGCGACAGAAAATTGCCCGCGAAGAACGCAAAGATCGCATAGAACTGACCAAGGCGTCTTTTGCGCTCTTTGCGATCTCTGCCGCCAAAACTTCATGGCACGTTGATGAGACCTATCCAATCTCCAGCAAATCCACCCCGATGATGTCCGGGTTTCCGTCCTGGATGGTTGACAGGAGCGAGGGCGGTGGATTCCCGGCCAACTGAATGCGGCAACTGGCGGCCAGCGCGCCTTCAAAAACAACGTTTTGCACTTCCTCGACATTCAGGCCGGCGCGGCGGATTTGGCCCATCACAAAGGCCAGCACGCCGACCCGATCATGATGGCGCACCACCAGTTGCCATTTGGCCGGCGTGCGCCGGGCCAGGTTGACGCAATTCAACACCACACCGGTTTTGACGAAGGTCTCCACGACGAGCACCGCCTCATCCGCAATCGCGTTTTGCGCCTGGCCGGTCGAAGCGCCGATGTGATGTGTGCCGTACAGATTGACCGATTTCAGGATCGGATCGTCGAAGGCGCCCACAACTTCGGTCGGTTCGGGATCGAATACGTCCATGCCGACGCGGATGCGCTTGGACTCGACAGCCTCGCGCAACGCGGCCTGGTCCACCACTTCGCCACGGGAGGTATTGATGAGGATGGCGCGGGGCTTCATGAGCCAGAGCCGGGCGGCATTCACCAACTTG
Source organism: Vulcanimicrobiaceae bacterium (assembly GCA_035511075.1). GTDB lineage: Bacteria > Verrucomicrobiota > Verrucomicrobiia > Limisphaerales > Palsa-1400 > DATAUD01. Next base: position 13,759 of record DATKFW010000003.1, read on the forward strand.
CGCGTTTCCGGCCTCAACTCCACGTGCAGCGTCACGATTGCGTCCCGGAAAATGTCATCCACGTTCTCGATCCGTTCGACGCCCAGTTCCCCGGCCAGCTCGGGTGTGAGCGAACGCGACCAGGCCACCACGCGCAAGCCGAACGCCCGCGCCCGCCGGATGACCTCGCGTCCGATGCTGCCGACGCCGATGACTCCGAGCGTCTTGCCGAAAACCCCGTCGGCAAAGGAAAATTCCTTTTTGTTCCATTGACCGGCGCGCAGGGCGGCAACGTTGTCCGGAATGCGGCGGTCGATGGCCAGAAGCAGGCCGAAAACCAGCTCGGCCACGGCGATCGAATTCTTGCCGGGACAATTGCTGACAAAGATGCCGAGGCTGCTGGCCGTCTTGACATCGATGGAATTGATTCCGGCGCCCGCCCGCAGGACCAGCGCCAGTTGGCGCGAGGCGTTAAGGACTTTGCCGGTCACTTTTTTGCCGCGCACGATCAGGATTTTACACGAAGGGGCCAGAGACAAGAGGTCTTCGGCAGCGGCGGTCGGCTGGTAGTCCACTTCGCAGCCGAATTGTTTGAGGCGATGGAGATGAGCTTCAGGAAAAGCGTCGGCAACAAGTGTCTTCATTTATTTGTGCTATCGCGCTCAACATTGGCGCGCTTATTGGTAATTGTTCATCCACGCCGGCCATCGGTTCACACTGTCGGCGTAGGTGGTATCGAAAGTTGTGCTCCAATTCAACCGCCAAAGTTGTTTCAAACCCGTGGCGCTGACCGAAGAGTCCAGAAAGACCAAATTGACCGGCTTGCCGCCCTCGTGTCTGGGGATGGAAAAGTTCGACATGTCATCGGTCACGCTTTGCAGGCCGGGAGATGACGGCGGCGGATCGGTGTCCGAGGGATCGCTGCCATCGTAGTCGCAATCGGAAAACACCGGTACGTTATGCAGCGGACCGGCGGCCGAGAGAGTCCGCCAATAAGATGGATCGGCGCCATCAGCCCCGGTCGAAGGCGGCGGATTGTACATCCAGCCGTTGATTCCATAACTGCCGAACAATCCGGGAGCGCCCCAATCCAGAACCGGATAAAGGTTTGAACCCATGATTCCCCAGGCCAGGGTCTGTGTGCTGTTGACAGTCCAGAGGTTGGCGCCCAGGTCACTGCGAAATTTTACCGCCAGGGGGCAGAGAGCGACTTTGTTGTTGATGTTGACGTAGGGTCGCAATGCCATCGACCACTCCCCGCCCGGACCCGGGACATCCCAGCCCATCGGCATGCTGTCGTGAAAATCGGCGCCATAGAGGTTGAAGCCCACAACCCACTGCCTGAGGTTCGAAACACATTGAATGCGCTGCGCGTTGAGTTTGGCCGTGGCCAAAGCCGGCAGCAGCATCGCCGCCAGAATCGCGATAATGGCGATCACTACCAACAGCTCAATCAGCGTGAAAGCAACCGCCCGCCGGCTTTTGCCAGCGTGATCGGCGCGTAAACTTGCCGTCTTTGACCGCGATGACTGGTGCTTGTGCATTGATGTCACCGTCCCGGCCGCAATGAATTGCCGTTCAGAATCCTACCCCTTGGACCGTGACATATCGTAATCTATATCGTTCCCGGGTGGCGACAACCCCTTTTTGGCCCGTGAACCAGGTTAAAACGAAACGATCCGGTAAAACCGCTGGACTGCTGCGGGTGAGAAGTCAATAATACTGCCCTGGTTGCCAACGACCGTGGCGGGGCCGTTGAGAGGCTGCCATTGGGGATCGCTCAAACTATTTTTGAACTGCACCTGATAGCCGACGCCGGACACCGAAGGCCAGGTCAGCGTCACCGGATAATTGGTGGAGGACTGGCCGTTCACCATTCCCACAACGATCCCTGAGAAATTCACCGGCGGCATGGCGTTGGTGGAATTAGCCAATCCGTTCATCGAGAGCGAAACGGCAAAGACATCGCTTGATTCATTGAAGTCATCCGGATCCAGGTCCGAGGCCCAACTCTCAAAAAACAGAGTCTGGCCGTCGCCGCTGAAGACCGGAGACGAGGAGCGTCCGTTGGCCGAGTAGGCGCCAAATTGGCTGACGCTGATGAGTGTCGTTCCGCCCGTCAATCGGTCATAGAGAAAAATGTCGGGAACGCCGTTGATGTCATCGGGAACGAGGTTTGTGGCGGCGCTACGATAGGCCACGAAACTCCCGTCGGCGCTGATTGCCGGAGAATCGCAAGGACCATTGCCGGCGGCGGCGGAATTATAGGACTGGCTCACGAGGTCATTGGTGGCGTTTTGAAAATCGTAAAGATAGACCTGGTTTGTACCAGTATACGCAATGGTTAAGCCAATGTTGTCCTTGGCGAGGTAAGCCAGAAAGCGGCTGTCGCCGCTGAATTGGAAGTGTCCCTGTGACGTCGAGGCTAGCGCGCCCAGCGCCCAATTGGAACCCGCGACGAGGTCTGCGGTATAAACGGTGCTCCCCGCTTCAAAGGCCGCCCAGTGCGCGTCGGCGCTGATGGCCACTTCACCCACGGCTTGACTGACTGTCGCAACGGTCCTCGCCGAATAGCTCTGAGCAGTCCAAAGGGAGATTTCATTCCCTGCGCCGAAGATCACGTTGCTGCCATCGGGAGTCATGGCTGCGACGTTGGTGGTGATAAAATATGTGACACCCGCTTGAATATCCCGCCAAAAGATGCTGATGCCAGGGAAGCCTTCGTTGGTGGTGAGGTTGTTCGCCTCGCTGAAAAACAGCACGTGCTGTCCGTCGGCGCTGAGTTGTGGCGTGAACGAATTGCCATTGCCCTCCCCGGAGCCGCTGGCGTCCTTGCTGACGAGCACGGTCGAGCCGGCTTGCATGTCGCGCAAAAAAACGTCGTCGGCGTTGTTGGTGTCGTTGGCCACCAGGTTTGTGGCGGAACTGGAAAAGGCGACGTAGCGGCCATCAGCGCTGATCGACGGTCCCCATGAATTGCCATTGCCCGAATATGGACCGTAAAGGCTGAACGAGACGAGCGTGTTGGAGCCGGTGGCAAAGTCATGCACGAAGACATCCGGGCAGAGATTGGTATCGCCGCTGACTATGCCGTCGGAGTAGCTCGTAAACGCGACGTATTGGCCGTTGGAACTAATGGAAGAACAACTTAGCTGGCTTGCGTTTAGAGGTGTCACCGAAGGCAATGCTGGCGCCGGCGCCGAAATAATCTCCGTCGTGTTTGAGATAAAATCGCGGAGGAAAGCGTCGAACTTATAGTGATTGATGCTCAGGGCGCCGTCCGGACAATCGAACGCCACCGCGCTGCCATCGGCGCTTAAATGGAACGGCGTCATGATGGATGAAATGGGAGTCGAGCCGTTGGTGCCCAGATCCGCCAGTTGGATGTCTTCAGTGAAGGTGTCCCGCACGTACACGTGAGTAGCGCCGTTGTTGTTGGTCGTAAGCAAACCGTCGTCACTGGTGAAAGCGACATATCGCCCGGTCTGGTCAACGCGCGGGAAGTCGCAAAGCTCGTTGGTCTTTCCGTCGCTGATCAACGACGCGGCGCCGCTTTGAGCGTCCCATAACTGAATGGACGCGCCGCCGGAAGAATTCGTCAGGGTGAACGCCACAAACCGGCCATCGGCGCTGATATCGATCTTGCGCGACTCGGTGTCCAGGGACGTCACGACGGCGCCGTTGGTGGAAATGTCGTCGCTGGCTCCCGTCGCCACGTTGTAGCGGAAGACCAGTCCGGCCGGGGTTCCGCCCGTGGTTTGATAGGCGATGAACCCGTTTGTGCTCATCGCGTAATCGGCCGGGACGGCCGAGGAATTGATGCTGTGCGCGTTTGTGCTCACCCAGGCGGTGGACCCCTGGACCAGATCGCGCATATAGAGTTCACCGTCGTTGGTCACGCCTGAAACAAGACCGATGGCCGTGCTGAAAAACGCCACGTAGCGGCCATCAGCGGAAATAACCGGCGATTCGGAACTGCTTCCCGCCGTCAGGGGCGTGACGATTGTGACGTTAAACCTCTGGGCGCCAGGACTTGCCAGCGTCGTGACGCCAAGTTGCAGATCGCGCACAAAAACATCCGGGATTCCATTCGTGTCTCCTGCGACGAGATTACTTGCCGCGCTGACAAACGCCACATACCGGCCATCCGGGGTGATCGTTGCCTCGCGCGAAGCGCCGTTGCCGACCGCGCCATTGGTGCTGACGCTTACCAGTGTCGTGATATTGCTGACAGTATCCCGCACAAATATATCGGTCGCCGCATTGGTGTCTCCGGCGACGAGATCGCTGGCGGCGCTTTGAAAAAATGCAAATTGGCCGTTGGTCGAGATGGCGCAGGGAAACGAATCGCCATTGCCGCCCGCGGTTCCGGCGGCGTTGACGCTTACCAACACGGTGATGCCGGTTTGCCGGTTGCGCATAAAAACATTCATGTGCGCCGGAACAGCCTCCGGCATCGCCACCCCGCCCGGACCGACGACCAAATTGTCCGATGTGCTGGCAAAAAGGACGTATCGCCCGTCAGAAGAGACGATGGGATCGTAGGAGCAACCGCCTCCCACGGTGGAAATAACCGCCGATGGGGGCATTTGACTGGCAATCTGCGTGCCCGCCATCGCCGGCAAGGCCGCCAGAAAAAGGGTCGCCACCGTGAGGCTTTTTATGAGAAGACCAGAACTTGCGTGGAGGTTCATATATTCCATTGGAATGAGTTTTCTCACCATGACTGTGGACCGACGAAGGATGTAGCCGATTTGAGGGCTGTGGTTCTGTTCACCAACCAGAGAATGTCAGGGAGGTACTTCGATCCTTCGCCACTCCAGGTTTGACCCGGACCGACACTCATCGAGGTCTGAGCCAACACGACCGGATCGCGCCATTTCTTGATTGCAGCGTGACCGTCGCAGAATGAAATCCCACAACCGCCATTATGATAACTTGCAGGGCAATCGATCCACTGGGGGTCTGCGATGCTTGGCTCTGTTGGATCCGCGACAAAAAAGGCGTCGTTGATGCTGTTCTGATTCTCATCGATGATAAGCCACGTATTGGCCGGGCCTGGGATCGTAAGATCGGATTCCTTTGTATAAACCCGAAGGTTGGCATCGTCAGAACCGCTGTTCCAGGGACCGCCGAGCGGGTTTAACCAGGCGTTCATCGACTTGCTGCGAACATGGGGAAACCGAAGTCCGAACGCATTGCCGAAGCTTTCATCTGCGGGACATAGGTAAAGCTGAACGTTCTTGACATACGGATAAATCAGGCCGGCTTGTATCCATTCCAAACCAATGTTAGCAGCATGGGGGGCCAAGGTACTTGGACTTAACCAGTCCGGAAGGGGTATGGCCCCGGGGTCTTGCCGGCCCGGGCACCACTGGGCATTGGGGCCACCGGGGCCCAAATCCGGGTTAGTTGGAGAAGTCCCTCCCTGCTGCGTTTCGCCGGCGTTCGGGGCGAAATGGCCTCGATTGTCGCTGTTGTACATGAGCCAAGCTTCGCTCAATTGCTTGAGATTGCCCATGCACTGATCGCCCTCCGCCTGCTGATTGCCCCTGGCCAAACCCGGAATTAGCAACGCCGCCAGGATGGCTATGGCGGCGATCACCACCAGCAATTCAACCACGGTGAACGCGGCGGAAGCGGGTCCGTCAACACTGACGGGCTTTGTGTTCGTTTTCAGGGCTGGGACGTATGGGGTTTTCATGGTATTCGCCAATAAGGGCTTTTGCACAGTTTGTGGTTTAGCGGGGTTACATCCTGCAACGAGACTAGCGACATTCAACGAAGCTGTCAAGGTACAAATTCATCTCGGCGCTCCTGGTTTCGGCGGGCAACGGGGTTACAAAATTGGCGATGGATTGGAATGGGATTTTGGTTCGGAGTGAGTCATAGTCAGCGCATGACAATAGAACCAAATCCAATTGATCAACAGGAACGCCGCTCCATTGTTGGCGTCTGCGTGCTCGCCGCATTCGCGGATGGCGCGCAGAGCGAAGTCGAACGCGCGCGAATCCAACAAATCGTCGGCGGCTTCTCCGCGGACGGCCTTGACGTGGCGTCGGTGTACCAGGACGTGCTGGAAGGAAAATTCTCGATGGCAAGCGCCGCAACCCAGCTTCATACCGCCGCGGCCCGGGCGCTCGGCTACGAGATGGCTGTCTGCGTCTGCAATGCCGACGGAGTGATGAACGAGTCCGAAAAGAAATTCCTCTCCGACTTGCATCAGGCGCTTCAGCTCGAGGCTTCCACCACGGACTCACACCAGCAAACGGCCCTGGCCCTGGCAGCGCAGCCACCGGTCATTGCCGCGCCGCCCATGCCGGACGCGGGCCGCGAGGCGGAACTGGACAAGATGATATTGAACGCCGCCATTATGAACGGTGCCCTGGAAATCATGCCGCACACTCTGGCCACCATGGCGATCGTCCCGCTGCAAATGCGCCTGGTTTACCGGATCGGCCATGCCTACGGGTACGAACTGGACCGCGGACACATCAAGGATTTTCTGGCCACTGTGGGCGTCGGGCTTACATCCCAGGTATTCGAGGGATTCACCCGGCAACTGATCGGCGGCTTCGCGCGAAGGTTGACGGGAGGGTTCCTGGGCGGGTTGGTGGGAGAAGCCACCGGCTCGGCGTTTGCGTTCGCCTCCACTTACGCCATTGGACAAGTGGCAAGAAAATATTATGCAAGCGGTCGAACCCTGAGCGCCGCGCAGTTGAAGGACGTGTTCTCGACGATGCTGGAAAATGGCCGATCCATGCAGGGCCGCTACACCGGAGACATCCTGCAACGGTCGCGTCAGGTGAACGTCTCCGACTTGCTCCCGCTGGCCAGGCAGCAGTGACGGTCCGCTTGGAATCTGTGTCAACGTGTTCGTTAACCATCGATACGAAAGGAAAATGATTATGTGTAGAACATTGCACGCGATAAAATTCCTCTTTACCGGTCCCTTCATTCTGTTGTTTCTAGTGATTATAAACGCAGTCACCTCTCCCGGACACTGGTGGGTTCAATGGGCTGCCCTGGGAATCGGCATCGCCTGGGTGATCAGTTTGCTGCGGGTGATCCGTTTGATGATCCTGCTGGGCGGGCTGGCGGCGCTCATCGCCTACCTTCAGAAAAAGTAGCGTCCGGTCAAGCAAGGGCCCGACACTGGTTTTAGCCAGGGGATTAGCCTGGGACGCGGCCCGCGAAGTGTCAAAAGGAATAATGTCCTTCGTCTTGCGTCGTTTGCGCGCCGACCGATTTCCGGGCTTGACCCGTTCAATGTGGAAGCGTCCAATTGGAGCGGCCCCGATGACTTAATTCCCGCGGCGCCACCAGCGATGTGAAACAAACGACCCGCAGACACTTCCTGAAAACCTCGATGGCGGCCGGGTTGGCGTTTGGGTTGCCGAGAATCGTAATCGCCAGCGAGCAGCCGTCCCAAACGACGGAACCAAGCGACGTGGTTCGGTTGGCAGTGATCGGGCTTGGCGCAACCGAGGCCATCGGCGGTGTCGGCGGGCGCGGGCACCAACTTATTCCACGGCTGCGAGAGGTTCCCGGAACCAGGATCGTCGCTCTGTGTGACGTGGACCAGGCGCACCTGGACCGCGAAGTCCAGTCGTTCAAGGACCGGGGCGAAGAGGTCGCCGCTCACATTGACCTTCGCCGGGTTCTGGACGACAAGTCCATCGACGCTGTGGTCATTGCCACCCCCGATCACTGGCATGCGCTGGCGACAGTCTGGGCCTGTCAGGCCGGCAAGGATGTTTATGTCGAGAAGCCATTTTGCTACAATATTTGGGAAGGCATTCAAATGGTTGCGGCGGCCCGAAAATATGGCCGCATGGTCCAGGTGGGCACCCAGAACCGTTCAAGCCCGCTCCTTCGCCAGACTTTTTCCTACCTTCGCAGTGGTGACCTTGGCGCCATCCGTTATGCCCATGCGCTGGTTTACCGGGCCCGCAGCGGCATAGGGAGGGTCAGCCGTCCCACGCCTGTGCCCGCCACGGTGGACTACGATCTTTGGTGCGGGCCCGCGCCCAAGGCGCCGCTCATGCGAAAGCAACTGCACTACGAGTGGCACTGGTTCTGGGCCACCGGCAGCGGGGAGATGGGCAACAACGGCATCCATGTGATCGATCTTTGCCGATGGGCTTTGGGACAGAACCAGCCGCCCCCGCGAGCCATGAGCATCGGCGGCCGATTTGCCTTTGATGATTGCGGCGAGACGGCGAACACACAGATCGCGCTGATGGATTACCAGCCCGCCCCGATCATTTGCGAGATCCGCAACGTCAGGGCCGGCAATAGCGCCGCCGGCTTGGGGACGTTCCGGCACAAGAGCGCCGGCGTGGTGATTGACTGCGAAGGAGGGTATTTCGCCGGCGACGCTTCCGGCGGAGCGATCTTCGATACCCAAGACAGGAAGATCAAAGACATCCCGGAGGACGGCAGTCCGGATCGGCTGGAAGTTTCCCACCTATCGAATTTCGTAAGCGCCGTTCGCAGCCGGAAGGCAAGCGACTTGGCCGCCGAGGCATTGCAGGGGCACCTCTCTACCGCCTGTTGTCACATGGCCAATATTTCCCATCGGCTTGGCAAACAGTCGGCGCCGGAGGCCATCGGGGAAGCGATCCAGGCGAACCGCGAGCTGTCGGATGCGTTTGAGAGATGCCGCGAATACCTGCGCGAAAATGGCGTCGACCTGAGTGCTACTCCCGCGGTTCTTGGCCCGTGGGTGACCTTCGACCCCAAGCTAGAGCGTTTTGTCGATGGCTTCGCGAAGCAAGCCAACGGACTTTCGCACCGTGAATATCGCCAGCCGTTCGAAGTGCCGAAGGTTTCCTAGCCGTACTCGACCCAATCCGACGGAGTTTTTCGAAGCCGGTGCCGCGGCTTCACATCGCCTGAAAGTCACAAGTCGTTTATAATAAAACACATCCAATCCACTCAGAAATATTGGACCGCTTCAAACCCTCAAGCCAGAGCCGGAAAACTCCGATACTTACCGGTGGATCATCGTAATCGCCTTCCGTGGCGGTTGCCGCTGATCGGACGATGTGAAAGTCAATCCCGCAGCATTCAAACGTGCGGCGCCCAGTGTGTTGCTCCTCTGGTGCCTCATGATTGTTGCGCAAGCGGCCAGCCCGGCAGCCGCCGGACAGCCGCAGCGCATCGTCAAGCGCTATACGCTGGTCTCAAGCCTTGGGACCGAGAATCACGATCCGACCGCATGGCGCTTGTTGGGCTCGAACGATCGCGGGGAGACCTGGACGGAACTGGACGTCCGCACAAACCAGGCTTTCGCGTTCCGCTCGCAGCATCTGACGTTTCGGGTGCAGAATCCCGGCCCCTTCAACACGTATCGCCTCGAAATCGACGCCAAGAGTGATCCCAGCCTTAGTGTGGACATGAGCGTGCAACTGGCCGAGCTTATTTTATCCGGCCCGCTGGTCAACGTGGACAGCGAGGCAGACTTGCAGCCGATCATTACCGCTTCCTGCCCGCACCCCGTGCTGGGATTGCCTGAGAATGCCTTCGACCACGATCCGTCGACCAAATGGGTTGATCTCGGCCTTGGTTCCCCCAACGGTTGCTGGCTGCAGATTCGTTACTCGGTCCAATCCAAGACTGTCGTAACCGACCTGACTGAGGCCAACCTCCTGACCCATCTTTCTGCGGAACAAGAGTGGCTGGCGAAGAAGGGCCCGGCGCTCCTTGATTATATGGCGGACGCCTCCAGGCCGCCTCGCAGACTGGCCGGCTACGCGCTGACCACAGCCAACGACGAGCCCAGCCGTGACCCGCGCGATTGGAAATTGCTTGGTTCGGACGACGGTGGAAAGACATGGGCCATCCTGGACGCGCGTATCAATCAAAGATTTACCGAGCGGTTCGAGCGCCGGGCCTTCCAATTGACCAACGTGGCGGCGTGCCGCCTCTATCGATTGGAGGTGGACTCCGGCGTTGAACCAAATTCAACGATTCAAATCGCGGAAGTCGAGCCGCTATTCGTCGATGCGGAGTCCAACAGTCTTTATTCACTGGTGGTCGAGGCCAACGCCGACAACCCGCCCCTGGAATCGGTGGAGATGGCCTTCGACGGGGATCCCAAGACCAAATGGCTGGTGACTATCGGCAATCCGGCCTGGATCCAGTGGCAGTGCGTACCCCGAGACGAGACGATGCCGGTGATCAACCAGCGCCAACTGGAACGACTGGCGCGCAGCCTTTGGGCGGACAAATTGCTGCAGCAACCGGGTATTCCGCAGGTCGCGGTGACGGGTTATACTCTCACCTCGGCCAACGATGCCAAGTCGCGCGACCCGCGCGATTGGAAGTTGGAGGGATCCAATAATGGGGGCAAATCGTGGCAAACGCTGGACGTTCGGCGAAATGAGCAGTTCTCCGAGCGTCTCCAATGCCGGGAATTCCACCTGGCCAGCCAGGCCTCCTTTCAATGGTTCCGATTGCAAATTGATTCGGTCTATACCCCGACGAACGCCAACTCCGTTCAACTGGCCGAATTGGGTCTTCTCTTCGCCGATCCCGCGGCTGCCACCCATTTGACCGTGCTGGTCAGAGCCCAGGGTGAATACACGCCTTTCGAGACGGCAGAAAACCTGTTTGACAACGATCCACGCGGCAAATGGCTGGATTTCACCGGCCCCCCCGCCACTCGATCCAGTTGGATCGAATGGCGCTACGCCGTGGGCGACGGCGCGCCGACCATCAACCTGGACCGGGATGAAATTTCCGAGTCGCCGGTGGCAAGACATCCCAGGTTCAGCGTGAACGCCGCGGTCGTTTTTGCGGATCCCAAAGCGGGCGCTGTCGGCCTGATTGATCAAACTGCATTCGCGCTCCTGGAGCTGTCGCCGTGGCCCAAACAACTCGCCCCGGGGCTTCGCGTCCATTTAACCGGTGAGCTGCACGCCAACCGCGGCGTCCTCAGCCTTTCCGATGCGCGCCTTGAGTCCGTCCATTCGTTGCCTTCCATCGACGACGCTTCCTCCAATCTGTCAGACGCCGCCGATGATCCATTCGCGACGGCGACCATCACCGGCAAGGTCGAGGGAGTCTTCTCCGGCCCCGTCTATTCCGGAGCCAGAGTGACGACGAGCAATGGGCCGCCTCTCCTGGTGCGAGTCATTGGCACGGCATTCCCGCGACTTCCGTCCCTGGATTGTTCGGTAAGCGTTCACGGTGTGGTGGAACGGCTCTTGAATGAGAAGGGAATGCTCGAGCCGGCCGTGCTGTGGGTGGCGACGCCGCAAGAGATTTCCCTGGCGCCGGAGCCCCTGATCCACGGCAGCCCATCACCCGGAGCGACCAATGAATCGCCGCGGCTGGCCGGGATTGCCGAAGTCCGGGACTTCAGCGCCACTCAGACCAATGAGGAAGAGCGTGTCAAAATTCGCGGAATCATCACCTACATTGACCTGAACCTTGGAGATTTCTATTTGCAAAACGGCGATGACGGCATCCTGATTTACGGCCAACTGAACGCCGGTCTGTATCCGTGTCTTTCGCAAGAGGGCGATTATGTGGAAGTGGAAGTCAACGTGTCTGCCGGCAGCGTTCTGGCGACCTCCTTCGCCCGCGTCCTTGGCAAAGGAAGTTTTCCAGAGCCGGCGCGGCCATCTTGGGACCGTCTGATGACTGGCCAATACGATTCCCGTTGGGTCGAAATGGAAGGTGTCGTCACCGCGATCGAGAAACAGCGGTTGACCCTGAGCATCAGCGGCGGCCAGATCATCGTGTGGATCAATCAATTGGATGCCAACGCCCTGCGTTCCCTTTCCGGAAGCCTTGTGCGAGTGAGAGGGGTGTGCTCGCCCGTGGTCAATGAACGCGATCAGCGCCTGAGTGTGCGGATGCTGCTGCCTTCGAGCGAATTTGTGGAAAACCTCACCCCAGGCCGCGAAAATCCGTTCAACGCAACGTCCGTGCCGATCGCCGCGGTAATGGGCACAGGCCAGCAAGTCGGCGGTTTGCCGTCCCAATTCGTCAAGACGATGGGGGTGGTCACCTGCCGCCAGCCCCGTCTGCTTTTCATCCAGGATGGGACGGATGGCGTTCGCGTTTCGCTCGCGGAAGACGCCCAGGTGGAACTCGGAGACGAAGTGGAAGCGGTGGGATGGCCGCAACCGGACGGTTTCAGCGCCAAGCTCGGGGAAGCCGTCGTTCGGCGAATAGGCCGGGGCGTGCTGCCGACAGCGGTGCCCATTGATTTGTTGACCAATAACGCCAGCGACCTGGAACAGCAACGGGACGGGACGCGCGTTGAACTGGAAGCAGTGCTCATTGGCCAAAGCGTTGACCAATCGGTATGCGTCCTGAACCTCCAGGACGAGCGCTCGCAACAGGTTTTTTGCGCGTATCTTCCGCTGACCAAAGCGGAACAAACCTTCCACATCCCAGTGGGAAGTCGGCTCCGGCTGGAGGGAGTTTTTAAAACCATCCGCGACAAGGCGCCGGATGTGGACCAGGCGGCCACTTCCTTCGAGATGTATCTGAACTCGCCGGGGGACATCGTGGTGACCGCGCGGCCGACTTGGTGGAACTCGGAGCACGTGTTGTGGTTGGTCGCCACCTTTGCCGGTGTGCTGGCGATCGTGCTCGCCTGGGTGGGAATTTTGCGGAACCAGGTCCGGCAGCGGACGCACGATTTGAGATTAAAGATCAAGGATCACCAACAGGCGGAAAAAATGCTCGCGGCGGAAATCGTGGAACGCAAGCGTGTGCAGGCCCAAGCGGACAAAACGCACGAGCAATTGGTTGTGGCCGCCCGCCAGGCCGGGATGGCCGAGGTCGCCACCGCCGTGCTGCATAATGTGGGCAATGTCCTCAACAGCGTCAATGTTTCCGCCGTCCTTGCGACCAACGCGCTGCACAAATCCAAGACCGCCAATGTTTCACGCGTGGCCGCCCTCCTGACGGAACATGGGGCGGACCTGGGCCATTTCATGACCCATGATCCCAAGGGGCGCTCCCTGCCGGATTATCTGACCAAACTGGGCGAGCATCTGGCAGAGGAAAAACGTTCCATTCTTGGCGAGATCGAATCGCTCAGCAACAACATCCAGCATATCAATGACATCGTGGCGATGCAGCAGGATTACGCCAAGGTCGGAGGGGTGACCGAAACGGTCATGGTCACCGATCTTATCGAGGATGCCTTTCGGATGAACCTATGCGGGCTGGAGCGCCACGATATCCATCTTTTTCGGGAATATGATGCGACCCACTCCCCTGCCATCACGGTCGAGAAACACAAGGTGTTGCAGATCCTGGTCAACCTCGTCAGCAACGCGAAATACGCTTGCTCGGAATCCAAACAACAGGAGAAGCGTCTAACCATTCGCGTCACCAACGGAGATGACCGGATCAGGATAGCCTTCGCGGACAACGGTGTGGGAATCCAGGGTGAAAACCTGACCCGGATTTTCAGCCACGGCTTTACCACCCGTAAGAACGGCCATGGATTCGGCCTGCATAGCGCTGCTCTGGCCGCGCAAGAGATGGGCGGGACACTTCTGGCCTACAGTGAAGGTCCCGGGCGCGGCGCAACCTTTACCCTGGAATTGCCGCTGTCACCAAAAGAATTATGATTGCCGACGGCGCAAAACTTTCCCCAAGAAAACCGGCCGACTCGGTCGACCCGGCTGCCAACGGCGCAAGCCACGATGGTTTGGATGCTTCGCGCATCTTGATCATCGATGACACCCGCGCGATTCACGAGGATTTTCGCAAAATCCTCACCGGCGTTCAAAAGGTCAGCCTCGAAGAGGAAGATGCCGCGTTATTCGGCGTTGAGGCCAGCCACGGTCCCCGCGCCACGTTCAAGATGGATTCCGCCTATCAGGGTAACGAAGGACTGGCGCTGGTTCAGCGCGCCGTCAAAGAGGGCCGTTGCTACTCGATGGCGTTTGTTGATGTGCGAATGCCCCCTGGCTGGGACGGCATCGAGACGGCCTCGCGATTGTGGATGGCCGACCCCGATCTCCAGTTAGTTATCTGCACCGCCTATTCGGATTATTCCTGGGACGCCATCGTCAAGCGCCTTGGGAACCGCGACAGCCTCATGATCTTAAAAAAGCCCTTCGACGTCGTCGAGGTTCTCCAGCTTACGCACGCGCTGACCAAGAAGTGGCAGTTGACCAAGCAATCCGAATCCCGTTTCGCCGAACTGGAAGCCAGGGTGGACGAGCGAACCCTGGAATTGCGCGCCGTCAACCAAAGGCTGTTGCAGGATATCGCCCATCGCGAGCGCGCTGAGGCCCGGCTCGCGGCGTTTTCCAATCTCAGCCAACGCCTCAGCGCCACCAAAACCGCCAGGGAAGCCGCCGAGATCATCGTCCAAGTCGCCGACAAGTTGCTCGGCTGGGATGCCTGCAGTTTCTCGCTGTATTCAGCCGCGGAGGACAAACTGCGAGAAGTGTTGGACATCGACACGGTCAATGGCCAGCGTTCCCCAAGTCCCTTGAGTAACGAGGAAATTACGCCAAGTGCTCTGGCGCGCCGGACGATCGAGAATGGTCCGCAGTTGATCTCGAAAGAAAACCCCGCCCAAATGATCCCGGACGGAATGCCTTTCGGCGCCAGTGGCCGTCCATCGGCGTCGATCCTCTATGTTCCGGTCCGGGATGCATCGAGAGTCATTGGAGTTTTGTCCATTCACAGTTATACCCCCGACGCCTATAATCGCCGTTGCCTGGAGACGCTCCAAAGTTTGGCGGACCATTGCGGCGGGGCCTTGGATCGAATCCGCGCCGAAGAAGCCCTGCACACCGCCCAGGAGCGGCTGGGCCATTTGCTTCGTCAAAGCCCTGCAATCATCTATTCGTTCAAGACCAATGGCGGCATAAGCACGCCGAGCTGGGTGAGCGAAAACGTGGTCCAGCTTGTCGGCTATCCATCTGCCGATTGCAGCCACCCTGTCTGGTGGCCGGCGCATGTTCATCCGGCAGATTGGGACCGCGTCTCGACCGAGCGTGCCGAGCACTCCCTCCAGGACGAGGCTACTCTCGAATATCGGCTTCGCCACAAGAACGGCGAGTACCGCTGGGTGCGGGACCAACGCAGGCGGGTGTCCAACGCCGACGGGACCTCCGCCGAAGTCGTCGGCACGTGGGTGGATGTCACTGCCCAAAAAGAACTCGAAGCGCAACTGCGTCAGGCGCAAAAAATGGAAGCCGTTGGCCAACTGGCCGGCGGTGTGGCCCATGACTTTAACAATCTCCTGGCCGTCATCCTCGGCAACACCGAGTTGGTATTGATGGCGGCCGAATCCGAACTCTCGGAGCAAAACGTCCAGTGCCTCAAACACGTCACCTCGGCTTCGGAACGGGCTACCAAGCTGATCCGTCAGTTGCTGGCATTCAGTCGCAAGCAAATCCTGCATTCACAGCCCGTTAACCTTAACGAGGTCGTTGGCAACCTCACAAAAATGCTCAGCCGGATCATTACTGAGGACATCGAATTGCGATGCACTTATTCCCCCCAGTTGCCACTCGTCCAGGCGGACGTCAGCATGATCGAGCAAGTGCTCGTTAATCTGGTGGTCAACGCGCGCGACGCCATGCCGCAGGGGGGCCAACTCCGTATCCACACGGAAAAGCACACCTTCGCAGGTCGTTGCCAGGCGCATCCCGAGGCGCGATCCGGCGACTTCGTCTGTTTGAGCGTGACTGACACCGGCACTGGGATCGCCGTCGAGCACTTGCCTCATCTGTTCGAGCCGTTTTTCACAACCAAAGAAGTCAGCAAAGGCTCCGGTCTTGGCTTGGCGACCATTCACGGCATCATCAAACAGCACCAGGGCTGGGTCGAAGTCTCCAGCCAACTTCAATCCGGCTCCACCTTCTTTATCTACCTGCCCGCGCGCGGCGTGGCGCCCGCGCCGGAAAGCGAAAAGGTGAGCGAAGCGCCACTTCGGGGAGGCAGCGAAACGATTCTCCTGGTCGAAGACGATGAAGCGGTGCGTTCGTTGACCCGCCACGTGCTTGAGAACTTTGGCTATCGCGTTCTGGTAGCCACCTCGGGACGCGAGGCCCTCGACCTGTGGGAGGCCGGCACGAGAGATTTCAATCTGCTGCTGACCGATATCATCATGCCACAAGGAGTCAGTGGCATTGAACTGGCCGAACAGCTTTGCGCGCAACGTCCCGGCCTCAAGGTCATTTACATGAGCGGTTATGGCGGGGATGCCGTCGCTGAAAAAGGCTGCATGGACGGGCGGCTAAAACATCGCTTGCTGCAAAAACCCTTCCGATCGCAGGAACTCATTGTGACCCTGCGCCAGTGCCTGGACGAACAGTAGCGTCGGCCTCGCCGCTCCCGATCTATTGGGAACGGCGCATTTTCAGGCTCGCGAATCATTAAAGGCGTGTGTAGCCTGCTCAGAGAAACCGTTGAGATGCCTGACTCATTTAAAACTGACGCTTTATGCCGGTTGAAACTCTAAGCTGTCCGATGTGCGGCGCCGCGACGGCCACTGACGCCCCCCGTTGCGATCACTGCGGCGCGCGCCTGGCCACAGTGGCTTGCCCTTCCTGCTTTGGAATGATGTTTGTCGGCCAGCAGTTTTGCCCTCATTGCGGCGCCAAAGCGGATCGACAGGATTCCCCTGCCCCGGCCCCCCCGGAACCGTGCCCGCGCTGCAAGGCGAACCTGGACGCCGTCGTCATCGGCGGCAGCAACCTGCGCGAGTGCCCCAAGTGCGAAGGCATCTGGACGGATGCGGAGACGCTTCGGCAAATCTGCGCCAACCGCGAACAACAAGCGGCTGTGCTCGGAATGGCGACCCACTTGCCGACGAATGACGGCGTAGGCATTGAGAAGCAAATTCGCTATCTGCCCTGTCCGGTCTGCGGCGAGTTGATGAACCGGGTTAATTTTGCCAATTTTTCCAACGTGATCGTCGATGTCTGCCGCCAGCACGGCACCTGGTTTGATCGCGACGAACTCCGCCGGATTGTCGAATTTATCCGCGACGGCGGATTGGACAAAGCGCGCGCCAGGGAGATGGCCAACCTGGAGGAGGACCGGCGGATGGCCGCCGCGTCCCAATTCACCGGCGGACACGACATTCCACCCGTGTTCGATGAGGATGTCCGGCACGGGGCCGTCTCGGCGGCTGCCCGGGTCTTGATCGATCTGCTTCGCTAATCCGGAATGGCGACGTTTCCAAGCCATCGGCTGTCAGTGATCCGCCGCAAAATATAAACTCCCATGAGCAAACGCGCCATCGCCCATTTGAATTCCGATCCGGTGATGGCTGCATTGATCGAAAAAATCGGGCCCATACGGTTGCGCGGTCGCCGCCTCTCCCCTTTTCAGGCTCTCACGCATGCGATCATCCACCAACAGCTAAGCGGGAAGGCTGCCGGGACAATTCTTGAAAGATTCAAACTGCTGTTTTCTGACGACGGATTCCCCGCGCCCGGCGAGGTCGCCCGGACTTCCGTTGACCGGTTGAGAACGGCGGGTCTGTCCCGTCCCAAGGCTGCCTACATCATCGAGTTGGCCAAACGTTGCAATGCCGGCCTCCTGCCGAGCGTTGCTGATTGCGAACTTCTTCATGACGAAGAAATCATCGCCAGATTGACTGAGATCAAGGGCATTGGTCGTTGGACGGTGGAAATGTTTCTCATTTTCAATCTCGGCCGTCCGGATGTTCTGCCTGTTCACGACCTCGGCGTCCGTCGCGGGTTCCAGATCGCGCACCGCAAGCGCGATATGCCGACGCCGGAACAGTTGGCCGATCACGGGGTCCGGTGGGCGCCTCATCGCACCCACGCCGCCCGTTACCTCTGGCGCGCGGCCGATTTCGTCGCCGATCCCAACGCCTGAAATTTGCCGTGTTGTGCGCCGCCGGGCTTCGTGCCATCGTGCGCCATGCCGTCGAGATACATCGGCGAATTTCTGATCGAACGCCTGCGACAGCGGGGTGTCCGTCACGTCTTTGGCATTCCGGGCGATTACGTCCTGGGTTTTTACGATGCGCTGCAAAAAAGCGCCCTGCAAATCGTCAACACCTGCGATGAACAGGGCGCGGGGTTCGCCGCCGATGCCTACGCGCGGGTGCGCGGCCTCGGTGTGGTCTGCGTGACTTATTGCGTGGGCGGCCTGAAGGTCGCCAATGCCACGGCCCAGGCCTATGCGGAAAAATCCCCCGTCGTTGTCATCAGCGGCGCGCCGGGCATGGGCGAACGGGAAAAGAACCCGCTCCTCCATCACAAGGTGCGCGAGTTCGATACACAAAAACGTGTATTCGATCAGTTGACCGTCGCCTCCACCGTCCTGGACGATCCCCAGACGGCGTTGCAGGAAATCGACCGCGTCCTCCACGCCGCGTTGCGTTTCAAGCGGCCCGTTTACATCGAATTGCCGCGCGACATGTTGGGCGTGCGCGGGATTCCCCATTACAAACCGGCCGATCTCCACGAGACCAGCGATCCGGTCACCTTGCGCGAGTCGCTGGCCGAGGCCGCCGCCATGCTCAACCGGGCCAGGCAACCGGTCATCCTTGCCGACGTTGAAGTGCATCGCTTCGGCCTGCAAAAGGAACTGCTCCAGTTGATCAAGAAATCAAACATCCCCGCCGCCGCGACGATCATGGGCAAATCGGTCATCGGCGAAAATTATCCGTTTTATCTTGGCGTCTACGAAGGGGCCATGGGCCGCGAGGAAGTGCGCCGTTACGTCGAGCAAAGCGATTGCCTCCTGATGCTGGGCGCGTTCATGACCGACATCAACCTGGGCATTTTCACCGCGCGCTTGAATCCGGCCCGGTGTATCTCCGTGACCAGCGAAAAATTGACCATCCGCTACCACAATTTCGAAGGCGTCCGCTTCAAGGATTTCCTGCGCGGACTGCTCCGCGCGCCCCGGCGCCGGCGGGCCGCCGTAAAGATTCCCCGCCCGCCGCCGCTGCCGGCGTTCCGCGCTTCGAAGCGGCGCGCGATCACGATCCGGCGTCTCTTTCAGCGCCTGAATTCTTTCCTGCGCGACAACACCATCGTCATCTCGGACGTGGGCGACGCGTTGTTCGGAGCGGCGGACCTGAATATTCACCAGCACACGCAGTTCCTAGGCACGGCCTATTACGCTTCGATGGGATTTGCCGTGCCGGCGGCCGTTGGGGCGCAACTGGCCTTCCCGGAGCGGCGTCCGTTGGTGCTGGTGGGCGACGGCGCGTTTCAGATGACCGGCATGGAACTAACCATTGCCCTTAACCATCGGCTAAATCCCATCGTCATCGTGTTGAACAACGGCGGCTACGGCACCGAGCGCCACATTCAAGACGGCCCCTACAACGATCTGGCCCCATGGAACTATCATCGGATCCCCGAAGTTATCGGCGGCGGTCGCGGATTCCTGGTGAAAACGGAAGACCAGTTGGAAGAGGCCCTTCAATTGGCCGAGCGGGAGACAAAGCAATTCACGCTGCTGGACGTTCATCTGGATTCGATGGACCTTTCCCCTGCCCTGCACCGACTGGCCCGCAACCTGGCCAAAAGGCTGTAAAAACATTCACAGGGTGGATATCACGGTGCGCTTATTTGGCATCGACAACACAGCGGAAACCCAGCGTGGCGGCGCGGTCTTTCCCGGGTGACATCAGCAATAACTTTCCGTGTTCGTTAAGCTTCGCGGAGTTTGGGAAATACCACATGGAACCCTTCGGATGATAATGGCTGCCGCCGCGAACAATGGCGGCGCGCGTGTGCTCATCCAAATATTCGTCAGTCCACTCCCAGACATTGCCAGCCAGATCCATCACGCTAAAAGGACTCGCGCCTTGCGGGAAAGCATCCACATCAGCCGCAGGACGCACCGTCCGGCCATCGTCCGGCGGCGGAACAAGACTTGCGTTCCACTGGCCGCCCCAGGGATAAAGACGGCCGTCAGTGCCTTGCGCGGCGTATTGCCACTCCCATTCGTGTGGCAGGCGTTTCCCCGCCCAGGCGGCGTACGCGCGGGCGTCTTCCAACGAAACCCATGTCACCGGTTTGTTGCCCCACCCTTCCGGGTAGCTTGCGTTCTTCCAATCTTTGAGGAAATTAAAATCGTCGGGCGGATGGTAACCAGTCGCATCCAGAAACTCCTTGAACCGGGCGTTGGTCACAGGATAACGATCCATGTAAAATGGGGCCATGACCAGCCGCTGCAGATGATTGCGGCGCGGCGAATCTTCCCATGGATACTGCACATCCACCCCAACGTTGTCCTCGCCTTCAATCTCAATCCCGGATACCGCGAAATCAAACGGGCCGCCAGGAATCCTGACCATTCCGGACGGTGCGGTTTCAGCCGGTTTTGTCGCCTGGATCGGCTGTTGGTGTTGGGGAAGGAATTTCCATTCCGCCGAGAAGTTGGCCAGGCGCCTCTTCGCCAGCCTGTGCATTGCCCCAAGCAATGAGTCTGGAGCGCGGCTGGAATCGCCTTCCAACTCGAGTATCGCTCCATAGCCATTGGCTTCGATCCCGAAGTCCAGATCGGCGTAAGCTGTGCCATTATTCGTCGTTAATATCGGTTTTAATTCATCGCCGTTCCAAAGATCGAAATAGCGCGCCCCGTCATCGCGCGGAACCCGGAGTTGCGAGCCTGAAATGTCGAATTCCGTCCGATTCACAATCGTCCACAGTGTTTGTTGCTTCGAAGGGAATTGGCTGGCGAAGACGCCTTTCTGTAACGTTGGAAAATGCGGTTCCCAATCCGGGCCCGCCAGCAGATCGGCATACGCGCGCTCAATGGTCGCGACGCGCCGGAGCGCCTCGGCGTCCCGGGGAGTAATGCCGTTCCAGATTCCCCAGACGTTCTCCCAGCTCTCGAATCCGACGCCGTTGAAGAAGGCGTGTTGAAGGTCGTCGGTATGATTGCGCCCCCAACGGTTACAGATGTTGACCATGTGCCGCGGCTCAAGCCATTTGTATTTGCTGACGGCCGGAGTGAAGCTGTAGTCCCAGTAACCCCAGGTCAGATTGTCCCACGGCAAATCCGATTCATCTTTCAAACCCACTTCCGGTTCGAAGGCCAGAATGCGGCCTGTCTGATCGGAAGCCTGGCGAAATTCCCTGGAAATGCCGGTCATCGTGTCGCCGTTGACTCCGTCAGCCCCAATTTGCTGGAGCATTCGGGCGACGGCGGTTGAGAGCGGGGCGCCTTCATCACGAGTGCCGATGTCCCAGGGCATCATGGGAAAAAGCACCTTGACGCCGCGGCGATGAAAATCCGCCACCATTTGGCGCGCGCCCTCAATACCGCCGGGCAACGCGCGAACCATGTCGAACTGATTGCGGGCGTCGATGCCAATGTTGCAATAAACGGCCCAGATCAGAACGCTGTCGATGCCGCCATAACGCTTTTCCAAATCATCGAGGTAGCGGTCAACCGTGTACTTGCCGGCCACAGGATCGTAGAAATACCGGTCTTCGACCATCATCTGCGGTTGGATAAAAGTGCGCTGGGTCCACTTTAATTCGGGCCGATCATATTCCGCCCCGTTATAATTCATCTTCTCCAGCTTCTCCCGGCGCCAGCGGCGCATCTCCGTGATCCATTGGGGAAAATCATCCGGCGCCGCCGGTCCAGCAATGGTCTCCTGCTGCATTGGCAGCGATGCGGTCCGCCCCTCGAGAACCGGGTAAGACAGGAGGAATGCCCCCAGCAACAGGTATTTCATGCGCCAACTATGATCCATTTCACGATGGATACCCGACTCAATCCGCAAACACCAGCTCGTTGGACATCAGGAGCACCTGCGCGTATTTCTGCCAGGCATCGAGGCTCGGATGCAGGACGTGGGCCGCGTCGATAAAATCGTTCGACGCGCTCCATTCCATGCGTTCTCCCGGCGCGGCTTTTCCGTCCGCGACGAATCGAATCGTTGGCGACCACGTGAAGGAATCAAACGCCTCGTTTCCGTAGCAGTCGGTGACGAAATCGATCGTATCGCCGCGCCGCACGCTGACGTGTTCAAGATTGGTGTCCTCCTTCTTGTTGTGCACGAGCCATTGGCCGAGCAATCCGAGCCGGCTGGAGACAACGCGTCCGCGCACTCCGTCGCCCCGGGCTTCCGGATGGGCCAGGGCGCCGCTGATCGTGATGGTTCCGTCGCGGGGCGCAATCCAACGGCGGATGGCAGCATGTTCCTGATCGTTGCCCGGATGCCCGCCGGCGTCGTTAAGCATCACCCAGCCCAATTTGGGATCCGGCAACGCGGCCCCGCCCTGAAACGCATGCCCATTGAAAAAAGGCAGCGCGTGATAGCCCTTGACGCGGGACGATGCTTCATCAAATGCGCCGTAACCAAAGACCCAATTCGTCGCTCCAGGGGCCGCGTACGCAGTAGCCGGTGTGTCGATGAATTCGCGCGCCCATTGGGCTTCCTCGCGGCTTGGATCACGTTGGAAGGCCAATTGATAAAGCAGCCGGAGCCGATTCTTGTCCGTCGAGGCGGAAATGAAATCCGGCCGGCTCACAAAGTTTTTGGCCTGCTCGATTACGAAAGGGCTGTTCATCAAAAACAACGCCTGTTGGGGCACGGTCGTGTAAAAGCGCCGCGGACTGCTGGTGTCCGGACTGGCGAAGTCGAAAGCGCGGAATAAATCGGGCAGGTTTTGGCGGTCCACGTAACCATAGACCGTGCGCCGGGTCGAATCCGGGTCGGTAATGTCCACGGCGTGTCCGCCCGGGGTCAGGTCCAGCTTGCCGGAGACGGCCAGGAGCGTGTCGCGCATCGCCTCGAATTCGAGTCGTTGCCGGTTCATCCGCCAAAGGAGTTGGTTGCCTGGATCGACTTTGGCGCCGGCGGGGTTGTCATCGCTGCTTTGCTGGTACGCGCTGGAGAGCATGATCAGGCGGTGCAGCTTTTTGATGGACCAACCATCGTCCATGAAACGCGCCGCCAGATAATCCAGCAACTCGGGATGGGTGGGCGGATCGGAGCGCAATCCAAAATCACTCGGCGTCGCCACCAGCGCGCTGCCGAAATGATGCAGCCAAACGCGGTTGACAAGAACGCGGGCGGTGAGCGGATTGTCCCGGTTTGCAATGGCTTCGGCCAGTTCGAGACGTCCGCTGCCATGGTGGAAGGGTTTGCGGTTGGGGCCGCTCAAGACTTCGAGGAATTCACGGGGAGCTTCCGCCCCTGGATTATCGCTGTTGCCGCGAATGAAAATAGGCGTGTCATGGGGGTCGGGCCGGTCCACCAACGCCATCGCGCGGGGCGGCGCACCCGGAGAGCTCGCGTCGAGTTCATCGATGTGTCGCTGCAATTCACGCAGCTTTTGCCCTGTGGGAATGTCATACAACCGGTCAAACTGGTCGGCGGGCAGGTTTGCAGGCGCGTCGGCCGCGTAAAGAATCTGTCGCACCGCTTCCTGCGCGGGGTCGGGCAACGCTCTGGCAGGCGGCGAATTGGTGGCCGCCAGGGTGTCCTGCCAGCGTGTGTCAATTTCGGCGAATACTTTGCCGTACCGGGCCGCCACGTCCTTCATCGCGGCGGGCGGCTCGCCGGCGAATGCCCGCGCAACCAGCGGATTGAGGGGAAGAGCCGCGTCCTTATTGGCGTTGAATTTGGCCGCTAATTCTGCGGCCCGGATCGGAAAATCTTTCTCCGCCAACGCGGCAAAGGCGAACCATGGCGCAAAAATGGCCTGCTGGCTATTGCGCCAACCGTCCAGACCGGTCATCCACCGGCGCAACATATCCGGGTCCAATTTATGCGCGTGGGCCACAGCGTCCGCGTCCGCTTTGTTGGTGGACCGTTGCGCCTCGAATGCCGCCAGCAGATAGTCGCCAGACTGGCTGCGCAATTGGGCGGCCATCGCCTTTTCCTGTTCCGCCCTGTACTTGTCGAGTTCCTCAACGCGCTTGGTATGCTCGGCCAGATATTCCGCGCGCGCGGGGGCCGGCACGTCGAGTCCCAGCAATGGTTCCTGATCGGGTTCCA
The DNA here is from genome assembly GCA_035511075.1 of Vulcanimicrobiaceae bacterium. GTDB lineage: Bacteria > Verrucomicrobiota > Verrucomicrobiia > Limisphaerales > Palsa-1400 > DATAUD01. Next base: position 37,691 of record DATKFW010000003.1, read on the forward strand.
TCGAGCTGGCAAAGATGCCGTATAACGAGTAATAGTCCCGCGATGGAATTGGATCGAACTTGTGATCGTGGCAGCGGGCGCAGGCAACGGTCAACCCCATCATCCCGCGGCAAACGACATCGATGCGATCATCGGTGATGTCGTGGATGTTGTTGACGAATCGGCGTCCCAGGGTCAGATAGCCCAGCGCTGCGAGCGAACTCTTGTCCCCGGTGTCCGGCAGCAAATCCGCCGCAATCTGCTCTTTGATGAATTGGTCGTAGGGCATGTCTTCGTTGAAGGCGCGGATGACGTAATCGCGGTAGGTGTAGGCATAGGGATAGTGGCGATCCTCCTCGAAAACGTAACCCTTTGTGTCCGCGTAGCGGGCCACGTCCAGCCAGTGCCGGCCCCACCGCTCGCCGTAGCGCGGCGAGGCCAGCAACCGGTCCACCACACGCGCGAAGGCCTCGGGCGATTTGTCGGCCTCGAACGCCGCGACCTCCGCGGGCGTCGGCGGCAGGCCGATGAGATCGAAGGTGGCGCGGCGGATCAGCGTGCGCTTGTCCGCCATCGGCGAAGGCTGAAGGTTTGCCGCCTCCAACCGGGCGAGAATGAAGTTGTCCACCGGCGTGCGCACGAACCGTTTGTTTCTGACAGCCGGAACACTCGGTTCGCGAATGGGCTGGAAAGCCCAGTGCGAACGGGCTTTCTCGCGAATGGTTTCAGCCTTCGAGAGTCCGGATTGCGAAATGCGCGGGTCCGGCGCCCCCATTTTGACCCACGCTTCCAGGCTGGAAATTTGAGCCGCGGTAAGCTTTTTGTTTTTGGGCGGCATCCGGAGGTCTTCGTCGGTGTAACGGACCGCCTTGATCAAAAGGCTCTCTTCAACGTCGCCTGGTTTGATGGCCGGACCGGTGTCTCCGCCCTTGAGCAGCCCTTCGCGCGTGTCCAGAAGCAGGCCGCCCTTGACCTTGACGCTTTTCCCGCTGTGGCAGGGGTAGCAATTGTCCACAAGGATGGGGCGGATGTTGCTCTCGAAATATTCGATTCCCGCGGGATCGTCGGCGGCCATTGCGGCATTCGTCAATGCCCCCAGGCAAAGCGCAAGGGCAACGGCGTGGCGAAAACCCAAACGACGCGTTTTCAGGCTTCTTTTCAATTGATCAAAACAGAAACGGTTCGCCGCCAAATAGGCCCCGCCGCCTCGCCAACCCGCCCCTTCACGCGATCAACTCCCGAACGACGTGCCCATAAACATCAGTAAGGCGAAAATCGCGGCCGGAATTTCGGAAGGTGAGTTTCTCGTGATCGAACCCGAGCAGTTGCAGAATGGTGGCATGCAAATCATGGACGTGCACTCTGTTTTCGACGGCGGCAAAGCCGAATTCATCCGTCGCCCCGTGGACGTAACCACCCCGCACGCCGCCGCCGGCCAGCCACATGCTGAAACCGTAATGATTATGGTCGCGTCCATTGACTTTGCCGGCATTGGAACCGGGCTTGGGCAACTCGACTGTTGGAGTCCGTCCGAATTCGCCGCCCCAGATGACCAGCGTGTCGTCGAGCATGCCGCGCTGCTTAAGGTCCTTCAGCAGGGCGCCAATGGCCTGGTCTGATTCGCGGCCGAGGTTGCCGTGATTGAGTTGTATGTCGTCATGGCTGTCCCACGGCTGCCCGGCGCCGTGCCACACCTGCACGAAACGCACGCCGCGCTCGACCAGCCGGCGGGTGATCAGTAGCTGCCGGGCCTGCGTGCCCTCGCCATACATTTTTCGGATGTGCTCAGGCTCGCCGCTGATGTCAAACGCGTCGCTGGCATCCATCTGCATGCGATAGGCCAGCTCAAAGGATTGGATGCGCGCTTCCAACTGCGCGTCATCGCGGCGTTTTTCCAGGTGCCGCGCGTTGAGTTTTTGCAACAGGTCCAATTGCTGGCGTTGTTCGGGCAACGACACGTAATCGTTTTTGATGTTCTGGATCAAGTCCTCGATTTTGGTGTGGGCGGTATCAATATAGGTGCCCTGATAAGCCCCAGGCAGGAAGCCCGCCTGCCAATTTTGCGATTCCTGGATCGGATAGCCCCCCGGACACATCGCGATGAATCCCGGCAGATTCTGGTTGACCGAACCGAGACCGTAGGTCACCCACGACCCCATGCTGGGCCGGATCGAGCGGGCGTCCCCGCAATTCATCAGCATCAGGGAAGGTTCATGGTTCGGAACATCCGCCGCCATCGAGCGAATGACGCAGATGTCATCAATGCTTTCCGCGACGTGCGAGAACAATTCGCTGACCTCAATGCCGCTCTGGCCGTACTTCTTGAACTTGAAAGGCGAAGGGAAGGCCGCGCCCGTCTTGCGTTCGGTGGGCAGATTCTCCGTGGGCAGGACTTTGCCGGCATACTTCTCCAGCGCCGGCTTGGGATCAAAGGTATCGACGTGGGACGGACCCCCGTTGGCAAAAATATGAATGACCCGTTTGGCCTTGGCCGGAAATTGCGGCGCCTTGGGGAGCAGCGGGGAGATATAGCTTTCGGCGTTCGCGTTGTTCGTCCATCCCAGGGTGGAAAGAAGTTCGGCCAGACCGATCGCGCCCATCCCCATCCCGCAACGGCGCAGAAAATCGCGACGCGTCAGCGCGAGATGCTCCGGATTGGGCGCATGGTGGCTCATTTAGTCAAGGCTTCGACGCCGGGAACGGCCATCGAATTCAAACTCCGATCGTCAAAAAAATTCATGCAACTTGGCTTGGTAATTGACTGCACGCTCTCCCCGCGCTTTTTCGTTCAATTGCCTCAAAACGACGATACCCGATTTAATCAAGAGGATCAAGGGTTTCGTTGAGGTCGTCCGACTTGCCGATAACCCCGAAAATCACCCAAGAACCCGCAAGAAACATCCAACCGGATACAATCGCGCGATACAATGGAGCGATACGGTTCTGAACCGTTGTCGCTCAGCGAGAATTGGCCCTAATGCGAAAGTTGGGATACAACAGGATAGAATCGTCACGCTACCCATTCAGTCGCTCTGTCGGGCAATCGTCTGATGTCCCTCCAGTACTCCCGGCGCACGTCCTCATCAATTTCCGTTGGCGTCGCACCGCCATATAACGCGTCGCAACCGTTGCGCTTGGGGCCGGAAATCCAGTAGTGGTCCCCGGTCTCAACGTCGTAATAATTGGCCTTGAAACCGCCGCCCTTGAGGCTTTGGAAACTTCTGCCCTGGTAATAGATTGTGCGGCCTGTTTTGGAAAACGTAACTCGACCGATGCGGGCAGGTCCCGTGAGACCGCCGCTCTTGTCTTCGAGATACATGATGCGAGTTTTCATGCGACTGGAAATTAAGCACAAAATGTCGTTGTCCGCCATAGCGTGTGAAAAACAAACGATTCTCCGCAAGCAATTCCTAAGCGACACGACTTGGCGGAGGGCGGAGCGCAGCAAGGCGCGGGGGCGCGTGGCGACCCAAGCGCCACCCAGACTTGCCGTCCCCCGCATTATGAGGCACAATTGCCGCATGAAGAAAGAGTTCGCGTTTCAAATCGAACAGGATGAGGACATGCTGGTGGCTACCTGTCACGAGCCGGAAATGGCGACTCAGGGGGAAAATCTTGACGAACTCCTGACCATGATTCGCGATCTCATCCGCTGCCGCTTTGACACGGGGGATGAGCGATTAGCGTGGCCGATCCGCCTTCACTTTCTCCACGATCCGGTATTGCCCTCTCAAGAGACGTGAATCTCCCCCGCGACCTTTCTGGCGACCAATTGTCCCGGACTTTGAAACGCATGGGGTAACGGTAACTTAAGGTCTTCCGTTCGAATCCCTATTTCGAAGGCAGCATTTCCTGTTTCAGCATCGATGCTGGAATTGCCGTGAAATGCGGATCGCGGTGTACAAGCGTTGCGCCGCGCACTGAAGCCGTCGCGGCAATCAAAGTGTCCATTGCGGATGCACGGGCCGTTGCGCTTATTCTCAAACGCACCGCCTCGCTTCGGATGGCCTCGTCCACACTTACAACTTCACTCAACAACGCTCGATAGCGGTGGAGTTCCGCGGCGCGTGTCGCAACCTCAATCCCAAGTTGGTGCAAACGCAGATCAAACTCGAACAGCGCCAGGATGGAAGTTCCCGCCATGACCGCCGTATCTTCAAAAAGGGCCTGAACGCCAGTCGCTCCCGGTTCGGCCAGATAGTGAGCCAACAATGCCGAAGTATCCAGCAAGTGGGTCATTGCCATTCATCGGCTTGGTCGAGTTTCTCATCCTCCTCACGCTCTCGAATCAAATCGCCGACGGGGTCAGCTCCCGGCTTTAGCCAGCGTCGGCCAGCGCCCATCAGCGCGCGGGCCAGTTCGCCCCGGCTAGGCAATGCCGGTTCCACTTCAATCGTCGTTTCCAGTTGGTGGACGCAGTCAAAGAACTTCCGGCGCTCCCGTGGGGCCAATGCTTTCACCTGCTCCAATACTTCATCCGCACTCATCGGGCCCAAGATACCACGGATAGGGCACTTAGAGCAAGTTTGCCTTTTGGTTTTCAGGCGGTCAACAACCGCGCCGGAACCGACCATAATGAACACTGTCTTGGATGACACATACTCCGCCTTGGACTGGCGGCAAAAACTGCTCGCTGGCGTGCTCGCTGGCGGAGTGTCTGAGAATTGCCTTGCGGGCAGATGAGCAACGAGCGACGGGGCAGCGAACACTTTCCTTTCGAGGTCTTTTCGCAAGAGTGACGGTTTCTTGCAATTCATCCGCACTTTAAAGCAAAAACGTTTGTGGCAATTCGCCGCGACGATTATTCTCCGCGGCAGAAGGGCACATGTCACGATGACGCATAGCGCAAAATTGCTGTTTCTGGCGGCGCTTACTGTCGTTCCCTCCATCACCGCCTTCGGCGGCCTGGGCAAACTCGGGGCCATGGGCGACAGCCTGACCGATGAGTATTGGGACAGCGGCGTCGCCACTTACGCCTCAAACTGGGTTTCGATCCTGGTGCAATTTCGCGGAATCGACATGGGACCAACGGCGGCCCAGGCGGGAACCAATTCCTGGGGCACGCCCCGCAATCAGGGCTACGAATTCAATTGGGCCCTCAGTGGCGCGACCTCCGCCGACCTCCTCGCTGAAGGACAGGACACCGGATTGGCAGCGCAAGCCAGTTCTGACGGAGTCTCCAACGCGGTCCTGGACATTGGCGCCAACGACTTCAATCCAGCCGAATCCGACGCCTACGAGGAAATGTACTTCGGCGAATTGACGCCTTCGGGAATCCAATCCTATGTCAGCCAGACCGTGTCCAACATCGAGACGGCTCTGGTCACGGTCCAGGCGGCCGGCATCTTGGTAGTCTTGGGGACCATTCCTGACCCTGGAATAACCCCGGCTGTTGACGAGTATTTTCCAAGCGCGATAAACCGCCAAATCGTTTCCGACGCCATCCAAAACGCCAACAGCGGATTGAAAAATCTGGCCCAAAAATATCAAGTGCCCCTGATGGATTGGTATGGCTTGCAGAGCGCCGTTTTTGGGTCCAACGAGAACCTTCGCTCGACTTTCCTTGTGGGAAATGTGGCGATCAATCTGCGTGGCAGCGATCCCGGGCCGCCCCACTGGGCGCCGACAAACGCCTATGTCTCCGACGGATTCCACCCCAACACGGTGTTCCAGGAACTCCTGGCCAACCTGGTTCTCCAAGCCTTCGACAGCAGCCGTAATGACAACGTACCCCTCTTTTCCGAGCAGGAGATTCTCAACCAGGCCTCAATTCCCTACGGAGGTTCCGATACCTTGCAATCGGAGATTGGCCCTTATTCTAATTTCATCCTTCTGCCGATTCTACCCGAGTTTACCGGCATTCACTTGACCGGCACAAACGTTGTGCTCAGCTTTTCAACGGTCTCCAATCAGTCTTATATTATCGAGGACCGCGACGATTTGCTGGCCGGTGCCTGGACGACATTGACAAATAACATCGCCGGCACGGGCGGAGTGATTACAGCGAGCGACTCGCCCCCCGCAAGTCTGCCGGAGCGCTTTTACCGGGTCCGCCAACTGCCGTGAACAGGCGGACCTTAACTGAGCGTCGGACTGTCAGTGCTGCTGCGCCGGGCTAACGAGTTTTTGCCGGGCTATGAAACGCGCTGCCTGCCCGGTAGAGCTTCATCTCCGATTGAAGCGCGTCGGCCAGCATGGCGTTGGATTGGGCCTCGGCAAGGCGCAAGGCGCGTTGCGCCGTTTCCACAGCATCGGAAAACCGCCCCGCTTCGGCCAGGGCGGCGGCGAGAGTGTGGAGAACGACCGGGTTTTCTCCGCGTGTCAGCGCTTCGGCCTGTTGGGCCAGTTCCACCGCCTTGTTGCCGTTGCGCAGTGACGCCTCCGGGCACGTGGCCAGAAGCCACGCCAGATTATTTTGGACTGACGGGTCGGCTGGTTGAATTTGCAGCGCCGTTTGGTAATGGGTGATTGCCTCGCCCACATTCCCCTTTTTCAGAAAGGCGTTGCCAAGGTTGTTTTGTGCTTTCGCGTCGTCCGGTTTGAGTTGCAGCGCTGTTTGGAACTGGGCAATTGCCTCGTCCACCTTCCCCGTTTGCAATAGAACATTGCCCAGGTTGACGTGGGCATCCACGTAGCCGGGGTTGATTTCCACCGTCCTTCGAAAATGGGCGATCGCCTCGTCCATGTGTCCCGTCTGCCCAAGAATGTTGCCCAAGTAGAAGTGCGCCTCGGCATCGTCTGGTTCGATTTCCAGGGCCTTTCGGAAATGAACCAGCGCTTCGAGCACCCTTCCCTTTTCCAGCAAAGCGACCCCGAGGTTGACGTGGGCCTTTGCGTACTCGGGGTTGATTTGCAAGGCCCGTTGGAAATGGATAATCGCTTCGTCCACTTTTCCCGTTTGCAGAAGCGCTGTGCCGAGATTGTTGTGGGCATCCGCATAGTTGGGCTCGATTCGCAGGGCCTCCTGGTACTGGATGATTGCCTCGTCGATTCTCCCCTTGTCGAAAAGAGCGACGCCCAGGTTGTAATGCGCATCCGGATAATTTGGTTTGAGCCGCAATGCCTTTTGGTAATAACTGATCGCTTCATCCACCCTGCCCTTTTGCAGCAAAGCCACCCCGAGACCGCTCCAGGCATCCGCATAGCCGGGATTGCTTTCCAGCACCCTTTGGAATTGGACGATCGCCTCGTCCACTTTTCCCGCCTGCAGCAGTGCGAGGCCGAGATTATCCTGGCCATCCACAAAGCCGGGCTTGATTTCCACCGCCTTTTGAAATTGACCAATCGCCCCGTCGAGTCGCCCCTGTTGGAGATATTTCAGGCCAAGGTAATTATGAGCCATCCAGCTATCGGGATTGCGGCGAAAGGTCGTTTGCCAAAGCGTTTCAGGGTTTGCGTACATCCCGCATTGTTTCCACGTCAACGTTCCCAGAACCACGAACAGCGCGCCGCATAGTATCGGTTCCACCAATGCTTTGCCCTTCGGAAAAAACCTTGGCAATGCCATGATTCCCGCCGCAGCCAGTGTCAGAGGTCCCAGACTGGCAAGATACTGGAAGTGATCCGCCACCAGCGAATAACGGAATGGATAAACATTGAAAAAGCCCAGGGCCGGAAACAGCGTCCCGATATAGAAGAGCATCGCCGCCAGCGCCCCGCGCCACCGCCGCCACACCAGCAAGCCCGCCAACAGTAACACCGCCGCCGGGAACAGGTATTGCCACCACACCGCCTCGCTGACATTCCATCTGGGATAGTGAAAGATCAAATCCACCGGCCAGATAAGTTTGCCCAGGTAAAACCAAATGTCCCTCCCTGCTATGAGAAGCCGTTCGATGATGGAAAAATCAAACTCGGCGCCTTCGGCGTGAAGGAGTTTCCGCTCCACCCACGCGGTCAGCAACCCGGCCCCCGTCCCAGCGATGAAGAACGGAATCAGCGGCAGTACGTCCCGTCTCCAGGACAACCTCCCCCGTTGCCACCAGAAAACCACCAGCAACGCCCCGGGCAGAGAGGCTACGACGGTTTTCGACATCAACCCCAGTACGAAGAGTCCCAAAGCAACGGCGTAATTCCTTCCGCTCCGGCTTCGATCAAATCCCAGATAAGCCAGCGCCGCGCCCAGGTAGAACAAGCCGGACATCGTGTTCTTCAGTTCGGAAACCCAGGCCACGGATTCCACTTCGACCGGATGTAAAGCAAAAAGTGTCGCCGCCAGCCAGGCCCCTGGTATTTTCAGTTCCCGCAAAACTTTGACGAGCAACAACGCCAGGAAAACATGCAGCAGAACGTTGATCAAATGATAACCCAGCGGCGAATCGCCCCACAGTGTGTGCTCCACCCAAAAGACACTATGCACCAACGGATAGTACTGCTGGGTGGCCCCGAGTTGCGTCCAAATACGCGTCAGACCGTCGAGCGAGCGGAGTTCCGGCCGGGTGACATGCGCGTCATCGTCCCAGATGAAACCCGCCTTCCAGACCGGTTGATAGGCAATGAATGTGACGACCAACAGGAGGAACCCAAACAGCCAATCCCTACGCCACCGGGATGGCAGAAAACCCAGAACGCCGTAGCAGTCTTTAGGCGTCTGGCCACGACTCATGTCTGGCTTTCCGGCAGACGAAGCAGGAGGTTCGGCCCCATGGCCGGCTGGTCGCTTATTCTGCCGCCGCATGACTGTCCAGATGCTACGTCCTTCTCCAAATCCGATCAAACGCCAAATCGCATTGCGCAGCGGCCACGATCCGTGCTTCACGTCAACAATCCGATCAGCCCGGCCGCCACTTTTTAATTCCTAATTCCTAATTCTTAATTCATATTTCCCCCCGCGCGCGAGTGGTGGAATGGCAGACACGCCAGACTTAGGATCTGGTCCCGTAAGGGGTGGAGGTTCAAGTCCTCTCTCGCGCACCATTCTTAAGAGGGAGAACGACGCGAGCGGACCCTACAGGCCTTCGGCAAACGGTTCGGCGCCCTGGAAGCCGCAGGCGACCCGCGCCCGCCAGGCTGGCGTTGTGAAGTCTATTGCTTCGACAAAACGGCGACTACGTCCACCAGCGCCCCTTGCACGCGATGCTCTTTGCCGTCCAAGGTGCCGATAACGGTCAGGAATGTTCCGCCCTTTTGAGGCATCCCGTCAATGTGGACCCAGGCCACGGCTTCGGGGCTGATAAACTCCGAAACACCCTCTTTTCCGCTCTTGAACTCGATGAATCTCATACCGCCAGCATCCGTGCTGTCACCGCAAATCGTCAAGCCCGATAATGTCCGTCACAACTATTGTTGACTGCTCTTGAATCTTTCTTGCTCGGTTAGCGTACGGTTCCTCCGGTTCCTCCCGTGAGCGCACCTGATGGAATCTCAATGATCGCGGGATGATCCGAGAGCCTAAGTGGAACCGAAGCAACGTCGCTCAGAGTTCGCACCGCCGCCGTTCCAACAGTCGGGTCGTAAACACGCACGGTCGCGAAACTGGCGCCAAGATTCACCGTGATATTGGCCGAGCCGATCGCTTTTTCACCCCACACCGCCAGTTCAAACGCGCCATTGCTCTTTTGCAGGAGCAGATCATGGACCGTGGCCGGCTCGTCTGGAACAGAATACGCCAGCGCCCCGGGCGTCGATGAACTCTTGTCAGCCAGAATGGTTGTCAGATTGTGGAGGCAGGTCGCCGAGCGTTTGGCCGCGTAATCGGTATGGAACAGCCCCCATGCACCCTGGCCGGGATCATCGCGCAGCATGTAAATGAAGGTGTAACTCCAGCCCCGCTTGAACGCCGCAAGATACAGGTCCAGAAAAACCTTGGCCTGTTGGTCCTCGGAAATCGAGTTGCTCCCTTCGGTTGTCCACCCCGTTTCGGTCGTGACCCTGGGCAACGTCGCCAGCTCCCCGTCGGAATAACCCTTGTAACCCGGAGACCACCACGTGTGGCCGTACTCAACGTGCAGCCCATCCCAGCGCCCATTCAACGCGGGGTCCTCGGCGCCCCACGCATTATTGTCGCAAACACTGGATAGATGATCGCAAACGTAATTATGCGTGTTGGCGTAGTCGCCAAAGACCGTGCCGTCCGGCATCAACGCGCCGGCGCCGGCAGGAATCGCCAGAAACTGGAGACCGCAATTATTCGGCTCCGCTCCGCCGGCCTCACTGGACGCAAAAACAGGAATGCCCGCCAGCCTGGGATCGCACTTCACAGCCCGGTACAAATCTCTCTGAAACCTGGCCACCGGCAGGAAGTTTGTGCGCGACGACGTTGCGCCGTCATACGTGACATGAAAATTGTTAGGCTCGTTGGGCCCTTCGACGGCGAGCAACGCCCCGGCCGCCGCCAACGCGTCATAAGCGGCCAGCGATTTGGCGATGTTTCCGTCCATCGGCAACAAACAGACCCTCGCGCCCGATGCGTTATGGACGTAAATCCAGCCCTGGATGGTTGCAGCCCTGGTGGACCCATCGTCACGTAGGTTGCGGATGCCGGCATAACTCAGGCACGCGGCGACATTCGTCGGATTGTCGATGCCTTGGGCGATATGCGTGCAAACGCCGATGGAATTGAGGAAATCCACCGCCCGGACGGCGGTTGTTTGCGCCCGGGCGTTAATTCCCTGGAGACACACCAGCGCGGCCATCGCCGCAGGCAGGACAATTACGTGCCCGATTCGGGGCCATCCCCCAATCCGGCGCCGGCAAAAAACGACCAAAAACGGTTTCGCACACATGAAATTTCGAGTAAAGTCACCATAGGATGAACAGGAAGTTGACACGGAAACAAGGCGGCGTTATAATCGGCCTCCGGGTTCAGGAGGTAGGCCACCGGCAGTCTCCGGTAACCTTCGGGCCGGTTTCAGGCTCTTTACACGCGTGCCAGAGTGATGGACACCATTCGACTATGCCGGGTATGCCATGCGCCAATGCCCGCTGACGCGCCGGGCGCCGCGTGTGCCGAGTGCGGGACCCCTTACGATTCCGCCTCTTTTACGGACGTCGCGGAGGAGTCGTTAACAGCCCCGTCGGCGGCGGAACTGGCCCCGATTTTTCCCGGGCTGGAGATCTTGGAAGTGGCCGGCTCCGGCGGCATGGGGACAATTTACAAAGCCCGTCAGCCCCAATTGGACCGCCTAGTGGCGCTGAAGATTCTCTCGCCGGAATTGGGGCGCGACCCGGCGTTTGCCAAACGATTCTCCCGCGAGGCACAGGCCCTGGCCAAGCTCAACCATACCAACATTGTCAGCGTCTTTGATTTCGGCCACGCCGGGGGTTTTTATTACTTCCTCATGGAGTATGTCGATGGCGTCTCCCTGCGGACATTGATTGACCAGAAGGCGATCCGTCCGGACGAGACTCACCGAATCATCATCGAACTCTGCCACGCGCTTCAATTTGCCCACGAAGAGGGCATCGTGCATCGGGACATCAAACCTTCAAATATATTGCTCGATAAAAAGGGCCGCGTAAAAATCGCAGACTTCGGCCTGGCAGGTTTGATGGTCAAAGAGGCCAAGGACGCCTCCGCCGGCCGCCAGATAGCGATGTTCATGGGCACACCGCTCTACATGGCCCCCGAACAAGTGAATAGGCCGTGGAAAGTGGACCGCCGGGCCGACATTTATGCCCTGGGCGTGGTGGCCTACGAGATGTTGACGGGCACGCTGCCGGTCGGCGATTTTGAGCCGCCATCCCACACGGCCGGGGTGGACCCAAGTCTGGACCAAGTTGTGATGCGTGCTTTGGCCAGGGAGCCGCGGCGGCGTTATCAGAGCGCAAACGAAGTCCGCGCGGCCGTCGAGAAAGCCACCGGACGCTTTCACAACCTGCCGGGCGACCTGCCCCGAAGCACGCGCAGTCGAAAGTGGAGATGGCTGCCCCGCTTCGCTCTAGTGGCGTGCGCGATCTGGCTTTCAATTGTCACCTACCTGCTCCTCAAGGAGCGCTGGGCTGCACACAGAGCCGTCCTCATCCCTGCGGACGCCCTGGAGGCCTTTGCCGCCAATCCGGAGGGGGTCGGGATTGGCCGCCAGGTGGTCAAGGACCTGCATTTAAGCACCGACCAGGTGTTGAGCGTCAACCGCATTTTACGGCGCTACCAGCGTGAATTCACGGCCCTGGAGCGCCGTCACACGCAGCGAACCAACAACTCCGCCGGTCACGTCGTCGTCGCGATCGAGCCGTTCCCGCAGGAAATGGAGGAATTGATGAGCCGGATGTGGACAAATCTCGGGACCGTGCTAAACGCCGGCCAATTGGCCACCGCAAAGACCCTGCACTTCGAACGGTTCTTTCCACACACCGGCAAGAAGCAAGTGACCGTCGAAATCTGGGAGGACGAAGACGGCGAATTCCACTATGTCGAGGACCGCGAACCCGCCGACAAAAAGAGCGGCGCGGGAGGATTGCTGCCACAGCGCTACCGCAGTTGGCTTTTTGGCGGCAATCAAAAGACCACCAACTAGAGACCTGCCGGCGACTGAATGCCGAAACCCATCTCATAAATGGTGCCGGGTTCTGGATTTCTTCATTGACTTGGACAGATAGTCTGAATCAGTGTCATGGAGTGGTCGTTGCGGCGGCAGTATGCAAGACGACAAAAATCACACCCTTGGTTCGGATGGTCTGAACATTCAAAAGACCAATGCACCGCAACTCTCTCCACACCGCCTGCGTTCGGGCGCCTTCACGCTTATTGAATTGCTGGTGGTCATTGCGATCATCGCCATTCTGGCCAGCTTGTTACTCCCGGCCTTTGCTTTGGCCAAGGACCAGGCCAAGGCGACCGCCTGCAACAATAATTTGCGCCAGTTGATTATTGCCACCCTCAACTACGAGGACGATCAGAAGGCGTTGCCGATTGGCTGGCCGCCCGACATGGGTGCTCAGTATCCAAGCTCCTCGATCTGGTATTTGACTTTGGAACCTTACCTGGGCCGGAAATTCAAAACCACTGACCAAACCAACTTCGTTTTTATCTGCCCGGCCAGTCCCGACGGCGGCTACTCGGGTTTCCTCACCTACGCCCAAAACGTATATATTAACGCCGGCGACAACCTTGGCCTCATGTCAATGCGCGATATTCCGCACCCCACCTGGACGGTGATGTTCGGCGAGACCGACGGCTACGATGCTTGTCTCTATTCGGATACTGACCCCTACGGAGGCAATGTGTGCTATCGCCACCTGGGCGGCAACGAACATAGCGTTTATTCCACTGACGTCGTCGAGGGCGGAGTGGTAGGGCACAAACCCAAAATCGGCCGGGCCAACCTTGTGTTCCTTGATTCGCATGTCGAACTGCGCCAGAATGCCCCGACCAATATCTTCGACCCGGACACGCCGTTTCAAGCGGGCCCCTAGCCAATGGTCTTCGTGTTGCTTGTAGCGGCGCTGGCCTTGGCCGGCGTGGGTGCGTGGGTCAACCGCCGTGCGCCGCTGGCGGGACAGGCCATGATGGGGCTGGCCGGCCTGGGCTTGATCGCCGTCATCGTCTGGCAGGTCCGGCAGAACGTTTTCCAGCCACAGCCCACGGCCCCCAACCGCTATGAGATGGCCGTCAGTTATGCCCTGGCCAACTGTTTGCTCGAAGACCTCGCGGGCCAGAGCGGCGAGGTCGTGCTGCTCTTTCCCGGCCGGCGCGATATGGACGAGCATTCAGAGGAAAGTTACGAAGACGGTTTTCTCCCGCCATTGCGTCACGGCCGCGGAAGACTGGACCTCAAAGCCATCCACCTCGAAGGAGCGACTGGAGACCTTTCGGCTTTCAAACAGGCCTTGATGCAATCTCCGGAAGCCATCGCGGTGGTTTCCTACGCCGGCGTGCCGGCCGACTTCGAAAACCTTATTCCGGCCGGGAAAACGGAAAGCCCTCTGTGGTTTGTATTTGACGGCGATGGAACGACCCATTGGCTTGGCGCGCTGAAAAGTGGCCGTATCCGGGCAGTGGTCGTGCCGCGGCCCGACGTGGACGCCCGCGCCGCCAGGGGAATCGCAGGAATGCCGGACACAATTTTCGATCGCTTTTATGTCCTGGCAACCCCGGCCAACGCCGAGGAAATCGCCGCCACCCTCAAGCCCCAGCCCGGAATACCACAATGACTCTTTACCTTACTTACGGTTCTAGTCCGCCATAGCTCTTAGGGGTGGCGGATCATTCTTGAACTGGCCCCGGGAGCGATGTAGATTTGCCGCTGTGAGTTCGGAATTAATCTTGAAAGAAACCCTCGCGCTTCCGCTGGCGGAACGAATTGATTTGTGCCGCAATTTGTGGGACCAAATTCTCAATTCGAAGGAGTTGACGCCGGGTGAAGCCGAATTCATTGACGCCCGTCTCCAGGATCATTTGGATAATCCCGATGACGTCGTGCCCTTGGAAGAGTATAGAAAGCCAGTATAGAAAAACGGGTAACTATACGCTGTCCGGGTGAACGACGGTCAGGCCCGGAACTGTCCAGGAAGTCAGCGCATTACTTACGATCCCACTCGGCGCGAACCTCGCTTTGCCAGGCGCTGCTGTCCAAGTTGGACCGGCGAAGAACACCAAGACACGCTTCGACTGCATCCCAGCTGGTACGCTGGGGCGCTTCCGGCAGTAGCGTGATCAAGGCGCGCCCCCGCTCCGGCAGTTGGGCGCCGTCGGCCAGGACGAGCCTGCCTCCCGCGATCTCAGCCTCAATCGTCACGTATGTCATGCCAGCACAATGCCCCGCAAATCACTTCAAATCAAGCGTGGATGCGCTTTTCGGAAAAGCGAGAGCAACACTAAACGTAGACGCACCTTTTGGTTGAGGCCAAGCGCCGAAACGCTTGCCATGCGGTTTCAATTTGCCCCAGGATTCCTTGCTTTTTGGGAAAGTTATTGAGATTCATCGAGAGCCTGATGAGCAATCTGCGATCGAGGAACGAGCAGGACTGGCAATATTGGCAGGACTTGCCGGACGGACGTCGGCGCTATTGGATTCGACGTTCGGGACGCCATTGGGGATGGCAAATCCTGTTTAAAGAGGTAACGTATAGCGCCGAGACCCAGCTTGAAAATACAGTCCGGTTGTGGCAAGAGATATATGACGACGATGGCGCGCTGGTGGAAGTTCATCAAAAGTATCCCACCGATACGGGCCATCAGAAGCTATGACAACGAAAATAGATTGTGCCCGGAAAATCGCAGGATTCCTGGCCAGCGAAATGTCGCACGCGGAACTGGTCACGTGGGCGGATGCCGCGCTGGCAGAGGAAGATTTCCCGGAAGCGGAGGGCCGCCTCGTGCTCGGCGTGTTGTCGGATTTAAGCGCCAGCCGTGTCGGCACGTTCGTTTCCAGAATTGGAGATTATCACGCCCTTCTGCGCGAACTTGGATTTCGGATGGAGCCCCATTTGGTCGCCGCTTGATTTCAGGTTGCCCGTAGCACCCGGAGTCCGAACAGAACGCTTGAATTCCGCTAAGAAGCGGCCATTCTCGATTCAAGCGATGGGCTTCTATATTCGTAAAAGCATCAGCGTCGGCCCTTTCCGATTCAATCTGAGCAAGTCGGGAGTGGGCCTTTCCACTGGCGTAAAGGGATTCCGGGTCGGTACAGGGCCGAGGGGCAATTATGTCCACATGGGGCGTGGGGGGCTGTACTTTCGGACAGCCATTCCAGGACCCCAATCCCATCAAGACCCTCCATCCGTTTCTCAGACTGCGGATGACGATTTCCAGGCGCTTGAGGCCGGCACCGTTTCTCAGATGGTTGACTCATCATCCGCACAACTGCTCGACGAGATCAACTCGAAGGCTCGGCGTCCGTCACTATGGCTTTTTGCGCTTGCTTTGTCCTTTGTATTAACTGTCCTCTCATTTGTCTTGAAAGCACCGATGTGGCTGACATGGCTGATCGTTTTTCTCTCGGTTTCTGCGATCCCGGCTGCGGCATACTGGGATAATTTGAAAAAAAGCGTGGTGCTCTTCTATTCAATGGAGCCAGCCGCTGAGGACGCTTATCAGGGCCTTCACACAGATCTCGGCGCGATCCAGTCGTGTTCCCGAACCTGGCAAATCCCGGCGGAGCGCCAAATATCCGGTATATATGACTGGAAAACGCACTCCGGCGTCAACTCGGTCATAAAGCGACGGCTGGTCAATGTTTCCAACGCCGCTCCACCATATTTCAAGACAAATATCGCTATTCCGATGCTTCCGGCCGAACGCCTCAAATTTTATTTTTTACCGGATCGGCTTCTTGTTTATGACAGCGGAGGAGTTGGAGCAGTCAATTATACTGATTTGGATGTATCTTGGCAATCTGTGCAATTCCACGAAGAACAGTTTCTTCCGCCCGATGCTAAAGTGCTCGGACAAACGTGGCGGTTCGTAAATAAATCTGGCGGCCCGGACAGACGATTCAACAACAATACCGAGATTCCCATTGTCCTGTATGAACAAATCCAACTTGCAAGTCGATCAGGCCTTTCGGAGACATTCATGTGTTCACGGGTCGGCGTTGCTGCGCAGCTTAAAAAGGCCATCCTTGCTATGATTACGCCCGTATCCGCCCCCGCAAGCCTCCGCAACGACGACTTTGCAGTCTGTCCCTGCAACAATTGTGCGGGACATATTGAATTCCCGACGCGTGGAGTCGGCCAAACAGTCAAGTGCCCGTTTTGTGGAATGGATACGGTTTTGTTCGTTCCCCCCAATCCCGTTTGATTTCACTGCGAGGCCCAGCCTCTCTCTCCTTGGCATACGACTTGCGTTGGCCGCTCACCACTCTCAGGAGATTAACCTTCTGGTTCCATTTAGTCCCTGCCACGAATACGCTATCGGAATAGAATGAATCACAATCTCCTCGCGGGAAATCGGCTCGTTATGAGCAGCCAGACTCTCGAGGTAAACTTCCATTGCTTCTCGAATATTCTGCAACGCCTCAGCCTCAGTTTCCCCCTCGCTGTGGCAGCCTCTCAGGACGGGACAGAACGCATGATAACCCCCGACGGATTCTTTCTCTAAAATCACGGTATAGTTCACCAAAACACAATACTTGCCGCCCGCGAGATCGTCAAACCTCATTCATCACGCAGTCTTCGCTCCGCTTTTTTTTGCGTTTTCGCTCTGCATGAGAGCACGGATGGCGGTTATTTCACCGAACAGCTAAGACGCGCTCCGAGGGATCATTGCGGCTCAATCAGAATCTGCATGAACTCGCTGTCGTTTAAATCAATCGGCGCGAGGTCTGTCACGGTGACCGTTTCCGTGCCGTTGCCGTTGTCGGTCACGGTTTGCGACGTGTAGTCTGCCCCAAAGCTCCAGGTGCCGGAAGCCAGACTGCCGGTGACTTCAGGGACGTAACTTATGTCGGCAGGTGCGGGATGCGGACGCTGAAAACGGACTTCAAGGAAATCCCCTGCTAGCATTGCGGAGATCGGATTCGGGTTGGACGTCAGGGGATCGAGGCCAAATGCGTACGCCAGGATATTCGCAATACCGTCGTTGGCCGGGTCCGCGTTATTGGCCGCGTTTCCGGAATTTTGCGCCGTTCCAAAGTAAGTCTGCCGCCATGTTGCAATCTGCGTCAGGGCGAGGGAAACCGGCAGCGAAAACAGCGGCTGATTCGCGTCGGTCGTTTGAACCAGAATTGTGGCGGTGTAATTTCCATACGAAAGTCCCGATGGGTTGAAGGAAACATTCACGATGTTTGACGCGGAACCCGGCACATACCCCGCGTTCCCATCAAAACGAAGCCAGGGAGTCGGCGTCAGCAGCACCGCGAAATTCGGCTGCAAATAGCTTTGGTCATACGCCACCGTGATCCCCTGGGTGCCGTCGGAATTTTGAGCGCCGATCGTGCATTTATTTGTAAAGGCCATCGACTGGTAGGCCATCAGGATTTCGCCGGTTGTCTTGAGGATGATTTGGCAATTGACCGTGTCAGCCGTCCCTTTGAATAGCACGTTTTGGAATTCCACGGTGAACGTTCCATTGATCGCGTCGGTGTAGATGTAAACATGACCGGACGTGTTGATGTCCAAATCCTCCCAGAGAAAAGCGATGGAATTGAGCGGAGCGGAAACATTGGGAAGAGTCGTATTGGTCGAAGTGTCGCCGTGAAAGGGACTGAACGCGACAAAGCCGTTGGGAGAAACGTAGAGTTGCGTATAGGAATTGGTGAAAAACGGGAACGCAAATCCTATGGCGATCGGTCCGGCGATGCCTTCGTCCTGCGCGGTTTTCGGCGCCGCCAGCGGCGTGAAACTCGCGCTAATGTCCTGCCCGAGGCCGGAAATGTCCCTCCACGTGAACGCCGGGCCGGCGGGCTGACTTGAGTTGATGGCGCCGTACGCCACCGGGCTTGCGTTCGTCACGGAAAGCCAATAACCCAACGGCAGTCCCCCGCCATTGGAAATGGACAGAGGCACGGTAAACAGCGGCGAATTCGTGCCAAGCGTTTGATTCAAACCAGGGCCAATGACATTGGCCTTCGGCGGAAGTCCGACATAAAGCGCGGCCGACCGCAAAATGGCCGGAGTATTTACTGCCACCGGAACATTGGTGCTGGCGACTGTAAAGGTGAAATTACTGATGGCCGCGCCCGCGAACGTGTCCCACCACGTCCCCGAATAAGTTCCCGCGTTGAGTCCGGCGACCTGCACCGTCCCCGCGGCGGCGGCGTTCGCGCCCGTATTGAAAACGTTGGTTTGGTTCCATACCCAGATCGCGTCGAAAGTGGAATTGCCAAGCGCGTAAGCCGCGAGCGTGGGCGCATAAGGGTTGAGGGTGATGTTGCCCAGAAGTATCCAATCCTGGCCGGGGTCCTCAATCTGGATGCTGTGCGAGCCTGGCGATACTGGGATGGATGCGGTGAAGTTCGTGGATGTATCAACGCCGAACGAGGGAAAAGTGATGTTGGTCTCCAAATCGCCATCCAGATAAATTTCAAGTCCCGCGCCCGAAGCCGCAATCTGAATTACTTGCACGGAGAAGGTTCCCGGCTGGGGATAATTGACCTCAAAGGTGTAACCGTCGGGCGTCATGGTTCGATGATAATCGCCCTGCAAGTAACTGGGGGCGGACCCGATTCCGTCAGGCGCGACATTTCCCACGCTAAATGTATCTTGTGTCGCCGTTGCCCAACCGCCGCCGGGAGCAAATGTCAACGGCCCGTCGGCGCCTCCCGTCACCACCGGGGCCGATGTGCTCAAACCAGCCTGATTGCCCAGCCCGGACAGCGTGATAAAATCGCTCGTGGCGCGGAAATAGATATAATCATTGCCCGCATCGAGGGTGTCCCACCACCACGGCTCCTCGTTGCCGGACT
Source organism: Vulcanimicrobiaceae bacterium (assembly GCA_035511075.1). Classification (GTDB taxonomy): domain Bacteria; phylum Verrucomicrobiota; class Verrucomicrobiia; order Limisphaerales; family Palsa-1400; genus DATAUD01. Next base: position 56,953 of record DATKFW010000003.1, read on the forward strand.
GTCCGTTCATAAGACCCGCCCAAATCGGCGCATCCACTCCAAGCTGCGGCACGCCGTTGGTGGCGCATTCGGACCCGAAGTCCGGCTTGACCGTCTGCGACGCGCTGATGTCCGGCGCATCCTCCAGTCCTGTGATGACGTCGCTGGGATAATCGTGATGCGTGTAATAATCGCAATCATCCCAAATCGGCTCGGTCAGAATCGAACTGGTGGTGATGAGATGTTGATACGGGTCTTGCGAACGGATGAAGGTAGCCATCTGGTCGTGCCACGTCTCAATGATCCCCCATTGGCCGTTCTGTCCGGCATCGGTGTATTGCACCTCATTGAAAAGTTCCCACGCCATGATGGAAGTCGAATAACCCCACCGCGCAATCGAATAACGGAGCTTCCGTTGGGTCAACGCCATGGCCGTTGCGTTGGTAAAAAACTGCGTCGGATCGGTCATAAAACCGTTGGTGCTGCCGATATTGTTGGTCACGTCATGAGGGTTTCCCGCCCATTGCGCGTCCACCGTCGTGGAATACTGGCCGTGATGCTGCAAGGTCATTTGAAAATGGATGCCCGCCTGGTCCGCCGCGGCGACAATGGTGTCCCATTTTTGCGCCACAGCCAGGTTCAGTTGACCCAGCGGGAGGGTCGGACCGTAGGCCGGCCAGTCCAGATTCTTCCAATCCCAATTATCCATCCAAACGCGCGACCAATTCTCATGCGCCGCGCCCATCTTCCAAAAAATATTCGTCACATTGTGGGGGACGTCGCCATCCGTGACGTCCCAGGCCACATCCTGCCCGCTTGGAAAAAAACGCCTCCCGTTTCCCGTAATGAAGCGCCGCGGATTGGAGGGGTCCACGCGAATGAAACCCGCGCCGGTCGGCGGACCCGCCACGATCCACGAGCTTGGTTGCGGATTGCTGGCCGAAATCAGCGAACCGTTCAACGTGACGCCACTGACGCTATAAGTCCCCGTGATGAGCGGCGTGTGCCGCACACGCCAGGTTGTGCCGCCGTCAAAAAACGCCGGCAACGAAACCGTGGTGTTGTCCGGTTGGAGAATTTGCACGCGTACATCCGTGACCGTGTAATCGAACGGGTCCGTAGTCAGGTTGGTTATGTTGAACGACGCTTCAATTTCGGCATAAGTCCCTTGAGCCGAAGCTTTTAAGAGGACGCAGCAAGAGAGGAGCGAAAATACCACCAGCGGAAAAACCGCCGATTTAATCACCTGTCGCACAATGATAATAATTGTCCCGCACCGTTTTTTCTCAAATCGGAATCTGCAAACCTCGGCAAAACATGGACGGTGAGTCAATATCACCCCAGCCGCCTGCTACTCCGCTTTGCCGGAAAAATTCTCCGCCATGGCGACGGCTTTGATCATCGCCTTTGATTTGTTGACTGTTTCCTGGAATTCCGCTTCGGGCGCCGAATCGTAAACCCAGCCGCCCCCGGCTTGCACGTAGGCTACGCCGTCTTTGATGAGCGCCGTGCGAATGGTGATGCAGCAATCCAGGTTGCCGTTGAAGGAAAAATAACCGACGCATCCGCCATAAGGGCCACGCGCCGTCTGTTCCATTTCCGAAATAAGCTGCATCGCCCGAATCTTGGGCGCGCCAGTCAATGTGCCGGCCGGGAATGTCGCCCGCATCAAATCATACGGCGTGCGGTCCGAGGAAAGAGTGCCCTCGACTTGGGAAACGATGTGCATGACGTGGCTGTAACGCTCGATGATCATCAACGCCTTGACTTGCACGCTGCCAAAATCGCAGACCCTCCCGATGTCGTTGCGGGCCAGATCGACGAGCATGACATGTTCGGCGCGCTCCTTGGGGTTGGCCAGCAATTCCTTCTCCAGCGCCTGGTCTTCCTCCGCCGTCTGGCCGCGCCGGCTGGTGCCCGCGATGGGTCGGATTTCCACACGCCTTTCTTCGCAACGCACGTGAATCTCCGGCGAGGCGCCGACCAGCGAGAAGCCTTCCAATTCCAGCAAAAACATGTACGGCGACGGATTGATCGACCGCGCCGCGCGGTAAATATCCACCGGCGTAGCTTTCACCGGCGTGGAAAATCGCTGCGATCCCACCACCTGGATGATGTCGCCCGCAGTGATGTAGCTTTTTGCGCGCGCGACGTTTTCAAGGAACGCGTCCCTGGACATGTTCGAGGCAAACGGAACCCCCGACACCTCGCGCGGGACATCGACGGGCCGATGCTCCGACGGTTGTTCGAGGAGCGTCAGGAGACGGTCGATTTCCCCCGTTGCCTCCTCGTAGGCCTCGGCTGGGGCCTGGCCGTTCAAGACGGCGTTGACGAGAATGGTGATCGTTTGCTCCACGCGATCAAATACCAGCAGTTCATCGGCAATCAGAAAATAAAGCACCGGCGTCTTCAAGTCGTCGCGCGGCGGCCGGGGCACAACCGGTTCTATGTCATGTATGAATTCGTAGGCGATGAATCCGACAGCCCCGCCGCTGAAGCGCGGCAATCCCGGAATGGACACCGGCTTGAAACGCCGCATGACTTGCTCGACGACAGCCAGCCCGTCTTTGACGCCCTTCCCGATGTCGAAGCTTTCGGTGATTTTTCCATTTTCAACGAGGTCAACCCTCGAGCCTGTCTGCCGGATGATCGAACGCGGATTGCATCCGACGAATGAGTAGCGGCCGATGTGCTCGCCGCCTTCCACCGACTCGAAGAGGAAAGACTCGCCCTGCCCGCGAATCTTTCGGTAGGCTGAGAGTGGCGTTTCCAAATCGGCCAATACTCGGCGCGTCACCGGGACCAGGTTCCCCTGGGTGGCCAGCTTCAAGAATTCAGGCTCTGACGGATAGTACACAACTCTCCCACCTTAACCCATGGGACGCCGCAAGCGCCACAATGAAAGCAAGGTGTAAAACAGGACAATCACGGAATAGGCGACGATGCCGAAACCGATGGCAAACGCGACCGAATCCATTTCGCTGAACAGAATCAATGCACCACCAATGACTCCGGTTAGAAAAGTCTCGCCCAGGAGACACGCCAGATAAAGGGGCATGCGGGTTTGGGCGATGCGCTCCGAAAACCATTCGCGATACGCATCCTCCCCCATGGACCGCATGAGCCATGCCGCGTGAAAATTGTGAGCCGCCACCAGCAGGCCCGCCGTGATGACGATGATCGCCGTCAGCGGCCAGAAAGCGAACGTGACGCACAAGGCCAGATTCACCAACGCGCCCCATTTCCAACCCAGTTTTTTTGCCAGCGGATTGCCCTCGAGTACCAGGTTCGGCGTCGCCACCCACGTGCTCAGAAAGTCCATTCCGCGAGCACAGAGGAGCAGGACGCACATGACAACATAGCCACGGCTGCCAAAAGGAAAAAATTCCCCGGTCATTTCTTGCCGTTAATATCCCCGAGCGCCGGGAGTCGCGGTTCCGTCACGTGCGCCGCCGCCCCGCCCTCGGTTATCGATCGGAAAAAGCAGGAGCGGTAGCCCTCGTGGCAGGCCGCGCCAATCTGCTCCACCTTGATGAGCAGGGTGTCGCCGTCGCAATCCAACGCAATGTCCTTGACCGTCTGGGTATGTCCGCTGGTCTCGCCCTTGATCCAGAATTTCCGGCGGGAGCGGCTCCAGAAATGAGTTCTTCCGGTGGCAATGGTGGCTTCGAGCGAAGCGCGATTCATCCAGGCCATCATCAGCACGCGGCCGTTTTCATTGTCCTGAACGATGGCTGGAATCAACCCATCCGAATTGAACTTCAAATTGTCATAAACACTCATAGCTCCCGCTTTTGGCGGCCCGTCAGAGTAGCAAAATCTTTTTACGTGGGAAGCACGAATCGTCGTCCCGATCTTTGGCCCCGCCTCGCGAGGGCGGGATTGGAACCCCTCTCGGAGTCAACCAAGAATCCGGCGCCACCAGGGCCGGCGCGGCACCGGCGTTTCCGCCGCGGATTGGTTCAATCGCCGCGCGATTTCCGAAGGAACCGGCGTTTGCGCGGCGTCGTGGCGCAGCAGTTCCTCCACGTTTTTGAACTCCTGGGCCGTGGTTTTGACCGTCCGGGTTTCGGCGGAATGTTCCTGCTGTTGTCCGGTCGAAAGTTTTGTCGTTTGTTTCATCTTGACTTCATTCCGATTTGGCGAAAAGCGCGGCGAAGGCCTTGCGCGCGCGGTGCAGCTTGCCTCGCACGGCGTCCGAAGACTGATCGGTCAGCGCGCCGACCTGTTCGTAGCTCAGCTCCTGGTCGCTGACCAGAAGCAACAACAGCCTGTATTCCGGCGGCAGGCCGTCCAGCGTCTTTTGAATCCGCGCGCCGAGTTCCTTGGTCTCCAATATGCGCAACGGCGAATCGCCGCCGGCCGACTGTTCCCAGACCGGGCTGTCGCTGCTGGGGAACATGTGCCGCTCGTGCCAGGTTTGCTGGAGGTTGCGGCAATGGTTGATGGCGATGCGATAAAGCCAGGTGCGCGCCGACGCCTCGCCGCGAAACTGGTCCAGCTTGCGCAACGCCTTGAGAAAAACATCGTGGGTCGCGTCCTCGGCCTTTTGAGGGTCGCCCAGAAAGCGAAGGGCCAGGTAAAAAATGGCGCGGCTGTGGGCGGTGTAAAGGGTGTTCAGGTCCTCCGAGACGATCCGGGGCGCCTCGCTTTGCAAGCTTTCCGGCTCTTCGCATGTCTGGTTCATGACCGTGAGTGGTTCCACCACTGATTAGACCGCCCGCGGCCAAAGATGTCACGCCCGCAGTGAGCGCTCTCACATGTGCGCGATGATGTTGTCGCCGAATTCGGAGCATTTGATTTCAGTGGCGCCTGGCATCAACCGGGCAAAATCATAGGTCACGCGCTTGGAGCCGATGGCGCCGTTGAGACCTTTGAGAATCAAATCCGCCGCCTCGACCCATCCCAAATGCCGGAACATCATTTCGCCGCTTAACACCACGCTGCCAGGATTGACGCGGTCCTGGTTGGCGTACTTGGGCGCCGTCCCGTGGGTCGCCTCGAAGATGGCATGGCCGGTGATGTAATTGATGTTGCCGCCGGGCGCAATGCCGATGCCGCCCACCTGCGCGGCCAGGGCGTCGCTGAGGTAATCGCCATTAAGGTTGAGAGTGGCGATGACGTCGAAATCCTCAGGCCGCGTCAGCACTTGTTGGAGGGTAATGTCGGCGATCGAATCCTTGATGACCAGCCCGCCGCCGGGTTTGCCGTCGGGAATTTTGCACCACGGGCCGCCATCGATTTCGACCGCGCCAAAATATTCCCTGGCCGTCTGGTAACCCCAGTCTCGAAAGGCCCCTTCGGTAAACTTCATGATGTTGCCCTTGTGAACCAGCGTCACGCTCTTGCGCTTGAATTTAATGGCGTAACTGATGGCGCTGTGAATCAGACGGACCGATCCGCTATAGCTGACCGGTTTGATCCCGATTCCGACGCGCACGTCGGCGGGAAAATTCTTCGCGCCGACGGCCGCCCAAAACTGCTCGGCCTTTTCCCTGGTGCCGAAGCGGATTTTGCCGAAGGCCTTGGGAAATTCGCGCTCAAGGAAGTCGAGGGTCTTCTGGGCTTCCGGAGAGCCGGCGGCGTATTCGATGCCGGCGTATATGTCCTCGGTGTTTTCGCGAAAGATGACCATCTCGACCTTTTCCGGATGTTTGACAGGACTCGGGACGCCCTGAAAATATTGCACCGGACGAAGGCAGACGTAGAGATCGAGTTGCTGGCGCAGTTCCACGTTGAGGGAACGGATGCCGCCGCCGACCGGCGTGGTCAGCGGTCCCTTGATGCCGACGAGAAATTCCCTAAAGGCCGCAAGCGTGTCCTCCGGCAGCCAGGTGTTGAATTTCTTGAACGATTGTTCGCCCGCGAAAACCTCGAACCAGGAGACCTTACGTTTGCCGCCGTAGGCCGCCTGAATGGCCGCGTCGAACACCCGTTCGCTGGCCGCCCAGATATCCGGCCCGGTGCCATCGCCGCGGATAAAAGGGATGATAGGATTGTCAGGAACGTTGAGCTTGCCCTGGGTGATGCTGATTTTGCCGCCCGCCGGCGGGGTGATGTCTTTGTAGGCCATGTCGATTAGTCGGTTAAAAAACGCCGTTCAGACATAAACGTTACGGGAGAGAAGGCAAGCAAAGAACTGGAGCGCCCGTTTCCGTAATGGAATCGGAACCAACCACGAATCGCCCGGATTTCGGGGATGGTTCGCGAACGCGCAAGGCAGGCGCCGGTCGGGGAACTTTCCTCTTGGCGCGGTGCCACGCTCCCGGCAAACTTCTGCGCGGACCGACTCGCATGAAAATAAACCTCTTGCTTTCCACCTTGCTGCTGGCGCTGGGCACCGCCGTACTCTCCGCCCCTCAGCCGTGCGCAGCCGCGGAACGCCTCGCCCCGGAATACCTCCGATGCGAGTACCAGGTGGATCCGTTGGGCATCGACGAAACCGCGCCGCGTCTGTCCTGGCGGGTCAGTTCATCGCAACGGGGACAACGGCAAACCGCCTGGCGCATCCTGGTGGCAAGCTCAAAGAGGAATCTCGACCGCAACTCCGGGGACCTGTGGAACAGCGGAATAGTCGCGGACGACGAGACCATCGGGGCGGTTTATCGTGGCCTTCCATTGGTATCGCGCGAGATTTGCTATTGGAAAGTGCAGGTTTGGGACAAGGACCACAAGGTGTCGCGGTGGAGCCAGCCGGCGATGTGGACCATGGGTCTGTTGCAAAAGGCGGACTGGCACGGGCAATGGATCGGGTACGATCGGATGCGCGGCAAAACGGTTGTTCCAGCGCCCTTTGATGCTGCCAAATGGATTTGGTACTCGGGCGACACATTTCCGACCATTCCCCAAGGGACCTGTTATTTCATGAGCAGTCTGGCGCTTCCCTCGAAGGCCAGGATCGACAAGGCTGAGTTGCTCGTGGCAGCGCATGACGAGGTTCTCTTTAATATTAATGGCAACGCGGTGCAGTTGCCTCGCACCGATGACCAGAACAACGCGCGCCTGGTGGACGTTACTTCGCAGATCAAGCCGGGGATGAACACAATTCGCGTTGGGGTCGAGGTCGCAGCCAGCGGCCCCGCCGGTTTGATCGCCAAACTAGTGGTGGTGACGGATGGGAGGGTCACAAACACGCTGGTCACGGACAGCGCATGGCGATCTACCAACGACGGCGGCGCCAATTGGCACGTTCGCCCGATAAGCGCCAGGGAATGGCCGGCTGCGCAAATCATCGGGCCCGCCGGTTGCCTGCCGTGGGGCGATTTGAAATATTCCCCGCTGACGTTGTTCCCGCCGCCGTATTTGCGCGCGGGTTTCACGATTTCCAAACCGGTTCTGCGCGCCACGCTTTACGCCACGGCCCTCGGCCTGGTCGATGTGCATCTGAATGGGCATCTGGTCAGCCAGGACCGCTTTACGCCCGGGTGGACCGACTATACAAAACGCGTTTATTACCGCACGTACGACGTTACCAAACTCATTGAGCCCGGGAGCAACGTCCTGGGTGCGATCCTGGCCGACGGATGGTACAGCGGTTACATCGGCTACGAGAGGGCGCGGAACCATTACGGGACCAAACCGCGTTTCCGGGGGCAATTGCAAATCGACTATGACGACGGTTCAAGCGAGGTCATTGGCACCGGGCCGAATTGGAAGGCCTCGAAGGGCCCGATTCGCGAGGCCGATTTCCTTATGGGCGAAGAATACGACGCGCGGATGGAATCCCACTGGGACGAGGCGGGATTTGACGACGGCAAATGGGCGCCGGTGGAGGTGGGCGCGGAAATGGACCCCCTGCTCCAGGCCGACCCCGGACCGCCGGTGCGAGCCTTCGCCACCCTCGATCCCAAAGGCGTGACGGAGCCGAAGCCGGGCGTCTATGTGTTTGACATGGGGCAGAATTTTGCCGGCGTTGCGAGGTTGAAGACCCGGGGAAAACGCGGCCAGGTCATTACCCTCCGCTTTGGCGAGCGACTAAACCCGGACGGCACCCTCTACACCGCCAATCTCCGCCAGGCCAGCGCCACAGACACGTATACTTGCCGCGGGGAGGGAACGGAAACGTGGGAGCCGCGATTCACCTATCACGGGTTCCAATATGTCGAAGTGACCGGACTGGATCGCAAGCCGGCCACGGACATGATTGCTGGCGTGGCCATCAGCAGCGCGACGACCGACGCGGGCAGATTCGTCTGCTCGGACCCGATGCTCAATCGACTGGAGCGAAATATTTATTGGACCCAACGGGCCAATTTCATCGACATCCCCACCGATTGCCCGCAACGGGACGAGCGGCTGGGCTGGATGGGCGATGCGCAAGTATACATCAACGCGGCGACGCTGCACGAGGATGTGCAGTCGTTCTTCACCAAGTGGCTCGTGGACGTTCAGGACGCCCAACGCGCCGACGGCCAGTATCCGACGGTCGCGCCGCTCAAAGTCTCAGGAGACGACGGTGGCCCCGCCTGGGCCGACGCGGGGGTGATTTGTCCGTGGGCCATTTACGAAGCGTATGGGGACAGGCGCATTCTGGAGAGGCATTACGATTCAATGGCGCGGTTCATCGATTTTTGTAAAAACCGTTCGACGCCGGATTTGTTGCCGCCGAAGGAATTTCAATGTTTTGGCGATTGGCTAAACATTAGCGATGAGACTTCGAATACGGTCATTTATACCGCTTACTTCGCGCACTCCACAGAACTGATGGCGCGCATCGCCGAGGTTCTTGGAAAGACCGCCGATGCCGCCAGATACAACGAATTGTTTGAAAACATCCGCGCTGCCTTCAATCGGGCCTACGTGGCGTCCGATGGAAGAATCGAAGGAGACACGCAGACAGACTATGCGCTGGCGCTGTGGTTCGGCCTGCTTGACAGCGATAAGGCGCACGTGGCGGCGCGATATCTGGTGGAAAACATCCAGAAGTGCCAGTGGCATCTTTCGACGGGATTCATCGGCACCAAATGCCTGATGCTGGCGCTTGCCCAGTCGGGCCGCAACGACGTCGCGGAGCGATTGATCCACAATGACACCTTCCCGTCCTGGGGATTTTCCATAAAGCACGGCGCCACGAGCATTTGGGAGCGCTGGGACGGATGGACGCCGGAGCGAGGGTTCCAGGACCCGGGGATGAATTCATTTGCGCATTATTCCTTTGGGGCTGTGTATCAATGGATGGTGGAGAACCTCGGAGGCATTCGGAGCACCCAACCTGCTTACAAAAAGGTCGTTATCGCGCCGCAATTCGACAGCCGCGTCACCTCCGCCGATACCACCTATGACAGCATTCGGGGGCTGATTGAGACGCATTGGAAGTGGAGCGGGAATAAAGTGCGATTGGAAATCTCGATCCCCGCCAATATCACGGCGACGGTCCGTGTTCCGGCGCGCGACCAGACCGATGTTTTCGAAGACGGCCGGCCGGCAAGCCACGCGCCAGGAGTGACGTTTGTGCGCATGGACGACGGGAGCGCGGTGTTCGAGGTCGGGTCGGGCACGTACAGGTTTTCGGTCAAATGACTGCGCCGGGAGCGGAAAATTGACGCGCTCTCAACAAAAGAACGGACCGCGCGCGAACTTGTTTGCGCCGCGCCCAGACCTGTGTTAAAGTCCTCCCTGTCAAGGTCAGAGAAGCTTGCCTTGGATTTTGTTCAAGAAAAAGTTGACATTCTCCGATACAGTTGAGTTAATTGACACCCTTTTTTGAGAGTGGAATTATGTATGCTGTAATTGAAACTGGAAGCAAACAATACCGTGTCACCGCGGGTGACACATTGCAGGTTGAACGAGTCTCAACCAAAGCGGGTCAATCTATTACGTTCGACCGTGTGCTGTTGATCGGGAACGAAGGCAAATTCACCACCGGTTCGCCCACGGTGGCGCAGGCGGTCGTTATGGCCGATGTTGTCGAACATATACGCGGCGAGAAAAAAGTGGCCTTCAAGATGAAGCGCCGCAAAGGCTATCACAAGAAAATTGGCCACCGTCAGGAATTGTCGGTCGTCAAGATCACGGAAATCAAAGTATAGGAGAGCAGAGTATGGCACATAAGAAAGGTCAGGGAAGCGTCCGAAACGGGCGCGACAGCGTCAGCAAACGCCTGGGCGTAAAGGAATTTGGCGGACAATTCGTCACAGCCGGCAGCATCCTGGTGCGCCAGCGCGGCTCAAAATTTATCGCCGGCCAGAATGTCGGCACCGGACGCGACTGGACGCTTTTTGCGCTGACGGACGGACATGTTTTGTTCGATAAGCAAAGCCGCCGCGTGAATGTCACCCCCGAGGCGGAAACCGAAGTGGTCAGCGCCTAGGAATTTACCCCGCAATTGCCCCGGCGAGGTGTGAAAGCCTCGCCTTTTTTGTTGATGTTTGTAGATGAAGTAAGAGTCCATGCGCGAGCTGGCCACGGCGGCAAAGGCTGCGTGGCCTTCCTGCGTGAGACGTACCGGCCCAAGGGCGGCCCTTCCGGCGGCAACGGCGGCCGCGGCGGCGATGTCATCCTCCAGGCCGACCATGATCTCAATAATTTGATCGGCCAATTTTATAACCCCCGTTTGATGGCCCAGGACGGCGAGCCGGGGTTCGGCAAGGGCATGGATGGCGCTGCGGGCAAGGACCTGGTCATCCACGTGCCATGCGGAACGCTGGTCTGGGGGTTGGAGCCGGATGAGCCGGCCGCCGTTGAACCTGAGAAGCCCGTGGAAGCCCGGACGCTGTTGACCGGTTCCAGCCGCCGCCCCATCCTTCGCCACGCCGGCACTGAGCAGGCGATGGAACTTGATTTGCAAGAGGACGAGAAACGGGCGCATTCCGCCGGCAAGGGCGCGCTGATCGCCGACCTGACTGAACACGACGTTCAATATGTACTGTGCAAGGGCGGGCGCGGAGGATTGGGAAACCGCAACTTTGCCACAGCGCGCCGGCAAGCGCCGCGTTTTGCCCAGCCGGGAGAAGAAGGCGGCGAGGGCGATTTCCTGCTGGAACTGCGAATCATCGCCGACGTTGGCCTGGTCGGCTATCCCAATGCGGGCAAATCGACCCTGCTGGGCGCTATTTCGCACGCGCGTCCAAAGGTCGCGCCTTATCCATTTACCACGCTTACTCCGCAAGTTGGGATCGTCGACTATCCGGATTACCACCGGCTGACGGTTTGCGACGTTCCAGGGCTGATCGAGGGAGCGCACAAAAATATCGGGTTAGGGCACGCTTTTTTGCGGCACATCCAGCGCTGCAAGCTGGTCGTGCTGCTGTTGGACATGGCCGGAACGGACGGGCGCGATCCTGTGGACGATTACAAACAACTGATCGAGGAACTTGGGTTATACGACCAGGCGCTGCTGGAAAGGCCGCGATTGGTCGTCGCCAACAAAATGGATGAGCCGGCGGCCGAAGCCAATTTGAAGCGATTCAAGCGCAAAATTCGCAAAACGCCGGTGCTGCCGATCTCGGCGGCCTTCGGCCAAGGGCTGGACCAGTTCAGAAAAGCGGTCCGCGAGATCGACAAGTAACGGATGCCATCCCCGTTGACCATTGACCATTCTCTCTGCCTATGCTCAAAGCTGGAATAGTGGGTTTGCCGAACGTCGGCAAGAGCACCCTTTTCAACGCCGTTACCCGCACCCGAAAGGCTCAAGCGGCCAACTATCCGTTTTGCACCATCGATCCCAATGTCGGCATCGTCACCGTTCCAGACGCCCGCCTGGAACCGCTGGCGGCCATTGCCAGGACATCCGTAATCATTCCGGCTGCGGTCGAATTTGTCGACATTGCGGGCCTGGTCAAGGGAGCGTCCCAGGGTGAGGGTTTGGGCAATAAATTCCTGAGCCATATCCGGGAAGTCGATGCCCTCGTCCAGGTCGTTCGTTGCTTTGAGGACCCGGACATCCACCACGTCGCCGGCCAGATCGACCCGGTCCGCGATATTGAAATAGTCACGACCGAACTCGTGTTGTCCGACCTGGAAGCCGTCCAGAAACGCCTCGAACGAGGCGCCAAGGACGCAAAACGCGGCGACAAAACCGCGGTGGCCGAAGCCGAGGTTCTGAAAAAACTCGAAACCCACTTCAATTCCGGCAAACCGGGCATTACGATCAATCTAACTGCGGAAGAGAAGGCCCTCTCACGGTCCTTTTACCTTTTGACCGATAAACCGACCATTTTTGCCGCCAACGTTAAAGAAAATGATTTGGCCGGGGCCGAATCAAATCCATTCGTTCAGCAGGTTCGCCAATACGCCCGCAACCATCATTCATGCGACACCGTTGTGATCAGCGCGCAAATCGAGAGCGACCTGATCGACTTGGCGCCGGACGAGGCCACGGCTTTTCTCAAGGAACTTGGGGTGGAGGAATCCGGCGTCGGCGCCCTGATCCGCAGCACATATCATTTGCTGGGGCTGCGGACTTACTTCACCGCTGGCGAAAAGGAGGTGCGGGCATGGACCATCCACGTGGGGGACACAGCCCCGAAAGCGGCAGGGGTGATTCATTCCGATTTTGAGCGCGGTTTCATCAAGGCGGAGACAGTGGCGTACGAGGACCTGGTCCGTTGCGGCTCCGTGGCAGGCGCGAGAGAGAAGGGGTTGTATCGGATGGAAGGCAAAGAGTACGTTGTGCAAGATGGCGACGTGATGTTGTTTAAATTTAACGTATAAAGCGTGAGATTCGCGCACATTGCGCGTGTTTTTCTCACGCTTAATGCGTGAAAATTTAGCGCACCGAGGCGAAATCCGAGGAAATGATGCCGGAAAAGGGCCGAAAACCGCGTGTTTTGCAGATTTGAGACTGATGGCATCAACCCTGCTTTAAAATCTGCAAATCGAGCAAACACTGGGATAAAAATGGTAACAGTGCGAGCATCGTTAGCCCAGATTAACCTAAAAAATTATGAAAGAACAAGATAACAGAAAAGTCGGAGCTTTCACTCTTATTGAGTTGTTAGTTGTCATCGCGATTATAGCGATTCTCGCCAGTATGCTTTTGCCCGCGTTGGCTCGCGCCAAACAGAAGGCGCAACGCATTTCTTGCATCAACAACATGAAACAGATCGGCATTGCGTATCGCATTTGGTCCAACGACAACGGCGATCGTTTCCCGGCCCAGCAAACCGAAGCACTCGGAGGCTGGTCAGGTAACGCCACCACCAGTGCCGCAAATGCCGCCGAATACATGTTTGTAAACTACAGCATCATGGCCAATGAAATGGGGCAATCCGCGAAGATTGTGATGTGCCCGTCGGATGATCGCCAGGCCAACACCAACTTCTATTATGAATCAGGCATAACCTTCGGAGCGACCGGTATTCCGGCTGAAACGACCTACGGCAATTTCAATAATACCAACATCTCCTATTGGGTCGGCGTCGGAGCCAATGACACCTTCCCGCAAGGGCTGCTGGGCGGAGATCGCAATATGGGTGAACAAGGCGGCAGCGCCACGGTTCCCGGAACTAGTCAAGACCCCAACTACGGCAATTCTCCAGCGGTTGGCACCAGCACCGGCGCTTATGTCGTTATGTATACCAACGGCGTTCTTAATACCGCCACTCCTAACAATAGCGCTCCGCAATCTGGCACGATGGGTTGGTCGGCCAAATTGCATTCCGCGGGGAATACGTCCGGCGCCGGCAATATCATGTTGGGAGACGGCAGCGCCCAGCAGGTCACCTCAGGAAATTTCCGTCTGAACTGGCTGAAAAATGCTGAAGATGCGGGTAATTTCGCAGGCAACTACTCGACCGCCCTTGGCGACGTTGCGATGTGCTTCCCCTGATTGACACAATCTGATTCTTTTCCTTCAAGGCACCCGAAAGGGTGCCTTTTTTTATTTCTTCAGCGCGGCCGTTAACGCGATGATTTCAGACAGCGGCGTGGCCGGTTGAAACCCAACATACCGGTTAAGCTTCTCGACCACCGGACGCCGGCGCAGCATGTCCTGGAACCCAGGCGCATAGGCCTTCTCGTAGGGGATATATTCGATGGTGGAAGGCGATCCCAGAATCTGAATCACCGTTTCCGCAAGCCGTCCAATGCTGATTTCCTCCGAACTTCCCACGTTGAAGATTTCGCCACGCGCGCCGGCGCAATCGTGCAGCCGGACAAGCGCCTCGACGGTGTCTTGAACGTAGCAAAAGCAGCGGGTCTGGCGTCCGTCCCCAAAGACTTGCAGCGGCCGTCCGCTTCGGGCCGCATGGATGAAACGCGGCAGGACCATGCCGTATTGTCCCGTTTGACGGGGTCCGACCGTGTTAAACAGTCGGGCGATAATCACAGGCGTCCCGTATTCCCTTGCATGGGCCAACGCCAGAAATTCATCCATCAATTTCGAGCACGCATAACTCCATCGGCTCAGGTGCGGCGGCCCGATGAGCAGATCGTCCTCCTCGGCAAATGCCGCCTTCTCGCTCTTGCCGTAAACCTCCGAGGTGGAGGCCAGCAGGATGGGCGTCCGGCTGCCGCTGGCTGCGTCAAGTATATATTGTGTCTCCCGCAGGTTGGTCTCGATCGTTTTGAGTCCGGAGGTCATCACCAATTCCACGCCGACCGCCGCCGCCAGGTGAAAGATGGCGCTCGACGCCCCGACGATCGCCGAAAGCTCCCTGCAATCGGAAATCCTGGATTGGATGACGGATAATCGGGGGTTGGATTGAACGTCCCGCAAATTGGTCAGCCGTCCGGTGGAAAGGTCGTCGATCACGGTGACGGAGTGCCCCTGCGCCAGCAAGCGCTCGACCAAATGCGAACCGATGAAGCCCGCGCCCCCGGTCACGAGCATGTTTTTTGAATCGCTCACTGCCGCCCCATTCTGCGCAAGCACGGGTCGGACTCAAGCAATTATCTCGCCGGCTTTCCCAAATCCTCCGGCGCGCTGATGTAGGCCGCGAACTCCGCCCGGCAATGCGGCGGGATGCGCGCCCGGAACCGAGCGGACTGGCCCGCGTAATCGCGCTCCGTGACCTGGGCGACTTCGTGTAACCGGGCTATGACGGCGGAATCGGCGTGAGGCACATGCAGTTCCACGAAATCGCGGATCGGACGGAGCTGGGTACTGAGTTCCTCGATCAATTGCGAAATCCCGTCCCCGGTCCTGGCGGAAACGGGCACCGCGTTTGGATAATGATGGAGATATTTGTCCAGCAAACCGTTGCCGGTGAATTGATCGATCTTGTTAAAAACCATGATGGTCGGCTTGCCACCCGCGCCGAGCTCGGACAACACGCTGTTCACGGAGGCAATCTGCTCGTCAGCACGAGGATGGCTCACGTCCACCACGTGCAGCAGCAATTCCGCCTGCACGACTTCCTCCAGCGTCGCCTTGAACGCTTCGACAAGCCCGTGCGGCAGCTTGCGGATGAAGCCCACCGTATCGGTCAGGAACACATTCTGGTTCGTCGGCAGCCGCAGCCGCCGGGTCGTGGGATCCAGCGTCGCGAACAATTTGTCCTCCGCAAGCACGGCCGAGCCGGTCAGAGCATTCAGCAGCGTGGATTTGCCGGCGTTGGTGTAGCCGACAATCGAGGCCAGGGGCCAAAGATTGCGCTGGCGGCCGTTGCGCTGGGTCGCGCGGTGGCGGCGGACGGCCTCGAGGTCGCCGCAGATTTTGTCGATGCGCTCCTGAACACGGCGGCGGTCGGATTCCAACTGGGATTCGCCTTCGCCGCCGCGCATGCCGATGCCGCCGCTCTGCCGCGAGAGGTGGCCCCAAAAACGGGTCAGGCGCGGCAACAAATGCTGCAATTGCGCCAGTTCCACCTGCAATTTGCCTTCGCGCGTCCGGGCGCGTTGGGCAAATATATCCAGGATCAACGCCGTCCGGTCCAGAACCTTGCAGCCGAAGATTTTTTCCAGATTGCGGCTTTGGGCCGGTGAAAGCTCGTCGTCGAAAACGACGGTATCGACGTCATTCTCGCGGCAGAAGCCGGCGAATTCCGCGGCCTTGCCGCTGCCGATAAAAGTTCCGGCGACGGGCGCCTCGAGTTTTTGGGTCCCGCTGCCGATAAGCGCCCCGCCGGCGGTGGCGGCCAATTCGCCCAGTTCTTCCAGGGAATCGCGATGTTGCCAACTGAAGCTGGATTTGAGTTCCAAACCGATGAGGAAGACGCGTTCGGTCCGCTGGGTCGTCGAGATGAGTGCTTTCAATCGTTCAGTTTATTGTCTCTCCAACAAGGTATCACCTTTAGCCGTTTTCGCCACGCCGGGGAGTGAGACTTTGCATTTCGGGGCGCCCGGCCACTTTGCCGTCCAGACAGTCGCGCACCACCAGGGCCAGGCGGCTCGGCGGATACGGCTTGGCCAGAAAGTTGAATCCCTCCAGCAAGGCGATGTCCTTGCCCGCCATGCCCGGGCTGTATCCGCTGGTGTAAATGACCTTGAGGCCGGGGTCTTCGGCTTGCAGGCGCTCGGCCAGTTGCCGTCCGGACATCCCGTCCGGCATCACCATATCAGTCAATAATAAGTCTATTTCCTCCTTGTGCTTTTCCCACACAGGCAGCGCGGCCACGCCGGTTTCGGCCTGGTAGGTGTGATAGCCGCACAGTTCCAGGATGTTGACCACCAATTCGCGCAACCCAGGCTCGTCCTCGACGACTAATATCGTTTCGTTGCCGCGCGCCATGGCCTCCCTGCCGGCTGGGGGCGCCGGCTGCGCCGCGGAAGCCATCGCCTCGACCGCGTTCGCCGTGCGCGGGAGAAAAATCGTGAAGGTCGATCCGACATTAAGCTGGCTATCGACCAGGACCCAGCCTTGATGCTGTTTGACGATTCCATAAACGGTCGCCAGGCCAAGGCCGGTGCCTTTTCCCGGCGCTTTGGTGGTAAAGAACGGTTCGAACAGGTGGCCCAACGTCGTCTGGGTCATTCCGCAGCCGGTGTCCGCCACCGTCAGGCAGACAAAATGCCCGGGGCGCGCCTCGGGATTGAGCAGGGTGCAAACCGGTTCGAGCATTTGCTGGGAAGTCGTCACGGTCAACCGTCCGCCGGACGCCATCGCATCCCGGGCGTTGATGACGAGATTGACCAGAAGTTGCTCCATCATCCCCACGTCGGCGCAAACCGGCGGCAGGTCCGGCGCGGGATTGAATTGGAACGCGATATGTTCCCCCAGCAATCCGCGCAACATCGGACTGATGTTTTGGACGATGTCATTGAGGCCAATGTTGCGCTGCTGCATGACCTGCTTGCGGCTGAACATGAGCAACTGTTTGATCAGTTGCCCGGCCCGTTCGGCGGCGCCGGCAATCGTGCGGATCGACTTCTCGGTCTCCGGGCCCGAGCCGGGCGCCTGCAACAATAAATCAGCGTGACCCTGGATGATCGTCAGAATGTTGTTAAAGTCGTGCGCCACCCCGGCAGCCAATTGTCCAACTGCCTCCATTTTCACCGAATAACGCAGTTGGGCTTCCAGATTCAATCGGTCGGTGATGTCCGTCGCGTAACAATGGACGGTTTGGTTGTCAAGCACAGGAGTGAATGACCACGAGAGTACCCGCTTTCGCACGGTGGTCTGGAGGCTGGTGATATTGTCGCCCGTCAGTAGGCATTCGGCTACGATGGTCTTGATGTCCTCCGGAAGAATGCCCGAAGCGGATTCCGCGCCCAGCGAAATTGCCAGTTTTCGGGCGGCATCATTGAAATAGATCACCTGCCCGTCCGAACCAAATGCCATGACGGGATTGGGGTTGGTTTGTGGAAAGGCGGCAAGCAGTTGGATTCTTTCCGTGGGATTCATGTCATGTTAAGCAAGCAATGGCAATTATGGCGCGGGAGGTTGGCGCAGGGCCTGTTGATCTTCGACTACCAGGACGGTTTCCCTTCCGCCGCGGACTTCGGACGGCTCGTTTTGCGAGACCGCCTCGTCCGGCGAATGGTCGACGACGGGAAAATAGATGTCAAAACGGGTGCCTTTGCCGATCTTGCTTTCGACTTCAATCCAGCCCTGGTGCTGGTTGACCATGCCATCGACAGTCGCCAGGCCGAGTCCCGAGCCTTTGCCAACGTCCTTGGTGGTAAAGAACGGTTCGAACAAGTGATTGATAATGGCCGTATCCATCCCTGATCCGGTGTCGGCGACGCTCAAGCGGACGAACCGGCCGGGTTTGCGATTTGATTTGGCGGATAGATCACCCGGACCAAATTTGACCTCGTCGGCGCAGATAGTCAACCGGCCGCCGCTGTTCATCGCATCGCGGGCGTTGACAACCAGGTTGAGGATGATCTGCTGAAACATTCCGGCGTCGGCCATGATTGCGGGCAATTGCGGCGCGATTTCAAGCCTGAGTACAACCTGTTCGCCAAGGCTCCGGTTTAGCATGTGCGCGGTATGACCGAGGGTTTCCTTCACGTTCAGGGGCCGTCGGAGCATCACTTGTTTTCGGCTCAGGGCCAGCATTTGTTTGATGAGTCTGGAGGTGCGTTCCACTCCGTCATTGATGTGGTTGAGGGATTTGGCCGATTCTTCGTCCAGATTGGGTTTGTTCATCAGCAAAAAGACATGGCCCTGGACGACTGTGAGAATGTTATTAAACTCGTGGGCCAGCCCGGCCGCCAATTGGCCCACGGCGGCCATGCGTTCATGGCGCATGATCAATTCCTGGCTTTCCTGCAATGCCCGCTGGGCCTGCTTCCGCTCGGCGACTTCCTTTTGGAGACTCTTGGTCCATTGGTCAACGAGCCCGAAAATCTCGTCGTCGCGCTGGCGCAGGGTGCGGCGCCGCCAGCGCTGCGCCAGACGCCAGCCCCCGGCGATGGCGACGGCCAGTCCCAGGGCGCAGAGCCAATAAATGGCCGCTCCCTGGTGAAAAAAAGGGCTCGCGCGAGCGCCATCATCCGCCGCAAAGAGGCGAACGGACGCGAGGAGGGTAAGAGCCACGACTCCAGGAAGGAAGCCGATTTTCGAACTACCAGAAATTAGTTTTATGCACCGATGCATTGCTGCGCACTGAACGGCCCTGACAACTCGGAGGTTATCCTACGGTGCGCGTCGAAATGTTCAATCAGAAACACAAGAAAAGTGCTTTAAAAACGGGTCATTTGCTCAAGTTCCCGCACTCGCTTTTCGATGTTGCTGCGAGTCACGCGCGTGGTGCGCTTCAACCCAAAATCTTCGCAACAGTATGATGCCACCACACTTCCGTAAACCATCGCCCGACGCAGATTGCGCTCGACCGCGCCCTTGGCGCTTGCCAGGTAGCCCATCATGCCGCCAACAAAGGAATCGCCCGCTCCCGTAGGATCGACAACGTCCTCGAGAGCGACCGCCGGGGAAACGAAAAGCCCGCTCCGATTCGAGAGGATGGCGCCGTGCTCGCCTTTTTTTACAATGACGTGTTTGGGCCCCAGTTTGTGGATCTTTTTGGCGGCGCGGAAGAGGTTCTCCTCCTGCGTCAATTGGCGCGCCTCACTCTCGTTCAAAACAAACCCGTCCACGCGACGGAGCAACTTCAGCAGGTCGGCCAGCGCGATATTGAGCCACAAATCCATCGTGTCGGCCACCACGAATTTAGGCCGGCGCATCTGGTCTAATACATGGTGCTGGAGACTCGGCGCGATGTTGGCCAGCAGGACAAAGGGTGTGTTCACCCAGGCCGGAGGAAGCCGGGGCGTGAATGTTTCAAACACCCCAAGTTCCGTTGCCAGCGTGCGGCGATTATTCATATTGACTTCGTATTCGCCGGACCAGTGAAAGGTCTTTCCGGGGACGATCTGGAGACCTTCCAGGTCGATCTTGTGTTTGCGGTAGAGCCGCAGGTAGCGCTCTGGAAAGTCCGCTCCCACCACTCCTATTAGCTTGACAGGGGAAAAGAAACTCGCCGCGACGGCCGCATGGCTGGCCGACCCGCCCAGCAGGCGCGGGTTGTGGGCGCTGGGTGTTTTGATGGAATCAAGAGCCGTCGAGCCGACAATAAGAACACTCATTTCAATTAGGTATCCAGAATTTCAAACCCGGAGTTTAGCGGGGCCAACAGGAAAAGTCCAGCCCTCTGGCGCCGCGATGAACCTGCCCGACGTCGCCAGCCGGCAGAATTGCTTGATTTTGAAATCGGGCGGCGAGATGTTACCTGCCGTGGGCTGAGTTTGATCGCAAATTTATTTTTAACCAAAGGATATTTTATGCCAGTCATGCGTGCGGCGCAGATCGCCCGACCGGGCGCGCCGTTTGAAATTGTGGAACGTCCCATTCCGGTGCCGGAGACGGGCTGGGTGCGGATCAAAGTGCAGGCCTGCGGCGTCTGTCACAGCGATTCGCTGGTTAAGGAGGGCCATTGGCCCGGCCTGCAATACCCGCGTGTGCCGGGGCATGAGGCTGTCGGAATCGTGGATGCCGTCGGCGCCAACGTGCCGCAATGGAAACCGGGCCAGCGCGTCGGCGTTGGCTGGCATGGAGGGCATTGCGGGTATTGCGAGGCCTGCCTGAGCGGGGATTTCTTTGGCTGCAAGGTTGCCCTCAAGATTACCGGAATTTCGTTCGACGGCGGTTACGCGGATTACATGGTTGCCCCCGCCATCGCGCTGGCATTGGTGCCGGAGGAGTTGTCGGCCGTGGAGGCCGGGCCGCTGATGTGCGCGGGGATTACCACCTACAACGCCCTTCGCCACGCCGGCGCGCGCGCTGGCGATCTGGTCGCCGTGCTGGGTCTCGGCGGCCTCGGCCATCTGGCGGTGCAATACTCGGTAAAGATGGGCTTTAATACGGTCGGCATCGCGCGCGGGAGCGACAAGGCTCCGCTGGCTCGGAAATTGGGCGCGCACCACTACATTGACAGCCAGACTCAAGACCCGGCGGCGGAATTGGTCAAGCTCGGAGGCGCGAAGGTCATCCTTGCCACAGTGACAAACGGAGATGCGATGAGCGCGGTGCTGGGTGGTTTGGGCCTCAACGGCACGCTGATGGTTGTCGGCGCCGCGGACCCCATGCAAGTATCGCCCCTGGTCTTGATCACTGGGAAACGCTCGGTCAAGGGCTGGTATTCCGGCACGGCCATTGATTCCCGGGAAACGCTCCTCTTCAGTGTGCTTACCGGCGTCCGATCCATGAACGAAGTTTTCCCGTTGGAACGCGTCACAGAGGCTTACGACCGGATGATGAGCGGCAAAGCCCGGTTTCGGGTCGTGCTGTCCATGGGACAGTAATCGCAACCCTCTTCCCGCGCGAATCCCTCACCGGGCGAAACAGGGATTGCGAGGTGCGCCCGGAAACGCGGGCTGGTGTAAGGCTTGCTTGCGGCCCATTGACGGATACTCTCAGCGTTGTGAATCTCCTTTTTGTCGGGGATGTTGTTGGCGAACCGGGGAGGCACGCGCTCCGGCAGCTTCTTCCAAAGCTGCGCCAGAGCCTTCGCCTCGATCTCATCATTGCCAACGGCGAAAACTCCGCCGGCGGCGCCGGCATCACCGTCAATACCGCCAACGAACTCCTTAATGCGGGGGTGGACATCATCACCAGCGGCGACCATCTTTGGGACCAGAAGGAAGTCAACATCCTTCTCCAAACCGAACCGCGCTTTCTCCGCCCCTTCAATTATCCGCCAGGCACGATTGGTCAGGGAAGCACCGTGTGGCGCGCCGAGCGGCAACCGCCCGTCGCCGTGCTCAATCTGCAAGGGCGCACCTTTTTGCAAGCGTTGGATAATCCCTTCCTCTGCGCCAAAACCGAAGTCTGCCGCCTGCGCCAGATGGCCAAAATCATCGTCGTCGACATGCACGCCGAGGCCACTTCGGAAAAAATCGCCATGGGCCGCATGCTGGATGGGCAGGTCAGCGCCGTCATCGGCACCCACACGCACGTGCAGACGGCCGACGAGCAGATTTTCCCCGGCGGCACCGCATACTTGACAGACGCAGGATTCACCGGCCCGCATGAGAGCGTGCTCGGACGCGAAATCGAGCCGATCATTCAACGCTTCTGCACCAACACGCCGCAAAAATTCGGCGTCGCCAGCGGGCGCATTCTCCTGCAGGGGGCCTTGATCGAAATCGACAACGAAACAGGCCGCGCGCGGGCCATTCGCCGAATTTCCGAGCCGCTTTCTTAAATGGCCGCCGAAGCGACATCGCAATGGGATTTTGCCGGGGAACTTTTCCCCAGGGAGGTCGTCCGCCGCGTCTTTTCGGTCAGCGAATTGACAGCCGACATCCGGCATTTGCTTGAACGGCATCTCGGCCAGGTTTGGATCAGCGGCGAGATCACCAATTGCCGCGCGCAAAATTCCGGCCACATTTATTTCACCCTCAAGGACGCCTTTGCGCAGATCAGTTGCGTCGTTTTTCGCAATGATCCGGTCGCCGGCCGGGAATCATTGCAGGACGGACGCAAGGTCATTCTCAAGGGTGAGCTGACGGTTTATGAGCCGCGCGGCCAATACCAACTGCATGTGCTGGCCGTCGAACCGCAAGGCATTGGGGCGCTTCAGGCCGCCTTTGAAAAACTCAAACAAAAGCTCGCCGCCGAGGGCCTGTTTGCCCAGGAACGCAAAAGACCCATCCCCCCGTTTCCGCGGCGAATCGGCCTAGTGACCTCCCAGACTGGCGCCGCAATCCACGACGTCCTCCACGTCGTGCAACGGCGCAATCGGACCCTGCAAATCATCCTGGTCCCCTGCGCGGTGCAGGGAACCGCCGCGCCCGGCGAGATTTCCAGCGCCATCACCCTGCTCAATCAATGGTCGCGAACACCGGGCGCGGGTTTGGATGCGATTCTGCTTACGCGCGGCGGCGGGAGCCTCGAGGATTTGTGGGCCTTCAACGAGGAAGCGGTGGCTCGCGCCATTTTTATTTCCGACGTTCCCGTCGTTTCCGCTGTCGGACACGAAACCGATTTCACCATCAGCGATTTTGTCGCGGACCTGCGCGCGGCCACTCCGAGCGCGGCGGCGGAAATTTTGACCGAGGGGGTTTTTTCCAGTTCCAAATGGATGGCGCAAGCCCGCCAGCAAATGGATGAAGCCGTTGGCCGCCGCCTGTTTGCGGAACGGCGTCATTTCGCGCAACTCTCGCAGCGCCTGGCGGCGGCGCATCCCCGGCGTGAGCTAAACCGCCGCCTGCAGCGTCTGGACGACCTGCAAGAAAGTCTTGCCCGCTGTCCGCGCTTGCGCCTCCAACACCTGGCAATTGCCAGCGAAGCCCTTCGCCAACGCCTGCGCCAATTGCGGCCAAGCCAGGTCTTGCGCCGGCGCCGCGAACTGCTCGACCAGCGGCGGCAGCGATTGCGAGAGCAGGCCGGACACCTCTTGCAGCGCCTCCGGCAACATTGCGATGCGCTCAATTCCCGCCTGCGCCTCCTGGGACCTGAACAAGTCCTCGCCCGCGGCTATTCCATCACCCTGGATGCCGTAACGGGCGCCGTTATCCGCGCCGCCCAAGACACCCGCCCCGGCCAGGAGTTGAAAACAAAACTCAGAGCCGGCGAAGTTCGGAGCATCGTCGCGCGCCAGGGCGCCGGTTCACCCCGGCAATGATAACCGCTCGAAGACCTTGGCTTTGACATCCTCCGGGAATTGAAGTTCAGGGCTTTCCGCCAGCCAGCGAAAAGCCCCTGCCAGATCGCCAAACGCGCCCTCCAATTGCGCATCAAAGGCCTTCTCCAGAATCCTTCCGAATTCTTCGCCCGGTTTCAGGCCGATATCGATCAAGTGCCTTCCGAGCAAAACCGGCCGTGGCGCATCCTGCTTGACTTCCAATTCATGCGCGCGCGCCAGCAAAATTCTGACCTTCTCCGGCTCCACCGCCGGACGCGGCGGGCGTCCCATGCTGTCGGCGGTCATGACCAGGCAAAGGCCGTGGATGTTCTCCGGCTCCAGGCGCCGCGCCAGCCGCCGGATCGCCCGGTCCGTGATTTCCTCCAGATGAAACAGATGGTTGCGCGCCAGTGGGACCACGCGCTCCCGAATCGCCGACGGGGCCCGCATCCTGTCAAGAAACGTTTCTGCCAGCGCCGCGCCGGCCTCCTCGTGTCCCGGAGAAACGATGCGCATCCGCCCGTCTTTAATTTCGCGCCGCGTCGTGGCGGGCTTGCCGAAATCGTGCGCTAGAATCGCCAGCATATAAACAATGCGCGATTCCGCATCGGCCCGCCGCCAGCCATCCAGCCGCGCCAGAGCGTCGCAACAATGGCAGGTGTGCTCAAAAACGTCTCCTTCCGGGTGCCATTCCGGTTCCTGCGGTGTGCCCGCCATCGCTTTGACCTCCGGAAAATGATCGATCCACTCGGTGGCCGCCAGAAAATGCAGGCCGGCGGAAGGCGCCGTGCTCAGTTGCGCCCATTTAAACCACTCCTCCCGCACACGTTCGACGGCCAGTTCGGGAAAGCCGGACTTGATCCGACGCGAAAGCGCAATGGTTTCCTCCGCCGCGCGCAAGTCAAAACGCCCCGCGAATTGCATCCCGCGCAAGACCCGCAATGGGTCTTCCGCGAACGCCTCGCTCGTGTGCCGCAATACGCGGTTTTTCAAGTCCGCAACGCCGCCGAAAAAATCGATCATTTGCCGGGCGCGCGGATCGTACAGGATGGAATTGATCGTGAAATCCCGGCGGGCGGCGGCCTTTTGAGGCGTTATCGCGGGATCGAATTCGACCGCAAAACCCTTGTGGCCCGGCGCAACCTTCGAGTCTTTGCGAGGCACAGTGAAATCGTAGCTGTGCCCGCTCGCCGTAGCCAGCTTGACGACGCCGAAGGAGCGCCCCACCAAATCGGTCCGGCCCCATCGGGACAGCGCTTTGAGAAGCGCTTCGTAATCGGCCCCAAAGACCTCGACGTCAAAATCCTTGCCGCTCGGCAGTCCAAGAAGCGCGTCCCGCACGCAACCGCCCACCAGAAAAGCGCGTTCCAACTCCGGCGTTTCCCGGAGAATCCGTTCCAGTTCAGGCGGCATCAGGTCCATTTGAACAGAACCCACGTTAGGCGCTTTCGTCACCCTTGGCCAGCAAAGGCCGCGCGAAGCAAGCCCTCCTCACGACGAGAATTTTGGCCGCGACAGTCCTGAGCTTATGGCAACAGCACGACGCGATAAAACTTCTGCGAGTTGGACATGGCGTCGAACGCGCTCGCGGTGGAATTGGTTGCGGCGATGGGACTGCCTAAATCGGTCCAGGCGTTTTGGGCCAGGTTGGTAGTGAACTGGACTTGATACATTTGGGTCGCTGCCGCGCTCCAGGTGAATGCGAATAAATTCCCGGATTGGCCGTCCGATTGGATGACGGGCGGCGCGACGCCGTAAAGTGTCACCACGCCATAACCCGGGATGCTCACGTTTGCGGCGCCGTTTGTGACGGCGATTGTCGAATTCTGCCAATAGCTGCCGCTCCTGGAAGTGAATGTTTGCCACCACGCAATCCCGGCGGGCAGCGCGGGTGAATTGATGACCGCCTGGACCGGGCTGTTCGAGGAATTGATGAGCACCACCGTCATGGTCCCATTGGTAATGTTCAAAAAGGCGCTGGCGGTGAGCGTCGTCGAACCGGTGACGTCTGCGTTGACGCAAACCGAGTTGGGGCGGATGTAACGGAAAAAATGTTTCGCCGCAACGTACTTGGGTGAATTCTGGAGACTTGTTGAGTCGGTCAAAGTTTCGATGTCGACCGAGCTTCCGTCAGTCAACTGCCAGTAGGCCCACGCGCTCTCACGGCCAACGGTGAATGCCTGCTGAATTCTCAGCGCAATGCTCCATGCCCCGTTGCCCGGAAACCCGCTGCCCGGATTCAGCCACGCCGGATCTTCGCCTGAATTTTCCGTCTGCCAGGATTTCTTCCCGTAAGATGCGAACCCCTGGACGTTCGAGGGGATGCCGGCAGCGGGACTGGTTCCCCAACCATTCACCCACCAACTCCAATCCGTAATCGGGACCGGATCGCCAGCTTCCATGCTATCGACATCGTAGTCGTGGATGCAGAAAAACGCCTCCGATGCGGCGGCCGCTGGATTGGCGCCCACACCTTGCACGAATTGCAGATTCTTGGCTTCGGTCGTGCTGCCGCCGCCGTACTGCCACATCGAGTAGTCGCCCCCCAGCACATCCTCGGGCCCCATGATTTTGATGCCCGCAAGATCCGGGTACATGTCCAGTTCAGCCCGCACCGCCTCAATGGCGGCGACATAACCGTTGGTGTGCGGATAAAAGCAACTATCGTAAAACTCATCGAAGTCCAACTCATTCTGAATGCTGATCGCGTAGAATGGCACGCCGTAAGTATTCTGAAAACCGCGCAGGTACGCCGCGGTGCAACGCGCAAACTGCGTCAGCGCGCTGGTCGGACCGGTCCCACCGAGGGCAGAGTCGTCGAATTCCGCCCGCGGCGTGCCCGAGGTATCGAGCACTCCGCCGGAAAAGTTGCCCAACCAAACGAACGGAAACGGAGTGTTGGTGCCGGGATAGTCGGCGCCTCCGCCTCCGTAAGTGTTGCCATCAACGAGCTTCAACCAGGGCGCCGGCGACCACAGTGAGCCAAACAATTTGAAGTCGCCCAGGCTGCTCTTGCGCGACTCGCCGGCTTGGGCCGCCAGCCCGGCCACCTGCGGGCCGCTGCCGCTGGCAGTGAAATCAAAGTAAGCGATATTGGAATCGATGTAGGGTCCCATCACCGCGATTTGCGCCTGGAGTCCCGAAAAAATGTTCGTGTAAGTGGTCGCGTTCGTGTACGTGCGAACGTAGTTGCCGCCAGGGCCGGGAACTCCGTAATTGGGGCAGTTGTAGTCATTATCCGAATAAGGCGCATTGAAAACCGGCGTAAGGGCAATGCGCAACATCGATGCCTGAAGGTCGCCGTAGTACAGGTTTTGCCACCACGTTTGAACCGCCTCACTCCCGGAGAGACAAGTGCCAAACCCATCCATGATCTGGCCCCGCCCGGCGGGCGACGTGTCAATCGTGATGGTCGGGGCAACTTGTGCTTCAGTCCCTCTGGCCACCAGCAGGCTTGCCGCCGCGGCCAGAGTCACAGCCTGTGATTTTATATTCATCCCCCCCAAAAAAAATGAATGCATAACAAAGCCCCACTCTCCTGCAAGCAAAATCAAGCCCTCGCAAGCTGATTTGCGCCGTCGGGGACTTTAACCTTTAGCCTTTTGTCTTTTGCCTCTAGCCTTGGGGCTATGATGATTTCGAGGAAACCGTGGGGAATCGAAGATGTCGCGCGCCTATGTTTGGCCATTATCGCCACTTTTTGTGTCGGAATGTTGCTCGCCAGTGTGCTCGACAAACTCCATTTGGGACTGCCCGATGCGCAAATCGAATTCGTCCAAATGATGATCAGTCTCGCGTTCTTCCAGGTCTCCTCCCTGGTTTGGATCACCCTGTTCCTGCGCCGGTTCGGCATGGCTTGGAAAGAGGCTTTCGGCTTCGGGGCTTCCGGGCCTGTCAGGGCGGCGGCCTACGGCATTTTGGTGGGCGCATTTTTTCTGCCGGCCGCATTCGCGCTGCAATTCTTCTCCGGAAAGTTGATGGAATTGGCTCATCAAACTCCGGAACCGCAGGCAGCCGTGCAGGCCTTGCAGGACCCGACTCTTTCACTGGCCAGCAAGTTATTATTCGGAGCTGCCGCCATTATTCTGGCCCCGTTGGCGGAGGAAGCCGTTTTCCGGGGCATCCTTTACACCACGATCAAGCAGCAAGGCTATCCGCGCCTGGCGTTGTGGGGCACTTCGGGCGTTTTCGCCGCGATGCACGCCAACGAGGCGACCTTTCTGCCCCTGTTGATCTTCGCGCTTATCCTGGTTTACCTTTACGAGACTTTTGGAAACCTGCTGGCCCCCATCGTGGCCCACAGCCTCTTCAACGCGGCCAATTTCCTCATCCTCCTTTTCCAGGATCAATTCAATCACCTCTTGGATAAGATCAATCACCTCGTGCACCCCTTGTGAACGAATTCGATCTGATCGCCCGCCTCGCCAGTTCGCTCCCGACCAACTCATCGGTCGTCGTGGGCGCCGGCGACGATTGCGCCGTGCTGGAATCCGGCCAGCCCGGCCGTTGCCTCCTTTTCAAAACCGATGCCGTGGTCCAGGGCATACATTTCACCCTTGATGCGACGCCCGAACAGATCGGCCACAAGGCGCTGGCCCGGTGCTTGAGCGACATCGCCGCAATGGCTGGAAAGCCGACGGCGGCGCTGGTCACCATCGCGCTGCCAAAGGATTTCAAAACGGATTTCGTCGAGCGAATTTACGCGGGGATTAACCGGCTGGCCCAACGCCACGGTGTCGCAATTGTCGGCGGCGAAACTACCAGCAACCCGGAACGGCTGCTCATTTCCATCTCGCTCCTGGGCGAGGTTCAGAAGGACGCGTGCATCCTCCGTTCCGGCGCCAGGGATGGCGACGCGCTATTTGTGACCGGCGAATTGGGAGGTTCCCGCTCCGGCAAACACCTCGATTTCCAGCCGCGCCTGGCGGAGGCGCAATGGCTCTCCAGCCATTTTCCCATTCATGCCATGATTGATCTGAGCGACGGGCTGGCCGGTGATTTGCGCCACATTTTGCGATGCAGCGGTGTCGGAGCCGAATTGTTGGAGCGCGCCATTCCGATCAGCCGCGCGGCCAAACTCCAGGCTCGCGCCCAATCCCCAGCCACGCCGGCGCTCGTGGCCGCTTTGACAGACGGCGAGGACTTTGAACTGCTCTTCGCCGCACCCGGCCAGCGGGCGGTTCCTTTGCTTGACGCATGGAAAAGGCAATTTCCGGACTTGCGGTTGAGTTGCATCGGCAGGATCACGGCGGCCCCGGGCCTGAAACTGCGGGACAAAACCGGACTGCGTTCCCTTGAAGCTCATGGCTACGTTCATTTCGCATAGCCCGGAGGAAACAGCCGCCCTGGGCGAGGGCTGGGGACGCCAGGCCCGCCCTGGCTGGCTTATCGGTTTGATCGGCGATCTCGGCGCGGGCAAAACGCTGCTGGCCGCCGGCATCGCCCGCGGACTCGGCGTCGCCGGCCGCGTGCAATCCCCCACCTTTACGCTTGTCAACGAATATTTGGACGGCCGGCTGCCTCTCTTTCACCTCGACCTTTACCGCCTCTCCTCCCGTCATGATGTTGTTGCCGCCGGGCTGGAACCGTATCTGAGCAGGCCCGCGGGCGTCACGGTCGTGGAATGGATCGAACGCTGGATCGAAGAAAAACCGCCGCTCCTGCTTCCCGGGGTGAGATTCCGGCGCGTCGAGATCAATACGGCCGGAGAACATGACCGCCAACTAATCTATGAAGATTTTGGCGGTTGAATTTTCATCCCGCGCGCGCAACGTCGCCGTCCTGCAATGTGGCGACGGAGTGTCTCCAGCGCTCCTGGGCCGCGCGGCGGAAAGGTCGGTGCGGCGGCCGCTCGGTCTCATTGCGGACGCCCTCCAGGCAGCCCGCTGTGAGCGCGAGGAGATCGAGGTCATCGCGATCGGCCTGGGGCCGGGGTCTTACACCGGCATTCGCGGCGCCATCGCGCTGGCGCAAGGCTGGCAATTGGGGCGCGGCGTTCATTTGCTCGGCGTCAGCACCGTCGAATGCCTCGCGGCCCAGGCCGCGGAGCAAAAAATATTTGGCCCGGTCAATATCGTCATCGACGCGCAACGAAACGAGTTTTATCTGGCTCGCTATGAAATTGCCCCGGCCCAATGGCGTCCGGCGGAGCCGTTGCGCCTCGCCACCGTGGCCGAAATTCAACAGCTTCACCGCGCCGGCCAGCGAATCGTGGGTCCCGACGCCGGCCAATGGTTCGCAAATGCCCGTGAAATCTATCCCGACGCCGCGATTTTGGGACGCCTTGCGTGTGGACGGCAGGATTTTGTCGCCGGAGAAAAGCTGGAACCGATCTACCTGCGTGAAGTATCCTTCGTCAAAGCGCCCCCAGTGCGCGCCATAATCTGACCATGCCAGGCGATGCCTCATTACGAATCGTGCAGTTGACACCCGGCGCCGGCAAAATGTTTTGCGGCGCGTGCCTCCGCGACAACGCCCTCGTCGGCGCATTGCGAAACCTCGGTCACTCCGTTGTCATGGCTCCGCTTTATCTGCCGATGACGCTGGACGAAGACGACCAAAGTTCGGGCGCGCCCCTCTTTTACAGCGGCGTTAACGTCTATCTGGAGCAGCAGTCGGCGCTTTTTCGCAGTGCCCCGGGCTGGTTGCATCGCCTCCTGGCCTCCCCAGCCCTGCTCAAGCTGGCTTCCGGCGCCGCGGCAAACACACGCGCGCAGGATTTGGGCGACCTGACCATCTCGATGCTTCGCGGCGAGGAGGGAAATCAGGCGCGGGAACTCGACGACTTGATAAACTGGCTGCGTGTCGAGAAACCCGATGTTGTCTGCCTCTCCAATGTCCTGCTGGCCGGAATGGCCCGCCGGATTCGCCAGGAATTGCGCGTCCCGGTGCTCTGTTCCTTGCAGGGCGAAGATTACTTTTTGGACGCCCTGCCCCAAACTCACCGCCAAACGGCGTGGAGCACCACCGCCGAGCGGGCCGCGGACATCGATTTGTTCATCGCGCCAAGCCGCTATTTCGCCGAACTTATGGCACAACGCCTCAACATCTCGCCGGACCGCATGAAAATCCTGGCCAACGGCATCAGCCTCGACGGTTACGAGGCGCCTCCGCCCGCCGAAGAAACCGGCCCGCCGGTGCTCGGATTTTTTGCGCGCATGTGTCTCGACAAGGGCCTGGACCAACTGGTCGGCGCGTTCATCCGATTGAAGAAGCGGGATGGATTGGAGAAACTCAAATTGCGCGTGGGAGGAAGCTGCGGTCCGAGCGACCAGCCCCTGGTGGATTCGTTGCGCGCCACCCTGGCCGCGCAAGGCTTGCTGGGCGACGTGGATTTCCACCCCAACCTTTCACGCGCCGACAAATTGGCGTTTCTCCGGTCGCTCTCCGTCTTCTCCGTGCCCGCGCCGTGGAAGGAGGCCTTCGGCCTTTACGTCATCGAATCCCTGGCCGCCGGCGTGCCTGTCGTGCAACCCGATCACGGCGCCTTCCCAGAGTTGATCGCAGCCACCGGCGGCGGCCTTTTATGCGCGCCGCGGGACGAAGCTGCCCTGGCCGACGCAATCGGCTCTCTCCTTCTGGACCGGAAACGCGCGCAGGCAATGGGCCGCGCCGGCCGCGCCGCGGTCTTCGAGCATTTCAACGCGGACACCATGGCCCGGCAAATGGCCCAAATCTGCATGCACGCCGCGCGGAATTTCGCCTCGTAAATCGCCGCTTCGGAATTTAGATTGCGCTCATGGCTTACGAATTCATAGCAATCCGGCGCGTCGAATTTGCCGACACCGACATGGCCGGGATAATGCACTACTCCAATTTCTTCCGCTTCATGGAAACGGCCGAACATGGTTTTTTTCGTTCGCTCGGCCTTTCGATTTTCAAGGACAATGCGCACCCGGAAGTGGGCTGGCCGCGCGTGCATGCCCAATGCGATTTTCTCGCGCCGGTGAGTTTTGACGACCAGGTGGAAGTCCATCTGCTGGTCAGCGCAAAAAAATCCAAGGCCCTGTCCTACGTCTTTAATTTCCGCAAACTCAACGCCGACCCGCCCCTCCAAGTCGCCCGCGGCTCCCTGACCGTCGTGTGCGTCACACAGCACGGCGGAAAAATGTCCGCCTGCCCGATTCCAACTCCCATTGCAGACAAAATTCAGGTCGCTCCGGCGAATCTGTTGGGGTAGCCCATGGGTCCTCCAAATGAATCAGTCCCTTTGCTGCGCCTGACGGGTATCACAAAGCGCTTCGGACAAGTCACCGTCTTGCGCGATGTCCATTTCGAGGGCCAGTCAGGCCAGGTGCATGTGCTGGCCGGTGAAAACGGCGCCGGCAAAAGCACCCTCGTCAAAATCCTCGGCGGCATCCATACCGATTTCCAGGGCCGCATCGAAATCCTCGGCCGCCAGGTGCGCCCGCGCTCCCCGCTCCACGCCGCCTCACTGGGCATTGCCGTCATCCACCAGGAACTGTCCCTCATCGGCTCGATGTCCGTGGCCGATAATATTTTCCTTGGCCGCGCGCCGTCCCGTGTCGGCTTTGTTCGGCAGGCCGCGCAAAACGACGCCGCGCTTCGTTGCGTGCGCCAATTGGGATTGGAAATCGACGTTCGCCGGCCTGTCGAGAGTTTTCCCGTCGCCACCCGGCAATTGATTGAAATCGCAAAGGCCCTGAGCCGGGACGCCCGCGTGATCGTGATGGACGAACCGACCAGCGCCTTGAACGCCCCGGAAGTCAATGCACTTTTTGCCTGGATCCAATCACTCAAGGCGCGCGGATGCTGCATCATCTACATCACCCATAAAATGGAGGAAATCCAGCGCATTGCCGATCGGATCACCGTCTTGCGCGACGGCCAGTTCGTCGGCGATGCCGCTGCCGCCGACCTTCCGCCGGCCAAATTGATTCAATGGATGGTCGGGCGGGATTTGGGGGAACAGTTCCCGCGTCGCGCCCGTCACAGCGGGACGGAATTGCTGCGATTGGAGAATTTTAGCGCGTTTCCTTCGGGATTTTCGTCCCGCGCCGCCGTGGATAACGTCTCGCTCTCGCTCCGCGCCGGACAGGTGCTCGGTTTTGGCGGTTTGCAAGGTTCCGGCGCCAGCGAATTGTTCCTCGGGCTTTTTGGCGCTTATGGCGCGGCCACCCGCGGCCGGATGTTCCTGGCCCACGCCGAGACCCGTTTTGTTTCGCCGCGCCAGGCCATCGCCTCCGGCGTCGCGTTGCTGACCAACGACCGGAAGGCGACCGGTTTGGTCCTCTCATTGTCAGTCTGCGCCAACGCCACTTTGGCCGGCCTGCCCGGTCTTTCCCCAGGCGGCTGGCGGCATCCAGCCCGCGAACGCGCGGCGGCCCTGGCCTTGACGGCGCCGATGCGCCTGCCGCCGGCGTCGCTGGACATGGAAGCTGGCGCGCTTTCGGGAGGCAACCAGCAGAAGGTCGCGCTCTCAAAATGCCTCCAGATCCGTCCCAAACTCCTCATGCTTGATGAACCGACGCGCGGCATCGATGTCGGCGCCAAACGCGAAATTTACCAACTGGTGGAACAATGGACCTCGGCAGGCATCGCCATTCTGCTCATTACCTCGGAGATGCCCGAATTATTGACATTGAGCGATCGAATCGCCGTGCTGCATCGCGGCCGGATCACCGCCGAGTTCTCCCAAAGCCGCGCGACCCCGGAATCCATCCTGGCCGCCGCCATGGGCCAAACGGTCGCCGAATGAAACCCTCCGGATGGAAATCGGCGTTGGCCAGTCCCGCGGGCCGGGCATTGCTGGCGCTCCTCATGGTATTGGTGGCGGGTGCGATCTTTAATGCCCAGGGCGCCTTCTTCAAGATCGGCACGCATCGCGACACGCTGCGCCAGGCGTCCGTCTACGGCATCCTTGCCTGCGGAATGACGCTGGTGATTATCTCCGGCGGTATCGACCTCGCCGTGGGCAGCATTCTGGCGCTGGGGGCCGTTTGCGCCGCCAAAATGGCGATTCACTGGAATTGGCCGGCCTGGGAAACGGCGCCGGCGTGCTTGGCCGTTGGCATGGCCTGCGGCGCCGTTTCCGGAATTGTGACGGCCGCTTTGCGCGTACAACCGTTCATCGCCACTCTTTCCATGATGGTTTTTGCGCGCGGCCTGGCCAAATACGCTTCCGGTGGAATGAAGGTCTCCACGGTCGTGCAGAACGCCGACGGCACGTACCGCTACGTCGCGGTTCCCCCGCTGTTTGGCGCCATCGACCATCCGATTTTGCGCGGGAATCTTTCCATGGTGACCGTCATTTTTCTCCTGTGCCTTGCCGTGGCCTGGGTGGCCCTCTCAAAACATCGCTGGGGCCGCTACCTTTATGCCATAGGCGGCAACGAAGAAGCGGCCCGCCTCTCCGGGGTCCCAGTGGTCGCCGTAAAAATTTGCGCGTACGCCGCTTGCGGCCTTTTCGCGGCCGTGGCCGGTCTCTGCCAGGCCGCCCAGGAACAGCAAGGCGATCCCGAAGCCGGCGCCGGCTATGAACTCTTTGCCATCGCCATGGTGGTCATCGGCGGCACCAACCTCATGGGCGGACGCGGTGGAATGGCGTTGACCCTGATTGGAGTTCTGACTATCGGTTATCTCGACAAAATTCTCAGCATCAACGCGGTCCCGGAGGCGGGACGTTTGGTCTTGACCGGAATTATTATTGTCGCTGCCGTGCTGACACAGCGGCGCGCCCGGACGTAATTTTGAAATCAATGCCTATGCTCAAACAAATCATGCTGGTTCTCCTGGCGGCCGCTTCGCCCGTTCTCGTCAGCGGGTGCGGTCCCTCCAAGGAGCAATCAAAGGACTCGCCGCCCCCCCGCCAATACGTCATCGGCATGTCGCAATGCAACCTCGGCGAACCCTGGCGCGTGCAAATGGACCAGGACCTTAAAGACGCCGCCGCCAAGCATCCCGAAGTAAAAATCATTTTCAAGGACGCCCAGAACGACACCCTCAACCAGCGCGCCGCCGTCGAGGAATTCATCAGCGCCAAAGTCGATCTTCTTATCATCAGCCCCAAGGAAGCCCAGCCGTTGACCGAGCCGGTCGCCCGTGCCGTCGACGCCGGCATCCCGGTCATCGTGCTGGATCGCGCCTTGTTGGGCGACAAATACACCTGCTTCATCGGCGCCGACAACGTGAAAATCGGCAAGGCCGCCGGCCAATGGATCGTCAAAAAATTGGGCGGCAAGGGGAAGGTCGTGGAATTGGAAGGCCTGATGACTTCAATTCCGGGCCAGGACCGCCACAACGGTTTCCGCGAAGGCATCGCCGGCTCCGGCATCGATGTGATTTTTGAGGCCGATATGAAATGGCTCGAGCCCAATGCCCGCGCCGAAATGGAATCCGCCCTTTCGCGCTTCGACCACATTGATCTGGTCTACGCGCACAATGATCCCGGCGCGCACGGCGCGTACCTGGCAGCCAGGGCGGCTGGCCGGACCAACATCGTTTTCGTCGGCGTTGACGCCCTCCCGCAGGAAGGCGTCGCCTACGTGGGGCAAGGAATACTGGACGCCACATTCCGTTATCCCACCGGCGGCGCGGAGGCCATTGACACCGCGTTGAAAATTTTGAAGGGCGAAAGCGTCCCCAAAAAGATCGTCCTGGGAACTCGTTTATTTGACAAGGTCAATGTAGCCGCCGGCGGCGAGCCCCTGCCTTGAAATAGACCTACTTAGTTTCTAAACAACCGCCTGTTTGGACCCGTAACACAACCGCATCCACATCAGCCACAGCGACGTGCAGAGCGCCAGCCCGGCGAATGCATTCCAACAGGCAAGCACGACCGAAAGACCATACACGAAGGGCCCGGCCATATACGCCGCGCGAACGCGCGCCAGCGTCGCATCGGTCACCTCCGGTTTGACGAGACGCCGGTTCCAGATGATCGAGGCCAGCAACGCGCTCCACGTCAGGCTCGTGACAAAGAACGTCCCGCAATAGAATGCGGCGGCTCCGCTCGCCGATTGAGTGCCCAGATGCCGGGCCAGCACCGCCGTCGGGAACGGCACGAACGTCACGGTCAGCAGCACACCGCCGTTGGCGTAAAGCAGCGCGTAATCCACTTTGCGCACCAGGTGGATCAATTCGTGGTGGTTGATCCACATAATCAGGACCACGGCAAAGCTGATCGAGAAGGCAATCAGCGACGGCCACAATTCCAGTAGTTCCCCCGAAAGAACCCTGTTGGTCGTGTTCGGCGTCGGGTCGGGAATGTGAAATTCAAGTACGAGTAGTGTCAGCGCGATGCCGAACACACCGTCGCTGAATGCCTCAAGTCGTTCCGTTCCTCTGGCCATGATTTGCCTATAGCTGAACCGCCACCGACGAAATCGCAAGCGGATTTTGCCGGCGTCCTTCGAAGTCTTACAAGTTGCGAATCGTGCCGTGATAGACGCAAACGGGTCATTAAGGCTGACGCGCTCGCCTTTGCATAATTCTATTTCGTCTGTCCGATTTGGCGTTCGGCGGTTACTATTCTATGAGTGAACACTTCGACCGACCAACAGCTTTTACACGATTATACCGCGCGCCGGTCGGAGTCGGCGTTTGCCGAACTGGTGCGCCGGCACGTTGATTTCGTTTATTCCGCCGCATTGCGGATGGTTCGCGACGCGCACATGGCCGAGGACGTGACGCAGGACGTATTTGTTGCGTTGGCGCGGAGCGCGAGGCAACTCGCCGGGCGGCCAGTGTTGTCCGGCTGGCTGCACCGCACGGCGCAAAACCTCGCCGCCAATACCGTCCGCTCGGACGTTCGCCGTCGCGTCCGCGAACTTGAGGCTGCTACCATGAATGAATTGCTATCCTCCACTCCAGACGTTTCGTGGCAACATATCGCCCCACAACTCGACGCCGCCTTGGGCGAGTTGAGCGAGTCGGACCGCGACGCGCTGCTGCTGCGCTACTTCGAGCGCAAATCAGCCCAGCAGATGGCGCAAATTCTCGGCCTTTCCGAGGAAGCCGCGCAAAAACGCGTCAATCGCGCCGTCGAACGCCTGCGCGACCATTTCTCCAAGCGCAACATCGCCATCGACGCCAGCGGACTGGCCGCCGTCGTTTCCGCCAATGCCGTGCAAGCCGCCCCGGTTGGATTGGCCGCCACGATGTCCGCTGCCGCCGCCCTCGCCGGAACGGCGGCTCACGCTTCAACCTTGGTTGCCGCCTCCAAAGCCATTGCCCTGACCCTCCTGCAAAAAGCCGCCATCACCGCGACGCTCGCGTTGGTTGCCGGAGCCGGAATTTACGAAGCGCGCCAAGCCGCCCAATTCCGCGCGCAGTATCAGGCGCTTCAGCGACAGCAAACCTCGCTGGCCGAACAAATCCAGCAGTTGCAAAGCCAGCGGGACGAGGCGACGAACCGGCTGGCCTCATTGTTCGCGGAAAACGAGCGGATGAAATCCGGGCAGACCACAACGGAGCTTCTCAAATTGCGCGGTGAGGCCGGGCGGATGCGGGATCAATTGCAAGGATTGCCGGCGACCCGGGTCGCCCTGCTCAAGCGCATGCTCGACAAAATGCCTGAAAAGAGAATCCCGGAGCTGGCGCTTCTCACCGAAAAGGATTGGGAGGCCGCCGCCTGGAATGCCGATTTGGACTCCGACGATAGCGTTCGTGTCGCGTTGCGGGATGTGCGCAATAAGGCCGTCGATGTTTTTTACAATCTTACACGGCCCGCGCTTAAAGAATATCTTGCCGCAAACAACGGCGTGTTGCCTTCCGATCTCCTGGCGCTAAAGCCTTACTTCGATGCTCCGGTCACGGACGAAATGCTCCAACGCTACGCCTTCACCCAAACCGGAGTCTTAAGCCCTGATTTATCCCAATCCGTGGTGACAGAAGCGGCGCCGAACGTCGACGAGGATTACGACTCCCACTCAGAAATGTCCATGAATGGCGGGGTCGGCAATATCTTTAATCGAGTCAGTGACGCCATCGCCAAAGCCGCGTTTACATTTACAATTGACAACAACGGCAAACCGCCGACCGATCCTTCCCAAATCGCTTCCTACCTCAGCAGGTCGATCGATGCCGCCACGGTCCAAAAGTATCTCGGACCCATTTCGACCGACATCGCCGCCAATTTCCCGCCGGCGGAAACAACCGCGCTTTTACCCGCGTTCAAAGCTTATGCCGCGGCCAAAGGTGGAGACTATCCCGAAGACCCTTCGCAATTATTGCCCTATCTGACAACGCCCGAACAACAAGCCGCGCTTCACAGCTTGTATAAGAACACTTACCCCTCGAGGTGAGAACGTCATTGATCGCCTGGCAGGCACCGCATTTGTGGTCTTTCGAACCTTTCAAGCAACGTCGGGTTCCATATCTTGGATAAACTCAATTCACCGGAAAACCTTTCGCGTCATCTGGATTGACGAAAACCAATTTTTCCACATTCGGACCAACTTGTATCAGCGCGCAGGGTCGCGGAGAAAGGAGTGCCAGGAGTTCGTCGTCGTTGATCGCGCGAAAACCATCGGGTCTCGTTCGCACGATTCCAGCAAACACCGTCGCCCCGATAAATTGTCCGGACAACAGCGGCCTCGTCGTTACCGTCGCCGCCACAGGCAGCGGCTGGCTGCGCACCAGCGTGTAGCTTTTTTCGACCTTTACAGTCGCCGCCTTGGACAAAACATCAGGACGGCGCGAAGTGCTGTGCCGGCTCAAAACAACGACCAATCCCAATAAAACGAGCAATGCCGCCGCGCGCCCCACTCGCCGGGTTCTGTAGCAGCGACGAACCACGCGCAAACTTTCGCCCAGCATCGCTTCGCGAAAGCTCGCGGGCGCGGCTTCGCCGAACACGTCCTTCAGCAATGCGTCTTCGTCACTCTCGCGTTTCACGGTTTAATTCCTTCAGCGTCGCGTCCTTCAATTTTCGGCGGATGCGCGACAATTGTGATTCCACCGCTTTTTCCGTCACCCGCAATTCGCCGGCGATCTCGCGAACGGTGCGGCGCCCAATGTATTTTTGTTCAATCAACTTTTGTTCGTTCGGCGGCAGCGACGCGACGTGACGCCTCAACAATATGTTCAAGCGTTCGTCGGCCCGATCATCATTTGCGTCATCACGTTCAACTTCTGCGTGGCGCTTAAACCGTTCCAGGAAGAAAAAATATCGCCTCGTTTTTTTCCTTTCGTCGGCCAAGGCAGTGCGTGCCAACACCGTGAGCCAACTCCAAAAGATATCGCCGTCGCGAAAAACTTTAATGTGGCGCGCAACTCGAACCAGGGCCGCCTGGAGCGATTCACGCGCCAGGTCTTCGCTCCCCTCGGTTGTGACCAGCAGGTAGCGCCACAAGCGGTCAAAATACTGGTCGTAGAAAGAGCGCCACGCCGTGTCGTCCCCGTGCGCCATCCGCCGCGTGAGCGCTTCAACCTCCAATGGTTCGAGCGTGCCTCGATCTGTCGGCACGGAACACGGGCTGGAGGATTGAAGATCTTCGTCCAAAGTTTGCCCATTAGTTGCCAGGCAAGGTTCATTATCCAGATATTTCTTCCGGCGGGTCGCCTTGCGTTCTAATGTGCTGGAGGGGAGAGTTTATTCACCTTCGCTTGCAACTCTTTGATTTCCTGGCCCATCGAATCCATCTCGGCGCGGGTCGTGTTGTATACACCCTCATACACCTTCGCTGTCAAATCTTTGATTTCCTTGCGAATCGAATCAAGTTCGGTGCGGGTTGCGTTCGACTCGGGCAGCGTCTTAAGCACGTCATCAATCGTCTTCAATTCATCCGGGTCGCCAAAGGCGATCAAGAGCTTGGTTTCCTGGTGGTAATGCAATTCCGGTGGAGAAGAGTCCTTTGCCATTTTCCAGCCCGTTTGAATCGCGGTCGTGATATCATCCACCGTGAAACCGCGTTCCAAATAAGGCGCCAGAGAATAAAAGCGGCACACCTTTCCCGATGAAACCAGCGGAGGATAAGACGGTCTTTGGACATGAAAATACCAAATCGAATTTTCCGTCGGATCTCCCGTGGTTTTAAAGCCATAACTTGTGGTCGTTGTTGTGTATTGTGAGGAGGGCTGGCCCGGGCCGTAGTTGTATGTTCCCGTGATGACGGCCACAGTCTTTACGCTCATCGGTTCCAGCGCTTCAAACAATTGCGCCACATTTACGCCGGTCATCTTGAGCGGAGGGATTTCGGTATCTTCATCTTGTTTGCTGATGATGACGTTGAGCGGCTTTCCCGAAGCAGCCTCGATGGCGTTGACCAGGTCCGTTGGCCCGCCGCCGGGGAATTTGAGATCAAACGTGGTGAGAGCCGCCGCTGCCGATGCGTTGACTGGCAATAGGCCCAATACCAGGGAACAGGCGATGAAATAGATGACTTTTTTCATGTAATATCTTTTTTGTTGTCCGTACCGTTCTTCGTACGGATACACGACGATCGCGGCTAAATCCCTCGCAATACTTTGAAAAATCGCCCGTTCCCCTGGGTTGCCCCTGGGGCCAAAATTTATTATCCAATGGCGGGTTTGTTCATTGAAACAGAAGATCCATTTGTTCCGTGCAACTGGGAGGCAGCTTGCCGCAGTCGGGATGCAAAGAAACTCAGCGCCGGTTGGGCCCCGGCCACGTTCACCACGCCAGCCTGCTCACCGGCCGTTCATCGCCGCCAGCGCGCGATGCGCCGCGGCGGAAGTCAGCACCTGTCTGCACCACTCGCTTTGCGTCAAGCCGGAGCGCGTGATTGCACCGTCCACCAATTTTCGCTCAGTGGTCGTCAGGCGCACCGAAATGCCGGGCACGCGTGCTTTATTCTTCGGGACCTTTGGTCGTCCTCGCTTGTGCATAAGGTACTCGCAAATTACGCGATTTATTTATTTCTCAAACGGGCGCATCGAAATAACGAGCGCCCCCGGCGGGAAAATCGGGACATGTCGGAGCTGTCTCTCCGCCGACTCAGTGCCCCGTAAACGTCTTGAACACCAGCATTAGGCCATCGGCAAGTTCGCAGGTCTGGGACGCCGACGGCTTTTGGGCGTTGGCAACCAGCGATACATCCAGCGGCTTCGGGCTGGCCTTCGCGTCCACGTTGATCAGGCGCGTCTGCTCTTTGGCTGAAGGCGCCGCCGGTTCAATTGCATTTTCGCATCGCACCGGAGCCACAACATCAATCAGGGCAACATTCAATCCTGGCGGCTGCCCTACCGAAACTGACGAAACCATCGGGTGCTGGCAACCGGCAAGCACGATGGGCAAGCACGCTATCAACATGTTTCGTAGCATTCGTGACATATATTTGGCGTTTCGCAGTTCGCTCAAACGTTGATTAATCCGGCCTAGCAAGCAATAGCCGCGCCAATCCTGGAAGTAAGGGTCTCTCGCTGTCAGTATCCGTGACATCGCAAACGTCGGAAAGTATTCACGGACAACTTGATAGCAATGTATTTGACTAATGTTGCGAAATCCTCTCTTGACGGGGGCATGACTGGACAATGTTGCCGCATGGCCTCTCCAGACGGGCAAAAGCGTCCCGTTATGAGGCACGGGAAAACTAATGTTGGTTGACCGGACCGCCTTCCAATTCGTCAAGGCAATGCTCCGGCCACTCAGCGCGGCACGGGAACGGGAAGGGTCTCTCCTGAATTCGCCGGCGCGTGATACACACCGTCCCCCAACCCCACTGTCGGGTCCTGGCCCCGGGCATGGTCCCACACGAAGTAGACGACCACCGCCGCCACAAGCACGACCGCCGCGCCGATCGCCGGCCAAATCATGCGCCGGCTGAATCTGGATAGTTGGAACATCGCCGCGTCCACAACGCTGCGGGTAGGAGGCGCCAACGACGGGTCCACCTGGCCGGATTCAGCCAGTTCTTGTCCCAATTGTTCCAGCAGCCGCGGCGTGTCCAGCTTCAGCAGGTTGGAATAAGTGCGCACAAAGCCCCGAATATAGACCGGGGCCGAAAAGATGCTGTAGTTGCCCTCCTCGAGGGCGCGAATGTGGTCGCCGCGGATTTTGGAAATATCGGCGATCTCGGCGACGGTCATATTCTTCTCTTCACGGCCCTGGCGCAACTGTTCGCCGACGTTTTGCATGGGCCATTGATAGCGGGTTTGGCGCCGGGTGGCAATCAACTTTAAACTTTGAACTTTGGCGTTCCGGTTTTAATCTCTCGTCATGTTACGAACCAGGGGCACTGCCTGTTTTTTCTTTTTACTCCTGCTCGCCATTTGCGCCAGCGGCTGCATTCCCGAAGACAGCCACGTTGATGAGGAAAAGGACCCTCATTTTGAGCGCGGACGCAATCTGGCCAGCAGCCAGGATTTCAAGGGCGCCGTACAGGAATTTGAAAAGGCGCTGGAAACCAATCCCCGCTCAGCCGCCGCGCATTTTGAATTGGGCTGGCTCTACGACACCAAGATCAACGACTCCGCCGCGGCAATCTATCATTACGAGCGATACCTCCAGTTGCAGCCCAATTCCCAGCGCGCCCAAACCATCGACGTCACGGAACGTATCCGCGGCTGCAAACGGGAACTGGCCGGCACAGAATTTCCGCTCCCCAACAACCAGAATTTGCAGCGCGAAGTGGACAAACTGACCGCCGAAAATCTTGCGCTGCGCCAGCAGTTGGAAGCATTGCGCGCCCAGCAACAGGCCGCCGCGTCCAACGCGGCGCAACCGAGCGTCATGGTGGCCAGCTATTCCCCCGGACCCGCGCCCGCGCCGCCGCCCGCCCCGGTCCGCGCGCGCGCCCGCGTCCACATCGTCAAGCAGCGCGACACAATGAGTTCCATCGCGGCGGAGTATGGCCTCCGGACCAGCGCCCTTTTGACGGCCAACCCGCGCGTTGATCCACGCCGCCTGCGAGTGGGCCAGACGCTCAATCTGCCTTGATCGAATGCGCTCGCGGATATTTTTTGCCGCCATCGTCTCGTTTTGGCTCGTGATGAATTTCCTCCTCTGGCGCTCGCAATGGGGCGCTCACAGCCGCATCGGCAACGCCGTCCCGGTGGAAGTTGTCTGGGACAAAATCCTCACCGCCCCCGACAACTCGTCCCTCGAAATCTATGACCACGACCGCAAGATCGGCAACTGCCATTGGCTGGCCAACGTCGGCAATTCGCCTCTATCGGAAAATAAAAACATTTCCGACGATTACTCCCCCGACACCACTCCCACACCCATCACGCAATACACATTGAACTTCGACGGCAACAGCCTCTTGCCCGGCAGCAACCGCATTCGCTTTGACCTGAGCCTTACGTTGTCCACCAATCACGCATGGCAGGACTTTCGTCTCAGTGTCCGAATGCGCCCAACGACGTGGGACCTGCGAGCGACGGCCGCCACGCAGGAAGTGGTCATCAAAGTGCAGGACAACGGAGGCAGTTGGCAGAAGACCCTGAAGTTTTCCGACTTGCGCGACCCGGAGGCGCTCATGGGAGATTTGGGCGGCGCACCGGTTCTGGGCCTCCTGGCCGGGGCCGCGCCGCTGTTTCAAATGAACGCTCTGAGTCAGGCGGCATCGGGTGTCCAATGGCAGGCGCACGAGGATTGGATACAATTCGGCCATTCCAAGGCGCGGGCTTATCGCCTGGAAACAGAGATTCTCGGACAGCACTTTTATGTGTTTGTCAGCCGCGTCGGCGAAATCCTCTGGGTCGAATTTCCGAATAAAATCACTTTGCGCAACGACGCGTTCAGCCATTTCTAGTTTCGCGCAAATGATCGAACTGATTCATCTTACCAAGAAATTCGGCGACCTCGTGGCGGTCGACGCGCTGGACCTCAAGGTGCAACGCGGCGAGTTTTTCGCCGTCCTGGGTCCCAACGCAGCCGGTAAAACCACGCTCATTCGCGTGCTCGCCGGCTTGCTTAAACCGACCGCCGGCACGGCGCGTGTGGCGGGGTTCGATGTGCAGGCTGAGCCGCTGGAAGCCCGGCGCCGCCTGGCTTATGTGCCGGATTTTCCGTTTCTGTACGATAAGCTCACGCCGTGGGAATTCCTGCGGTTCACCGGCCAGATTTTTCAAATGAGCGAAAGCCGTGTGCAGAAGGCCAGCCGCGAACTGGTCCCGCGCTTTCATCTTGACGCGTTTATCGACAAACCGATCGAGGGTCTTTCCCACGGCACCAGGCAGCGCGTCGCCCTGGTTTCGGCCCTTCTGCACGAGCCGGAGGTTTTTGTTATTGACGAGCCGATGGTCGGCCTGGACCCGCAGCACGCCCGCATTGTCAAGGATGTCTTGAAGGAGCGGACGCAATCGGGCGCCACGGTCTTCCTTTCCACGCACCAACTCAGCGTCGCCGAGGAAATGGCCGACCGGA
The DNA here is from genome assembly GCA_035511075.1 of Vulcanimicrobiaceae bacterium. Classification (GTDB taxonomy): domain Bacteria; phylum Verrucomicrobiota; class Verrucomicrobiia; order Limisphaerales; family Palsa-1400; genus DATAUD01. The sequence continues at coordinate 100,672 of DATKFW010000003.1, forward strand.
TCGGCATCATGCACCGCGGACGTCTGGCCGCTGTCGGCACCGCCGCGGAATTAAGGCAGAGAGCCGGAGCGACCGGCGCATTGGAAGAGGTTTTTCTGGCGTTGACCGAGGAAACCGCCGCCAACGGCGCGCCGCAAGTGCCGCCGTAAATGAACCCGGCCCAAACATTTGCCGCCCTCCTCGCAGGACCCGAACCGATGCTGGCGCTGGCGCCGATGCAGGACGTGACCGACCTGGCCTTTTGGCGCGTCATCGCTCGTTACGGCGGCGCGGACGTTTATTGGACGGAGTATTTTCGCGCGCACGGCGATTCCCGCCCGGAACAATGGATATTGGATTCGATTACGCAAAACCCAACGGGCCGCCCGGTCGTCGCCCAAATGATCGGCAACGATATTGCCTCGCTAACGCGCACCGCCCGGGAATTGCAGCGTTATCCCATTGCCGCCATTGATCTGAACCTCGGGTGTCCGGCCCCGGTGGTCTATCGCAAGTGCGCCGGCGGCGGCCTGCTGCGGGAACCGCAAAAGATCGACGCGATTATCGGCGCCCTGCGCCAGACCGTCACGATTCCGCTGACTGTCAAGACCAGGATTGGGTTCGATTCCCCCGCCTGTTTCGACGATCTGCTGGCGCTCTTTGCCAGGCACTCGATCGATCTGCTGACCGTGCATGGCCGCACAGTCACGCAGATGTATCGGCCTGGGGTTCGCTACGATCTGATCGCGCAGGCGGCCCGCGCAATGCGTTGCCCCGTTCTTGCAAACGGGGATGTTCATGGCGCCGGCCAGGCCGTGGACTTGCTGGCGCAAACCGGCGCCGCGGGCCTGATGATTGGGCGCGGCGTCATTCGCAATCCCTGGCTCTTTTCCCAAATCCGCCAGAGGCGCCGCGGCCAGCCCATTGTTCTTCCCTCCGGACGCGAGGTGCTCGCCTACATTGCCGAACTATGGGACGCGCAAACGACGCCCGACGCGCGTGAATCGGCCCAGGTGCAACGGCTCAAGAAGTTCATGAATTTCATCGGTGAAGGAATTGTCCCATCCGGGCCGTTCCTGCATGAAATCCGCCGAGTGACGACACGGGACGATTTTTTCCGCCTCTGCCGGAGCCATCTCGATCATGACGAACCAATGCCGTTGGAACCACAGGAAACCAGGATGCCGGAGAGTGCCTGTCAATACTCAACGCCGCTTGAGTTGTAGGAAAAGGTCATTTCAGAATTCCTAAAGCTCTTGTAACCGCTGACATGAAAGTCGGCAAAGAGGACATTGACCCGGTTATTGTGGGTGGGCGGCGGCAGGAGCCATGGGGAGAACAAGACATTGGTATCGTTGTCATTGATGTCCGCGTTGATCGCATAGGAAGGATAATTGCAATCACCGGAAAGGATGTAAGTCGAGGGCGTTGAGATGCTCCGCAGGATCACGCTGCTCGGAGCGCCGTCGTTGAGCACCGAAAACCCTCTCGAACCCATGAAGTAACTGTAGCCGGACTTGTTATAAAACGCGTTGTAGCCGGGACAGCGAAGGACATTGGTATTGTTGCCGTAGTAGGAGGACAGCGCGTAGGTCCACGGTGTCGGCGGGTTGGTCCATGCTCCCTCGCCTGGAGATCCGATGGACGCGTAGGAAACCGGCAGGCGGTCGTCACTGTCGTCCCCGTACATGATCATCGCCAACCCGATTTGATGGAGGTTATTGACGCAGTAAATGGAGACGCCCTTCTCTTTGGCCTTGCCCAGGGCAGGAAGCAACATACTCGCGAGAATGCCAATGATCGCAATCACAACCAATAATTCGATCAGGGTAAATCCTCGTTCTCTCGTCTTCGCCATATACCTCACTCTCTACTACAAGTTAACCCTATAAGGATCTGTCCGCTACCAAAATAAGACCTCCAGAGAGCGGAGGAGCGTATGACAATTTTCGGGAGGGCGGAGCCCCGCCACGCCCTAATTATATTAGGAACTTCCAAGGTGTAATCCGGTCCAATGGAAGAATTCTGTCCCACACCCAGAGCGAAGGATCGGGCGTGAGGCTCAAACCGGGCCCTATTGCCATGCGCTGGAAAATTCATTTTGGCTGGGCGGCTTTGGCACGGGCCTTCTTGAGGGTGTCCTCAAGGATATTCCGCTGTGTTTTGTCCATCTTGATTTCATAGGCGGCCTTCTCCAACGGCTTGACGGCGGCGACGTAATTGCTGGCGTCGATGGCCGCCAGAGCCTGTTCCAATTGCGCCTTGGCATCACCATCGATGGACGGGAACGCGGCCCGGACCTTGGCAGTGTCGATATTGGAGTTGGAGCAGCCGACGGCGACCACGCAAACCAACCCGGTCAAGACGACAAATGGAATTATCCGCATTTTCATCGCTTACAAGACAATGTACCACCTGCGCCAGCTTTGTCTGTCTTTTTTATTGCGACAGGATGCGGAAGAAGCCGGTCTGGTTGGTCAATGGAAACGAAGCGTTTTGGACGCTCGTGGTCAGAATGTCGCTCCACGAAGTGGCGGGAAGCGACTCCGCGCGCTGCACCACGAACGGGCCGGCGCCACCGAACCAGGTCAGGTCTATGCCGGAACCGTCCGCCGTGCCGGACAGCGAAAGGCTATTGTTGACCGTGAACACAGCGGCGTCGTATGCAACAGCGTGAACGCCGTCGTCCGCGCTGATTTCAAGCGTGTAAACGCCCGGCGCGCTAAAGCTCACGGTGGTATTGGTTTGGGTCGCGTTGGCAAACACCGCCGTTCCAGGACCCGAGTACAATTTCCACAGCACCGCCGGCGCGGAACCGGTGAAACTCACGTATCCCTGCAATGAAATTGCCTGGGAAATCCCCACCGATTCATCCGGCCCCGCGCTCGCGGTGGGCGCACCTGGCGAACGCGGGCCTCCGGTGGGTCCCGTGGCTTGGACGACTTCAAAATTCGTTATGGCGATGCCCGGACTGGAAATGTCGTCGAACGCGTTGGCGGGCCAGCGGTCATCCGGCGCGATTGAAATGGAGAAAAATCCGCCGTTGTCGGCGACAAGCGCGCCGTATTTTTTCAATCCGGCGAGCAGGGCCTTTTCCTCAGTGGTCCAATTCGTGGGAACCATAAAGCCAGCGTGTAGGCGCAGTCGTTGGCCCATCGATGGAAGGCTTGACTGTGTGTTGCTCGAAGCGGAGGCGTAATGGGTCGCCGGATAAATGTAATTATTATAAAGCGTGCGCTCGACAACGACGCGGCAGGCGTGCTCCACCATCCCGCGCTCGCATTCGTCGAAGCGCACCACGGCGCCGAACATCGAGAGCCCGGCGGCGTCCCCGGAAGTCCAACCGGCGGGACGGGAGACGTTGGAATTGAGATTGAAAATCGCGCCGTTGGCGGCCTGCCAGTTGGTGCCGGAGAGAAACGTCATCCACGTCTCAAAACTAAAACCGGCTCCAGGCTGAACGATGATCCCATGACGGTCGGTTCCTCCCACCCCGTTTGTGGCCTGCTCCACCTGTGTGAGAGTCTCGTCGCCTGTCTGCGTTGGCCAGCCCTCAATCGGCATGTTCGTTGGAATCGGATACGCTCCATCCGGATAAGTCCCCCCGTTCAGGTCCGACTGGTCCGGGTAATCGAAAAAATCGATGGGCGCCAGCGGCTGATTATCCGGCGCAAGCACATAATTCATCTCCTGAAACAACCGCAGCGTCCGCCGTGACGACGGCAAGTCGCTGGAAATCTGGGCGATGATCGCGCTTGAATTGGTCGCCAGCGGCAGACCGGAAACATTCTCGTTGTAGGGACTGGTCACGGGGAAAATCTGCATCGTGGAGACCACCGCGTCCGCGTTGGTCGTGTCGAACAAAATGCTGTTGGTCACCACCGCCAGCGGACCTAAAATGCGTCCCTCCTGGTCGATTCGCTCGCCCGCGTTCGTCCGGGACAGCGCCGCCAACAACGACGCCGCAATGACCAGCCAGGTACGTTTCACGCCGTTGAGCAGGTTGAAGGAACCCCGGAGCTATCCTCTGAACACGATGGTCACGCCGTAATCGGCCAGGACCGCGTGGCTGCCCAATTCCACGTAGCTGTAGGAAATTGGATTGATGCTGATGATGTTGGGCTGCCCGACTCTCACCAGAAAGGCCGACACAATTTCATCGAACCGGTCCTTCCCCACTTCCACGCAGTCGCTCCGCTTGAACGTTTTGATGCGCATCGTCTTGTCATCCTCTTTAGCGGCAATGTCCAGCGGGCGGTTGGGCTTCTTAATCAGCGGTTCCTGGGCTGGCGCATTCTCTCGCACGGGAACGCTAAAGTGCTTTTCCACCTTCGGCTGCGGCGGCGGCGGGGGTGTTTCGGACGCCTCGGATGCGGGTGCGGGCACAGTGATGACGCTGGCACACGATGGGCACGCGATGGTCGAGCCGGCGCCACTGGCATCGACCTCTAGTTCCTGGTCGCAGTTCGGACACTTAAAGCTGATGTCCATATTTAATTCGCTTTCTAGGGTTGTCGAATCAAACTATACCGCGTTGGGCCCCAAGAAATCGAGAAAATTCTCAGGGCGTATCCTCGTATGTTTTTTCCAATTGTTGCAAGCGATTGTACACCGGGGAATTGGATTGCAGACGACCTTTGACTTTGGCAAAAACCCGGCGCGCTTCCATCGGACTGCTCGGCGCGACCAACACCACATAATCCAACTCGATGGAGGCGCGCCGCGGATCGCTGATGGTATTTCCGTAGGTGGTCAGAAAGTCCTTCAAACCGGGCGCCCCGCGCTGACGGGCGGCGTCAAGGGCGGGCTGCAACGAGGGAGCCATTCCGGGGAGTTGGTCGTCGGGAATATCGGGCGGCGGTTGCGGTGCCGAGGAGGTCTCTTTGGGTTTGAAGGTTCCCCAGTAATTATTGATCTGCCAGGCTCCAATGCCCAGTCCAGCGATAATCAACAGCCCAATCAGAAATTTCATCACACCATCAGCCATGCTGTTACCGCAAGCCGGGATACGCAATCAAAATTCTTGGCTGCCGATTGTAATCCTGCTCCAAGGCTTCGACCACCCAGCCGTCCTTGAGAAAGACTTCACGCGTCGCTTCCGCGCCCTCCTCATCCAATTCCAGCATGACGCGTCCCGCCGGCTTGAGAAAAGCCGGCGCTTGCGACGAGATTCGCCGGTAAAAGTCCAACCCATCCGGCCCGCCATCCAGCGCGGTTCGCGGCTCGTATTGGCCCACTTCGGCTTCCAGCGTGGCAATTCGCGCGCTTGGAATATAAGGCGGATTGGAGACAATCAAATCGCAGCGCAACCCCGGCGGCAGGGCCGAAAAGAAATCGCCCTCATGAAATTGGATTCCGCTGGAGACCTTATGCCTCCCGGCGTTCTCCAGCGCCAGGGCGAGCGCGTCGCGGGAGATATCGACGGCATGAATTTCAGCGCCAGGACAGCGCAACGAAAGCGCGATCGCCAGGCATCCGCTGCCGGTGCCCAGGTCCACTGCGATGAGCGAACCCGTTTCCGGACGCGGTAGCTGGTTTAGAAATGTCCACGCCCGCTCCGCCAGCAACTCCGTTTCCGGCCTGGGAATCAACACGCGGCGGTCCACCGCCAATTCAATGCCGCAAAACGATGTCGATCCGACGATATATTGCAACGGCTCCCGCTGGCCCCGTCTCTGGACCAGGACGCGCAACGCGTCCAACTCCGCCGTCGTGAGCACGCGCTCGAAGTTCAGGTAGAGTTTCATGCGCGGCATATTTAGCAGATGCGCCAGCAGCAATTCCACCTGAAGCCGGGGTGAGCCGACTCCGCGCCTGGCCAGAAAATCCGCGCTTCGCTCTATGACATCCAGGATGCTCAACAAACCTCTCGCGGCGGATGGTTATTGTTGGCCGCGCAATTTTTTCAATGCCGCCGTCGCGGCCTCGCTCTGGGCCGCCTTTTTGCTTTTGCCGGCGCCGCGGCCCAATTCGACGCCGCCGTGGGTGACCACACATTCAAATTCCCTGTCGTGGTCCGGTCCGCTGGTGCAAACAAGCTGGTATTCCGGCGCCTCCGGGGACTGGCCCTGGAGCAATTCCTGCAGTTCGCCCTTCGGGTTTTCCAGCGTCGGAATCGAAGTCAACTCGCCGAATGCGCGCCGGAAGGAACGGAGCACGAAGGCCCGCGCCTCGTCGAATCCTCCGTCCAGAAAAATGGCCCCGATCAGCGCTTCAAAGGCGTCGGCCAGCGCCGAGGCGCGGTTTCGTCCCAGGTTGGCCTCCTCGCCGCGGCCGAGTATCAACTGGTCGCGCAATCCAATCTGCCGCGCTTGCTCGGCGAGGGTCCGGCGGTTGATCATTTGCGCGCGCGCCTTGGTCAACGGCCCTTCGCTCACATTGGGAAATTTCTCGTAAAGCTCGCGCGTCAGCGCCAACCCCAGGACCGCGTCGCCCAGAAATTCCAGGCGCTGATTGTGCCGCACCGTCCGGCCCTGCTCGTGCGCGACGGAAGGATGCGTCAGCGCAAGCCGCAAGAGATCGAGATCGCGGAACTGGTACTGAATTTCTGCCTGAAGAGCGTTGAGGTCCGACACAAGATCACCCCGCGGAATTGGCGCCCACGCTTTCAATCGGAGGGGGCGCGGCCTGCTGGCCCGCTGGAGATTCCGGCGCGGAGACGGCGACCGCCTCGGCAGGCGGGGGATTCAAACCATGCGCCAGAAGATGCGCGGTGTCCCGCTGCACTTCTTCCAGTTGATTGAGCTGCAAATTGGGGTCGGTGATTGTGAAAATATCGCCGGTCTTGGAGTGTTCGTAAACAAATACGCGCCCGCCCTGGCGCTCAAATTGTTCCTTCACTTTAAACACTCTTTTGCGCTCCAGCATCACGGCCAGGATATAGCAGACCGGGCCGTGCTTCGGATCGTTGGTCTCGATGAGCTTGCGCAGCAGCGATTCCGCCGATTCCTTGAGGATCGCGTCCGGCGGCGCGGGCGGCGGCGCTTGAAATACGCCCTGCCACTGGGAGATAAAGCCCTTCCGATCATTGGCGCCCTCACGGTATTGCGCCGTCCAGCACGCCTCGCAGATATCCAGCCGGTGATACTGTTGCTTCTCCTCAAAAAGCAGGGTGTGAAAGGGCTCCTTATCGGCAAACGCCTTCTCGCAAGCCTGGCAGGCATACGCTCGCGACTGAATATTCCATTCGCTCATCAAGGGCATTGATTATGGCCAATGCGCCTTTGCAGGGCGAGTTCAAAGTTAAAAAGCGCCCGGCTTCCCGCCGCCCGCACTTCAGTTCTATCGGAGGAACCGAGTCCGTATTTGCCGTCAGCGTGGAAGCGATTCCACGCCGTCCATGTTTTTGCAATTTGAACTTCGCCTCCGCCTGCCCTATAACGGGCGCGTGTCCGATGAATCGCAGCGCCCAATCGATGCCGCCACCCGTTTTTGCGCGGTATTCGGGCATCCCATCCACCACTCTGCTTCTCCGGCGATGCAGAATGCCGGCTTGGCCGCGCTGAATCTCAACTGGCGTTATCTTGCCTTTGACGTTCATCCGGACCATTTGCGCGCGGCCATTGAAGGCGCGCGGCTGATGGGATTCATCGGCCTGAACCTGACGGTGCCCCACAAACTCCTGGCGCGGGAAATGGTCAATGCCGTTGACGATCTCGCCAAACGCTGGGGCGCCGTCAATACCATTGTCTTTGAAACGCGCGACGACCGGGGCCACTGGGTTCCGGTGGGCGGAGTCCGCCCCGAACAAATCGGCGAGGTCCGCAGCCGCGGCTTCAATACCGATGCCGACGCCATTGTGCAGTCGCTAATGGAGGAGTTCTCGTGGCAAACTCTGCGCGGCGCCTCGGTGCTGGTCCTCGGCGCGGGCGGCGCGGCGCGGACTGCCGCGATGCGGCTGGCCCGGGAAGGGATTGGGAGGCTGTACCTCGTCAATCGGACGGCGGCCCGCGCGGCGGAATTGGCTGACGCGATTCGGAAGGATTGCCCAAGCGTCGCGGTGACCGAGGGATATCCCGCGCACTCGGTGGATTTGGTGCTCAATGCGACCTCGCTTGGACTCAAAGCGGAGGATCCGCCGCCGGTGGATGTCCTCTGGCTGCGCAAACATCCTCCGCGTTTTGTTTATGACATGATTTACCGCCCGATGGAAACGGGATTGTTGCGCGAGGCCAGGAACGCCGGATGCCGCGCCGCCAACGGCGTGGGCATGTTGCTGCACCAAGGCGCCAGGTCGCTGGAGTTATGGACCGGGCGGCCAGCGCCGCTGACGGATATGCGACGGGCGCTGGAGAAAAATGTTTACGGCTGAACTCTATGTTTGAACCAAAGATTTGGGGGCAAGTCCCGTTTCCGTTTTGGACGGTTTGCTTTTTTATATTCGGCTGCGTGGTAGGCAGTTTTCTCAATGTGTGCATCTACCGTCTGCCGCGCAATGAGAGCGTCGTAAGCCCTCCATCCCATTGCCCGCATTGCGGCTACTCGATCCCGTGGTATTTGAATATTCCTCTGGTGACGTGGCTTTGGCTTGGCGCCAAGTGCGCCAACTGCGGGCGGGAAATCTCGGCCAGGTATTTTCTGGTCGAATTATTGACAGGCGTGGTCTTCGCGGCGTGCTGGCTCCATTTCGGGCATCGTTCGGCGCTGGTGGCGCTGGTTTTTTGCCTGATGATTGCCGGACTGATCGTTGCCACGTTCATCGATTTTGAACATTACATCATTCCGGACGAAATCACCCTGGGCGGCGCGGTTGCCGGCCTCTTGCTCGCATTTTTCGTTCCGGCTTCGCATTTGAGCTTTCCCTTCCTGCGGCCGATGACTTCGCCCGGCGCCGCGATGCGCGAAAGCTTTCTCGGCATATTGGCGGGCGGCGGGATCGTGTATGCCGTTTTGCGTTTGGGGAAACTGCTTTTTGGCCGTTACAGGCTTCACCTGTCCCCCGGCTCGCGGGTTCTTTTCACCGAAACAACTCTCAAATTGCCCGACCAGGAAATGCCCTACGAAGAACTGTTTTATCGCGCCGGCGATACCGTCCGCATGGAAGCCGAACATGTGGAATTGATCGACCGCTGCTACAGCCGTGCGGAAGTGCGTTTGCAGCCTCACAAATTGCAAATCGGCCAGGACACTTTTGACCCCGATAAAGTGCCGCATTTGGAGGCTGTGGCGGACCATATCGTGCTTCCGCGCGAAGCGATGGGATTGGGCGACGTAAAATTCATGGCGGCGATCGGGGCTTTTCTGGGATGGCGCGCCGTGATCTTTTCGCTGGCGGCAAGCTCAGTGATTGGGTCGATCGTAGTGGGGGCTCTGATCGTCTTGCGGCGGCGAGAATGGTCCACGCGGTTGCCCTACGGACCCTACATTGCCGTAGCAGCGGTGATTTGGATTTTCGGGGGATACCTCTGGGTAAGGGGATTGTTCTAGAACATTAGCATCAATTATGCCACTCGTCCACGCAATAAATGGGGACGCTTCCGCGAATTTTATTGTTGCAACTGATTTCAGCGGGGCGTATCGTGCCGTCACGCCCAAATCCATGGAACCTAATTCAGCAGGTAAAATATGAAATCGGAACCGAAGATTTCCAACAAGTGGCCAACGGTTGCATTCACTCTCATTGAACTCTTGGTCGTCATTGCCATCATTGCCATCCTGGCGGCGATGCTTCTGCCCGCGCTGGCAACCGCAAAACTCAACGCCGAACGTTCCAACTGCATCAGCAACGAGAAGCAACTGGTCCTGGCCATTGTCCTCTACAACGACGATAATCAGGGGTACGCCTTTCCTTCTTATGACTCGGCGGAATACGGCAACGGGAACGGCCTTTGGATGGGCGACCTGATTTATTACGACGCCAAATCGGAAAAGGTCCGCCTTTGCCCGGCAGCCAGCAAGACCAACGCAGTCGGCGATTTTGGCAGTGCGGCAAATAACGTCGGCGCCTGCGACACTGCGTGGCTCTGGGGAGACGTTACTCCGATCATATCCGGAAGCTACAATTTCAATGGCTGGATGTATTCCGGCGACCAGACGCAAATTGCCATGTACCGCACCGACATATCCGCCGCGGAGGCGCGTAATTACCTCTTCCCCAAGGCAACGGCCATTCAAAAACCAGCCCTCACCCCGATGATCGCCGATGCTGTCTGGGTGGATTTCTGGCCGATGGAAGACGACCCTCCCTATAACAACCTTTATACCGGAGACGGAACGGCAAACCCACCCAAACTCCAGCGCGCCATCATACCCAGGCACGGATGGAAAAACCCCTCGGAGGCGCCGCAGAATTTTAACATCGCCAATACGCTTCCCGGCGGCATCGATGTCGGCCTGAGCGATGGCCACGTCGAAACACCGAGATTGGAACAACTTTGGACTTACTCCTGGCACCTGGGTTGGATCGTTCCAAATCCAAGACCCGGTTTGAAGTAGAATTCGTGGATGATCCGGTGTTATACCGGAACAACCGGCGCTGGCGCCACTCTGGATGGCCGACCGCGCCAGGCCAGCATCAATGTCGCAGCGCGCGACGGCGTGGTGCCGATGTACCGAGTGTCGCTGACCCGCAGTTGTGAAAATGTGAAACCAGAACCAACGCATTCCAACAGGCGCCCAACGACGGCATTCACTCTGATCGAGCTGTTGGTCGTCATCGCAATCATCGCCATCCTCGCCGCCATGCTCTTGCCGGCCCTGGCCAAGTCCAAGGACCAGGCTGTTAAAGTCACCTGCACCAACAACCAAAAGCAACTTGGCGTCGCCCTGCACATGTACGACGATGACAACAAGGATTGGATGGCCTTTCCCAACTGGGACGGCGGCCAGGGTCCCGACCCGACAGGCTACGGCGGCTGGCTTTACAGCCTTCCAGTTCCTGAGAACCTGCCTTCCTCAGGGAACCGCGAGACGATTCCAGACCCGTTTGTCTCGCCCTTCACATCCTCCGGTGAACAGGGGGCTTGGGCATCCGGGCTTTGGTGGCAGTACATGAACAACTATAAGTCATATCTTTGCCCCAAGGACATTCAGAGCAAGGATTACGCGGAAACGACGGCCGCGGGAGGCCGCAACAACAAACTTTCAAGCTATGTCATGAATGGCGCGGTGTGCGGCTACGCAGTTCCTGGCGCCCGTGACTCAACCAAGGTCACTCAGGTATGGAGTCCTATGTGCTACATACTTTGGGAACCGAACGAGAACACTCTTGGCCCCAACAATCCAGGCGCGCACGAGTTTAACGATGGGAGCAATTTTCCCGACTCGCCCCCGCACGGTGGCGAGGGCATCGGTCCTTTGCACGACAATGGCGGAAATATTCTCGCCCTGGATGGTCACATCGATTTCCTGAGCACAAACGCCTTCATGCACTTTTCCGACGATTACGGGAGCGGGCCGTATGGCAAAGGATTGCTTTGGTGGAGTGTTTATCAGAACAATGGCGGTTTTAACGATGAGGAGTAACACGAGACACCCGGGCCCCCCTTTTGAGAAACCTCTCCGGGAGAATCTGGGCAACAGCGCCCTTGCATTCCCTATGCTTCCAAGACATCGTTTTCTCCAACACAATGAATTCACATCGCCCGGTCGTCACGAACTTGCACTGGTTGGCATTTGTAATCCTGGCCGCCCTTTCTCTAAACTCTGCCGCAGCCGACCCGCTCCCTCGCGAGCGGTTGCTGATGGATTTCGGATGGAAATTTCATTTGGGCGACGACTGGGGACTTGGCGAGCGCTTGGATAAGGCCGGGGTCAGCACCGGCCCGGCCGCCTCCGATTTCAACGACGGCGCATGGCGCACCGTCAATCTTCCGCACGACTGGGTCCCGGAACTTCCTTTTGATTCGAAGGCGGATACGAGCCACGGGTTCAAGCCCGTCGGTCCAGGCTTTCACGACAATAGCGTCGGCTGGTACCGCCGCGCCTTCAAATTGCCGGAAAGCGACAAGGGCCGCCGCCTGATGTTGGAATTTGACGGCGTTTACCGCGATTGCCGCGTTTTTTTCAACGGCTACAGGCTCGGCCATCACGAAAGCGGCTACAGCAGTTTCCGCTATGACGTCACCGATCTCGCCAATTGCGGAGGCGACAACATGTTGGCCGTGCGAGTGGATGCCTCGCAATTTGAGGGTTGGTTCTACGAAGGGGCGGGCATCTACCGCCATGTCTGGCTGGTCAAGACAAGCCCGTTGCATGTCGCCCCCAACGGGACCTTTGTGTACAGCGAATTTCCAAACAATGTCCCGCAGAATCGCGCGACCGTTCATATCCAGACACGTCTGCAAAACGTCCAAACCAATCCCGTCAACGCCGCTATCGAATGCGAAATCCTGGACGCGCAAGGGAAAAGTGTGGCCCATTCGCGGGTGGGAGTTTCGTTGGAACCCTGGTCCGCCAAGGATTATTCCCAAAGCGCCAAGGTCGCCGGGCCCGCGCTTTGGTCGCCTGAAACCCCAAACCTTTACAAGCTCGTCACCACGGTCCGCTCCGACGGCCAGGTAGTCGACCAGACGGCAACCGAGTTTGGAATTCGCACCATCGCCTTCGACGCCGACAAAGGCTTTCTGCTCAACGGCAAGCCGTACGAGGTCAAGGGAACGTGCAATCACCAGGACCATGCCGGCGTCGGCTCCGCGCTGCCCGATGCTTTGCAATACTTCCGTGTCAGCCGGTTGAAGGAAATGGGGGATAATGCCATTCGCACCTCACATAACGCGCCCACCCCGGAACTGCTGGAAGCCTGCGACCGCCTCGGGATGTTGGTCATGGACGAAAACCGCCTCCTGGGAAGCGATGCCCGGAATCTTGACTACCTGGAAGACCAGGTCCGCCGCGACCGCAATCACCCAGGCGTTTTCATCTGGTCCCTGTTCAATGAAGAGAACCAGCAGACCACTCCCGCCGCGGCGCGCATCGCCGACACCATGCAGCGCCTCGTGCATCGGCTCGACCCAACCCGCCTGTGCACCGCCGCCGGCAACGTCGGCAATGTCTTCGAGGGCGTCAACAGCGTTCTGGACGTGCGGGGATGGAACTATTATCCAACCGCCGTGGACGCTTATCACAAGGACCACCCGACACAGCCGGAAATCGGTACCGAACAAGGCAGCACCGTCTGCACCCGCGGCATCTATGCCAACGACACGGAACGCGGATATGTCAGCGCCTACGATGACAACGCCCCGCCGTGGGCCAACACGGCGGAGTTTTGGTGGAAGATTTTTGACGCTCGACCGTGGCTCTCGGGCGGGTTTGTCTGGACAGGATTTGATTATCGCGGCGAGCCGACTCCCTACGGCTGGCCCTGCATCAATTCGCATTTCGGCATCCTCGACACCTGCGGGTTCCCCAAGGACAATTTCTACTACTACCAATCCTGGTGGAGCGACCGCACGGTAGTGCATTTGCTGCCGCATTGGAACTGGCCCGGCAAGGAGGGGCAGGATATCGACGTGCGTTGCCTGAGCAATTGCGAGGAAGTGGAATTGTTCCTCAATGGCGAAAGCCTCGGCCGCAATAAGATGCCCCTCGACTCGGAGCTTCGGTGGACAGTCAAATATACGCCCGGAACACTGCTGGCAAAAGGCTACAAGGCCGGCCAGGTCATCGCTCAAGACAAGGTCGAGACCACCGGTCCCCCCGCGCGCGTCAAGCTCCTGCCCAACCGCGCCTCCATCGACGCCGATGGCCAGGACATCTCAATCATCACAGTGGCGGTGACGGACGCCGAGGGACGCATAGTCCCGACGGCTGGAAATCTTATTGACTTTGACCTCGGCGGCCCGGGAAAAATCATCGGCGTCGGCAATGGCGATCCCAGTTGCCATGAACCCGACGTTTTCGGCGCGCCGCAGCCCAGCCACACCGTCGCGCTCAAGGATTGGCGCATGAAACTGGTCGACGGCGCACGCCAACGGGCCGAGACTGCAGAAACATTCGACGACAGCCAATGGGAAAAGGCGGACGTAACCAGCGGAAGCGGCCCATTGACTCCGGGACAGTCCGCCGTTTACCGCACGGAATTCGACGCCAGCCCGGACATGCTTGCATCAACCTCGGCGGCTGTCAATTTTGGCAGGATCGATGACGACGGCTGGGTCTATGTCAATGGCCGTCTCGCGGGGGAATCGCACGATTGGAGCGGCCATCCGTCCTTCGACTTGCGCAAATTCCTCCACGAAGGCAGGAACACAATCGCCGTGGCGGTGCATAACGGCGAGGGTCCGGGAGGCCTCAACAACGGAGTTTCATTGGAGATAGCGGACCAACCCGTCGCGCCGCAATGGAAACGCAGTGTGTTCAACGGGCTGGCCCAGGTGATCGTGCAAGCAGGCAAAGAGCCGGGCACGCTCGCTTTGACCGCGCGCTCCGACGGCTTGGAGGCGACGGCGCTGAATATTTCGGCCGGCGCCGCGGTCCCCCGCCCCGCCGTGCCTTGATGGGCGCTGTCATCCCCGATGGATGCAGCGCGCGGTGCAGGTCTCGGCAACAACCACTTCCGTCAAAAGCGGGAGCCTGGGTTTCAATTGGTCCCAAATCCACAACGCGATGTTTTCGCTCGTCGGATTTTCCAGGCCGCGAATTTCATTCAAATAGACGTGGTCCAGCTTCTCCCAAATCGGCCTGAACGCTTCGCTCATGTCGGCATAATCCATCACCCATCCCAATTTGGGATCGCATGGCCCCTCCACCGCCACCTCGACTTTGAAACTGTGCCCGTGCAACCGCCGGCACTTGTGCGCTTCCGGCAAATGCGGCAGAAGATGCGCCGCTTCAAATTGAAATGTTTTTCGCAGTTCCATTTATTTCTCCCAATCACACCAGGTCACAAGGTCCCCCAGCGCCGGACGGCCATCGTGGCGCCAGCCAAGCGGCGGACTTTGCATCTGGCCCAAAGGACAAATTCTCTTGGCGCCCCAACGCGCAAATTTCCGCGCCAGTTCGGGCGCATCGGCGGCTCCGGCGGCCAGACCCACGGTGGAGATTTTCTCCCGAATCAGGTCCGCCCCGTGCAATGCCTGGTCGGCCTCGGCGACCGTCTTCACATAAATAAAGCGGTTCAGGCAGGAAACCTGAAACTTCGCGTCGCTCTCCAAAATGACTGTCCAGGCTGTCGACTCGTTGCTGGCCCACATTTTCGTCTCCGGTGAATGCGCGGCGCGCACTTCGTAAAACGAGCGCCGCCGGGCGATCCCGGACGCTTCTTCCGCGCTTAATGGTCCGCGCGGATGCGTCTCCTCCAGCGCCTGCAATTCCTTGGCCAGCAGATCGGCGAATGTCTCTCCACCAACCGTCCCGCCCTCCTCGACGTAAATGACATGCGGCGAAAGGCAACCGCATTGGTTCCAAGCCGCAACATCCGCCGCGACCCGTTTGACTACCGATTGCGTCTGGCGCAACGCTTCGCGTGTGACATAGCCGAAGCTCACGCGCGTGCCATAGCTCAGGAACCGCGCCGTCGGCGGTATCTTTGCAAAAATCGCCGCCAATGTCTCGTCGCTCCCCGTGGCAATCACGCAATCGCACTCCGCAAACAACGCCCTTTCCAGCGGATCAAGCCCGCCTTTCCAATCCGCCACTTCCATGCAGGCGCCCAGCTTTCGATCCGCGTCGTAAAGGGAATGGGCAAACATCCGCGGCACAAAGGCGCGCCCCGAAGCGCACTTGATAAATTGCGCCGAGCGCGTCAGCAAGCCGAGCACCATGTCCATCATTACCGGAACGGGCAAAGTGCCAGGCGCAACGTGGGCCAGCAGTTGCGGGCCTTGCGCCAGGGCGACGCGCTGGCTGCCCCATCCGCGTTCGTTCGGAAAAAAATTGTCCAGCCGTTGCGGATGACCCAATTCCTGCCACAGCAGCGATTCCAGGTTCTCGACCGTCAATAATTTAAAAAATTGGTCCAGACCGGCGGACAATACCGGCGTCGTAAAACCGGTGATTTCCGGACCGGCTTCCATCACCATCCTGCGAAACGGAAAGTCAGGCGACAGCCACTCCGCCGCCACGCCCTCCAAAAGGCGCAGAGTGCCCTCCGTGGATCGCCCTTCCAGATAACGCTCGCGATTGCGCTTGAGCGTCTGGCAGGCCTCCGTGATCAATCCGGCGGTTAATTCCGCCTCGGGCGGCAGGTCCGCCAGGAAATAGTTCGGCAAATTCACGGGCTGGGCTTTAGAGTCCATTTGTCACCTCCGGCATAAGCGAGCAACCGCGTGGTTCGGATTCCGCCGACCGGCCCAGCAACTCAAAACCGTTTCCCCGCCGCGCCGCCAAATCTTCCGTTTGCACCGCCATGACAGACCAGATATTGCCCAGATCAAACACTCGAAGCAACCCCGTTTCGCCCTCGCCCGCTTCGGCGCCCGTCTCCGGCGAAACGACCTGCGCGCGCGCCCACGGCGGGAATTGGAAAACACCCGCGCGATCATAGGCCTGCGAACTTAACTCGCTCATGCCGTATTCTGTCACGATGCCCGGCTCCCCGACGCCCAGGAATTTTGAAATCAATCCGCGCAGTTCGCCTTTCGGCACTTCGCGTGAGCGTCCCTTGTACCCGCCAGTCTCCATGACCCGCGAACCCTCCGGGAGCGCGACCCGTCTGCCGATTGCCCGCAAGTGATCGAGCAAATGGACAAAGGAAAAGGCGGTTCCCAGCAAACCGACCGGGTGGCTGCCCTCCAATGCCGCCAGCGTTGACTCCAGATCGATGCTCCATGAACCATCACCATTGACGCGACCCGTAAATACCGAATCCGCTCCGCCAAAGTGGCATCGCACCGTTTTGAACATGTGAACCAGTGAGGAACCTGGCACATCCACGGGCGTCAGAAAAACCAGTTTCATGGACGGAGATGGCCGGAAATTCCGTTCAAACCACGGCAGCAGCGACGCCTCATAAATCGCCAGCGATCGCGCATGGTGAAAATGCCGGCTCGGGTTCTGGCCCGTCGTCCCGCTGGAATAAAACGCGGCCGTCCGTTCCGCGGCCGGAATGCTGGAAACCTCAAACTCCTTGAACGCGCTGGCGGGCAGCGCCGGGATTTGACTCCAAGAACCGACGCCCCCCGGCAGCACATTTCGCCGCTCGCAAAACCGGCGATAAATTGTCACCGCATTGTATTGCGCCGCAAAAAGAGCCAGCGCCAGCCGATTAAACTCCTCTTCAACCGCGGCGCACGGGGCGTCCAGACTTCGCCCCATCAAAGCCAGTAATTGGGAAGACAAGTCCATGAAATAGGCAATTTACCAATTAGCCGGACATTTTGACATCGCCCAACCTTCGAGATTGTAATTCAGTAAGCTTGAATGGCGAGCGTAGAAAACTCACCGGGCCCTCGGCGGGCGCATCCCAGTTTTTGACCGGTAAGAGAACTCGGATTGAACTGGTCCGGCGAAAGTATCGGGAGAATCGGGAGGGGCGAGCGCCGCGAGTCCCACTTCAATTTGGCTCACATGCTAACCGAGAATCCTTGCGTTTCCCACAATAATGTGGGACATTCGACGTTGGTAGTGTTCTTTGACAACAGAAAACAGGGAGCGGCTGAAGGCTCGAGTGGTTTGATTGGTGTCGTACCGCATTTCGACGTTGCAACCCGTCCGTTGCCAACCAAGAGGCTCGTAACCCGTTGTCACTCGGTTGCTTATGCTACTTACGCGCCGCTGGTTTCCCATTTCCGTGCCTCGCTCAATTAAGGCTAATCAAGCCTGATAAAGGTTCGCGGGTGAGCCTGATTTGGGCGCTACGAGCGCACATCGACGATTTGGCCTTTGAAAACTTCGAGCGCCTCCCGGATCAGCGGGTCGTTCTTAAAATCCTCTTTATTGAACGGCTGGGGCGCCGCCGCCGCGGCCGATTTCGACGGCGCCGGCAGGGGCTGAGGCGCGGACGCGACAGCGGCGATGGGGACGGCGACTCGCTCCCTGGCCGGAGCTTCAGCCTTGATGAACCTCACTTGCGCGCGCGGATGGCCCAGTTCAGCCAGCTTGGTCTGCACCAGTGTGTGGTTCTTGGAGTTGTCCACCAGCGACAAATGATCCGCGAACTCAGGGTCGAATCCGATCGTCAATACGTTTTTTTCGAACGACACCGGATGCGCCTCCACAAAGTAGGTGCGGACAAACGGGCTGGCGCGGCTGACGGCTTCGACCAACTGGGGCCAAAGCTCGGCAAGGTTCGTGCCGGCCACGGATGCGGACACGTTCGCGGTGGAAGCCGGAATCAGTTTTGCGGCGGGCACGGCAACCGGCGCGGACGCGGGCGCCTTTCGGGGAAGGCCTCCCGTGGCTTCGGTCCGTAATTGCTGCACTTGTTTGAGAACGGTGTCGATGCTTACGGCATTCCGCGCTTCGATCAGTTTGAGCAGCGTCACTTCCAGCAGGATTTTCTTGGACGTGGCGTCGCGCAGGCGCCCCTCGCAATCGGTCATCACCTCCAACATGCGCATCAGCGCGTCGGCGTGCAGGCGCGAAGACTGCTCCTTGAGCGCGACGGCTTCGGATTCGGAAGCTTCGACCAAATTCAAATCGCCCCCGGAAACGCTAAAAATTAGCAAATTACGGAAATGCGCCAAAAGTTCGGAGACCAGGCGGCTGAGGTCCTTGCCTTGTTGCGCCAGATCATTCAATTGTCGCAGCGCCTTCTCCGTTTCTCCCGAGAGCACGGCGTCGGCCAGCGCCAGGATTTGGCCGCGGGCCGCCAGGCCGAACATCGAGAGAACATCCGCCTCCGCGATTTCCCGGCCGCAAAAGCTGATCAACTGGTCCAGGGTCGATTCCGCGTCGCGCATCGCCCCGTCGGCTCCGCGCGCGATGGCATGAAGCGCGGCGTCGTCGATCTGCACCTCTTCCTGGCGCGCGATTTCGCCCAGGTGCCGGACGATCAGCGCGGTGGGAATGCGGCGCAAATCGAAACGCTGGCAGCGCGAGAGGATCGTCGGCAGGATTTTTTCCGGCTCCGTGGTGGCGAACATGAATTTGACGTGCGCGGGCGGTTCCTCAAGGGTCTTGAGCAGCGCGTTGAACGCCTCCTTGGTCAGCATGTGTACTTCGTCAATAATATAAATCTTGTACCGCGACGACGCCGGTGCGTATTTGACAGTCTCGCGCAATTCCCGGACTTCGTCGATCCCGCGATTGCTGGCGCCGTCGATCTCGAGCACGTCCATCGAGCGCCCTTCGGTGATCTCGCGCGCGCGGGGATCATCGGCGGCAAAATCGACCTTCGGACCGTCGGTGCAATTGAGGCACTTGGCGAAGATGCGGGCGATCGTGGTCTTGCCGGTGCCGCGCGGCCCCACAAAGAGGTAGGCGTGAGCAATGCGGTTCTGCGCAATGGCGTTGCTGAGGGTTTGGGTGACATGCTCCTGGCCGACGACATCGGCGAACCGTTGCGGACGGTATTTGCGCGCTATGACCTGGTATGACATGCCGTTTGAAATTCAAGGATGCCAGGGTGACCACGGCGGACGCGGAGCAAACTGCCGTTGCTGCATTCCTGCCCTGGCGGGGTTCGTAAGTCCGCATTCCATGGGCCCTGGCAAAACCGGCCACCAACATAAAGCCCGATTCTTACGGCAGCAAGGTTTGTTTGAAAATTCATGGGCGAAGCCAAAGTACTTCTTGGCTTGGGGACATCTGCCCGTTAATTTCACAATATGAGATTCCACGCAATGAACGGGTCTGATGGGACAACCGGGACCGTGCCCCGTTACGTTAAGAATGTTGTTATCATCGGGTATGCCTGTCTAGGTCTGGTAGGGTACTGCCAGGCAGAACAGCTTGTGCCGCTAATCATCAAATTGCCGGCTCCCGCCTTTGTCGGCACCCCTTCGGATTCGCCGGCAAACGCGCTGGTTGAGAAACTAAGCGACGTTCCGCGCCCGCCTTTAATGGTGCCGCCCGGCGTCAGCAATGTCGCCCTTCGAAAGCCAGTCACCACCAGCGATACCAACCAGGTGCCCGAGAACCTGGTCAAGATCACTGACGGCGACAAGGAAGCCAGCGAAGAAGGCACGGTGCTGTTGCGCAAAGGCGTGCAATGGGTGCAGATTGATTTGGGCGCCCCCTACGAGATTTACGCAATCGTCATCTGGCACGCGCACGATACGCCCAAGGTCTATCACGCCGTGGTCGCGCAGGTGGCCGACGACGCTCAATTTACGAAGAATGTGCGGACGCTCTTTAACAATGACCAAAAAAACGTGGACGGCCTTGGGGCGGGCACCAGTCGCGAATATTTCGAGACCAATGAAGGCAAATTGATCGAGGGCAAAGGCACCCAGGCGCGTTATGTGCGCCTTTATTCCAGAGGCAGCACGGAGAGCCGTTTGAACGAATACACCGAGGTCGAAGTTTACGGCCGTCCCGCGAATTAACACTTCCCGTCGAGCGGATTGCGGTTTTTCCCAATCGCCCGTCCTCAGCCAAACTTCCGGGTGAGCCGGTGACGGTCGTAGGCGCGGCGCTGTTCAGAACTCATCCGCTCGAAGTCGGGCGCGCCATTCCCCAATACCGGCCATGTGGGGGACGGCTCCGGTTTGGCCTGGATTGAAACCGTCGAGCGCGCTTTGCCGGCGCCGTCATGGGCCAGCGTCGGATCAGTCAGGACGAGGTCCTGTTCCAGCGGCAATTTCGGACGAATCCCCTTCCCTTGCAGAACCCCATGATACGCGCGCACAGCCTCCTCCGGTGATATCCGGCCATCAGTGATCAAACGGAGCATTTCGATGAACGCCAATTGGTGCTCGGCATGGTTGATTTTGCGGCCAAAAAGCGCCGCCCGCGCGCCGTGCTTTTGGGCTTCGTGGATGAGCTTGAACGCATCGTAAGTCGTGCCCGCCCCGCCGCCGAGGATGCCGACAACCAGATTGGGATCGTATTGCGCCAGTTCCTCCATCGCCCGCGGGCCGTGATAGACAATTTTCAAAAACAGCGGGCGGCCCGCCCCGGTCACGCCCGCCAGGCTCCGCGCGATTTTGTCGTTTATAAATTCGCCCAGCTTATCTGCTGGAACGCCGGTGGCCGCGTTGGGATCGAAAACTTCCAGGAAGTATCGAAATCCTTTGCGCTCCGCTTCCTCGCGAAATTCCTTGTAAGCCAGCAGCGTCTCGCGGTCGCGTTCAACGTCGTTGGTGAATGTGACAGAGTAGAGGCCCAGATTCGCCCCCGGAACTTCCCCGTCCCTCTCGCATTCGATCTTTCCGCATTGAATGTGATCGATGGATGCGGACCGAAAAGGCCGCGCGGGTTCCCGCGTGTAACAGCCGTGCCGCACGGCCCAGACATCGGTGGCGTCGTTGGCGCGCGCCGCGGGTGTGACAGCCGAATCACGAAACAATCCCTCCTTGATCGTCAATTGTTCGCTGACATACGCGGACATGAGCAGAATGTCGATCAACCCCTGGCGTGTGACTTCCCGGATGATGTCCAGGAATTCGGGCAGGTTGCGGTAGCCAAACTCGTCGCGCGACCAGACTTCCGGCGAAAACTCCGCCGGACGCGCGCCTCGCGCCGAAAGATAGGAGCGCGGACCCGGAGAGCGCGCGCCAAACGCCATATCCGCGTCCTTGGCGTCGGCGAGGATAAAAGCGCCGCCGGAAGCGTTGGCCTTGATCTCCGCGAGCTTTTGGTCCAGGGACTTCACGCTGATCAATTCACGCGGACCCGCGCCAGCGTCTCCTTGAGCGCCCGGGCGGAGGCTTGCAGGCCCATCAGCTCCTTGGGCCACAATTTGAAATTGACATGTGATTCAACTCCCCGTCGGCTCACAACCGACGGGATACTCAGGCAAATATCGCGGATTTCGTAGGCGCCCTGGATCAACGACGAAATTGGAAGGACATTTTTCTTGTCCAAAAGCACGGCATGAACAACGTCCCGGATGGCGATGCCGACGGCCCAGCCCGCCCCGCCCTTGCGTTTGATCACCTCGGCGCCGCTGCCTTTGGCGCGTTCGAAGACGGCATTTTGGAATCCGGGCGAGCATTCGGACAGCCCCGTCAGAGGCAGGCCGTTAACGGCCGCGCTGGACCAGATCGGGACCATCGAATCGCCATGCTCGCCAATAATCATCGCTTTGACCTGGCTCGGCGCCAGTTGAAGCTCCTGGGCGATGAGCGAACTGAAACGGGACGTGTCAAGCATCGTTCCAAGGCCGTACACCTGGCTCCACGGCAGTCCCGTCCGTCGCAGGGCAAGCTGCGTAAGAATATCCACGGGATTGGAGACGACGAAAATGTGGGCGTCCTTGCGCAACCCGGCCCCCTTGATTGCCTCAACAATCGAAACGAAGAGGTCGACGTTGCGATGGATCAAATCGAGGCGCGACTCGTCCGGCTTGCGGCGCAGGCCCGCGGTGATGAGAAACATGTCGCTGTCGGCCGCGCGGGCGTAATCGCCGGCGTAAATGCGCTGGTCGCCGGCCAGGGCGCTGCCGTGAAGGAGGTCCAGCGCCTCGCCTTCGGCCAGGTCGCCATTGGCGTCAAGAATCTGGATTTCCGAAACCAGCCCGCCGCATTGCAGCGCGTAGGCGGCGCACGAGCCGACCCGTCCGCCCCCGCCGATGATGGTGACTTTCATCAGGTGTTCAACTTCGACATGATTTGGTCCGTAATCGCCTGGACAAGCGCCTCGGCTTGCGGGTCCAGGCCGCCATCGTCCATTGGTTTCGGCGGCACGGAGCAGGTGGCGCCTGGGCGCCATTCCGCGTTGTTGCAAAGCTCGCATTCTTTGAGGCCGATGCGGGGATCGGGTATGCCGAGGGTCTGCTTTATCTTGAGAAGGTCCTGCAAATGCGTTTGCGAAAACGTTTTCAACGGCGCGCCCAATTGCGCGGCCACCGCCACCGTGCGGCAGTAAGCCTCGATGATTTCCATTTTGAAGTAGGCGTCCTCCACGCTGACATGGCTCCAGGAAACCACACCGTGATTGGCCATGAGGATCGTGTTGTGCTCGCCCACAAGGTCGGACACCAGCTTTCCCATTTCGGGCGTGCCGGGCGTGCGATACGGAGCGATGGGAACCTTGCCGATAAAAACCTCGATCTCCGGAATCATGCACGTCGGCGGCTCGATGCCCGCCACAGCGAATGCCGTGGCGTGCGGCGGATGACAATGCACCGTCGCCACCGCGCGCGGCTGGCGCTTCATGATTTGAAGGTGCATGAGGATTTCACTGGTCCGCTTCTTTTGCCCGCAAAGCTGGTTGCCCTCCAGGTCCACCAGGCACAGGTCCTCCGGTTTCATGAATCCTTTGGAAACCAGCGTCGGCGTGCAAAGGGCAATGCCTTCTCCGACGCGCACGGCGATATTGCCGCCGTTGCCATCGACGTAGGCGCGACTCCAAAGGCGCCGGCCAACCTCGCAGATTTGCAGCTTGAAGGCGTGGATCTCCGGCGAATTGAAGAACGACTCCAAGTCGCCGCGCGAACTGGACGGTGTGACCGCTTTGCCGGGTGCGGTCGCGGAACTGGCGTGGACGCCGTTGCTCTCAAATTCGCGCAACAAGTCGCGCGCCGAAGGCGTGAGAATGGCGTCAGACGGCAGCGATTTCACGTCCCCGCCGTTTCGCAACAACTCCTGAACTTCCCGGGCGCTGATGATGGCTTTCATTTAATCTTTCATTGGCGAGAAAAAAATGTCGTCCACCAACGCGGCGTCGATGGCGTCAATTGGCGTCGGGCGGTCGAACGGCATCGCGGCTTCGCGGCCCTCGATAAATCCAATCGTTTGCCCAACACCCCCGCCCAAATCGTCGTACACCACCACACTCGGCTCCTTCGTGACCAACGCCGCGTTGCCGGTTTTCTCAAAATTCTGGCGCGCGAACGGACTGACGACCAGCCACCGCGCGCCCAGCAATCCCTCGACGGTCCTGCTCAATGTGACCCGGCCAATGACGGTTCCAATCCTCATACCGGCACTCCGGGTTCCATTTCATCCACCACGCCGATGACCATCCAACGCGCCGGACTTTTTGGGTCCTTTACCGCGGCGCGCGCGGCCGATCCGTCCGAGGAAAGAATGACTTGCTGGTGCATGCCCGCGCCGTAGGCGTCGATGGCCACCTGGGGAGAACCTTCCGGTTGGCCCGCGTGATTGATGGGCTGGCAGATGACGAGGCGCCAACCCTCCAGGCTCCGGTGCTTCCGGGTCGCCACTACATTTCCTTCAACACGCGCGAGCAGCATACCTAGTAGATGCGCAGGTTATCGACCATCACACACCGCCTGACGCGTGTGAAAGTCTTTGGGTTGGTCACCCCTTCGCCGGTCGGCGTGGCGATTGAATAGCTCAGGTAACCTTCGCCTCCCAGACCCAGCCCCGCCATGCACGGGCCGTTCTTGATAAACAGGGTCGTGTCCAGCGCGCGCGCCATCGCCGTCATGTGCTCGACGTCGTGCGAATGAATGATCGAAGTGTGCTTGTAATTGTGTTCCGCCTGTTTGGCCGCCGCGATGCCGTCCTCCACGCTCTTGACCCGCACCACCGGAATAAACGGCATCATCTGCTCTTCAATGACAAAAGGGTGATCGCCGCCGGTCTCCGCGAAGAGCAGTTGGGTTCCCTCCGGAATATTGACGCCCGCCGCCCTGGCGAGTACCGATGGGTCCTTTCCGATGAATTCTTTATTGACAACCGGATCGGCGCAACCGCCTCCCTGCCCCTCCTTGAAGATGAACGCCGCCTTCGTCAGTCGCTCCAACTGCGCCGAATCAAGCCGGAAGGCGCCGTTGTTCTCCAGTTCGGACATAAGCTCGTCGGCGATTGTCTCCAGCGCGAACACTTCCTTCTCGCCGATGCAGAGAAGATTGTTGTCGTAGGACGCCCCCTGAACGATGGCGCGGGCTGCCCGCTTCATGGAAGCCGTGTCGTCCACCAGCACAGGCGGATTGCCCGGGCCGGCGCAAATGGCCCGTTTGCCGGCCTTCATTGCCGCGTTGACCACGGCGGGGCCGCCCGTCACGCAGAGCAGGCGGACCTGCTCATGGGCGCACAGCGCGCTGAAGGATTCGAGCGTCGGATGCTCGATGATGCAGCACAAATTCTCGATCCCGGTCTCGCGTTGAATGGCCCGATTATACGCCCCAATCGCCATCGCGGCGCAACGCGAGGCGCCCGGATGCGCGTTGAAAACGACGGCATTGCCCGCCGCGACGATGTTGACGATATTACCGCTAAGTGTGGGAATGGAATGCGTCGAAGGCGTCACCGCCCCAACAACACCGAACGGCGTGAATTCCTCCAGCGTGATTCCATGATCTCCGCTGAGACCCTCCGGCCGCAGCCACTCGACGCCCGGGACGTTCTTGATGATTTGGAGCTTTTCGATTTTGTGGTCAAGCCGGCCAATCTTGGTTTCCTCCAGTTCCGCGCGGCCCCATTCCACCGCGTTGGCTTCGGCGAGCGTCTTGACGATCGAGACCACTTTCTTGCGGGCCGCGATGCCCCCCTGCTGCAATTTCACAAATGCCGCGCCGGCCGCGTCACAAGCCGCGTCGGCGTCCTCAAAAACGCCGAATTGGCCGCTCCCGGCGCTGCTGTGATTCTTGTGGCAATCGCAATCGGTTTTCGGAGCGCGTCCATCAGTCGATTTGCCGGGACCGAGTCGTCCCAGGACCTCTTCAACCACTTCGCGGATGAGACTTTCGTTGAGTGCCGCTGACATAATGAAACTAGGTCTTGGCGTTATAAATTTGTTTTCCCAGGACATCGACCACGTCGACGATGCCGATGATGACGGCGTCGACGGGGGCGTCCTTAAGGTTAGGGGCCAGGCGCGCCGAACTGCCCTGGCAAAAAAGCACCATTTCGCCGATCCCTGCGCCAACGCTGTCCACCGCAATAATGGTGTTGACACCGCCGCGAAAACGCGCGGGGTCCTTTTCATCCACCAGTTGCGGACGCAATAACAGCAGTTTGCGGCCGTTCATGGACGGGTCTTTCTTGGTCGCCACGACGGCGCCTTCGACTCGCGCCAGAAACATAATTATTTCCCTTGCGGTTTGCGCGGCAGGACGGCTTCAACGTCCGAGTGGGGCCGGGCGATGACATGCACGCTGACCAGTTCGCCTTTGTTGGCCTTGATGGCCTGGGCGCCGGCGTCGGTCGCCGCTTTGACGGCCGCAACGTCACCCACCACCACCGCTGTGACCAGGCCGTTGCCAACTTGCTGCATGGGGCCTGCCAACTCAACGTTGGCCGCCTTGAGCATCGCGTCGGTCCCCTCGACCAACGCGACCAATCCGCGGGTTTCGATCATTCCAATGGCTTGATGTGTCATAGTCTCTCTTTTGTTTCTGTTTCAGGTTGATTCATTCCATGTGCTTGCAAAAATCGCCTCGCCTCGCGCGCCACCACCAACTCTTCATTCGTGGGAATGACAATCACTTTGACGCGCGATTCCGGCGCGCTGATGATCGCCTCCTTGGCGCGGATTTGGCCGTTCAGCACCGGGTCCAGGACGATTCCGAGCTGGTCCAGGTACCGGCAAACAGCTTCGCGCAATCCAGCGCGGTTCTCACCGATCCCGGCGGTAAACACCAGCGCGTCGACGCCATTAAGTTGCAAATAGTAGGCCCCGATCCAGTGCCGGACGTTGTCAACTAGAACATCGATCGCCAGTTGGGCCTGGGCATTGCCCTGGGCCGCCTGGTCGTGGATGTCCCGATAATCGTTGTAACCGCCCGAAAGCGCCTTGAGGCCGGACTCCTTCCAAAGCTGGCGTTGCGCCTCCTCCAACGTCAGCCCGGTTGCCCCCGTCACAAAGGGGAGCGCGAATGAATCCAGATCGCCGACCCGGTTGTTCTGCGGCAAACCGGATTGCGGGCTGAAGCCCATGCTGTTGCCGATGGCCACGCCATTTAAAATGCCTGTGACCGAGGAACTGCCCCCCACATGGCACGAGATGACTCGCAATGCCGGCGCGCGCACCGGACTGGCGCCGCTGTCAATATAAAGTTGCCGCGTGCGCCTGGCCACGTCCTCGCGACAGAGCATTTCGGCCGAACGCTCGGCGATGAATTTATGGCTTGCCCCGTGAAATCCCCAGCGGCGAACCCCCGCCTGGTGCCACGCTTCCGGCACCGCGTAGCGCATCGACGCTTCCGGCGCCCATTGATAAAACGCCGTCTCGAAGAGGCCGATCAGCGGCACCTTGGGCATCCGCTGCGCGAACATTCGGATGCCCGTGATGTAAGGCGGATTATGCGCCGGGGCGACCGCGTTGTAATCCTCCATCAAGCGCAAGACTTTTTCGTCCAGCCGCATACAACCGTTGACGCCGCGCGCCATGATGGTTTTGAAACCGACGGCGGCCAAATCGCTTTCGTGCCGGATCCAGCCGCCCTGCCGCAACTCGCCCAGGCAGGACTCGATGGCCTGCGCGTAGTCCGTGACTCGTTCGACGCAGCCGCGCGTGAGCAGTTTTTCCTGGTCGCCGGAAAAATCGAACAATCGATATTTCAGCGAGGTCGATCCCAGGTTGGCGACGAGGATCTTCACGTCACTGCAGCCATTTGCCCAGGCCCGCCAGGCCCTCGTGCGGACGCGGAATGACCTGCACGCTGACCACGCTCCCGACTTGCGCGGCCGCGGCAGCCCCGGCGTCCGTGGCCGCTTTGACAGCCGCGACGTCGCCGCGGAAAAAGGCGGTGACATAGCCGCTGCCGATCTTCTCCCAGCCGACCAATTGTACATTGGCCGCTTTGAGCGCGCAGTCGGCGGCTTCCATCAAGGCGCAAAGGCCTTTTGTTTCGATCATCCCGATTGCTTGTTGAGGCATAGTAAAAAGAGAGTTGAGATTAAAGTTTATTTCTTTGGAGGTTCACCGACGAATACCTTCATCAGATCTTCATGCGGCCGCGCCAGGATGTGGGAACCGATCAATTCCCCCACCTTCCCCGCGGCTTTGGCCCCGGCATCCACAGCCGCTTTGACGCTTCCCACGTCGCCAGTGGCAAAAACGGTGATCAAACCGCCGCCGATGGGTATTGTCTTGATCAGGGTGACGTTGGCGGCCTTGACCATGGCGTCGCTGGCCTCGACGCTGCCGACGTATCCCCGGGTTTCAATCATGCCGATTGCTTCTTGACTCATTTTGTATCTCCTGTGGTTAAGTTATTATTGACTGCGATTCGTTCACGGCATCAGTTCGCACGCGGTCTCCGGCTGCAAATTGCAGGCGTTGCCCTCGTCGGTATCGATGTGGACTTCCAGTTTGAAAGCCGGGTCCACGCGGACAAGCATTTTATCGAGGACCAAACCGCACGAACCGCCGATTTTCAATTTCATCTCGCCGCCGGCCTTTACTCCGTAAAATTCCGCGTCCGCCGGGTGCATGTGAACGTGCCTCATCGCCCGGATGACTCCCTCGGACATTTCAAAAAATCCCTCCGGCCCCATGAGCATCCCGCCCGTCGTTCCCTTGATATCGCCGGAAATTCGCAGGGGAATATCGAACCCCAAAGCGATCGCGTCCGTATAAGCCAGTTCAACCTGGTTTATATTGCGGCACGGCCCCAAAATACGAAGATTCGAAATCACCCGGCTCCGCGGTCCGATCAAGGTCAGCGTCTCTTTTGCCGCGAACTGTCCCTCCTGATAGAGCCACTTGAACGGAGTCAACGTGTGCCCCTTCCCGAACAACGCTTCCACCGATTCCGGCGTCAAATGACAATGGCGCGCGCTCACATTGACCACCAAAGGATTCGGCGCCGACGCCACGCGAGGCAATGTCTTCCCAAGACGTTGATAGACAGCCTGTCGGACGCGATGTTCGACGACCGCACGATGTGGACTATTTATGGTTTCGACCATAACTTATTCAACAGGATTGCAAAAAACGCCAAAATCGTCAAGATATTTCTTGCAAAATATTCCAAAATCTTCCAAATTCAGCCAGAAATGCAACCAGAAGCCCGTCAAATGCGAATTCAGGATTACCTTAACAGGGTTGAATTCGCGTCCCTGGAAGAGCTTGCGCAGGCTCTGGAAGCATCGGTTTCGACCGTCCGCCGCGATGTCGCCGCATTGGCCGCCAAAGGGAGTTTGCGCCGCACGCACGGCGGAGCGCGCCTGGTCAATCCGCATTCGGACGAATTTGCCTTCAGCGCGCGCGACACCCACCAATTGGCGGAGAAAGAAGCGATTGGCCGGGCCTGCGCGGAATTAATCGGCCCCAGCCAGACCGTCATCATCGACGCCGGCACGACGACTTATCACGTCGCAAAATATCTTGAGCCGAAGATGCCGCAGATCATCACCAATTCGCTGCCGGTGGCCAACCTCTTTGCCTCAAACAATCGCGTGGAACTGGTTCTGTCCGGGGGCGTGATTTATCCCAGGTTGGGTGTGCTCGTCGGCCCGTTGGCAGTCGAGGCCTTCTCAAAAATCCACGCCGACGTCGCCGTGATGAGCGCGGGCGGCATCACGCTGGACGGAATCAGCAACTCGCACGGTTTGCTCATCGAAATTCAGCGCGCCATGATTCGCGCCGCGCAGCGGGTGATTTTTTGTTTTGACAGCACGAAGCTGGGACGGCGCTCCGTTTCGCCCTTGTGCGGCCTGGAGAGCATTGGAACGATTGTGACCGATTCCGCCGCGCCGGACGACTTGGTGCGGCAATTGCGCGACCGCGGATTGGAAGTCGTGATCGCCTCCGCCGACCTCGGCGCCTGAGAACGGTTCTTTACTCCTTGCTCCAATGAACCGTGGCCGAATGTAGTTGACTCGAGTCAGGCCCAATGCGAATCACAAAATCCCCCGGTTCCCAGTCATAGACCAAATCCGCGTTAAAGAATTTCAAATCCTCGGGCGTGATCCGGAAACTCACCTCGCTGGTCTGGCCGGGTTGCAGGTCGATCTTTTGGAATCCCCGCAAATCCTCCACGCTCCGGGTCACGCTCGCCACGGGCTCTGTAATGTATAATTGCACCGTCTCCTCCCCCGCGCGCTTGCCGGTATTGGCGACATCGACACTTGCCACCAAGGTCTCGTTTCCTTCAAGAGAGCGCTTGCTCAACCGGATGTCGCCGTAGGAAAAGCTCGTATAGCTTAAGCCGAAACCAAAAGGAAACAGCGGCGAGTTGGGCACATCAAGGTAGCGGGAAACGTACTTCACTCGAGGATCCCCGCTGTAGGGGCGCCCCGTGTTCTTGTGATTATAGTAAATCGGAATTTGCCCGACATTTCGCGGAAAGGTCGCCGTCAACCGCCCCGACGGGCTATAATCGCCGAACAACACATCTGCCACGGCGCGACCCGCTTCGATTCCGCCGAACCATGTTTCCAGGATCGCGCTGCAATGCGCCGCTTCCCACGCCAATGTCAGTGGCCGGCCATTCATGAGGACCAATACCACCGGCTTGCCCGTTTCTACCAGCGCCCTCAACAGTTCCTCCTGGCAATCCGGCAAGCCAATCTCGCTGCGGCTGGCCGCTTCACCGGACATCGCGAACGATTCCCCGAGCGTTGCCACCACCACGTCCGCCTTCTTCGCGGCCGCCACCGCGTCATCGATCATTTCCCGCGGCGAACGCTTGTCCAGAACGATGTCCGCGCCCGAACCGTTCAGCGCGACCAACATCTCCGGGTCATCCACAAGATTTGCGCCCCGCTCCCGCAGGATGGTTACATCCGGTCCAGCCGCCTGCTTGACAGCGTCCAGGACGCTAAACGCCATTTTCCAATCCCCCGCCGCGCTCCAGGGCCCCAGCAAATCACGGCGACTGTCGGCCAGCGGCCCGATCATGGCGATGACCCCGGATCGTTTCAACGGAAGGGTTTCATCGGCATTCTTCAACAGCACAAACGAGCGTCGCGCAAGCTCGCGCGCGAATTCGTGGTTTTCCGGAGTGAGGATCTCCCGCCCGGCCCGGTCTTCGCTGCACCCGCGAAAGGGGTCCGAAAATAGCCCCAGCTTGTATTTCGCCTCCAAAATTCTTCGGCAAGCCGTCTGGATCATCGTCTCGGTGATCGCCTTCTTCCCTAAAAGCTTTTTCAAATACTTGACATACGCCTCGCTCACCATGCCTCC
>DATKFW010000004.1:0-3204 GCA_035511075.1 Vulcanimicrobiaceae bacterium
TACACGCGATGGCGCGTGTGCTCCCCGAAAAACATCTCTGGGCGCCACTTTTCTCTAATTAGAACACTACCGCTTTCTGGTTTGACTCGATTGACGCTTTGCCATGTCATTAGGCGCGTGAAAGTGTTGCACCCAATTAAACCAATACTCGCCATCAGCCTGGCTTGGCTGTTGTGGGCGCTGAACGCGCAGGGCGGACCGCCGTTGCTGACGGATGACCCGGACACGCCGGGGCCGAATCACTGGGAAATTAACGCGGGCGGCACCGCGACCTATGGCGCGCGCCAATGGGACGGCGGCGTGCCGCTGCTGGACATCAATTATGGCGTGGGCCAACATATCCAGTTGAAGTACCAGGTGCAGGCGAGCGAGTTGGATCGGGCACATGGCGGCTTGCTCGTCGGGATGAGCAATTCCCTGGCGGGAGTGAAGTGGCGTTTTCTCGATCAAACCAATTCCTCATGGCTTGAGATATCCACCTACCCGCAGCTTGAATTCGTTTATCCCGGTTCTGCCGGGCGGCGCGGCCTGGCCGATCGCGGAGACAACCTTTTGCTGCCGATTGAAGTGGAACATATTTTCAAAAGGGCGACGGTTTATGCCGAGGTCGGCTATTATTGGTACGAGTATGAAGCCAAGGAAGCATGGTATGGCTTGGCGGGAGAATATGAACTGAGCGAGAAGTTTTCCTTGATGGCCGAATTTTACGGCGGATTTGTGAGCGACTTCCGCGACAACGCATTGACCTTCAATCTGGGCTTTCGGCGAACCTTGACGGAGCACGTCGCCCTCATTGGTTCCGCGGGCCGGGGGATTTTTGGCCCGGCCCAGCGCGCGCCGGCTTTTATGAGCTATCTGGCGCTGCAATTGACGTTTTGAGCCATGCCTGACCCTAGAATTCCCAAACCACATGCGCGATCACCTCGAACCGGTCCGAGGCGTTGTTCAATCCGACGGGAAGGCCGAGGCCAAGCTCCACCTTGCGAGTGACTCTCCAAAGATAACCCGGCGTCAAATACATTTCATTTTCAGTCCCGTGATGGTTCCACGTGTTGTTGGACCAATTAAATTCCAGGGTTGCGGCCGCGTGGGGAAAGAGGACAAAACAACCGCTGCCCCAGTTTAATTCATTCGCGGCAGGCTCCGCATCGTGCGTGTCTCTGGGCGAGTTGACGCGTTGCACAATACTGGCGCCCATTTCGGTGAAAAACTGGGTGTGATGTAGTTCTGGAAAATCCCGGGCCAGGATGACGGAAGGTTGGTATTCAAGGAAGCCCTCGCTTAAATCCTGGTTTACGTCGCCCACCGGCAGTTCCACGGAGAAACGCGGGGCAATGTGGAACGAGGAACCGCCGACATCCATGAAACTATATTGGGTGCCCAATTCCAAATCGCCGACACCGCGCACGGCGGATTGATGCGCCGGAAATCGTTGCACCAACGAGTCCCATTCCGCTTCCACCTGCCAGCGGTTGTTGAGTCCATATTCCAACGAGAGCGGGATGGTCCAAATGTCGCCGCCGGCGTGATTTTGATAAACGGAGGCCACTTCCACTTCCAATTCGCCTTGCGCCTGTGGATACACGACATCGGTTTTGAAGAGTTCTTCAATAGGCCTTTTAACGCGATTGGTCGAGGCCATATCATCATCGTCATCGGCGTGAAGCATTGACGGCGAGAAAGCGACAACCATAACGGCCAACCACGCA
Organism: Vulcanimicrobiaceae bacterium; assembly: GCA_035511075.1. Lineage (GTDB taxonomy): Bacteria > Verrucomicrobiota > Verrucomicrobiia > Limisphaerales > Palsa-1400 > DATAUD01. The sequence goes on from DATKFW010000004.1 coordinate 1,710, forward strand.
AGAGCATACCGGCTCGGATTGAATTTTTTGCGGATGATCACAAGCACATGAACGAGGACGGGACCTTGAACGCAACGGCCTAATCCGAGTAACCCTCCGGATGCGCCTGGTGCCAGCGCCAGGCGTCGGCCACGATTTGCTCCAGTTTCGGATACTCCGGTTTCCAGCCCAGTTCACGCATGGCCTTTTCCGCCGCGGCCACCAACTTGGGCGGGTCGCCGGGACGGCGCGGCTTTTCGACCGTGGGAATGGGCCGGCCAGTGACTTTCTCGCAGACGTCAATGACCTGGCGGACGGAATAGCCGTCGCCGTTGCCCAAGTTGTAAAAGCCCTTCCGTCCGGGTTGCAGGGCCAGGATATGGGCCTGGGCGAGGTCAATAATATGAATGTAATCCCGAATGCAGGTGCCGTCGGGCGTCGGATAGTCCGTGCCAAAAATCTCGCAGCAGGAAGCGCGGCCCAGGGACACGCTGAGAACGTTGGGGATCAGGTGCGTTTCAATGCGATGATGTTCGCCAAATTTTTCGCTTGCGCCGGCGGCGTTGAAATAGCGGAAGGCGACAAACTCCAAACCGTGGATGCGCTCGTACCATTGCAACATTTTCTCGAACATCAGCTTGGATTCGCCGTACGGGTTGATAGGGCGTTGCGGGAGGTCCTCGGTCATCGGGACGCGATCGGGCGGCCCGTAGGTCGCGCAGGTCGAACTGAAAACAAACTTCTTGACGCCCGCCGTGACGGTGGCATCCAGCAAGTTGAGGCCGTTGCAAACGTTGTTGCGGAAGTATTTGGAAGGATTGACCATCGACTCGCCCACCAGCGCGTTGGCCGCGAAATGGACCACCGCGTCCGCCTTGGCGTCGCGGATCGCCTCCCGGATATTATCGGTGTCGCTCAAGCGGGCGAGGATGAAAACGGCGCGATGATCCACCGCCGAGCGATGCCCTTCGGTGAGATTGTCATAGACCGTCACTTCGTGTCCCGCGTCCAGGAGCTGCTCGACGCAGACCGAACCAATGTAACCAGCTCCGCCTGTAACAAACACATTCACAAGCCGCAGGGTAACGGAGTCACGAACCCGGAGTCAACCAACTTACAAAAAACGCGCGCCTTTCAAAGTAAGTTCGCCACCCGGTGCATCATCTGATGGTTGCAATCAAACCAACACCGCAACGCGGGGTACAGCTCATGTCCCGTCAACAACGGCACGGCGGCCAATAACACCAGCGCGTTGCCCAGGAAAATGACCACGCCGGAAAAAAGGTACCCCTGGCTGGTGATGTCGGATTGCCGTGTTTTCAAAATCTCCCATGTTAGCGTGATGTGAAAGGCATAGGCCGCCCCCAGCAGCAAATGAAACCAGGGCAAATAAGCCCGCCAGTGCCACAGCAAATCGCCGAGGACATACAACACCACCACCAACACCGCGTAAAACGGGAAAAAATAGGGCGCCAGCGTGATGACAAAATTGCTCTTGGTGGTGACGACGTCTCCC
>DATKFW010000005.1:0-185577 GCA_035511075.1 Vulcanimicrobiaceae bacterium
GGGGACGAGGTCAAACTTGACGATGGCTCCTGGGCTAAGGGTTAAAGTCACATTCGCCGGGATGATGATGTTGCCGGTAACGTAATGCTCCTGCGGTCCCGACCATTCCTGGCTCGCAGTCATGAGTCCACTGTGCGTTTGGAGAACGTAACGCACCTCGACGAATGGAGTGGTGAGGAATGTCCCCGAGGAAAGGACGCCAGTCCAATCGCCAGCCTGAGGGACGGAGTTGTCTCCATCTTCATTGCTGTCACCTCCTGCGGAGTCGTCTTTTATTGAGGTCAAAATTATCGGCTCGTTTGTCGTCGCACCGCTGGCATCCAAAACCCCACCCGGCTCGATGATGATTCCAGTTCCCTCGGCGAATTTGACAATCGCGCCCGGCTCGAGCGTCAGAGTCACCCCGCTGGGAATGATGACGTTCTGATCCACGGCATTAACGCTATTGGTGCCCCATGTTTGGTTGCCAGACAACGTTCCCCCATGCCAGACCAGGGAATTATTCACAAAGGTCGGCCGGGAGTAGTCTCCCACTATCTGGCCGTCGGCATTGAAGATAATGGCCTGCAAGCTGTAAACTCCATTCGGCAATTGGTTCGCGTTGAAGGAAATCGTGCCCAGGCCGCCGGATGTCGTCGCGCCGAGTATATGCGACACGCCATTTGCGGTGGCGACAACCTGCACGGTCATCCCGGGACTTTCCAATAACGTGATCGTGATCGTGCCTTGCAAAACGGAAGAGCCCGCTGCCCAATCAGCCTCCGTTATCCCATTCCAGGCCAGGCTCACATTCGTCCCGGTATAGAGAAATGTCATGCCAAACGGAAGATCACCGGTGTCGAAAGACCCGTTCAAGTTAGGCCCCGACAAAAGCTGGAACTGGCTGCCCGAAGCCGGCAGGAAGCCATTGCCAAAATCCACGCTGACCGAACCGCTCAAGAACGCACCACTCCCCAGCGTGACGGTGCCGTAATTAGTCTGACTATCGATCGGGAAATTCAGGGTGCCGCCGGTTAAACTAACTTCGCCGTCCAAACTGACCGTTCCAATTTGGGCCTCCAATGTGCCGGTATTGTCGAACACCACATCGGAGTCAAGAACAGTGGCGTTTGTGCCGCCGGACTTGGCAAATATCCCGTAATTGTCAAAAAGTGTCGTTCCCCCCCCGTAGCCTCCCTGAAAAGCCTCGTCGCTTTGCGCATTCCACGTGCCGTAGTTGTAAATTTCCGGATTGTCGTAGCCATAGATCGTCGCGTTGGTCCAGTTAACCGTCCCGTAATTAGTCAAAGCTATGCCGTCAAGGATATCGCTGCCCCCAGCCACAATATTCAACACGCTGTTGCTGGCCACAGTCATTGCGCCGGACAAGCTCCCCCCACTCCACGTCATTGTCCCCATCAATATATTGGTTCCGGCAAGGGTGCCGCTGGAAAATTGCAAATCGGTCGCCGTCAAAATCCCATTAATCACCGTGACGCCGCTCAACTCCACTCCGCTTCCGCCGCTGAGGGTGGCGCCGTTGGCAAAGGTCATGTTGTTCAGAACAACCAACCCGCCGTTGGTCGTCGTAAAAATGCCATGGCCGCTATTGTCAATCCCGGCTCCAATGACCAGTGTCCCGCTCGCCCCGTTGACCGTGCCCGCATTGTTGAACACAACATTGCCATCGAGGGTCGTCATACCTCCATTGCCCGATTTGAGGAACGTCCCGAAATTCTCAAACAAAGTTTTGCCGCCATCGTAGCCTCCTACAAAGCTGTTGTCGCTTTGCGCGTTCCACGTGCCATAGTTATAAATCTGCGCATTGGAGCCGCCTCGCCCATAGAGGGTAGTGTTGGTCCAGTTGACCGTTCCCAAATTCGTCAATACCAGCCCGTCAAAGCCATTGCCACCTCCCGCCACCAACTCAAAAACGCCGTTGGATGCAACGGTCAAAAAGCCGGACAAATACCCGCCATCCCAGCCCAGTGTGCCTATTATTGATCCGTTGAAATTGGCGCCGCTCTCCACAAAGCTGCCGACGCCCAGAAACCTCGTTTGATTGGTAAAAGAATAGGGCGTACTGACAAAATTTAAATTCGCGCCAGCGATTGTCCTGAATTCTCCGCCGCTGCTCGTGCCTCCGCCAATGGTCAAAGTCCCGCTCTCGACCGTAACAAGGCCGATATTGTTAAAAACGACGCCAGAGTCGAGGCTAGTTACGCCAGTGTTTCCCGATTTGAGGAACGTCCCGAAATTCTCAAACAAAGTCTTGCCGCCATCATAGCCTCCGACAAAGCTGTTGTCGCTTTGCGCGTTCCATGTGCCGTAGTTATAAATCTGCGCATTGGAGCCGCCTCGCCCAAAGAGGGTGGTGTTGGTCCAGTTAACCGTTCCATAATTGGTCACAACCAGTCCGTAAAACCCATTGCCGCCTCCGGCCACAAAGTTCAAGACGCCCGCGCTCGCAACCGTTAAGGCACCGCTCAAATTCCCTCCATCCCAGCTCAGCGTTCCCACAATCGTTCCGCCAAACGTGGTCGAGCCGCCCGACACAAAATTGCCGGCCCCAGCAAATGTGTTGATGTTGGTAAAGATATAACTGGAAAAACTGATGGCCCCGGTATTGGTGGTCGTGAAATCGGCCCCGCTTCCCGTCCCGTTGTTTAAATCAAGGGTCCCGCTTTCGACAAGAACTGTCCCCGTATTGTTGAACACAACATTGCCATCCAGGGGCGTCGCACCTCCATTGCCCGACTTGAGGAACGTCCCGAAATTCTCAAACAAAGTCTTGCCGCCATCATAGCCTCCGACAAAGGTATTGTCGCTTTGCGCGTTCCACGTACCGTAGTTATAAATCTGCGTATTGGAGCCGCTTCGCCCATAGAGAGTGGTGTTGGTCCAGTTGACCGTTCCATAATTGGTCAAAATCAACCCGTAAATGCCATCCCCACCTCCGGCCACAATGCTCAAAACACCACTAGCCCCAACGGTCATATCGCCGGCTAAACTCCCTCCGCTCCACGTCAACACCCCCGTCAACACGTTGGTCCCGGCAAGCCCCCCGCTGTTGACATTGAATTGTCCTTGGGCGCTGACCTGAATCGGTCCATTGACGGTCAGAGTCTGACCATTTACGTCAATGCTTTGCCCGGGACCGCCCCAAACAAGTCCCCCCACCGCCGGGCTTACATCCAAAGTAACTGTATAATTGCCGGCGACGGTTATATTCGCGGTGTCCGTTGGACCCGGCACCTGATTTGGGCTCCAATTGACGGCGGCGCTCCAATTTCCGCCGCTGGTATTGGTCCAGTCAAGGACCGCTGCTGGGACATTTAATTCTGCCAATAGAAGCAAAGCTGCTAAGACGATCCTGTTGAGGCGGGGAGAGGTTTTCATTGAATTGGTTTCAGCTTACATTAACAGCACCGACCACCACTCCAATCTACATTCGATTTCTGCAAGGTGGTGCCAGCGCCAAACTTGGAAACCGTATCGGAACCGGCAAGGCCAGGCAAGCGAAAAACGTCCGCGTGTCGGCAGCACGCGCTTTCGGTTACACGCTGATCGTTGGTGCCCTTACCATCGTAAAACATAAACCGCGCGGTCACGGCGCTGTCGGCAACTTGCGCGGCGCTTCTGTTCTCAGTACACGCAGCGAAAATCCGCGTCCGTTCTCAAACCCCTCAACCGGCGCCTCAATTTCAAGGACCGGGCAGCGCACTGTAGCGAGGCCACAACTCTTGTAGGTCTGCGCGAACAGTTCGGTTTCGACGATTCCGGTCCAGTCAGCCAGCGAGAGAAATTTCATCGGCGCCCCCGCGATCTGGTGGTGCGTACGCTGTTCCACGACCAGGCCGCATGTCGTGACCGTTTCGCCGATGAACTCACAGAGTCGATTCACTGGGCAGTAACTGTCCCATGCCACGTCGCCAAAGAAGGCATTTGAAAGCGGTGGGCAGAATCCCGGTAACGGCCTTTGGGTTCGCGACTGGTATGTGGTCGGCTGTGATTTTTTTTCCGAGCCGGTGCAGTACAACGACCAGGTTATTTTTGGCCTGCGCATACTGGCCATAGTTGACATTGCGAGTCATTTTTTCATGCACAAAATGATGAATCCGACCCCGCCGGCGGCTCTCAAATCACACGAAGTAATTGCCTTCCTAAAAGAGACAATCGAGCAATATGGAGTTCCCCGCCGCGGCGTTGTTGTAAATCACAGCGCGTGGCTTTCATCGACGGAATTGGCTTTGGATGAGGATACCGCTCCGCGAGGCGAATTTTTGCAGAAGTACGACATCCAATTTGGACCAATGGCTGTCGAAGATGAAGAACGCATCCATGGATGGATTACGTCGCTCGGCATCCGGTGCGAGTTCGATGCCGACAACATCGGAACCGGATAACAACAGATCGTCTTTCTTCGTATAGACCCCGCGAATGAGATTTAAAACGTGAGTGGTGAAGTCCATCCTGGGCGTCTTATTTTCCGACTCACCGGTTTCCAAAACCGTCGCCCCGGTCTGGTCGCCAAGGTCAGCGTTCGGGGATTCATCGGCAAGACTGATCGACAACTTTGGACAAGACTGGACAGGCTTGGTTTGCTTTGGCTTTGTTGCCACTGCCCGTTGCCACAACCACGCACTGACATCGCAATGTGTTGATAATCAGTATGGTGGAGCCGAGGGGAGTCGAACCCCTGACCTTCTCATTGCGAACGAGACGCTCTACCAACTGAGCTACGACCCCAACCAGTGGCCGTGAAATTCATCCACTTCACGCGAAATTGCAAGCAATGTTTTGGCCCTGTCCGTAACGCCGAACTGTCTTAATCGATGCTGGACAAAAACCTCGGCGATTTGCGGTGTTGGGTCGCCTGCTCGTACGCAAACGCAATCTTGAGCAGTACGGGTTCACTGTAGGCGCGACCGAAAAAAGAAATACCAACCGGCAGACCGAGAACGTCACCGGCAGGAACGGTGATGTTTGGATAACCCGCGACAGCCGCGGGAGTGGAACTGCCGCCGACGTCGCGATCGCCGTAAATCAAATCTGTCACGCCCGCGGGTCCGCCCGCCGGCGCAACGATGGCGTCGAGTCGATGGCGGTCCATCACCGCGTCAATGCCTTCAGAGCGCGAGAGCCGGCGGCATCGTTTCCAGGCGTCCAGATAAGCCGTGTCGGTCAATGGTCCTCTTTCCTGCGCGCGCAAGAATTCCTCCTGGCCGAAGTAGCGCAACTCGGCGGCTCCGTTTCGCTCGTTGAATAGGATCAAGTCTTGCAGCGTGCGCACCGGCGCATTGGCGCCAAGGGAGGCGAGATAGGCATTGATGCCGGCCTTGAACTCATAACTTAGTACCGTTCCCTCCGCCCCTTCAAATCTGTCCAGCGCCGGATCGTCGGCGGGATCAATAAGCGTCGCGCCGAGGCGTTTCATATCGTCCAGGGCCGCTTCGAGCAATTTGCCCGATATTCCACGGGAACCAAAATATTTTCGCGCCACACCGATCCGCGCGCCATTCAAACCGTGCGGATCGAGAAACATCGTGTAACTCGCGGGCGCTTTGCCGCGGCTTGCCTCCGTCGCGTCGTCGCGCGGATCAGCGCCTGTCAACGCGCCCAGCAAAATCGCCGCGTCAGTCACCGTCCGCGTCATTGGTCCGGCCGTGTCCTGCGTGCGCGAGATGGGAATGATGCCCGACCGGCTGATCAGCCCCACGGTCGGTTTAATTGAGACGATTCCGCAAACGGCGCCGGGTGAAATGAGAGAGCCGTCGGTCTCAGTGCCAACGGCGGCGGCACAAAGACTGGCGGAGACGGCCACAGCGGAACCGGAGCTTGAACCGGAAGGATTGCGATCCAATGCGTAAGGGTTTTTCGTCAACCCTCCGCGCGCGCTCCATCCGCTGGTGGAATTATCGCCGCGAAAATTGGCCCACTCGCTCAAATTTGATTTTCCCAGAATGACCGCGCCGGCCTCGCGAAGTTTCTGCGCGACGAAGGAGTCGCGCTGGGCAATCGAACCCAGCAGCGCCAGGGAACCCGCCGTCGTCATCATTCGGTCGTGCGTGTCAATGTTGTCCTTGATCAGCACTGGAATCCCGTGCAAGGGCCCGCGTGGCCCGCTGGTTTTTCGCTCGCGGTCCAGCGCGCGCGCGGCAGCCAGCGCATCCGGGTTGACTTGTATCACGGAGCGCAGCATTGGCCCCCGGCGATCCATTTTTTCAATGCGCCGGAGATACCAGTGGACGAGCGAGACCGACGAATGCGCGCCGGAATGGATCGCCGCTTGCAATTCGGCGATAGTGGCCTCTTCGGGAGAATTGGAGGCGGACTTGGACATAAAGGCCGCGAGCCACGGCGCGGGCCCGCCGACCGTAACGCCATTCAACAACGGCGCGCTTCCAAGCGCCATCATTTTCAAAAAATTTCGCCGGTTCATCGCTGGCATTCCAGTTCTCACTCGACGCACGATTGGGCGGAGACTCGCCGCACCTCAGCGGGCGTAGCCGTTTTGGCGGAGTCCCCAGCAAAGGGGGTCCTTTTCGTTCAGGAGCAAAGTCGTTTCGGCGTTGACATAGGCGGACCCGGTAATCGTTGGAATGACTTGATCGCCCTCGCGCCGGTACGACGCGGTGAACCGGCTGCCAATGACACTCTCCTGGATCCACTGCTCGCCTTCGGCTAATTTGCCGTCCGCTGCGAGGCAGGCGAGTTTGGCGCTGGTCCCGGTGCCGCAGGGAGAACGGTCGTACGCCTTGCCGGGACAGAGGACGAAATTCCGGCTATCTGCGCCGGGGCCGGAAGGCGGGCCGAATAACTCGACGTGGTCAACCTCCGGAAAGCCCTGCGCGTTGATCGCCTTGCGGACGCGCCAGCTAAAATCGGTCAGCATTTCAACGTCCGCCGGTTGGATTTTCTTGCCATGATTTTCCACCAGATAGAACCAGTTCCCGCCCCAGGCGATGTCCCCCGTGATCGCGCCGATGTCGGGGCCTTCGACCGTGACGCTCTTGGCCCTGCGATAGCTTGGGACGTTGGTCACTGACACGGTATCGTTGTCGTGCAGGACGGCGGTGACAATACCGACCGGAGTCTCGATCTTGTGGATGCCCGGGCTGAGACGGCCCATGTGGGCAAGAGTGGCGATCAAACCGATGGCGCCGTGGCCGCACATCCCCAAATAGCCTACATTGTTGAAAAAGATGACTCCCGCCACGCATGATTTGTTGGCGGGCTCAACCAGGATGCCACCGACCAGGACGTCTGAACCGCGTGGTTCGTTGACCACGGCCGATCGAAATAAGTCGTGGTGCTGGCGAAGAAATTCGAGTTTCTCCGCGGCGCTGCCGCCTTGCAGGCGAGGGCCGCCGCTGACAATAATCCGCGTCGGTTCTCCCGCCGTATGGGAGTCAATGACATGGATTCGGCTCATATTGAAGTCCCCTTTTTGATGGAGGTGATTGGTTTGGTGGCGATGCCGTGGTGAATGATCTTGAGAATCCGCTCGCGCTCGGCGCCAACCAGGGGCAACCGCGGCGCGCGCACCCACTCCTGGCCCAATCCGCATTCCTGCACGGCTAGTTTGATGTACTGGACGAATTTCGTGCTGGTATCCAGGTGAAGCAACGGCGTGAACCACCGATAGAACTCGCGGGCCTTTTCCCATTGGCCGTCGCGCGTTAATTGCCAGAAATATTGATTCTCGCGGGGAAAAGCTATGCCGCTGCCGGCGACCCATCCGTCTATGCCTAGAATCGAGGCTTCCAACGCCAGGTCATCGACTCCGGTGAAGATGGCGTAGCGATCCCCGACGATATTGCGCAAATCGGTGATGCGGCGCACGTCGCCGGAGCTTTCCTTCAAAGCGACGAAATTCTTCTGGTCCGCCAGTTCGGCGAACATTTCCGGAGTAACGTCATTGGCATAGCTGAGCGGGTTGTTATAGATCATCATGGGCAGCCCGCAGGCCTGGGCCACGGCGCGGAAATGAGCCAGCGTCTCCAGCGGGTCGCCTTTATACAGCATGGCGGGCATGACCATGACTCCTTCCACTCCCAGATTCTCGACGTCTCGGGCGTAGGCGCAGGCCTCCTCGCTGCTGCTCTCGGCGATACCGCTCAAAACCGGGACGCGGCCATTGACCGCCTTGACCATCGCCTCGATGACTGCGCGTTTTTCCTCCCGGCGCATGGGCTGGTTTTCGCCGAGGGATCCGAGGAAAATAAGACCGGCCACGCCCGAGTCAATTAATACGTCGGCGTGGCGGGCGGTGGCCTCCAGGTCGATGGACTGGTCGCGCTTGAATTGGGTGGTGATCGCCGGGAAGACACCCCGCCAAAACGGCTCGTTCATGTTAATGCGAGTTTAATAAAGGCACTTTCATCTTGATCGACTTATTCGTCTTGGCTTAATTTCGCGTACTTGCGGTGAAATCTGACATATTAACCAAGACTCCGCCAGTCGAAGAAGGCCTGCCCAGCCCGCTGGCAGAGTTAGTCACGATTGAACAGCTCTTCGATCACGTTCCCGAAATCGTCTTCTTTGTAAAGGATCGAAACGGCCGCTACGTGGCGGTCAACCAGTCGCTGGTCGAGCGTTGCGGGTTGCGCGAGAAACGTGAACTCCTTGGCCGCCACGTGCGCGACATTTTTCCCAGGGAACTGGCCGAGCGCTACGCCAGCCAGGACGAAGCGGTTTTGCGCAAGGGCCGTTCGATCATCGACCGCTTGGAATTGCATTGGTACATCCGGCGCCGTTCTGGATGGTGTTTGACCACCAAGCTGCCGTTGCGCGATCGGGCGGGCAGAATCATCGGCGTGGTGGGAGTCTCTCGGGATTTGCGGGCGCCCGGCGACCGGGACATCATCCCGGCGCGGCTGGCGGCCACATTGGAATACCTTGAGACACATTATGAGAACCCCGTTTCGCCGTCGTTACTGGCCCGTCACGCCGGTTTGCCGCCCGTCCGGTTCGCCCGGCTCATCAAGCGCATTTTCCGCCTGACGCCGCACCAGTTGATTACGCAAACCCGCCTGGCAGCCGCGTCGCATTTGCTGCGTGAGACAAACCGTTCGCTGGCGGACATTGCGCTTGACTGCGGATTCTACGACCACTCGGCGTTCACTCGCGCCTTCAGATCCGCGACTAACCTGACTCCTTCGCAGTATCGCGCCATCTTCCCCCGGCTTACCCGGTAGGAGCTTAGATTTTTTCAAGCGGTTCTTTACAAAGTGAACACTTTGATCGATAAGCGTTCTAACTTAACTGAAACCGCTGATGAACTTCAAACTTCATACAAGAGACCTGGCCGCCGCCCTAAGTTTGTGTCGGCGCGGACTACTCCCGGCTGTGCTAGCGATAGCTTGCGCGAGTCAATCCTGTCTTGGTGACGCTTTGGCACTGGGCTACGCGGGGGACAAGGTGGAGCCGGCGGTGAAGATGGAGGTGTGGGCGTTTCCGCTGGAGGAAGTGCGCTTGTTGGATGGGCCGTTTCGGCACGCGATGGAGCTAGACGGTGCGTATTTGCTGTCACTGGATACCGAGCGCCTCGTGCGTAACTTCCGGGTCAACGCAGGGCTGCCAAGTCAGGCTGAACCATTGGGAGGATGGGAGGCGCCGGACTGCGAACTGCGGGGGCACTTTGTCGGTCATTACATGTCGGCCTGCGCGCAGATGTACGCGGCAACCGGGGATGACCGCTACAGGGACAAGGGCGAGGCGGTGGTGCGCGTCCTGGGTCAATGCCAGGAGAAGTTGGGCAATGGATATTTGAGCGCGTTCCCGGAGACATTTATCGACCGCGTGGAGCAACGCAAGCAAGTATGGGCGCCGTATTATACGCTGCACAAGATATTGGCCGGGCTGGAGGACACGTATGTCTATTGCCACGACGAACAGGCGCTGGAGGAGGCGCGGAAATTTGGGGATTGGGTGGTGTCGCGCAACGCCAGGCTTAGTGACGCGCAGATGCAGGCGATGCTGCAAACCGAGCAGGGGGGCATGAACGAAGCGCTGGCCAACCTCTCCGCGTTGACCGGGGAGAAGAAGTATCTGGAGATGTCGCTGCGGTTCAACCATCACAGGGTGGTCGATCCACTTGAAGCGGGGCAGGACCGACTGACGGGATTGCACGCCAACACGCAGATACCGAAGTTCATCGGGCTGGCGCGTCAATACGAATTGACGGGGGAGACCAACCTGGAGGCCGGGGCCCGGAACTTCTGGGAGACTGTCGTCCATAATCGCAGCTACGTCATTGGGGGCAACAGTGACGGGGAGATGTTCACGGCGACAAATCGGTTATGGCAGATGGGGCCGAATACGACCGAGACCTGCAACACCTACAACATGCTCAAACTGACGCGGCATTTGTTCTGTTGGGAGCCCCGGGAGGAGTATGCCGACTACTACGAGAGGGCGCTATGCAACCACATCTTGGCGTCGCAAAATCCTGAGACAGGGATGATGTGCTATTACGTTCCGTTGCGGACCGGCTCACGCAAGAACTTCAACAGCCCGGAGGGGGACTTTTGGTGTTGCACCGGCACCGGTGTGGAGAATCACGGCAAGTATGGGGACAGCATTTATTTTCACAACCAGAGTCAGCTCTACGTCAACCAATTCATCGGGTCGATACTGGACTGGAAGGAGAAGGGGTTGAAAGTGACGCAGGAAAGCCGATTTCCGGAGGAGGAGCAAAGCGGGTTGACGTTTCGCTGCGCGGCACCGGTGGAACTGGAGGTCAAGGTGCGGCATCCGGGCTGGGCGCGGCGAGGGTTTCAGATCCAGGTCAACGGCGAGCAAGTGGAGGCCGGACAGCCAGGAAGCTACGTGGCGATCAAGCGGGAATGGAAGGACGCCGACCGGATCGAAATCAAAATGCCCTTTGAACTGCGGGAGGAAGCATTTGCAAGCAAGCCGGAGCGGGCGGCGGTGATGGACGGGCCGCTGGTATTGGCGGCGACGATCAACATGAAACAGCCCAACCCGGGAATCGTCAGCGCGCCGGCAACGTGGCTGGGAGACTTGCGACCGGTGGCCAATGAGACGGCGACGTTTGCCGGACCGGTTTTTTGGATCCCCGGGGAAGAGCAGCCGGACAGCTTGACGTTGGAGCCGTTCTACAAGCTCTATCGGCGCAACTACGAAGTCTATTGGGACCAATTCACACCGGAGCAATGGGAGGGCCGGGAGAAGGAGTACGCGGCGGAGATGGAAAAGCGGCGGCAGATCGAGTTGCGCACGGTGGACTCTATTAACCCCGGCGAGGAACAAAACGAACGGGACCACAACCAACAGGGGGAAAAGAGCGGTTCGGGCGACTTTGGCGATCATTTCTACCGCGACGCCGCGGAGGGCGGCTGGTTTTCTTGGAACTTGAAAACACTTCCCGACGAACCGGAGGAACTGGTGCTGACGTATTGGGGAGGAGACCGTGGGCGGGAGTTTGATATTATAGTTGACGGACAGAAACTGGCGGCGGAGCATCTGACCGGGAGCCATCCGGGGGTTTACTTCGATCAGGTGTATCCCTTGCCGGCCGCGTTGACGAAAGGCAAACACACAGTGACACTCAGAATCCAGGGCGCCAACACGTGGGTGGGAGGGGTATTTGGCGTGCGGGTGATGAAGGCGGCTCAAGACCCGTGAGGCTGCCGTGAGCCAATCCTTTGACCTCATCATTGTGGGAGCGGGCATTGTCGGGGCGGCCTGCGGGGCGGAATGCGCTGCGGCGGGCCTCAAGACGCTCGTCCTGGATCGCGGCATTGTCGGCGGCGGAACCACGGCAGCAGGCATGGGACATATCGTGGTGATGGACGATTCGGAGGCGCAGTTTGCCTTGACCGAATACTCGCGGCGGTTGTGGCTGCAACTGCGCGATCACCTGTCCGCCGATGTGGAATACGAGGCGTGCGGGACCCTTTGGGTGGCGGCGGACGACCAGGAAATGGCCGAGGCTCGACGCAAGGAAAAATACTACGCGGAGAGGAACGCACGCGTGGAGATTCTCAACGGCGGGGAAGTGCTTCGGGTTGAGCCGAACTTGCGGGCGGGGCTGGCCGGCGGATTGCGCGTGCTGGACGACGGGGTGGTTTATCCCCCGTGCGCGGCGCGATTTCTAATTGATAAAGCGCGCCGGCACGGCGCCGAATTTCGCGCCGGCGCCGCCGTGGCGGCGTTGTTGCCGGAAGGCGGCGTGGCGTTGGCAGACGGATCGCGTATTTACGCGGGGCGTAGCGTCAACGCGACCGGGCCGTGGTCGCCGGAGTTAATGCCCGGCTTGCCCGTGCGCAAGCGCAAAGGGCACCTGGTCATCACCGAACGCTATCCCGGCTTCGTTCATCACCAGATCGTGGAATTGGGTTACCTCAAGAGCGCGCATTCGACGAGCAGGGACTCGGTCGCGTTTAACATTCAGCCGCGCCAGACGGGACAGATGTTGATCGGCTCGTCGCGCCAATTCGATGCCGAGGGCGCCGAAGTGGACCACGAAATTCTCAGCCGCATGCTGGCGCGCGCGATCGAATATCTTCCGGCCCTGGGCAAACTTTCCGCCACGCGTGTCTGGACCGGCCACCGTGCCGCGACGCCGGACAAACTGCCGCTGATTGGCCCTGGTATCGAGCACGAGCGCATCTGGCTGGCCAGCGGGCACGAAGGACTGGGAATTACCACCTCGCTGGGCACGGGCCGTCTGGTGGCGGATTTGCTGCTCGGGCGCAAAACGGACATTCCCGCCGAACCCTATGCGCCATCGCGATTTGTCAACTACTCGGTCTCCCATGGCTGACCCAATCCGGCTGCGCGTCAATGGAAGAAGTGTCTCGGTGGCCCCGGGGACCGTTGTGGCTGCCGCTCTCGCGCTTTCGGGCCAGACCCGCTTCCGGCGCTCCGTTGGCGGCGAACCACGCGGACCTTTGTGCGGGATGGGGATTTGCATGGAGTGCCGGGTGACCATCAATGGCCACACGCATTGTCGGAGTTGTCAGACCTTGTGCGAGGAAGCCATGGAGGTACAGACCGATGAATGAAACGCGGCTTCGCTATGAAGTCGTAGTCGTTGGCGCGGGCCCGGCAGGCCTCGCCGCCGCCTGCGCGGCGGCGGAGAACGGACGCCGCACGGCGCTGGTGGACGACTCACCCTGGCTGGGCGGCCAAATCTGGCGGGGGCAGCAAGCCCACCCAACGATTCCGCAGGCCGCGCGATGGGTGGAGCGATTCCGGCGAACGAAGGCGTCGTTGTTGGACCAGTGCACGATTCTTGGGCCGGGGGGCGCCCGGACATTGCTGGCGGAGCATCCGACCGGTCCGCGGGAGATTCAATGGGAGCGGTTGATCTTAGCCACTGGCGCGCGGGAATTGTTTCTTCCGTTTCCGGGATGGACGTTGCCCGGAAATTTCGGCCCCGGGGGCCTGCAATCGCTTGCCAAGCACGGCTGGCCCGTGGCGGGCAAACGGATCGTGCTTGCCGGCAGCGGACCGCTCCTGCTGGCCGTCGCCGGCGGGTTGCGAAAAATGGGAGCCAGCATCGTCTCCATCAACGAGCAGGCGCCCTTGTCGCGATTGATTTCTTTTGGAGCGGGACTTCTGCGCTGGCCGGCCAAACTGGCGCAGGCGGCGCGCCTGAAATGGACCTTGCTCGGAACGCCGTTCAGGTGCGGAGTCTGGCCGGTTGGCGCGGAAGGCAGCGAACAAGTGCGCACGGTCACACTGACCGATGGGCGCCGCCAGTGGAAAGAAGAATGTGATTTGCTGGCGTGCGGCTTCGGGCTGGTTCCCAATCTTGAATTGCCGCTCGCCCTGGGCTGTCAATTAGAGAATGAATTCGTCAGGGTCGATGAATCGCAGGCCAGCAGCGTGGCGGGCGTTTTTTGCGCGGGAGAATTGACCGGCATTGGCGGGGCGGACACCGCCCTGGCTGAGGGGGAGATTGCCGGATTGGCAGCCAGCGGGCGCGAGGAGGCGGCCCGCCCGTTGATGGCGCGGCGCACGGCAAGGCGGCAGTTTCGCGCCGCGCTGGCGACGACATTTGCGCTACGCCAGGAAGTGTCGCGCCTGGCTGCAGCGGAGACGGCGGTGTGCCGGTGCGAGGACGTCAGTTTTGAAAAAATGAAAGGCTTCGCAGGGTGGCGGGAGGCAAAGTTGCAGACCCGGTGCGGGATGGGGTCGTGCCAGGGCCGCGTGTGCGGCGCGGCGGCAAAGGTTCTTTTCGGATGGGGAATGGAATCGGTTCGCCCGCCAATCTTGCCAGGACGCGTCGAGAGCCTCTGCCGGGACGGATTGAATGGAGATTCTTGACGGCCCCGGGCTGTGGCTGGAGAAAATTCCTCCAAATTGGCAACAATTCATAGCGAGCGTGTAATTTTCCGCCAAGAACAGTTTTGCGAAGGCGCATAGACTCAATCCCGCAACCGCGGTGATCGTCACGAAGCCGTATTGTTTTGCTGTCTGATACTGGTCGTGCCGCGGACTGCCGCGAATGAAATGTAACGTGCCAATAATCTGCAAACCGCAAGAACTGATTCAGTTTGTATGAAATCATACCATCACAGGTTTGTTAGTTTGACAACAGCGGTCATTTGCCTCCTCACCCTGCTGGCTGCGACGCTCACCGCACGAGCGCAACTGGTGACAAACACTTTTTCGAGTCCCTCGCTGGACCTCGTAACCAATGGCGTCATCGGCTCCGGCTTCGATGGCGCCGACCTGGCTTTCGGGGATGTGCCGAACGCGAACAACGCCGGAATCGGCAACGGCATGACTCTGGCGGCCAATAGCGGCGCGAGCATCGGCGCTCCGGGCTCGGGCTTTCTTGTGGTCCAGACCATCAATAGCGCCTGGGGCCAGGGGGGCCCGGGCGATGACGGCTTCTTCGCCTTTAACATCGTCAAGGGCGATTTTACCGTCTCGGTGGATGTTGCCCCGACTTATAATGATTTGGCCTATGTGTTTTCCGGCCTGATGGCCCGCGCCGTCAGCGACGGCACCGGGGGGGCCTACGATCCGAGCGGCACCAACGCGAGCGAAAACTGGGTAAGTATCACCCTGTTTGAAGAGTTCGGCATCCCAACCATGTCCGAGGACATGACCAACGGGACGTCTGATCAGATTGCCAACAACGGTTCAGGCAGTCTCTATGGCGCCACTACCGCCACCAATGCGGACGTTTACCTGGAGATCAAACGCATCGGCGACACGTTTTATCTTTACGATAGCGCGACTTACGGCGGGCCGTGGACGCTTGAACAGACAATTGCACGGCCGGATTTGCACGGCGCCGCGATGCAGGTTGGCATCGAGGAGGGTACTTACACCGGCAACGCGCCGATCATATTCTTCGCAGATTACGGTGTGTCTGGCACGAACACTATTAGGCCCCCGGCAAACGATCCCACGAACATCGTAGTGTCCGATTACCTCACGTCCGGCTCGGTCAACCTGTCGTGGACGCCGGCGCCGGGCAGCGATGGCAGTGTCGTCGTCCTGCGTGAGAACAAGCCGATTCTTCAGTCGCCGTATTACGGCTTCTCCTACGTCGGCAATCCGACAAATGGCGCGGTGACCAACATGGGCGCCGAACAACAGGTTGTTTACGCCGGCTCAGGCACCAACGTCACGGTCAGCGGTCTTTTGGGCACTAACAACGTCTACGATGTGGCGGTTTACTCTTACACGACCAACGGTGGAACCACTGCGATCACTTACGACGCGAATCCCGCGGTTGCCACTTTCAACGGGCCTGGCGCTTTGGTGTCCGTCAATTTCGTCACCACGCCGCCTGCGATCCCGGTGAACGGAGTCGGCCTGGCCGTTGTCACAGCGTGTTACACGACCGGCGACTGTTACGATGTAAGTTCATCCCCAAACATAACCTTGAGTGTGGACAACCCCACTGTTCTTTCCATTACAGACGGAGTGATGAACGGTTTGACTAACGGAACAGCGAATGTTACGGCCACATTTGCGGGAATTTCCGGGACAAACGTTGTCACCGTTCATACCCCGGTCTTTACGGATAACTTCACTGTATACCATGATTACATCACTAATGGTCTGCTTGGCACGGCGTGGGACGGGGAATACTTGAATTTTGGTGATGTTCCCAGCGCGCAGGCGTATGCAGGCGCCGGCGACGGAGAAACGCTCGTTCTTGATGCCGATCTGGACAACACCAACAGCCTTTTTCTCAATGCGGCTGGATCCAGTTGGGAGGGCGTTGGCGATGATGGCCCTTTCCTGTTTAAAATTGTCACGGGGGATTTCCAAGCCAGTGTTAACGTCAATACGATGAACGTTATAAACTTGAACGCGGCCGGCCTCATGGCGCGGTTGTTTGATGACACCGGGAGCTCCACCCAGGGAGCAGCCGGCGGCAACGGGGGCGAGACCCATGTTAACTGGTGGAAGGTCCAGGATGGCGCTCTGTCGGCGCGCTACACCCTCGACGGCAATGTCCCCACCGATACCGCTGGCCTCAATGACACGGATACATGGTTGCTTCTTCAGAGGGTCGATTCGACCAATTTCTACTTTTACGAGGCGGCAACCAACAATGATGGCACCTGGAGTCTGGCCGCGACGTATGTCGTGCCCGAGGCCGCAAATAATGCGCCGATGGAAGTTGGCATCGCCGAACAAATGGATACGGGGTCGGACGGGACGGCCCAATTCAGCACCTTTATGCTCGACGGCGTCGGCATCGTCAGCCCGACAGGTGTGCAGCCGCCTCCGCCGGCCAGCGGTTTGACCATGGCGCTAAATGGCGACTTGTCGATGACGCTCGACTGGACTGCTGAGAGCAACGGCGTTCCGATCCAGAGCATGGTGGTGATGCGGGCCGGCGCGCCCGTCAACGCGCAGCCCCCATACGGCTATTTGTTTGACGACGGTCCCCAGCCTTTTGGCGTGGGAAGCGACTTGGGCGACGGCAATTGGGTTGTGTACAGATCGCCCAGCCCGCCGGCATCGATTACCAACAGCACCGTGGTCACGGGGCTGACGCCTGGCGTAACGTATTATGCGGCTGTTTACACGTGGGTGGGTTCCAGCACCGCCAAGGTATTTGACGAGGTCATTCCGCCGACCGGCGGATCGAGCGTCCTGCTCGACGGCATTCTAACAAATGTCGATGTCCCTCCACCGCTATCAATTCCAGCGGGCGGCATTGGGCAACTGCAAGTGCTGGGCTATTACCAGGGAGGAGCTGTCGTCAACGTGAGCCAGTTTGCGGATTTGACCTCAGACGACACGAATATTGTCGGCACGGCGGACGGTGTGCTTACCGGCTACACCAATGGCACGGCCCTCGTTACGGTAACGTATGCCGGCTTTTCCAACACAGTCAACGTGGTGGTCCGTTCGCCCAGCCATACGGACTTCTTTAGCACGCCCCACGATTACCTGAACAACGGAGTGGCGGGGACGTTCTTTGACGGCATCTACACCAACTACGGAGACCTTCCGGAACAAAGTCCGCCCACGGCGGGAAGCGGCGGATCAACGCTCGACGCCGACGCTGGCATCACAACCGCCGGGATGTTGACCATCACCAATGGCTACAGCGGCTGGGAGTTCGCGACCGACGACGGCTTTTTCCTCTTCAAGTATGTGCTGGGCGACTTCCAGATGGCCATTCACATCAACAATTACAGCGATACGGTCAATTATAGCATTCCTTCCATTATGGCGCGCGCCTACAGTATCAGCACCAACGGTGGCGCCGCCCTTACCGGGGAGACCGTCGGCGCGCCGCTGGACGGTTTTGGGCCTTCGGACGTTTCGGGGGGCGGCGAGTGCTTCGTGCGCATGGCTCGTTTTGACGAATACGGCATCGGCACTTATCCGGAGATTACGATTGACGATAACAGCGATCAAACCACACAACCTGACGCGTTCGATGGTCAGAACTGGCTGTTGTTGGTCAGGCAGGATTATACGAACTTCTATGTCTATCAGCGAGCCACCAACACCGAGCCCTGGCACTTGACTCCGAACAAGACTTCCTTCTCGACCAACAAGTTTGCCGGCATTCCCATGCAGGTCGGCATTGCGTTCGCCGACTTTAACGACGTTTACGGCTCCGTGCAGTTCGATAGCTTCATGCTGGATGTCCTGCCGTTGCAGGTCTCATCCGCCGACGGCTTTGTCACCGTCACCTGGACCCAAACTGCGGCGACCTTGCAATCGTCGCCAAGTCTGAGTCCCGCCAATTGGCAGACTGTCGGCACGGCGCCAATCTACACCAACGGAGTGGCGACGGTCACCCTGCCCGTAAGCCCCAATAACGTGTTCTTCCGATTGACGCAGACGCCGCCCTGACGTGTTACGATGATGACAACCGGTCAGACCCAGAGGAGCCGGAGATTAAAATTCGGCGTGAAGTGCGCGCGGGGATTTGAGGCGTCCTGCTGCGGCCGTCATTTCGCCCGGGTGGCCTTTACACTCATTGAGTTGCTGGTGGTGATCGCCATCATTGCCATCCTGGCCGCGATGCTCTTGCCGGCGCTGGCCAGCGCCAAAGAGCGTTCCAAGCGCGTCAGTTGCATGAGCCAATTGAGGCAAATTAATTTGGCGCTGCAAATGTACGCCGGCGAGAACAAGGATTATTTGCCTTATGTGCCTCTGCTCAATGGGGGTGACGCGGGCTACTGGGCATGGGATGTTCCAGGGACAGCCGCCCAATCCATGTTGGCCAACGGTGCCACCTGGCAGATATTCTATTGCCCGGACTTGGCAAGCCGGTTCAGTGCGTCCAACGAGTTTGCGTTGTGGAACTGGGGCGGTGGGCCTACCCCGATCGACAATGGCTCCTTTAGCGTCAGTCAGTATGCCTTCACCCTGCAGGGATCGTCCGGCTACACAGATTCGTCAGACCCGTTGGACGGATGCATTACAAACGTCAATGACAAACTCGAAGCGGACCCCCCTACCTGGAAACTTGATGTGCTGACGATTCCTTTTGGCGCAATTTCAAGCCGGGTCCTGGCGGCCGATCCCGTTATCAAGATCACTACAGGCAGCACGACCACCTGGACCGACATCGAGGGCAGCTATCCCATTCATCACACTACGGCGCACATGAACGGTGCGGTGCCTGCCGGGGGAAACCTCACTTTCCTGGACGGCCACGCGGAATGGCGCAATTTTAGGTACATGGTACAGCGCACAAGCAAGGAGACGGGCTTGGCGCAAGATTCAGCGTCTGGCCCCGCGTTTTTCTGGTGAACGGCGCGGCCCTTCGATTTCTCCTGGTGCTGGCGTTGGCCGCGGCGCCTGCTGTAAGGGCCGGTCCTGTCCCAACACAAGAGGATGCCATCATCAAGATTGATCCGCCAGAGGGCGGTTTCTTTTCCAAAGAAATCCAGTATCAGGGCATCCCCATCAAGGCGCCACAGGAGGTGGCGGACGAGGCTCTTTACGCGGCGCAATCCCGACTTTCGCTGATGCTGGGCAATTTGCCCTCGGTTTGCGCCAATCTAAAAAGTTCCGGCGCCGAACTGCACATTATCGGCCGCAATCAGGTCACCTCGGACCTCCCGGAATGGCGCTTCGACAAGGGCAAACCGTTGGCGGAATATGGCGGCCTGACCATCGACCAGCGCACGCGGGGCATCGGCGGCAAAATTTCCTCCTGCGGCGAGGAAAATCTGCTCAAGCTGGCGCACGACCGCTACTTTGGCCGCGACATCTGCGTCCATGAATTCTCCCATTGCATCTACCAGTTTGGAATTCCGCGCGACGTTCGTGATCGCTTCCGGCGGCAGTACAAAGCCTCGCTGGCCAGGGGGCTTTGGGACAAGGCCTACGCCGGTTCCAATGATGACGAGTTCTTTGCGGAACTGGCAATGTGGTATTTTGGCACTCATGGCGATCTGCATATGACCGGCCCAAAACCGGCAGTCGGACAGGAGGGCCTCAAAGCTTATGACCCTGACGCCTTTGCGTTGTTTGACCAATTCTTCAGCGGTCGGATGAAGATTTCCCCAACGAGTCGCGCCGATTGGAGCGAATTTGAATAGGATCCAGCCGTCGCTTATACTAACCTCCAGAACACCTTCAAATGAGAACAAAATCCATTCCGTGTCTGGCCTCGTGTGCGCTGCTCGCCATTGGAGCGCTGGCTGACGAACCTGCGCGCGATTACCCGGTCAAGCCTGTCCCGTTCACCTCCGTGCAGATTGACGACTTGTTTTGGGCGCCGCGCATCGAGACAAATCGATTGGTCACCATCCCGTTTGCCTTCCAGCAATGCGAGAAGTCCGGACGCATGGATAATTTCATTCGCGCGGCCGAAGTCCTGCGCGGCGAGGCGATTGCCAATCGGAAGCCCCCGCCCTATCCATTCGACGACACCGATCCGTACAAGGTGCTGGAAGGGGCTTCCTATTCGCTGGCGGTCGAGCCGAATCCGAAGATGAAGTCATATCTGGACAATTTAATCGCTGAGATTGGGGCCGCCCAGGAGCCTGACGGCTATCTCTATACGGCGCGGACGATTAATCCGGAGCATCCGCATCCGTGGTCCGGCCACCAACGGTGGGTCAACGATCCCGATGAAAGCCACGAGCTTTATGACGCGGGCCATTTGTTTGAGGCGGCCGTGGCCAATTATCAAGCCACCGGCGAGCGCGCCTTGCTCGATATCGCCATCAAAGAGGCCAATCTCCTGTGCAATACATTCGGCCCGGAAACCAACAAGCTTCACATCTGGCCTGGGCATGAAATTGTTGAAATGGGCCTGGCCAGGCTTTATCGCGCCACCGGCGATGAGCGTTACCTGAAGTTGGCGAAATACTTCATTGATGTGCGCGGACCCGGCGGGGATGAATACCATCAATCGGACATCAAGCCGGTCGATCAAACAGAGGCGGAGGGCCACGCGGTGCGCGCGGGCTACCTTTACAGCGGCATGGCCGACGTCGCCGCGTTGACTGGCGACCAGGCTTATGTCCGTGCCATTGACGCGATTTGGGACAATGCCGTCGGCAAGAAACTCTATATCACCGGCGGCATCGGCGCGCTGGGAGGCGGTGAGGCGTTTGGCCCCGATTACTATCTCCCGAACATGAGCGCCTATTGCGAAACCTGCGCCGCGGTGGCCAATGACTTTTGGAACGAGCGCCTTTTTCTGTTGCATGGTGACGCGAAGTACGTCGATGTCATGGAGCGCACCCTTTACAACGGCCTTCTCAGTGGCGTGTCATTGGACGGCAAGAGGTTCTTCTACCCAAACCCGCTGGAGTCAAATCGGCAACATTCCCGCAGCCCGTGGTTCGGCGTGGCGTGTTGCCCGGGCAACATCACCCGCTTCATGCCCTCGGTGCCCGGCTACCTTTACGCGCAGGACGGCGACACTTTGTACGTGAACCTTTTTGCCGCCAACAAGGCCGAAATCAAAATGGACAACGGGCGCGTCGTCAACATCACCGAGGAAACCCGCTATCCCTGGGATGGGCGGGTGAAAATAATTCTCCACCCGGAGGCCATCTCGAAGTTTACGGTCAATGTCCGGGTGCCAGGTTGGGCGCGGGACCAGGCGGTCCCGGGCGATTTGTACAGGTTCATCGACCATCCTGATGATCCGGTCACGCTGAAGGTCAACGGAAAAGAAGTCCCGCTGAAGCTAGATAAGGGCTACGTTCCATTGACGAGAGAGTGGAAGGACGGCGACACAATCGAATTGAACCTGCCCATGCCGGCCCGCCGCGTGGCGGCCAACGATGCCGTAAAAGCGGACCGCGGGAGAATCGCCCTCCAGCGCGGTCCGATTGTTTATTGCCTGGAATCGCCGGACAATCCTGACTGCCACGTACGGAGCCTGATGTTGCCGGACGATGAGCCGGTGACCGCATCGTTTGAGCCGGCACTGCTCAATGGTGTGGAAGTGCTTCGCGGCGGCGCCTTCCTGGTGACGCGCGACGACGACGGACAATTGGTTAAAACTGCGCGGAATTTTCAGGCCATTCCCTATTATTCGTGGGCCAACCGCGGGCGCTCGGAAATGATGGTCTGGGTGCCCGATTCGGAGAAGAGCGCTCGCATCCAGCCGCAGCCGACGATTGCTTCAACCAGCAAGATCACGTTCTCCGAAGGAGGCAAGAACCCGGCAGCAATCAACGATCAGGCCGAGCCGTCGTCCTCCAGCGACCCGGAAAACACTTTCTTCGACTGGTGGCCGCGCAAGGGCGCCGACGCCTGGGTGGAATATGAATTCGCCAAGCCGGCCACCGTCTCGACCACGTCCGTTTATTGGTTTGACGACACTGGCAGGGGCGAATGCCGCACGCCGGAATCCTGGCGCATTCTTTTCAAGGACGGCGATCAATGGAAACCGGTCCAGACGGCCGACACCGGCGGCGTGGACAAAGACAAGTATAACAAAATTGCGTTCCAGCCCGTCGAAACGACCGGTCTGCGCCTTGAGGTCAAGATGCGTCCCGGTTGGTCGGCCGGAATCCAGGAATGGACGGTGCCATGATGAAGACAAAACAATTTCTTGGAGTTCTCGCGACGATTGTCGTTGTGGCCGTTGCTTCAACCGGCGCGCGGGCGCAAACCAACAACACCGCTCAGGCGCGGCGCGGGCGTGGAGAGCCGGAGCGCGGTGTGTATAAGGCGCGCCTCGTTCCGCACTGGTTCGCCGGAGACACCAAATTCTGGTACCGCAATGAACTTCGCGGCGAGGCCAGTGAATTCATTCTGGTGGACGCGGAGCGCGAAACCCGGCGCCCGGCCTTTGACCATGACAAACTCGCCGCCGCTCTCTCTCAAGCCACCCATCACGATTACAAGGGCGATCATCTTCCGATTTCCAACCTCCAGTTCAGCCAGGATGTCAGGACGGTGAAATTTGACGCCGCGGACAGGACCTGGGAATGCGATTTGGATGCTTACAAGTGTACGGAGACCGCCCGTCCCGGAGCCCCCAATTCGTCGTCTCTGATTGGTCCTGAGCAATCGGTGGCTATGGCCACGCCCGCCGCGAACTATCTCTTGTCGCCGGCCCCGGGGGATCCCGCCAACACCTCAGACGACACCGCGGACGATGACTCAGGCGGGCGGCGCTCCCGCAAATCGCCCGACGGCAAATGGACCGCGTCTGTGCGCGACGGAAATGTATTTGTCCGCTCGAAGGACGGCATGGAGCGGCAACTCAGCCAGGACGGGACGACGAATCATTCGTACGGCCTGATCGAGTGGTCGCCGGAGTCAGACGTCTTGGTGGCGTGGAGAATCGAGCCGGGTGACCGCAAAGAGGTTTATAATATTGAATCTTCGCCGAAGGGCGGCGGACGGGCGATATTGCACCGGCGGCCGTATGCGCAGGCGGGCGACAAATTTGCGCACTACGAATTGAATTTGTTCGACGCTGCAACGGGAACGCAAGCCAAGCCGGAGGTCGATCCCTTCGAGCACGAATGGGAGCAGCCGCAGCTCCATTGGCTGCCAGATAAACGCCGCTTCGCCTATGAACAGGTCGATCGCGGTCATCAACGCCTCCGCGTTATCGCAGTGGACGCACACACCGGCGAGGTCCGGAACCTGGTGGATGAAAAGTCCGGCACCTTCATTTGGACCGCCCACAACGAGATGCTCAACATGAACTATGTCAACTGGCTGGACAAGAGCGACGAGATGATCTACGTCTCGGAGCGCGACGGCTGGCGGCATCTTTATTTGATTGACACAAGGGATGGCTCGATTAAAAACCAGATCACCAAGGGACCCTGGGTCGTGCGCGGGATCGATCGGATTGACCAGGACGCGCGGCAGGTGTGGTTTCGCGCCGGCGGAATGAACGCCGGTGAAGACCCGTATTTCGTCGAGTACTACCGGATCAATTTCGACGGCACGGGCCTGACCGCGCTGACGGAGGGGAATGGCAATCACACGGTGCAATATTCCGGCAACCGCAAGTATCTTATTGACACTTACAGCCGCGTGGACATGCCGCCTGTTCACAATTTGCGAAGGACCTCCGATGGAAGCCTGGTATGCGCGCTGGAAACGGCCGACATTTCCGAGTTGAAGGAGAGCGGCTGGCAGCCCCCGGAGGTGTTTGTCGCCAAAGGGCGCGACGGCGAGACGGACATTTGGGGAATCATCTGCCGGCCCAGGAACCTTGACCCGGCCGGGAAATACCCGGTTCTGGAAGAAATTTACGCAGGCCCGCAGGGCGCTTATGTTCCCAAATCCTTCAGCGGCGCCCAACGGTTCGCCTCGCTCACGGACCTGGGTTTTATCGTCGTTGAGATGGACGCCATGGGTACGGCTTTTCGTTCCAAGGCTTTTCATGACGTTTGCTGGCACAACCTTAAGGACGCCGGTTTCCCGGATCGGATCCTCTGGCATCGCGCCGTGGCGGCCAAATACCCTTACTACGACATCAGCCGTGTCGGGATTTTTGGGACCTCGGCTGGGGGCCAGAACGCGGGCGGGGCCGTTTTATTCCATCCGGATTTTTACAAGGCCGCTGTGGCTAACTGCGGCTGTCACGACAACCGGCTGGACAAGGCCTCCTGGAACGAACAGTGGATGGGCTATCCGGTCGGGCCGCAGTATTCGGAGTGTTCGAATATCGACAACGCCTGGCGTTTGAAGGGAAAGCTCTTCCTCATCGTTGGTGAAATGGACAGCAACGTCCCGCCGGAATCGACCCTGCGATTTGCCGACGCGTTGATCCGCGCCCAAAAGGATTTTGATCTGTTGGTGGTTCCTGGCGCGGACCACGGCATTCGGGGGCCGGCTTTTGCTTACGCCGAGCGGCGCATGCGGGATTTCTTTGTTCGCAGTTTGTTGGACAAGGAGCCGCCCGATCGCAATGGGGTGGCCTCGGATTCAAATTAGTGAGCCGCGTGTTGTGTTGTGTGCAATACCATCTCAGTGCTGCGGACATAAGGGGCGTGGACGTCGTAACGCCAGTCCTGATGGCCGTTGTAGGCCATTGTTTCTTCCACAAGGGCGCACAAGTCGGGATCGTAGCTTCTTAACTGTTCCCGGGTGATGATGGGATGCGGCTGGTCATTGGGCGGATCTCCCGCGCCGCTGGCGTCGAAGTAGGCCAATACTCCTTCCGCCCAATATTCCACACGATCGTTAATCGCCGGCGTGCCCTTCCACATGCCCCTGGCCATGGCGTTGGCGTAAATCTCCTGGAGCCGGTGATCGAATCGTTCGTCCAGTCGTTTGACGCGCAATTCATATTGCTGGACATCGCGGCCGCGATTGTTCCAGTTGGTATCCTCGGGGCGCAACGCGGTCACGTAGTAAAGAGTCTTGGCCAGTTCGCGGATGACCATGCTCTTGCCTTGAAACGGGTCATCCTCTGTGGCGAGCACGTTTTGCTCGGGCACGACCAACGCCTTGCTCTCGACGGTGTAACCATGCATGCGGACCGTGCCGTCCCAATTGGTCTGGTCTGGCGCTTTCTTGTAATCCGGCAAATCCGTCAGCCGCTCTTCATTGCCAAGAACAACCAGCTTCACGCCGTCCGCGATGAGGGCCTTTAATATGTCGTGCCGATAGGCGAACATTTTTCGAATAGTGTCATTCGCCTTTAGCAGAGCTTGGTCGCTTGCCTTGTCGGACCCGACGACGGGGAATTCGCGCGCCCACGTGAACTTGGTGTAGTAAGGATCGATTCCAAATTTCGCGGGCGGGGCGATGACGCTCGGTTGCAATTGGTAGGGAACGTAGCGCCAGTCATTCTCCGGTGAGAAATTAAACGTGGCCTTGACCAGTTCGTAGCCTTCGGGATCGTACGTCTTCAATTGCTCGCGGCTGGCGATGGCCGCGTGATTCCAATTGTTGACGCGAGAGCAATCGAAGTAGGCCTGGCAAATTTCGGCCCAATACTCGGCCGAATTCGAGCCGGCGTAGGCGTTTTTCCAAAGTCCTTTTTTGAGCGCGTCGCGAAAGGTCTTGCGTAATCGCCCGCGCCACGTGGGGTCGATGGAGCCAATAGCGGCGTCGATTGTGTGGCAGAATTCATGCACGCTGATGCTTTCGTCGTCATAACGATCCACCAGGAGATTGAGCAAGTTCTCTTCGCCAAAGCTGGTGACTCGAAACCCGCCGGTGCCGCGGACGCGCTCGTTGACGTAAGCCGGATTTTCTGTGTCCCGATATTCCGGCATGTCACTGTAGAGTTGGTCTTTCCCGATAATGATGAGGCGTGTGCCGTTGGTCGCCATGGCGTGCAGAACGTCGGGGCGTCCCGCCAGCATGTGGCCAACGATATAGTAGGTGCGTTGCAATGCCGCGTCGGACACCTCGCCGGAGGCGGCAACCGACACACCCGACAGGTCCAGATGCTTCTTGTAGAATTGCTCGGCTGCGCCGCGATCGTGTTCATCGAAGCGTTGAAAAAACGACGCCGGCGGCGCTGTTACCGGTGGCGCATGGTCAGGGGTCACATCGGTGCGGGTCGCGCAACTGGACATTAAGCCGGCGGCGGCCATAACCAAACCGGCAATTCGGGTAGTTGTCATATATGTCGCTGATCCGATTTTCATCCGGTCCACGTGTATAACTGGTTTATTTTGAAATACGCGGCCAGCCTGTCTAGGCTGGAGCAGACACTCTCTTCGTGAAATCACGCCCAATCGCGGTTCATAACCGCGCACACTCGGGAGTGGTCACTCGCCCCGGTTTCGCCGATGCTGCGGGCGGAGCGCCCTTCTTTTATCTCGGGTAGCCCTGCCAGAGCCATTCGAGGGCTTCCGGCAGCGTCTGATTCCTGACGGCTCTTTCGACGTGCCCTGCGTTGAGGGCATAAACGTACTGATAATGATACCCCTTGGCCCTCAGAACGGTTGCCATGCGGTTATTGGCCGCAACCCAGTCGTGCATATTGTCACGCATAACGTTGGGATTGAGAAGGTCGCGGTCACCGACTTCCATCCAGAGGCGGATCGGTTTTGGGTCGCTCTGCGGAATTAATTTTTCGTGGAAATCCCATGCGCCATCCGGGGTATCGCTGTTGAATGGCCATTGTTGGTTGACGTAGGTGCCGGAATAAGTGATGACTCGATGGTACCATTCCGGATGATACCACGCCATCTCCAGCGCGGCCGAGCCGCCGGAGCTGCTTCCCATGGTCGCCCGCCCGTCGGGATCTTTGGTCAGCTTGACGTTGTAATTGGATTCAACCAGCGGCAGCACCTCCGTCTCGATGAACTCGGCGTATTTTCCTGACATCGTGTCGTATTCCAAGCCGCGCTCGCTGCCCTGGGCATCGCCGCCGCCATTGGCGATCATGATGACAAGCATCACGGGGAGACGATGTTGCGCGATCATGTTGTCAAGAATACGCGGCAGGGTCGTGTCCGGGCGGCCCATCCCGGGGCCGTCGTGCGTTACCATGAAGGGCGCCTCTGCTCCGGGAACATATTGGCTGGGAATATAAACGGTCACGGTGCGCCGGTACGGGGCCGGGTGGGTTTCCACGATGAGCGTCTTGGGATTGTTCGGATCGACGGTGCCAAATACTTTCCTGGCAATTCCGGGATAGAATTTGCTGTCCGCCGAATTCATGCTGAATTGTTCCACCCTCCCTTGCGGCACACCCGCGGTCACGGTCAACTCAGGCGCAGAAACATAGGCCGGGCCGACGAGGAAATTCCCGTCAACATCCGCCGGCGGATTTGCCCCGGGCGCGGCTTCGGTCGGATTGGATGCGGCGTCACTCGCGGAGGGCGCTCGTTTCAGCGCGGCTTTGGCAAGCTCCTCGGCTCCCGGGCCCGCCGCGATCAAAGCGGGCGTTCCGGGGTCCGTGGGCGGCCGTGTCACTGCGGCATGGGCGGTCGCGGCGATGACGAAGTGCGCCGCGCAAAGGGCCGTGAGAGCGAATCCAAACGATTTCATATTCGGGTATTTTCGTGACCAGACTGAACCTGACGCTGCAAACCAACTATAAGACCCGCCAAAATGACGAGACAACCCCAAAGTTGTCCCCAATGGAATGATTCGCCCAGCCACGTTACGGCCACAGCGACGCCGGCGACCGGCTGGATCAAGACAGTCAATGCGGCGACGTTTACCGGGGCCTCCCGGATGACCGCGAACCAGAGCCAGAAACCCACCACCGTGCAGATCAGGCTCAAATATCCCAGAACCAGCCACGCCGTCCAATTCAATGCGACAGCCGCCCGGACCGTGGGCAATCCGTCCAACAGCAAGTTCACGATGGTCCCGGCGATGAGCGCCGTTGCAAGAACCTTTGCCATGCCGGCCCGACCCAGCAGGGGTTTGCCTATCACGGAGTAGGCTGCGTCGCAAAGGAAGGACAAGATTATCAAGACATTTGCGGTCAAGTCCGGCAGATGAAAACCTGGCCGCCACACTTCCGCCAGCAGCACCGTGCCCACCACACCCAGAATGAAGCCAATCCATCGTCTCGGTCCGATATGTTCGCGCAGAAAAACCGCCGCCGCCACGGACACGATCAGGGGATCGACTGCCACCAGCACGGAGGCATCGGCGGCCCTGCCCATTCGCACGCCCGCCACTTGCAAACGGGGCCCGATCACGAAGACGATGACACCCATCACCATCGCCTTAACGAGGTCGCGTCCACGAGGGGCGAAGCCCGGCAGCACCGGCCAGCAAACCAGCAAGACCGCACTGGCGATGGCAAAGCGCAAGGTTGCCACCTCGCCGGCATCAAGCGACGAGGGCAGCGCTTTGAATGACGAATAGGAAGCCGCCCAAAGGCAGTTCATCACGATGAGCAGAATCAGATGAATGCGACGGAAGCCGGGCGAAGGAGCAAGTTTTCGATCGGCCTGTCGTTGCCGGGAATATGATTGACCCGCGTTCACCGATGGATGGCGATGTCCCCGGCCAAAATATTCCAACCGTCCTTTTCCAGAAACGGCACTCCGTCGTTTGCCAGGCGAATGGCGAAGCGTCCGTCGTTTCTCAATCGCGGCGAGGGATCGGCCAGTTGAATGGCAAGCTGGGCCGTTTGGGTGTCATCGAAATCCTCTGGGATCGGGATTTGGCCGCGCACGATGATATTCCCCGACCACGGTCCCCATTGGCGCGGATCGACATTGTTGATCGGCAGGCGCTCGATCCGGCCGCCGCAAATCAATCCGACCGTGACGACGCGCGGCAGTTGTGGCGAGGCAAAGCCATCGTTTGTCAGCGTGAGTTCGAACGACATCTGGCCGCCGGCGCGCGCGTCAGTCGAGTAACGAATTTTCCGGGCGGACAACCGATAGCCGATGCGGCGTTCGATGTATCCGAAGGCATTTTCCCCGCGGTATTGCGAGTCGCGCCAGTGCTGGAGAGTTTTCGGATGATACGCGATGTTCAAGAAGGACAGGTGGAGCAATTCCATTTCGCGCACGACTTGCGCAATGGGCGTCAGCGCGGAAGGACCGACCGTTTCGCCGCCGAAAGGGGCGTAGCGGTCGTGTTGATCGCACCAGCGCAATTCCCGCTCGCGATCCCAACCCGCCTCCGCGTAGGTGCCCATGTCGTCGGGCAGCGCGAGAAAAGCGTCGTCGTGCCAGCCGACGCGGGACAGTCTGGAACCGTCAAACGCCGCCGAGTTTGTAGAATCGGAGCCTCCCTGCCCGGTTGAGAAAATGTCGCGAATGAACATGGGTCGTCGAACTTGAATCGGGATCGGCGCGGGAACGGAATCCAGCAGCGCGAAGAGCGTGGCGCGCTGGACATCAAGTGCGGGAGGGTCGCCCCAATTGGAGTCGTGCCATTCGCCCCAGGGACCGAGAAACCCGGCCTGGACCGCAAAAAGCGTATCCGCGTTTTCAGTCAAGACTGCTCCAATTTGCCGAACATGGGCCAGAATGCGATCAAGGTCCTTGGGATCAGCCCGGTAATCGCGGTCGGTGAAGCCGTAAGCGGCGCGAAAGATGACTTTCAAGCCGGCCTGCCGCGCCGCCGTCAAGGCAGCGCGCAATTCGTCCAACTTTTCCGGCGTTAGCGCGCGGTCTTTGAAGGCGCGCAAGTCCATTTCCACGAGCACCAGGCTAATGCCTTGTTCCCGCAACCGCTCCAATCCCGTCATTCGGGTCGTGTTCCTCGGCGAATAAAAGCCCCGTTCGGGATTCACAAAATTAGTTTCAGACTCCTGAAAGAGGCGTTCGCCGGCGGCGGCGATTGAAGCCTGGATTGATAAACCTACGCAACAGACAACTCCCACGACACGGCAGAACGTCATTCCCATAATTCTCCTTTCATCTGAAATCACCTAATTTCAACCGCAAATTCAATCCATTGCGCGCCTGGTTCACTCCGCCAATCGAAAAAATTGTTGGGCGGCGCCAGGCTGGATGATGTAGGGACTCGCCGCGTTCGGCAAATTTGTCCATGAGCCTGCGCCCAGCGACGTGGAAACTTGCAGGGCGCCCGGCCCGGCCCATGTAATCGTCACCTGGCTTCCAAACTGGCTGATGAAGAGAGGGCCGGGCTGCGCCGCCAAAATATAAGGAATGCCGGTTTCAACGGCCAACTCCGGGCCGCGATCATCCTGCATCAGCAAGCGCATGGCGTTGGTCCCAAAGACCCTGGTCCCGTCGGGATACAGGGAGGAAAGGGAAACACGGAATTCAAATTCGGTCCCGGCGCCGCCGGGAGCGATGGACCAGTCAAGACCAGAGATATTGCCGGCATTGAAGGACCCATTGCGCTGGTCGTAGCCAAGACCGCTCTCTATCATCATTTCCGACCCGAACAGCGCGCCACTAACCTGGTAGCCAGTCTGGCTATTGTCATCCGTGTCAATGAAGAGATGCGTGTAATAATCGGAGAACGGGGCGTAGGACGAAAAAAGTACGAAATGCCCGTAAAGATAATTCGAATCATTGGCAAATTGCACAGCGGCGAAGTTTACGGGATCGGTGTCGGTGGTTCCCTGGTAAGCCCACGGCACGCCCGCCCAATCGGAAAATGTTCCGTCAATGGCAATCTGCCTATAGGTTCCGGTGGCTCCGGTTGTTCCCGGCACGGCGGCGATGTTTACAGCGTTGGTATCCTCGTGGGAAGGAGTCGCGCTGTCTTGCGCGCGAACCGCAAAGAAGTATGTCACTCCGTTGGTCAGGCCGCCAATAGTGTAGTCATAGGGATAAATGCCCGGGCCGGTGGCCTGCGTATAGCTTGCGGGACGACTCGGCGCAACCTGAGGCAACTTGACAGCGGTCAGAAAATTCATCGCCGTGCCCGAAGAGTAGTAAACGTTGTAGCGCACCGGCTCGGTCTGATCACGAGCCACGTCCCAATACACCGTTGCGCTTTGATTGCCAACGGTGACCTCCTGCGCGCCAACTCGGGGAGCCGGCGGCGTGGCGCCTTGCGCGGCGGTGCTGTCCCATACCGGGGGCTGGGTATCGGCGTTGGTGGCCAGCCATGCCGCCGAATTGGTGTTCAACGCCTCGTCCAGGGAGGGATTTGTCCGATACAATGGCCAGCCTTGAATGGCCATGCATTGGACGTAATCCTGATTGACGATCGCCGGAGATTGCGGCGGCGTGTGATCGTAATCGACGGCTAGAACCGTAAATCCATCCGGACGACCGGCCTCCGCGTTGAGCTTGGGTGCAAAGTCATACTTATTATCGGGAAAGGAGAGCGAGACAGGATTGGTGCTCGAGTCGCTGTAGTAACTTTCAAACATGACCATGTCCACGTATGGCCGGAGGCTGTAAGGATATTGGATCAGGTTAGGATCATAGAAAAACAAGCCGCGATTGGCGATGATCAGCTTGCCGACGTAATTGGTCCGGATCCTCTGCACGACAGTTTGCATTCCCGGGGATGTCCACTCGTAGTCGGTTCCCCAGGCATCCGGGGCGGCAGTGTCAATCGTATCGAGAAAAACGCCGTCACAATTGTAGGCTTTGCCAACGTTGGTTGTCAAAATCTCGTCCAGGCCGGCTTGACCGTCGGCGGCCATGGTCATGCTCTTGATGACGCTCCACCACGCCGGCGCGCCGGCATTGACATAGTAACTTCCGTAGGCGGCGTCCTCGTCGGGTTTGCCGCTTTGGTTGTCTTGCGCATTGAGATAATAGGAGGCGTACCCGGTGCCGCCGGAAGAGGCTAAACCGATGGCATTGGTGATACTGGAGAGCGGGTCACTTTC
The DNA here is from genome assembly GCA_035511075.1 of Vulcanimicrobiaceae bacterium. Taxonomy (GTDB): domain Bacteria; phylum Verrucomicrobiota; class Verrucomicrobiia; order Limisphaerales; family Palsa-1400; genus DATAUD01. The sequence continues at coordinate 32,093 of DATKFW010000005.1, forward strand.
CGACGCACGCGGATCGACCCGCGGACCAAGGCCATCACCCGCAAACGGCGCCCCGGCCCGGTCGTCTTCGCCAAGGGAGAGATAAGCCAGCACCAGCACATCATCAGCGGTCCCGGCAATATTATCCCGCCCACGTTTGATGGTGGCAATCTCAGTGGCCGTGATATTGCTGGCCGGGTGAAGAATCACCAGATGGTAGTTTGTGCGCGCGTAATCCACCTGGCTGGAGGTCCAGTTGCCGTAGTAAATCAAATACGGTGTGGTGGTGTTAAATCCCGGCAGAGGGCCGGTACTGCCGCCCAGGGCGGCGTTGCCCCACAGCAAAGCCAAACAAACCGTGCGACAAGTGATGACCAGCCTGGCATTTATTGAGTCTCCGTTTCGGATGCCGCCAATTGAAGCGGGGAGAGGCGTCACGATTTTCGAAAGAGCGAAACGCTCTCGGGTCAGTGGGGCCATCCTAAGCACCAAGTGAGGTTCCAAAGATTATTCAACTTCTCGAATTGAGCGTGCCCATCAGAAAAACCAACATTGATTCCGCCCGGCAACGTGCTTATAACCGCCGGAACACTGCGCGGAGCCTGGGACGGATTCTTATATCCGTGCCGGGCGATGTTTAACCGCTGCATGCCGCTGCCGTCGTCGCCGCCATGATACAAGTCGATGGGCGGCACGTCATTCGTGGCCGGCCAGCCATCGACCCACACCGAATCGGAGAAAAAGGGCGTCGAGGCCGGCACAGTAATCGCCGATTGCTTCTTAAAGGAGTCGGCGACCAGGTCGGGGAAAAAGGGGGCCAAATCGGAGTAACACCAGCCGTTGATGCCATAGCTGCCTTGATACTCTGGCGTTCCATAAAACCACTCCCATGGGTAGTCCGCGGCCCCGAATCCGGCCTCAGGAGTACCGGTCAGGTTCCATGGACTTTTCTCCGGCGCCGCCGGGCAAAAGCGCGAGGCGTTAAGAGCCGAGTAGTTAGTTGTGAGCTTCCCGATCCACAGCGTTTCTTCATCGTAGCTTATCATCTGATCGTTGGAATCATTGATGTACATCGTGAATGAGAGGGTGATTTGCTTGCAATTATTGATGCACTGGATGTCCTGGGCGTTGATCTTGGCCCGCGCCAGCGCCGGCAGCAACATCGCCGCCAGGATTGCGATGATGGCTATGACAACCAGCAATTCAATCAACGTAAAAGCATCTCCCGGCGAATTCCCAGCGAGTTGCGCGCCAGGATTGCGATGCGGATCAATCATTGTCAATTGCGTGTGATTCTTGGAATTCATCCCCAGTGCAGTATAACCCAAAGCAGATCGAACGTCGATTTCTTTCGCCCGTTTCTCTCCGGAACGGTGGCACCCGTGCCAGCCGATTTTGATTTCCGAATCATTGTGACAGGCGGAAAAACTCCGCGACGCCCGTGGCAGGAACGACATACGGACTCGATGCCGCGGGCACGTTGATCCATGCGGCGTTCAAATTGGTTGAATACTGCAAGGTGCCCGGGGGACCCCAAATAATGGCCGCCTGACCGCCGGAAAGCGATTCAATGGCAAGCTTGCCCAACGGCAAAGAGGGAACGACCGCATTGGTATATGAAATGAAACCGCCGATTGGAGGAGCCCAATTGACCGCTCCATATTGCGGGTTCTGGCCCAGGAATATGAAGTTGATCAGGTTTGTCGTAAAGACGGGGGTGCCATCCTCGCCGAACGTGGCCGCCCGTGACATTTCAAATTCGAAATTGGTTCCCGGCTCCGCCGGCAGGCATAGCCAGTCCAACCCGTTGATGCCATAACCGTCGTTGAAGGTCCTGTCCTTCTCCTGATACCCGATGCCGCTTTGAACCAGCATCTCGGAGCCAAGCACGCCATTAACCGAAAAACCCGTAGCCGGATTGTTATCGGTGTCAAAATACATATTGACATAAGCGGGAAACTCGCCTGAAGCCGAATTGATATCCGTCCAGAGCGTGACGCGGAAATAGTAAAAGTTGGCGTCATTATAGACATAGATGTCTTCAAAATCCGCGGCGTTTGTATTTCCGGAGGCAGTGGCGGTGCTATACGAGGGCGCAAGGCCGTTCCAATCGTCGAACGAACCGTCAATAGTAATGTCGCGGACGAATTGCGCGGTAATCTGGGACGGGTTGCCGAACAAGTCATTGACGCCAGTGACCGTGAGCGAGTAGACCGTCCCGAAGGTCATCGCGGCTCCTCCGGTGGTTAACGTGACCTGGGCGGCGTTGTTCGTATCCGGCACCGCGGTCAGCACTGTTACCCCGCCAGCGACGGAATAATTGCCGGCTTCTCCGGCCGTGACGGGATCAACTGGTTTGGAAAAGGTAATAACGATCTGAGTGGCCGTTGCCGATATGCCGACGATGTTTGGAGGGATGGTGTCGGCCAAGACAGTCAGGCTTGCGATGCTGCTGTTGGTGGTGGACGCGGGATTGCTGACCGTGACATAATAACCGCCGGAATCCGTCGGAAGCGTGGAGGGGATCGTGTAGGAGGCGTTGGTGGCGCCGGGAATGGCGTTAGTGCCGAAGAACCACTGATAATCGATGATGGGAGTCCCCGAGACGGCGACACTGAAAGAAACCGACTGCCCTTCAATTCCGAGCTGGTTGACCGGCTGCGAATCAATGATGACAGGAGTATTGCTCACCGTCAGCAACGCGGCCCGGGTGGAAACATTGGTAAATTGATTGCTCACGGACAGGGAATAAGTCCCGGCGTTGTTGGTCAACACATACGGAATTGTGTAGGTCGAACCATTTGCTCCGGCAATCGCATTGGTGCCGTCGAAAAACCATTGATACACCAGCGGGCCGCTGCCGAGGATATCGGAAGTAAAAGTGGCGGCCTGGCCTGCCAACACCGTTTGATCGGCAGGCTGGTTGGTGTCGACCACCAGAACGGGATACTGAATTGCGGCAGTGAGTGAAAGACCAAATATCATATCGCCGCTGCTGTCGGGGGCCTGGTGCGCCTCAACCTCGAGCGTATTGGTGCCCAATTCCAACTCTCCCCCATTAATGCCGAAGACGTCGGGTTGTCCAACCGGAAAATTGGTGCCAGTCGCCATGGTACTATAGGAAATCGGGCCAGCGGGCATGCGGATTCCCTCCACTTCGACGCCGTTGAGGTAATAAATCGCTCCGTCGCTAAGATAATTTGTGACGACAAAGGCGACATTCGCCGCGTCGTTGGTCCACTCGAACGCGGTGCGGAAATAATAGGTACTGGGACCGTTGGTCAGCGGCGTATCTATCGCCGGGTAGGACGCGGGGGTAGGGGTGTAGCCAAACAATCCATCGCCATTAGTCCAGCCCGGTCCGGTATCATCATAAGTCTGGCCAAGCCAATTGGTGCCAAGGTCGGTTCCCGACGCGTTGACTTCCCAGACGGAATTGGTGAGGGTAATCAAGGGAAGATTATTGGAGAGTGGCGCTGGAGCGGGCGCCAAGGTGTAAACCAAACCGCCGGTGCCTTCGGCTGGCACGAATTCCACGTTATCGTAGCTGGGAGTGTCACCTTCGAACACGAGGGCAATGGTGTTGTTGGTGAAGACCGGAGCCCCGTCCGAAGCAAACGTGGCGCCGAGTGAAATGGACAACTCAAACTGCATGCTATTGGTCGAACCGGCGATGGCCCAGCCCAGGTTATCGACTCCGCCGTCGTTAAAAATGCCAGCGGCTTCCTGATAACCGGCGCCACCCTGGATGAGCATCTCTGAACCGATGCCCGAGACGACGTATCCTGTCGCGGGGTTGTTGTCGGCATCGATGAATAGATTGTCGTAGGAATTGTCGAAGGCGTCCCATGGCGCGTAAAGTGTAAACTCGATGTAGAGATTTGTCTGGTCGTTGGCGATATAGACGTTCTCAAATTGAATGGCGTTGCTCTGCCCCTCCGAGGCGGCATAGGCCAACGGCACGCCGTTCCAATCGTCGAACGAACCGTCAATGGTAATCTGTTTGAAAGTGCTCGGCACAATCGTCTGGGCCCAGGCGCTGGCCCCGCAGGCGCAGGCCAATCCGATTCCCAATAAAAGCCTCTGTACGTTCTTGTTTTTCATGCGAACTCAATTTTGTTTTTTGGTTCAGTGTTTATGAACTGGTGCTTTTTTGCCAGAAGCACGATCATTAGCCGATTTTGGAATGTTGTCTTGTCGTGCAAATGAACTACACCCCCCATCGTCAACGCGGAGGCTGAAAATATTGGGCCACGGCCTGGGATCGGGAATGAACGTGCAGCTTTTCGTAAATGCGCCGGATGTAGGTGCGAACGGTGGCAAAGCTGATGTTCAAATGGTCGGCGATCTCCTTGATCAGATGCCCTTTGGACAGAAGTGTGAGCACTTCAACTTCCCTGGCTGACAGTTGGCCGTCTACCTCCGTGGGCCCGCTGGTGCGGAAGAATTGCACCACTTTGCGCGCGATCTGGCTGCTCATCGGCGAGCCGCCCTGATGGGCGTCACGGATCGCCTCCAATAGTTTTTCGGAAGGTTTCTGTTTAAGCAAGTAACCGATGGCTCCGGCCCGCAACGCGTCGAAAATCTGCTCTGGGTTTTCATAGACCGTCAGCATAATCACGCGCAGGGAAGGGTCCAATGCGCGCAGCCGTTGGACGCACTCAATTCCGTTCATCGTGGGCAAATTAATGTCCATCAGAAGTATGTCCGGACGGGCTTGCGGTATTCCGCGCAGCGCCGCTTCCGCGTTGGCATAGCTGGCCAGCGGGCGAAAATCCTGGGATTTTTCAAGGAGCCGCACCAGCCCGGCGCGAACACCGTCATCATCTTCGACTATGGAAACAACAATGGGCACAAATTCAATGTATCAGCTTGAGGTTGTAGCAAGCTGTCAGGATTGAGCCAACGACAAAAGCGGGGAATGGCAGTCGTTCAAATGAACGACACGGCGCATTGGTTGTTCCGCAGCCCATTACTCACGCCGATGGGCTTTGGACGGCGGGGGCGCGTCTTTTTTGCTGGGGAGGCGATGAGTTGTCCAGTGTGATCATCAGTCTTACGCGGGTGCCGCCGCCGGGCCGGCTTTCCAGTTCAATGCTTCCGGCGATACTTTCGATTCTCCTGCGCATATTGCACAGGCCGTCTCGTTGTGAGCCTGCGGAAACATTCTGATCGCTCGCGACAGCGGAATCCTTTAAAAAACCCTCTCCGTTGTCCTGGATCGTCAGGATTAATATTCCCGGTTCCAGGGCAATTTGAATCCTCGCCTCCAACGCGGCGGCATGCTTGACAATGTTATTCAGCGCTTCTTTGACAACCAGAAAGAGATTGTGCCGCACGTCGGCGGTGACAATGATTTCGGGAAGAAATTCCGGCACTTCCAGACGGCAGGCGATCTTCGCGGTCTGCAAATACTCCTGCGCGAAGCTGCACGTGTAAGTCACAAATTTTTCCAGACTATCGTTTTGGGGGGTCACGGCCCAAACCACCTCATCCATGATCTGCGTCAGGTTCCGCGCCTTGGAGGTGATTTTTTGCATGTCTGCCTGAACCTGCGTTGGGGAGGCCGTCGGTTCCTGGGCGAATTCGCTCAACAGCGCAATCTCAGTCAAATTTGCCCCCAACTGGTCATGGATGTCTTCGGCAATGCGAGCGCGCTCTTTCTGTATGGCTCGCTCGCGTTCGGCCTGTTCAAGGCGGCGATGCATGCGCCGCCTCTCTGAGTAGCGAACAATGGAGGCCACCGCCACAAGCCCCACCAGCACATTCAAGGCTAGAAACCATTTTGTCTCCCAGAAATACGGCACTACGACCAGAGCGACAGTTGCTCCCATATTGTTCCAGACCGCCTCGCCGTTACAGGCAATGACATGAAAAACATAGCTCCCCGGCGGGACATGACTATAGACGGCAGCGCGTTTAGTTCCCGCGTCCTCCCACTCCTTCTCCAATCCTTCCATCCGGTATTTGAAATGCACACTATTGGGAGCGGAGAAACTCAATGCCGTGTATTGAAATTCGATGCGTTTGTTGCCCGGCGGAATGTTTGCCTTGGTCGGCAAGCCGGCGCCTGAGTGGCCGTACTGGCCGGCCTGAGAATTCGGCACTCCATCGACGATGATGTCTTCGATCACCACTGTGGGCGGCAGGGAATTTCGGGTGGCCTTCTCAGGATCGACCACGACAAGACCCTTGATGGTTGGAAACCAAAGCCGTCCATCCGCGGATTTGTAGCCGGAAGGCTGGAAGCCACCCTGGCATTCAAGACTCGGCAATCCATCCTCCAGGCTATATCCGACGCAATGCACTTCGCGGTCAGGTTCGGAGGCCGATAGAGTGAGTTCCCGTTTGCTGATCCGGAATACGCCGCCGTAAGATCCGAGCCAAAGATTACCGCGCCTGTCCTCGAGAATCTGACAAATAACGTTGTTGATCAAACCATTCTTGGTTGTCCAGGTGACAAAATGTCCGTTCTGCCATCGGCTTAATCCGCCGCGACAGGTGCCGACCCATAGGACTCCATCGTCATCAACATACAGACACCAGATCGAATCGCTACCCAGCCCGTCTTTTCGGTCAAAGTGAGTCGATTTCCCGGCCTTGATCCGGTAGAGGCCATCCTCGATGGTTCCCACCCATAGATTGCCGTCGTGATCTTCCACAATGGTTCGCACGTCCAGATCGGCGGATGTCCCTGGGATTTTGAGAACGGTTCGTTCCGAGTTTCGCAGCCGTGTAATGCCTCCGAAAGCCTGTTGCCCAAGCCACATATTGCCTTCCAAACCCTCATAAATCGACAGCACCTGCCAGCCAATCGTCAGCCCGTCGGACAAGCTGGTGAACTTTCCATTATCCAGTTCATAAAGGCCGCCCCAGGTGCCGGCCCACACGATCCCGTTGCGATCCTGGATCACCGAGCACACATGGCCGTTTTGCAATCCCTCGTTAAATCCGTAATGCTGGACCACCCCGTCCTTCCAATGGTCAAGGCCATCTCCATCAGTGCCGATCCATAAACCTCCGTCTCGCGCCTTGGCCACAGCCATGACTTGATCGCTCGCCAGGCCCTCTTTGACCCCATAAGTCCGGAAGATCGATTGCTCAAGGCGGCACAATCCACCCCCTTCAGTCCCAACCCAGATGTTGCCCTCGCGATCCTGGGTCACACAGCGGACAAAACCCGTCGGAAGTCCGTTTTGAGCGGTCAGGTGCAGCCCCTCGCCATTGGGGTCATATCGAAACAATCCGCTGCCAAGCGTGGCCACCCAAAGACGGCTTTCCCGGTCTTCATACAAGTCATAGATTGGTCGATTGGTCCAATTATAGGCTCCCAGATCAATCGTCCAATGTCCGGCCTCAAATTTTCGCAAGCGCCCATTTGCCGCCACCCAGACGCCGCCCTGGCGACTGGGGGACAGGAAGTCCACTTGAAAGTTTGCCTCATTGGTGCGGCCCCACGCCGGCTCAAAGCGGCCGCCTCTCATGACGGCCAGTTCGCTGCCGGTACCCACCCAGACTTGCCCCTTAGCATCACACGTCAGCGCCTGGGCCGCGTGGCTGGATAGATTCCAACTGTCCGAAAACACCTTGAATTGGCCTTTCAAAAACCTGGTCAGTTGCCATTCGCACGAGACCTGCCACAGGGCGCCTTCGCGATCGCCACAAAAGACGCGGGCATAATCATGCGCCGTCCCCTGGCTGGGCACTTCATACGAGGCGAATTGGCCGTCGCGAAGAGATACCAGGCCACCGTGCTCGGTGCCCACCCAGAGTGTTCCGTCCTTGTCATTCAACAGTCGGACAATCCTGCTATTCTTGATTGCAGGTGTGTTATTTTCGTCAAACACCCGGAACTTCACGCCGTCAAAACGAACCAGCCCGTTCTGCGTTCCCAGCCACAAATACCCATCCGAAGACTGGGCAATACACGTCACGGTGCTCTGGGGCAATCCATCTTCAACCTGCCAGGTTGTAGTCTGGTATTCGGAAACCTGCGAAAAATCGCGTCCGGACGAATTTTCTACCGCCAGGAATAGAAACAAGCAGACCTGGACTTGGACGAGAGTCTTGCCCGCCAGTTTCGGAAGGAAACCGGATTCAGACAAAATCCGCATAAGGATACTTAATGGCAATGCGAAGGCAGCGGTTGTAAACGGCAATAATGCGAAAACGCGGCCCGTTACGGAACGTCTGCCGTCTTGGCGCCGAAATCGCCGGCGACCACGACGGTCAGTTTCTTGGGGTCAACATATTTCCGAAGCGCCGCCGCGACCATTTCCGGTGTCAGGGCTTCTATCTTTTGGTCGATTTCCGCATCGTAGGCCATGGTCCGGTTCAATTCCCGGAGGCTGGTCAGCATTCCGGCAAGGGCCGGATCGCTGGCGCGGCCGACTTTGCGCGCCTCCAGGTAACCCGTCGTGGCTTTGGCCAATTCGTCGGCAGTGACGCCGTCGCTGAGCAAGCGGTCCAACTCCTCCTGGACGGCTTTTTCCACGCGGCTCATGTTTTGGGGATTGCAAATGGCGGTGATGGTCAGCGTCGCGCGTTGGTCCCAGGAGGAGGCAGTCAGGCCGGAGCTTACGCCGTAAGAGAGGCCTTCCTTCTGGCGAATGCGGTCTCCCAGCCGCGATGAAAGTGCTCCTGCGCCAAGGATGTAATTGCCCAGAACCAGCGCGGGGTAATCGGCATCGTCGTCGCGGAGCGGGAAAATGAGTCCGGCGGTGTAGGTCGCATTGGCCTTCTCCGGTGTGTCAATAACCTGGCGTCCGCCGACTGGGACGGCGCCCAGGGGCATCGCGATGCGGGTGTAAGGTTTGGCGGCTTTCCAGCCGCCGAAGGTTTGCTCCAGACTGGCCAGGCATGGCGCGGGATCGAAGTCACCGACAATCGTCAGTTCGCCGTTCTGCGAGCCGAGATAATCATGGTAAAGCGCGGCCACTTGCTCATAGGTGACCTTGTGCATGCGCTCCAGAGATTCGTCGATTGTCGGCACATAACGAATGTCATCGGGCTGGTACGGGTTCAACGCGCGTTGCAACGCACGCGGGGCGAGCATGGCCGGCTCCGTCTTTGACTCTTCCAAGGAGGCGATGCGTTCCTGCTTAAGCAATTCAAACTGGTCGGGCGGCAGGAGCGGTTCGCGCAATACCTGACGTAGAAGAGCGAGCACGGCTGGCAGCGTGTCGTGTTTGGCCTGGATGGAAAAGGAAATGGACCCCGGACCGGACCCCCCGGCGCCGCCGCGCCTTCCTCCGCGGCCCCGACGGCCGCCACCTCCGCCGGTGCCAAGAGTGGCGCCAAGGCGGTCCAATTCATCGCGCAATTGCTGATAGGAGAGGTTCGTGGTGCCGCGCATCATCAGCGCCGGCAGGAATTCGGCCGCCGATTCATAGCCTTTCAAATTGTCTTCGTTGCCGTAATGAAGCGTCAAAGTCAGATGCACTTCCTGAGCGCGCGACATTTTTTGCAAGAGAGTGACCTTGATGCCTTCGGGCAATTCCGACCGTTGCGCGCGGGCCTCGATGTTTGCGGGCGTGGCTTCGAAGACCTCGCCCTGCTCGACGCCGGCCCGGCCTTTGTAATTATCAACCAGGCTGGCAACGTCCGGAGTCGGCGGCACAACGACCTTTTCCGATTTGTCCGACGGAATGAAAAGCCCGACAGTCCGATTATCGCGCTGAAGATACTTGGCGGCGGCGGCCTGGACGGCGGCGGGAGTGACTTGTTCGATGCGGTCGCGATTCAGGAAATAAAGACGCCAATCTCCTTGCGCGGCCCATTCGCTCAGCGAGACGGCGATCTGGCTCGTGTTGGCGGCAGCCAGGTCGCGCGCCTTGAGAATCTGGCTTCTGGCGCGATTGACTTCCTCGTCTGTAACGCCCTTTGCGCCAATAGATTCAGCGATGTCGAGCATTAATTTCTCGGCGTCCTCCAGCGAGCCGTCCTTTGGAACCTGCGCGTCCATCTCAAAAAGCCCGGGGTCGTGCTCCTGATTTGCGTCGGCGCCGGCCCGGGTGGCTTTCCCGGTTTCAACCAGGGCCTTGTAAAGGCGGCCGGAAGGCTCCGTTGACAGGATGTTTGCCAGCACCTGCATCGCAGCCATATCCTCATGGGGCCCGGCGGGGATGTGGTAGGCGATACTAACCATGGCGACATCTCCAATGCGGCGGAGCACGACCGTGCGTTCGCCCTCCTGCGGCGGTTCCTCGGTGTACGTGGTGGCCAGTTTGCGTTCCGGGCGCGGGATCGGGCCGAAATACTTTTCGACCAGTGCCACCGCCTTGGCGACCTCAAACTTGCCTGCCACGACCAGGATCACGTTGTCCGGCTGGTAATACTTCTTGTAGAACGCCCGGAGATTCTCCACAGGGACGCGCTCGATGTCGGAGCGATTTCCGATGGTCGGCTTGCCGTAGTTGTGCCAATTATACGCGGTGGCGGTGACCAGTTTGTCGAGCACCTCGGCGGGGGAATTTTCGCCGCGCTCGAATTCGTTGCGAACAACCGTCATTTCCGAGGCAAGGTCTTCGCCCTTGATGTAGCTATTGACCATTCGGTCGGCTTCCAGATCGATGGCGAACTCCAGGTTATCTTCGCTGGCGGCGAGAGTCTCGAAATAGTTGACGCGATCGCTGGTCGTGGTGCCATTGAATTGCGCGCCGCGGTCCTGCAACTCCCTGGGAACATGGGGGTGGCGTGGAGTGCCCTTGAAGAGCATGTGTTCAAGCAGGTGCGCCATGCCCGTTTCACCGTATCCTTCCTGGCGCGACCCAACCAGCGCCGTCATGCACACCGTCACTTTGGCTTGCGAATCATCCGGGAAGAGGAGAAAGCGCAGGCCGTTGTCCAGACGGTATTCGCTGATGCCCTCGACTGTGGCGATCAATGTTGGCGGGGCGTCTGCCCGGACACAAGGCGCCCATTGGACGGCGCAAGCCACGGCCACCACGCGACAAAAAAGGGAAACGAAACCACGATTTTTCATACGGACCTTTTCGGCAAATGGAATAACACTGGATTTGGCCAGGGCCCGGAAACTCAGCCCTGGCTGGGACGCCATTGTAGCCGAAAGTACACGGGCATCAATAACAAAACGATTGTCGTCGCGGTGGCGTCGCCGGCTGTTGTTCAGTGGCGCCGCTCGGGTTTAACTGAACTTTGCCAAACGTTCCTTGAGCCGGTCGAGGTTCGAGGCTTCTGGTGCGATATTTGGGAAGTCTGTGAGGATTTGCTGGAAGGTAGGGACCAGGCCCCACGCGGTGACGTTAAACAATTCAAGCGGCTTGCCGCATGCAATGCCGAGCTTGCGATTCTTGTTCTCAAAACGACGGCGCATGGTTTGCGACCATTCTGCCAGGGTTTTTGGCGCGGTGATGTCATGCCGGCCGACCCAGGGCAGCCATTCCGCAATCTGCGTTTGGTGGCACCAGGACATTTCACAGATTTCCTGAAAGGCCGTTTCGACATCGACTGCGAGGTCGAAGCCATCGGCGCCAGCCATATAGCTGTCGAAGACATTGAGGATGACCGGGACTTTGTGGGGAACGGGCTGGGCTTCGTCCGTGGGGTATTCCGGTGTGAAGGCGTGCGGAACGTTGATCATGTAGGCCACTTGGCGAACCGCCTCCGCCACAGCAACGTGATCCACATGTATTCCGGCGAGCGGATCGGCCGGAAGCGGCGGGCAAAAGAGATAATCAGGATCGAAATCACGGATTGCTTTCCACAACGCGGCCAGGAGCGACGAATTGATCTGCAAGCAGGCTTCACGCGGCGGCTGGCCGTCCGGGAGTTTCAGCAGCTCGAATTCATAGCCGCCGATGTGGGCGGAGGCCTGCTGTTCTTGCAAACGGATACGGCCGGTTTCCTCGCGGGTGCGAGAATGATGGCCAGCGCGGCCGTCGGTGCAAACGATGACGCGCGCCCGGAGGGATGCGCCCAGTTTCCTGCGCCATAGTTCAAACGTCCCCGCGGCAACGAATTCAAAGTCATCAAAATGTGCGTGGACACAAAGAATCTTCATACTGGATGGATAGTGGTCGATTTGCGCCGGTTTTTCCAGCCTTCGCTCGCAGAAGCGAGCTACGGCTGGCGAGCCAGCTTTTCCACTTGAAAGCACCTCCGATAACCGAATACCAAAGCGAAGGCTGCCCGCCGTAGCCCGCAGGGCGAAGGAGGGCTTCGACGATGACCCAATTCCATTACGTTTTGTCCTGCAATCCCATGCGAACCACAATTACACCGGAATCACGTCCGAGTTCACTACTCGCCCACAATTCTGCAAAACCCCGCCAAACCCGGATTCGTTAAACCGAACATGGCTTTTTCGGTGCGTGGGCGACGGGTTAAATGGCACTCGACTCAAAATCAAGAAAGGTGTACAATGATCAGTATGATAGTCACAACCGAAATTGCAGGCGGGCAGCTTGCCGAACTGGTCAAACACGTTCAGGCGGGGAACGAGGTGCTGCTCACGCAAAGCAACAAGCCTGTGGCTAAGCTTGTGTCGGCATCTGAAGCGGCGGTTTCCCCCGGCGCTCCTTTGCTGGTTCGTTCCCTTAAGGGTCACCGCGTCCTGGCGCCTATCATTTCCCAAGGAGAGTTGGCTGAGGAAATGTTCGGACGGCAATGATTGGCCTGGATTGCAACATCCTTGTCCAGCTCGCCTTTGCCGATCATCCGGGTAACCCAAAAACCGTCGCGGCAGTCCAGGTTGAATCAACCAATGGCGAAAGACTGGTTTTCCCATCGTTGGTAATCGCTGAATTCCTTCATGTAGCCACAGACGACCGCAGGTTCGCACCGCCTCTCACTATGGCCGAAGCGCTGGAATGGATCGATGAATTCCTCAAGAATCCGGCGGTCGGCTTGCTTGAACCGACCCCGGCAAGCACGGATCAAACTCTGCGCTGGATGCGGCAGTTCAACTTAGGGCGCAAGCGCATTCTTGACACGCAGTTAACGGCTATCCTCTACGTCGGCGGCGTCCGCCGTTTGCTCACATCCAATCCCGCGGATTTTCAGGTTTTTGGCGTATTGGAAACTGTGACTCCTTAAACGACCACTCGGCTGGAGTGGGAACGGTTCAGCCGCTTTTTTCCCACTGAGGACTATCGCCATCTCCAACCACCGGCGCTGGGCTTCACGCCAGCCCAGACCCGCGCCAACGGTCTTCGGCCTCTGGACTCCAGGTTCGCTCGCGCTGGCCTTCACGCTGCCGCGCCCTTTCCGCTAAACGGAAAGGAAAGTGAGGCGTATTAAGGCGCGGACCCGGATTTTCTGTGTCAATTGGCCGCTCTGTGTTTAGCCTCCACCAACAACCTTTAGCACGAACTTTGAAACATGCCTTTCACAGCGCAGCAGACGCACATGACCAAAAGTCCGTTTTCTCCGCGCAAGTTGTTGTCGGATTTTGCCCTCCGTTTCAGAGCTAATCCTGCAACCTAAAATGATCTCCTCGATTGAGTTACCTGAAATATCCAAAAAATATCTTTTCAATCCGTTTGCTGCTGACATCTGAGAAACGAGATCGCTCAACAAAAAACCCCGACGATATTCTTCTTCGTGCCGCCATTGGTGGCTCTTTGTAAAAAGAACGCGCTCGCGTTGCGAAACCGCCAATGGCTGAGATGCAAAGGGATTCAATCTCACCCGGTTTTTGCAATATTTTACAAATCCAGACTTTCCCGGCAATCGCCCGCCGATGCTATTGACGTTGATTCCAAAGACGATGCCACGATGGTGATCTCCATAATAAGACCACATGGGAATATTGTCTCGGGGCTTTGAGAGGCACAGCACCCCAAGTTGTAAACTGACCTCATCCAATGCGCCTAAATCGCGCTTTATCATTTCCTGTCTCGATAATTTTTTGTAAGGCGAATAATACTTAGGAATCGCCGCTGGCATGTCTCGAATGAACTGGTCAAAAGTGCCGACATTCTCCCCATTTTCGACCATGTCGTCATAGACACTTCGGAAATAATGTGAATCCTTCGTGGCACCTGCCACCATTTCTGCAAGCGGTCGTGAGCGCCTTGTGTTCGGAGTTATCTCGAATGGATCATTGAACTCGTTCGGCGGTGTGATTTTCAGCCGGAGGTTTTCGAGAATTTTCAATCCCGAATCACCGCCAGCATATTTATAGAGAATCATGTCCGAACATTAACAGACCCATGTGATGGCCGCCAGTCGCGGCGGCGGAGAGCAACAGATGCGCCGTCTAAAATCCCGACCCGCGCGTGTCGCGCATACTTCGATGAGCATCCATTGATGAGTCCGCGTTCTTTTGCTTTTCCTCTCGTTGAAGGTTCTACAGGTTCTCTCGTAATGATTGACCATGCTGGAAGTCGACCCGCTTGCGCGGCAGGGTTGAAACGGCAACCCCTATCCGCCCGATTACAGGACGGCGTTGGCTTTCTCCAGCGTTCCTCTGCCCGCATTCCCACAACGCTCCTTGCGGAAACGTTTGCCTCCCACGAGGCGGAATGTCGGGTTTACCATGTTCCGCTCGAACAGCGACGGATGATTTAGCCCCTGCCTACTACACCGGCAGCCGTTCTGATCCGTGTGCCCGCACACTGAAGACGGGCAGCCTGACTGCGCACCATTTTGGTTGAAGCCTGTCAGCGCCTTTGGCTCCTTACATTTGACGATGCTTGCGGCAGTTCACCTGGGTTGGGCGTGTCATCTGGTCTAGCCCTCCAACTGCCTTGACGCTGGCAGTCGCGGAACCGTCCTCGCGGACGACTCCTCACTCGTCGAGTGGAGGTGCATTGTCTCGGCAGCTTCCGACCCGACCGTTGCCAGTCGCGCCGGTGCCGATAGACTCTGCGGACGGAACCGCAGGTTTGTTTACGATGTATCCATAACAAACATCTGTTCGAGCAACCTCATGTCGCGCTCAGTGAAAGTGCCAGTAAACAGGTTGTAATCGAGTATTTGGTGAGTAATTGATCGGTAATACATGCGTAGTACCGAGGGCATGACATACACACGATGATGCCTGATTCTAATGTTGTTCGATAGTTATGAGGTGGTACGCCTCTGGCGGTGGGATAGGAGTAGTGGATTTTGGAAAGACCAAAAACTCTGTTCGATTCCGACCCTCGCATCCAAGTTTTGTTGCCTGTGCAACAAGGAGTTACGCCGGGCGGAACGGCAGAAACTCGCGTTCGTAAATGCGAATGAAACCATACCGGGACGAAGCCTGGAACCGTTTCCTCGCGCGGCAGCTCCAATGCCGCTCACGATGGCATCGCCGCCAGAACGCCGCGAATGTAACCGATCGATTCGCGCACCCCCGGTTGCGGGTTGTCCGAGTGGGCCTCGTACTCAAGCCCGACGTGATACGGGTACTTTCGCGCATCAAGAGCCTTCAGAATGCCAACGATGTCCAGGACGCCCCGGCCCACTTCGGTTGGCTTGCCTTCCGGGGTGGCTTGGGTCTCGTCCTTCATGTGCATGTCGTGCAGCCGCCCGCCGCATTGTTCGATGCACTCGACCGGATCGACGCCGATCCGCGCCGTGTGCCCTACGTCCATGCAGATTCCCATGAGCGGGTCGCGGTCCTTGACCATTTTATAAACATCCATTGGCGAGGGATAAGTCTTGTCGGTGGGGCCGTGGTTATGAATGGCGATCATTACGCCGGTTTCTCTGGCCATTTTTTCCACGGCGTCCAGGGCATCCGGCACCGGACTGCAAACGATTACAGGCATCCCGGCATTCACGGCATAATCGAAGATCTTCCTGACCTCGTCCTCATCGTTCTTCATATAGATGACGCCGCCCCCCATCAATTTAAGACCCGCGGCTTCTATCTTGGCGCGCGCCGCCTGACACTCTTCTTTCGTGCTCGTCAACGGCAAATGGACGTCCTTCAGATTGATGTATTTCAATCCCGCGTCCTTGGTCATCTCAATCGCCTGGTCCAGAGTGAATTTGCGATACGTGTAGGAAGCCATGCCAATTTTTAGGCCGTCGTCCGCTTCGCGGTCCGGTTTCACCACCGCCGCCATGGCCGTCCCGCCCCAGGCCAGCGTTGAGCCGAGCAGACCGGTTTGCAGAAAATGGCGCCGATTGATCCGTTCAGCATTCATGGTCATGATACTAGCTTGGCCGCACTCCCCATTGCAAGCGCCTCGCCGATCCGCTTCGGGGAGATTTTGCACCCTGGCTCGACTTGCCCGATCCGGCGCGCCAGGACAAATTTGATTTCCCCGCCGCTGACTTTCTTGTCCAGCCGCATCGCGTTGATTAACGCCCGGCGCCGCGCCGCCGACAGCTTGATCGCCGTCGGCAAGCCTGCGCGCGCAAAGAGCCGCTCGATTCTGGCCGCCTCTTCGGAGGGCAAACCCGCCGCTCCGACCGACAACCTCGCGGCCGCCGACTGCCCGATGGAGATGGCTTCGCCGTGCAAATACTTCCCGTAGCCGGAGATGGCTTCGATGGCGTGTCCGATGGTGTGGCCGAAGTTCAAAATCGCGCGCAAGCCGTTTTCTGTTTCGTCCTGTTGCACAACCTCGGCCTTGATCTGGCAACAACGCGCGACCACGCCGGCTAGGATTTCGGGATCGCGCGCAAGCAAGAAAGGCAAGTCGCGTTCCAATTGCGCGAACAAAGCGTCATCATAAATGATTCCATACTTGATGACTTCCGCCAATCCGGCGCGGAATTCGCGCGCGCTCAACGTGGCCAGAGCCGCCAAATCGCACAGGACGAACCGCGGCTGGTGGAACGCGCCGACAAGATTCTTTCCGGCTTTGAGGTTGACCCCGACTTTTCCGCCGACGGAACTATCGACCTGTGCCAGCAACGAGGTCGGCGCCTGCACAAAGGGAATGCCGCGCAAATAGGTTGCGGCCACGAAACCCGCCAGGTCACCGACAACACCGCCGCCCAGCGCAATGATAAAGGACTTTCGCTCCAGGCGATGCCGCGCGAGTTGGTCGTAACAACGCTCGACCATCTTCAGGCTCTTGGAAGTTTCTCCCGGGGGGACGGTGAGCAAAACCGCATCGAACCCTTCGTCTTTGAGCGAACCCAGTGCCGTCCCGCCATAACGCCGGGCGACATAAGTGTCGGAAACAACGGCGCAACGCCGACCCAACGCCATGCGGGCGCAATGCCCGCCCAACTCCGAAAGAATTCTCTCCCCTATGAAAATGGGATAACCCCGTTGGCCCAATGAAACATCGACCGTGTGCATTTCGCCCGAAGAATAAACGGCTGGCCGCAGCCGTTCAAAGCGCAAACTGACACCGGTTCCGCAAACGTTCGTTTTGGCGGGCGGCTTCCGGCCGGTGGACCGATTCGGGATTCGACTTTATTGATCTCTTTGGTAAGGTTTGTTTGTGAGTTTTGTTCGTGAGTTTGACGCGATTCCGCTGGAGGACTTGCATAGGCGCTCACTCGACGCCTCGGACGCCGACGTGCGCCAGTCCCTCGGCAACGCCCGCCTGTCGCTGGCTGACTTCGCCCGGTTGCTCTCCCCGGCGGCGGGCACCCGTCTTGAGGAGCTTTGCCGGCGGTCCCAAACATTGACCCGCCAGCGCTTCGGCAGGGTCATCCGCCTTTTTGCGCCGCTCTACCTCTCCAATGAGTGCGTCAACAATTGCAAATATTGCGGGTTTTCGCGGGATAATCCCATTTTGCGGGTCACCCTCGGCGTGGATGAGGTCATGCGCGAGGCCCGCGCCCTTGGTCAACAGGGCTTCCGAAATATTTTGCTGGTCGCGGGCGAGCATCCCAGGTTTGTGTCGCGCGAGTATCTGGCCGAATGCGTGCGCGCGCTGCATGCCGAAGTGCCGGGCCTCTCGCTGGAAATCGGCCCGATGGAAACAGACGACTACCGGCCCATTGTGGAGGCGGGCGCCGACGGGCTGGTTGTCTATCAGGAAACGTACGACCGCGATATTTACCGGCAAATGCACACCGCCGGGCCAAAACGCGATTTCGATTGGCGGCTGGAAACGCCGGAACGCGCTTATGCGGCGGGATTCCGGCGGCTGGGAATCGGAGCGCTTTACGGCTTGGCCGATTGGCGGCGCGAGGCGATTTGTCTGGCGTCCCACTCCCAATATTTGTTGCGCCATTGCTGGAAGGCCCAACTAACGGTGTCGCTGCCCCGATTGCGCCCCTGCGCGGGCGAATTCGAGCCGTTGACGCGGGTCTCGGAGCGGGATTTTGTTCAGCTTCTGTGCGCGTTGCGCTTAATGTTGCCGGACGCGGGCCTGGTGCTTTCAACGCGCGAACCGGCCCAATTCCGCGACGGCCTGATTCCGCTGGGCATTACAATGATCAGCGCGGGCAGTCACACTGAACCGGGCGGTTACACCGGGGCAGGCCGCCAGAATCTGCATCACACGGAACGCGGCCGCATTGTCCAACTGGCCGAAGGCGCCAGTGAATGGGCGACTGGCGCGACGGGCCAGTTTGAAATTGCCGACGAACGTTCCCCCGACGAAATGGCCCGCCTGCTCCGCCGACTGGGTTACGAGGTAGTCTGGAAGGATTGGGACGCGGCGCTGAGCGCCTGATGCAAAGTCAGATTTCAAGAAGAGCGTTTGTAGCCTCGATGGCACTGGGCTCCGTGGGGTGGACCGGATACGCAACCGGCGTAGAACCAACCTGGCTTGACGTGGGGCGCCACGATGTGGTGACGAACATTCCGGGACCGCCTTTAAAATTGTTGCACCTTGGCGATTTTCACGCCTCGTGGTGCGTCAGCCTGGACTACATTCGCCAGGCCATCGAATGCGGTCTGCGCCTCAAACCGGATCTTATCTGCGTTACGGGCGATTTTATCACCACCACTTACGGTGATTTTGAACGCTACCAGCGCGTGCTGGCGCGCTTGCCGGCGGCAGCCCCCACGTTCGCGTGCCTGGGCAATCACGACGGCGGCGCCTGGGCTCGTTGCCATCATGGATACAAGGACACGGCGCGGGTCCGGGATTTGGTCCGGCAAAGCGGCCTTGAATTGTTGCACAACCAATCGAGAGTCCTGGAAGTGCGCGGGCGCAAAATCGCGCTTACGGGCCTGGGTGACTGCTATGCGATGGAGGCGGACCCGCGGCAGGCGTTTCAATCTCCGGCTCCCGCCGGCGCGTTGCGCATCGTGCTCTCGCACAACCCCGACACCAAGGTCATGGTGGAACCGTATTCGTGGGACTTGATGCTCTCGGGGCACACTCATGGCGGCCAATTGTGGTTGCCGCTGATCGGCGCGCCTTTTGCGCCGGTTGAAGACAAGCGATTTATCGCCGGGCTTTATCCCTGGAGCAGTCGCTGGCTGCATATAACCAAAGGCGTCGGCAACGTGCACGGAATTCGATTCAACTGCCGGCCGGAAGTCAGCCTGCTGACGATTGTTTGAATGAACGACCAATATATCATCGCCAACGGGCAAAAAATCCCGACAGCAATCCCGTGTTCGATTGAAGCCTTTTTGGTGGCGCAGAAACTTCCGACCCGTTCTGTGGTCGTCGAGCACAACGGCCACGCGGTTGCCCCCAGCGAGTTTGCCGGATGCATGTTGACCGGCGGCGACCGCCTCGAAATCGTGAACATTGTCGCCGGCGGATGAACCCCGCCCTGACTTCATTTCTGGCGGCCGTCGACACAGAAACGGTACTTGGCCAGGTCTTGATTCGCCGCAACGCGCAAGGATTTGAATTGCGGCATGTCGCGGACCGTGACGCGAGCGCCGACGACCTCGAGTCGGTGACGGTCAGCGGCCTGCGTGCATTGGCGCAATTTACCTTCGCCGGCGCGTTTCGCCCCCTCAAGTCCGCTCCCAACCTGCGTCGCGGCTGGCGGGTTCGGGCGGGGGACCCGTGTGCGTTGGAACGGGCGCTCAACCACCTCTATCCGGGAGCAGTTGCCGATTGGTTTGCCGCCCGCTTGAATCCCGCGCCCGTCACGTCCTATCGCCAGTTTACGGCGCGACAAACCGGGATGTATCGAATCACCACGATGCTTGACGACGGCATCGCAGGGGCCGCCATTCGCGCCTGTTGCCATGCGGATTTTTGCCTGAAGCGACGCCTCTGGTCCGTCGACGGTCTTGCGCCGGACGTGCCGGAACAGAAGAGCGCCATCCCGTGCCTGGAACCGTGCGCGATCCTGCTTGAATTTGCGCGGAAAGTGGCGCGCCTGGAGCGGGAGGGCAAGGAGCCCGCCCTGCCGCCGCCGATCGCCGATACAAACGTGCCCGAGAGCGACTTTGATTCGCCCACTAACCCGCGCCGGGCGCGATTCACATTGGAAAAACAGACAGTGGCGCTGAAGACGCCGATGGTTTAGGGTAGGGCCGTATGCGAACTTTCACGACCCTCTTTTGCGCCGCCGTCGCAGTGGCAGGAACGACACAATTTCTGGCGGCGGCTCCCGACGATGTCCCCACCCATACCTTGACATCCACCGACGCGACCGCGGGCTGGACGGAACTGCGGGAGGCGTTGCGCCCGCCGCAAGTGCCCGCCGCATGGCAGGTCACGCCGCCGACGACTGAGGAACAAGCCAAGTTTTACCTGCCGTTTCTCCTGGCGCTGGAAGACAAGGCCCAGGACTTTTACACCAAATTTCCCAAGGACGCCCACGCGGTGGACGCGCGCAAACAGGAGTTTGAATTAACCGCGCTGGCGCTGCACCTGGGCGCCACCAATCAGCAAGCCCGATTGGACGCCGTGGAGAAATCGCTGTTGAGCGATCCCTCGCTCACTGAGAACGACCGATTCGGGCTTCGCAAGAACGACATCGAACGCGCCGCGGAAGCCAAACAATCCGGGGGCCGGGCCGCCGCCCTCGCCGAGTATGAGCAAGGTGTCCGCACCTTGCAGAAGGAATTTCCTAACCACCCCGAAACCATGGAAATGCTCCTGCAGATCGCGCGCAGCAGCGAACCTTCCCATGCGCGCCCCCTGTTGCAGGAGATCGCCGCCAGCACGGCGCCCGATGACGTAAAGGAGCAGGCCGCCAGCGAGTTAAAAAAACTTGATGCGGTCGGCAAGCCGGTTGATTTGCAGTTTACAGCAGTCGATGGACGGGATGTTGACCTGACGAAGTTAAAGGGCAAGGTCGTGCTGATTGATTTTTGGGCGACTTGGTGCGGTCCCTGCGTCGGCGAAATCCCGCACGTCAAGGAGGCCTACGATAAACTTCACTCGCAGGGGTTTGAGATCGTCGGCATCAGCCTGGATAAGGATAAGGACAGTCTGACCAAATTTGTCGGGGAGCATAAAATGGAATGGCCGCAGTTTTTTGACGGTCTCTATTGGCAAAACAAGTACGCCCGCCAATTCGGAATCGAGAGCATCCCGGCGATGTGGCTGCTGGACAAGAAGGGCGTCCTGCGCGACGTCGACGGGCGCGCCGACCTGAGCGACAAAGTGACAAAGTTGCTGGCGGAATAAAATTGCCGGGATGGAAGCCCATCATCTTATCCCGGTTGACGGCAAATTTCTGGGCATCCAGTGGTCGGCCTGGAAGGTGGTGGGCTGGCTTGGTAACGCGGTATTTTTCTCGCGCTTCTTTGTGCAGTGGTACGTCACCGAAAAGCGCAAACAAGTGGTTGTGCCCGCGTTATTTTGGTGGTTGAGCCTTTTAGGTTCTCTTCTGTTGCTTTGCTACGCCCTTTTTCATCAGCAGGACTCGGTCTTCATCTTCGCCTACGCATTCACCTGGATACCCTACATCCGCAATCTCATCATCCATTACCGCCACGAAAACTCGCGGCGCCCATGCCCCGACTGCGGCGCCCTCTCCCCGGGCGGCGCCAACTATTGCAGCCAATGCGGCGCCAAGCTGCTTCAATCAACGGTCAACGCGGGAAGATGAAAAGGCCGCCAGCCGAATCGACGACGCCGTTTATTTTACAATTGACAGCAACAGCCGGCGCGAAATCCTTGTCATACGGGCGCGGCGCGGCCGGGTCCGGCCGCCGCACCTCCATCACCAACTCCCGCGCCTTTGCCGGCGGCGCGGCGTAATCCGGATCACTGCCCAGATTGTGGTCCTGGTGAGGATCGCTCACGACATTGTACAAACGAAAGGCGCACCGGGGAAGCGGTTCGAAAGGGATTGGCAAAGAGTATCGTAGCGTATATGATTTTGGCAGGATATGAGCGCGTCGGAACTACTCAAACAAGTCAAAGCATTGCCAGACGATGAACGGGAAAAGTTCTTCCTGGCAGTTCTCACTCTTGAAGAAAGGCCGTCGTCCTCATACAAAAGGAAGAGCAAACGTGTAACGTGGCCTGACGTGCAAGCCAGGGCCAGTCGCATCTTTGGCGAACGTGTATTGCCGAATCTGGTCCTGCTCGAACGTGAGGAAGCGACATTCTGAGAGGGATGGGTCATTACGCTGGCAGCAGTTTTCTCGTTTTTTTAAATTCCTCATTCCAGCGGCTGAAGTCCGATCGTTCCGTTGAGACTCGCCAGATACTCGGTGGACTTGACGCTGTGATAAGAGTCCCACGCTGCGTCCAACTTTTTCCGGATGCCCAGGCGTTGGGCTTCTTCCGCGTAGTTTTTCTTCTTGAGAAAATTTTCGAGGTAGGTGGCGTGGTTTCGCCAAAGTTGGACGTCGTGCCGTTGCTTGGCCGCCAGGCGCTCGGCGTACCAGCCGCTTGCCATCACACTTTCCCGCGTAAAGAGCGAGCGGAATTCCGCGTGGTTAACCCCGCGCCCTTCGTGCTGGCCGTGCGCCATTATGTGCAGCAGCGCCTTGAGCGGCGGGCACGCCATCTCAATGCTCCCGTCGGCAAAGTAGCCTTCCGCCACCCGCTGATGGGTGCCGACAATGTTGTCCACCCCGTCGGCAAAGATCGCCATATCCTGCTTTTCCGGCCGCAACATTTCCTCCGGGAACACGGCGTGCGGATAGTTAAACACGCGTCCGAAAAAAGTGCGGACAAAACTGGCCGTCATCCGGTAGCCGAGCCGGCTGGCCGGGACCGTCTGGCCATTAAATTGGATGTCCTCGCATTTCTCGAAGAACCCGTTTTGTATCAAGAATGACGCCGACCGTTCCGCCGGTTGCATTCGGCACCATACTTCCGGGATCAGCAGGCTGACGTCGTGATCGACCCGCGCCTTTGGCCCGATATGCCCCGCCGAGGAGATGAAAACGTCGTAGCCGGTGACGGCATAGGAAACCAGGGTGGCGTTCAAGTCGATAATGGGCGGCAGCGCGTTAAACGGACCCTTGGTTAGCGCGCCTTCCGAGCCGGCCCCGGTCGTCGAGGGCGACTTGCCGGTCATGCTCGAAATAAATTCCATGAACAACTCCGGCAATTCCATGTAGTGAATCGGATTGAACACGGCCAGCGAGCGGATGCCCGCGGCTGCGTCCGGCGGATTGTTCCGCCGCCCGGGAACGACAAGATTGACCGGCGTATAGACGGGCATTGACAGCGGGATGCGGCGCTGCAAGCGCGTCGCCGTTTCGGCGGCGTAGGATTCCCGCGCGTTGACCAAATCAGGGCGCCTTTGCAGGTAGCGTGGATTCCGGGACGGCCGCCCATCGACCATCCTGGGGTGGGCCGAAGAGGCGAAATAGCGCGGACTGCTGTTGCCTTTTGAGGCCTCCAGAATCAAGTGCTGCATCGGCTCGCTGTAAGTGGCGAACCCGATGGAATCCTCCACCAGGTCCCGCGCGTCCTGGCCCGTCAGCGGTTGAAAATTGGACAGAAAATTGCCCGGCTCCGACAAGTCCTTCTCCGTCTGTTTGTCGTACCCGCGGTGGATGGCGTCGTCGGGCCGTTGGAAGAGGCGATTCTCCGTATTGTAAACAAATTTGACTGACGGATTTGTGTAGTCCGGGTTCAAGTTCCGAAGGGCCGCGGCGGGAACCACGACCGACGCCGTGATGTCGTCCTCCATTTGCAATTTGGCCGCCGGATGGAAATCCTTGCGCAAACCAAAAACGCGCCAGGAGCCATCGGCCTCGTATCCGACGCGCAGAAAATTGGAGATCAGCTTCCGATTGTCGCACTTCAATTCGTTGCCCGGCGTCCCGTTGATGATATCCACGCTGAAATGCTCCCGCCAGCGGCCCTCCCACGAGGGTTTGTAGAACCGTTTGACCACGAACAGCAGCTCCAAAAGATATTGCGGAATCGAACCGAGCCACTGATTGAATGGGTCCGAGTAATCACGCTCCGACGGCGTGAATAATTTAATCACTGAACCCAGCGAACGCTCCGAACTGAGGATCGGACGCGTGTCCGAGCCTTTTTTCGCCGGGTCCCGAAACCGCCCGGAATAATCCCGCGCCAGAAGCTCCTCCAGCGAATCGAAGTCCCGCTTGAAATCCGCCGTGAAAACGGCGCCGTGAATAATCGCGTCGCCGATGGATTTGGAAATTTCCGATTTGCCGCCCCCGGAGACGGTGCTCGGCTTATGGCAGAGAGTCGGTTCCGATACCGTGCCGATCAGCCGCCATGTGCGGTTGGGCGACGGCTTCTCGACCCGCACCCGGTAACCCGAAGGGCGAATGTAGGTTCTGCCGGCGACCAGCTTGATCGACTTTGGGCCGGTGTCGCCGGACCATGTGACGGTTTGCTTGCGCAGATCGAATTGAACGTCGCGCGGCACGTAAATGATGTCGGGATACCGCTTGTCAATAGCATACCCTTCCGGCTGCAATTCCATCGCCTCCCCCGCCAGCTTGAGGGCTTCCTGGAATGAATGGCCGCGGTAGCGCACGTGTTTGTCGGCATCGAACTCCTCGCCCAGATCGTAGCTCGGATAAACCAGCGCCCCGCCGGCGTGCTCCTCCTCGCAGAGGCCGTGCAGATTGGCGGAGTAACTGATCTGCGTCTTGACCTCCTTCTTGCAATAGCCGAAGTAATTGTCCGCGATGATCGTGACGATGACGCCGCGCTCATCGCGCGCCGTGATTTTGAAGGCCCCGCCGTCGTTGTAAAATTCGTTCTCGTTTTTCCAGCACATCGCGTCGCGGCGCTGGCGTTGGCTGGCCGCGTCCCAATGCGGCAGCCCGAGCGCCTTCTTGGTGGCCCTGACCAGATGCGGCGCCAGGATGACGCACCCGGTGTGGCCGGTCCAATGCTCGACGTCCAGCCCCGCGTCATTCTCCGGCAGGAACGGGTCCCCGGCGTTGCCGAAAATCGATTCCACGAAATCCAGGTTGCTGACCAGGGTGCCCGGCGCGAAAAATCGGATTTCCATCGATTTTTCCTCCGTGAAACCCGCCACCGCCGGACACACCACCGGCCTAAGAAGCAACGAAACAAAACATTCCGCCTGCGCCTCCTGGGTTGAAGTAAAGGGCAGACGCAACAACTCCGCCGGCGGCGTCAGCGCCAGATTGAGTAGCTGTCCAAAAACCATTTTCGGCACGGCCCTTTTGTCGTCGGGAATCGGCAAGCCGCCTTCGGCAACATGAAAAACCCCCTGCGTGGTGCGGCGGTCACTGGCTGGATTGTGCAGAACGCCCTGGGCCAGCCGATACGAGCTGACGATATCGGACGCGAAATCGTCGCGGTCGGGCGGCAGCGACAACTCGCGCGCCAACCCAGCGCTATCCAGGACAAACGTCCGCGAGGGCCACGCGACACTTAGACCCGTGTCGTAGAGGTAGTCGCGTAAAAAGTGATCGATACGCCAGTCCGCCGGGCAGAGATAATCGGCCAGCAGGCGCATCGTCTCCTTCTGGCGGGAGAACATCGGCGCGGCCAATCCGGGAAGCGCGCTGGTGGCGCCGTTGCCGAAAACCGGGCAACCGGTCATCGCCAACCGCAGGTTAATGCCTTCAATGAGGGTCGCATCGAGCCGGCCCTGCTGGGTTCCGTTCGCCTGTGTAGTAATATCCGACGTCATGTCGGGAAAATATCATGCGGATAAACGGAGAGATTTGCACGCTTTTCTTTGATGCTCCCGGCAATTCCGGGATTTGATGACCAGGAAGCGCAGCCGTCTCGCCCGCGATTCTATTTTGTCATGGCGGGTCTGGGGCGGGGCTTGTAAAAGGCAAAAATATCGGTTTGATGCCTGACGCGCGCATGGTCGCCGTGCAAGCCCGAGGGGTCCAGCACGGCGTGGCCCGGCTCGACGGTGGTTTTGCCTGTTTTGATCTCCTCAATAAGGTCCCCAACTGATTGCAGAATGCGCGTGGGCTGGTAAACGTAGTCGCCGACCGTCTCAAATTGCGTGGAACCGGTCAGGACTAAGAAGGAAGGCATGCCGGCCTCGAACGCCCCGCGGATATCCGTTTCCATCGTGTCCCCAATCATCACAATCTGTTTGGGCGGCGTCAGGGCCAGCGCGTTGAGACGGACGCGCGCCTGATGGAACATGAAACCGTTTGGTTTGCCCAAATAGTAGGCGCGCCGTCCGGAACTGGCTTCCAGAAACGCCGCCGTCGCCCCGGCTCCGGGCCGCGTCTTTTCACTCGACACGGGGCACCAGTTGTCCGGATTGGTCGCCACCAACCGCGCTCCGCGCTCGATGCATTCATGGGCCTTTGCCAGTTTCTCCATCGTCGTTGCCCCCTCGCCAACCACGACGTAGTGGGGCCGGATGGTGTCGTTGGGAATCTTGCGTTCGTTCAACGCCGCCAGCAGGCCGCCTTCACCGAGGGCGAAGACGGTGCAATTAGGGTCTGCCGCGCAAAGAAAGTCCGCCGTGTTTAGCGCCGAAGTGTAGAAATGCCGCCGCGTCAAACCATGAATGCCCAGGTGACCCATGCGCACGACCAGGTCGTCCGGCGTGGGGGCGGAATTATTGGTGACGAAGATAAAGGGAGTGCTGCTGGCCACCAGGGCCTGCACAAACTCGGCCGCCCCCGCGATCAATTGATTCTCCCTATATACGACTCCATCCATGTCAATCAGGTAACCTGTTTTCATAATCGAGCCTTTCGTTAAAAAAATAATTCTCCGACGCTCCAATGATTGGGAAAAAAAACGACCGAAGAATCGCTGCCGGGTAATGGCAACTCCGGGAATACTACACCCATCCCGCCACAATAGCGAGAACTAAAAAAGTATCACCCAGTCACTGGCCTGGAATTGCGAATGCCGCCACCAGCGCCCGATGGTCCGAGGCCAGTCCCCAGTCGGGCGAAGCCAGGATATAGGTCTCCGACTTTACCCAAAGTTTTTCTATCGCGTGACTGAGCAGGATGTAGTCAATGCGGGCGAATACGTCTTCCTTGCTATAGTATTGCGTCCATGTGATCCGGCGCGAGTCGGGATCGTCGGCGCCGTTGCGTTCGGCCGGACGCGTGTCAAAAAGGCGCGTTTTTCCGCGGCCGAGAATCGTCCGCAGCGGCTTGGAATCTTGAAGATCGTTGAAATCCCCCAGGACGACGAGGTTCAAATCCGGATCGTCAGTCAGGCGGGCATCGATTGCGCGGCGCAGAGCGAGGGACTCCTGGTAACGCCATTCCGCCTCGTCGGCAACCGGCGAAGGAACGCGCGACTTGAGGTGGGCCGCGATGAGCGTAAGACGAAAACGCGGGTTGACCTGTATCTCCAGGTCCGCGAATCCGCGTTTGACTTCCAGGCGGCGGCCGTCGAGGAGGAAGGTTTCGTTGGTGTGCGAGCGCCGGGAAACAATCGGAAAACGGCTTAGAACGCTCAGATGAATATTGGTGTCGTAAGCAGTGACAAGTTCCCAAAAGGGCAGGTCCAGCCCGCCGGCTTTGAGGCCAGCTTCCAATTGAAGCAGCGCGTTGCTCGAACCGATTTCCTGCAACGCGATGACATCCGGATGAAGAGCCAGGATGCTGTCCCGCACCCTCGCCTCGGACGCGGCGGACTTGCCCCGGCGCGTGGAGTTCCCGGCGTCCAGGTAGTTCTCCACGTTGAAGGTGGCAACACGAAGGAGGACCTGCGGCGCCGCCCAGGCGGCGGGCAGGAGGCAAAGCCAGAACACGAGACAAAGACGGCGCATGACAGAGTCCCAATCTTGAATTTTCAAATTTGAAATTTCAATTCGATTCTTTCGTGTTACGTTGCCGCTGTCATGATTCTCACTAATCAAGAGGCCGACAGCATTGTCGAGACGCGGCACCGCTCGCCCCACGAACTTTTGGGGATGCACAAATTCGGGGATGGATCAGGCATGGTGGCGCGCGTGTACTGGCCCGGGGCGGTCGAAGTGGAGGTGGCGCCTGTTCACGAGAAGGACAAACCTCGATTCAAACTCGAGCAGGTTCGCCCCGGCCTCTTTGAGGGAAGCACCACCAAAGCCGCCAGCGTTTATGCCTATGACCTGATCGTCACTCTCGGGGACGGCACCAAACTGCGAACACGCGACGCCTATTCCTTCCTGCCGACCCTGGGGGAAACCGACCTATACCTGTTTGGCCGGGGGGACGAACGGCGCATTTACGACAAACTCGGCGCCCATTTGCACACCATCGACGGCATCGCGGGCACCAGCTTCGCCGTCTGGGCGCCGTCGGCCCAGCGCGTCAGCGTCGTCGGCGATTTCAATGGCTGGGATGGCCGGCGTCACCCGATGCGAGCGCTGGGGTCGTCGGGCGTTTGGGAAATTTTTGTTCCCGGCGTCGGAGAAGGGACACATTACAAGTTTGAGATCAAAACGCAGAACGGCGCCCTGATACTAAAAACGGACCCCTACGGCTTCTTTTTCGAAAGAATGCCCAAGAACGCCTCGATTGTCTGGAACAACAGCAAGTTCAAGTGGGAGGACCAGGCATGGCTGGAGAAGCGGGCGGCGCGCGAGCCGTTGCGCAGCCCGATGAGCATCTATGAAGTGCATCTGGGTTCGTGGATGAAGAAGAACAAGTTCGAATCGCTGAGTTATCGCGAGCTCGCGGAGCCGCTGGCGGCTTACGTTCAGAATATGGGATTCACGCATGTAGAGTTCATGCCGGTGGCGGAGCACGCGTTTTATCCCTCGTGGGGTTACCAGGTGACGGGCTTTTACGCGCCGACGAGCCGGTTCGGCACGCCGGACGATTTCCAATACCTGGTCAATCAACTGCATCGGGCCGGCGTGGGTGTGCTGCTGGATTGGGTGCCAGCTCATTTTCCAAGGGACGATTGGGCGCTGGCGCGCTTCGACGGTTCGGCCCTTTATGAACATGAAGACCCGCGCCGGGGCGCGCACCAGGATTGGGGCACCTTGATTTTCAATTATGGACGGCATGAAGTCCGCAATTTCCTCGTGGCCAATGCCCTTTTTTGGTGCCACCGTTTTCATATTGACGGCCTGCGTGTCGATGCCGTGGCCTCGATGCTCTATCTGGATTATTCCCGCAAGGCGGGGGAATGGCTTCCCAACCAATATGGGGGGCGCGAAAATCTCGAGGCGGTGGATTTTCTCAAGCATTTCAACCACGTAGTGCAAACGGAATGTCCGGGCGCGGTGACCATCGCCGAGGAATCAACGGCGTGGCCGCAGGTGACGCGCCCGCCCTATCTCGGCGGCCTCGGGTTCACGTTCAAGTGGAACATGGGTTGGATGCACGATACCCTCGGCTATTTCAGCCGGGACTCCGTCTTCAGGAAGTATCACCAGAACGACCTGACCTTCGCGATGCTTTATCATTATCACGAGAATTTCATCCTGCCTCTTTCGCACGACGAAATTGTCCATGGCAAGGGATCCCTGCTGGCCAAAATGCCCGGCGACGACTGGCAGCGTTTCGCCAACCTGCGCGCACTGCTGGCGTACCAATGGTTCTTTCCGGGCAAGCAAATGGTGATGATGAGTTCGGAGATCGGCCAAAGCTCCGAATGGGACGTCAACTCGAGCGTTGATTGGCGGCTGCTCGATGAAGGTCCCTACCATCGCGGCCTGCAGCGCCTCGTGCGTGATCTCAACCGCCTTTATCAGGATGAGCCTGCCCTGTGGGAGGCCGATTACGATTTCGGCGGCTTTTTCTGGATTGATTGCGGCGACGCCGATAATAGCGTCCTCTCGTTTGTCCGCCAAAACAAGGACGGTAGCCGGCGTCTGACGGCCATATTGAATTTGACGCCGGTATTGCGGGAGAATTATCGCGTCGGCCTGCCCCAGGGCGGCCTCTGGCGCGAAGCGTTCAATTCCGATTCGGGCTTTTACGGCGGCAGCAATCAGGGCAACTACGGCGGCGTCTATGCCCACGATTACCAGACCCACCACCAACCTTTCTCGGCTGTGTTTACGTTACCCCCGTTGAGCGTGATCGCTTTTCGTCCCGAACCGCCGGCGATCGCGTGAGTCGCATTGCGATTCTTTGGGACTGATATAAGCTAAATCAGGATATGGACAAGCGATTATTCAATGGGCCGCCTTCGCCTGAGGAGTTCCAGCGGCAGTTACAGGAGTTCATGCGCCAGCACTTTGCCGCTGCCCCTGATTCCAAGAGCGACCTTGGCGGAGAGGCCAGTGCCCCCAACGAGCCTGCGGAAGCGAAGGATTTTTCTTTCGATAAAAAGCCGCGCGACATCAAGGCTTACCTGGACCGCTTCGTTATCAAACAAGAGGAAGCCAAGAAGGTTTTGAGCGTTGCGCTTTGCGACCATTATCATCACGTGCGCCTGGCGATGGAAGGGAACGACCAGGCCAATTACGCCAAGCAAAACGTTATTTTGCTCGGCCCCACGGGCGTCGGCAAAACTTACTTGATTCGCAACGCCGCCGATCTCATCGGCGTCCCTTTTGTCAAGGCGGACGCGACCAAGTTCTCCGAAACCGGATACGTTGGCGGCGATGTCGAGGACCTCGTTCGCGAATTGCTGCGCCGCGCCGAGGGCGACTTCCGCCGGGCGCAGTATGGCATCATTTACGTCGACGAAATTGACAAAATTGCCTCGGCTCCCAACCTCTCGGGGCGCGACGTCAGCGGCCGCGGCGTGCAGACCAACCTCCTCAAGCTGATGGAGGAAACCGAAGTGCCCGCGCGCTCTCCCAATGACATCAGCGGACAAATCCAGGCGATGATGGACTTGACCCAGCGCGGAAAAAAACCGCCGGCCGCCATCAATACCAAGCACATTTTGTTTATTGTCAGCGGGGCGTTTGAAGGGTTGGAAAAAATCGTGAAAAAACGTTTGCGCGAGGCGGCAATCGGCTTTGCCGCGCCGAGCGCCAGGGACCTCGCGGAGGCGTCGCCACTTGATCAGGCGCAGACGCGCGACTTCATCGAGTTTGGATTCGAGCCGGAGTTCATTGGCCGCCTGCCCGTGCGAGTGGTCTGCCAGGCGCTGGAGGTGGAGGACCTCTTCAACATCCTCAAAACTTC
Source organism: Vulcanimicrobiaceae bacterium (assembly GCA_035511075.1). Taxonomy (GTDB): domain Bacteria; phylum Verrucomicrobiota; class Verrucomicrobiia; order Limisphaerales; family Palsa-1400; genus DATAUD01. The sequence continues at coordinate 63,297 of DATKFW010000005.1, forward strand.
CGAGGGCAGCATTATACGGCAATACGAACAAACTTTCGCCGCTTACGGCATCGAGGTGCTCTTTCGCGACGACGGATTGCGGCGCATTGCCGAGTTGTCGGGGGACGAATCGACCGGCGCCCGGGGACTGATGACGATTTGCGAGCGCGTGTTTCGCGATTTCAAATACGAACTGCCCTCGACCCATGTCCAGCGGTTCGTGGTGACGCGGGAATTGGTGGACAACCCCGCCGCCGAATTGCACAAGCTTTTGGGCGAGCATGAGCAGGAGGAACGGAGTGTTGCCCGGCAATTGGTCCATGATTTTGCCGCCCGCTTCCAGGAGCATTACAAGCTGGGATTGAGTTTTACGGACGCGGCGGCGGACCGCCTGGTGGCGCTGGCGCTGGAGCAATCGGTGCCGGTGCGGGAATTGTGCGCGGCCCGTTTCAAGGATTTCCAGTTCGGTCTGAAGCTCATCTGGCAAAACACGGGCCAGAAGGACTTTGTGATTGATTCCGACGCCGTGGAGGCGCCGGACAAAATCCTCAGCGAGTGGGTGATCAAGAGTTACAGACCCTAGAGAAAATGAGGGCAGGCAGTAGACGCCGACGCCTTGGAACCCGTACGCCTTAGGGACAAACAAAAACATTCTGAATCCATCGTTTCCGGAAATTTTCGATGAATAAATCCGTTGGCATCATCACTCTGGCCCTGTCGCTTTTGGTTCCCGCCCTTTCAGGTCTCGCGCGAGCTGCCGATGCTCCGGATGACCTCGTTTTCGAGGGAGGCCTCGTCGTCGATGGCACCGGATCGCCTGGATTCCGCGGCGATGTCGCCGTGCGCGACGGTCGCGTCTCGGGCATTGGAAGTCTCCCGGAGGATCGCAAGGCGGCCGCCAAGCGCCGGATCGACGCGCGGGCGCTCATCGTCACGCCCGGATTCATCGATCTGCTCGGACAATCGGAATACAACGTCCTGGTCGATCCGCGCGCCGCTTCGAAAATCACTCAGGGCATCACCACGGAAGTGACGGGTGAGGGGGAGTCGATCGCTCCCACCAATCCGCGCCTTGTCGCGCTTGGCGAGGAGACATGGAAGCATTACGGCGTCCGGCCCGACTGGACGACGCTCTCCGGATATTTCGACGCTTTCCGACGAAAGGGCGCCGCCATCAATCTCGGCACGTTCGTGGGCCTTGGCACCATCCGTTCGATGGTCATTGGCGAAGGCGACCGGCGTGCGACCCCGGAAGAGCTGACGCGAATGGATGCGCTCGTCGAGCAAGCGATGCGCGAAGGGGCCCTCGGCGTCTCGACGGCCCTTGAGTACGTCCCCGACATGTACAATTCGACCGACGAAATCATCGCAATGGCCAAAGTCGCGGCGCGATACGGCGGCGTGTACTTCACCCATCAACGCTCCGAGTCCAGCCGGATCGACGCGTCCATGGACGAGGTCTTTCGGATCGCGCGCGAGGCCAACATTCCCGCCAACATCTGGCACTTGAAGACCTCGGGCAAGCCGAACTGGGGTAGGATGCCTCATGTGCTGGAGCGCTTGGAGCAGGCGCGCGCGGAAGGTCTCGACGTGGCGGCCAATCAGTATCCCTGGACGGCCGGCGAAAACGGCGTTGACGCCTGCCTGCCTGTGTGGATCCGCGAAGGAGGAACTGAAAAGCTCCTGGCGCGTCTGCGCGACCCTGCCCTGCGCCGCCGCGCCCGCGAAGACATGCTCCGGGCGTCGGACCAATGGGAAAACGAGTATCTCGGGGCGGGGGGCCCCACCGGCATAATGATCGCCACGGTCTTGAATCCCGATCTCAAGAAGTACGAAGGGCTGACGATCGCCCAGATCGCTGCCCAGGAGAACAAGGACCCGATCGACGCCCTCATGGATATCGTGATCGCCGACAAGGCAAGCTCTGAGAACATCATTTTTATTATGGACGAAAAGGACGTGCGCGCCGCTTTGAAGCACCGGCTCGTCGCCTTCTGCACCGACTCCTCCGCCGAGGCCGAGGACGGCATTTTCTCGAAGGAGAAATCGCACCCGCGCGGATGGGCCTCCACGGCGCAGATCCTCTCGAAATACGTCCGCGACGAGAAACTGCTTCCTCTGGAAGAAGCCGTCCGGAAAATGACCTCGCTCTCGGCGGCGCGCGCCCATCTCTTCGACCGCGGTTTGCTGCGCGAGGGAATGGCGGCCGACATCGTCGCCTGCGACTTTGCCAACGTCGCCGTGCATTCGACCTACACCGACCCGCTGCACTATTCGACCGGGTTCCCCTACGTCGCCGTCAACGGTGTTCTCGTTGTGGACGGCGGAAAGATCACTGAGGCGCTGCCGGGCAAAATCCTGCTCGGGCCCGGTGCCGGAAGCCCGCCGAACTGATCCGATACCGAGCCCAGTTGAGGCGCAGGCCGCGCAAGATGGCCGCCCCTCACACCGTATAGGTATGCGGAGTGACCCGACGATGCGAAACAGGGACGTTCTTTAATAAACCGTCGGACCAAGTGGGTCCATGCTTGGTAACGCCCTCTGAGAATTGGTGCTAAACCTGCTTATCTCAGCTTTGCGAAAAATGTATTGCCCGGGTCATAACAGGTGCGAAAGCGTCGCTAATGAATCTTGGACGATTATCCAAGGGTAACGGAGAGCCGATCCGTCTCACTGAGACGGGCGACGAATCACCGCGACGACAGATCGTCACGCTGGCTTTTCTGGCAGAACAACTTCCCGATTCTCTCATCAGCCAACAGTTGGCCCAGTCCTTGTGCGCCGAAACGGAGGCATCCGTGGTGCTCGTGCGGTTGGAACGCCATGACGACACAGCCCCCGGCGCCGATGGGGCGCGACCGGCCCTCTTTTTCGACGAAGAATGCAATCTCTGGTCCCAAATGCGCAGGACCAACTCCGGATTCCATTGCCTGACCCTGTCTGTCAGGAGCAACCCGCCTGCCCCGTCAAGAATGGACTGGCTGCTGAGCAAACTGAGTCGTCATTTTCAATATGTCCTGATCCAAACGCGCGTTGACGAACGCCCCGCCCCCTGGTTCTTTGATTTGCTCCATCGTTCAAACCTGGCCTATCTGTTCCTGCGGCCTGCCGCCAGCGATCTCCATCGTATCGAACTGATCTTGCGCGAAGCGCGTACGCGACGCGGCGACAGTGGCGTTCCTGTCAAGCCCGTGGTATGTTTAGCTGTGGGCGAACCTATTGGTAGTTTTGACTCCGATATTCAACGTGTCGCCGGACCGGCGCATATATTCGTGCGCGGTTATTCGAAACCGGACGGACTCAAGGACTCCGAGCCTCAAACTGAGCCGTCCGGTTCTTTCGGCGCCGACCTCCGGCGCCTCGCTCGCGAAATCGGCGGGTGTCTGGTAGGGCTGGCGCTGTCATCCGGCGCGGCCAAGGGCTTCGCGCACATCGGTGTCATTCAGGTGTTGGAAGAAAACGGCATCGAAGTGGACGTAATCGCCGGGTCCAGCATGGGCGCGTATGTCGGCGCTCTTTGGGCGCATGGGTGCGATGGGCGCGAGCTGGAAAAGCTCGCGCGGGACTTGGAAACCCGCTGGGCACTCTGGACGCTGGTGGATCTCACCCTCCTTCCGCATCGCGGATTATTGCGGGGCAACGCTGTCAAGAAGCGCCTTATGCAATCGATCTCCCACGAACACTTTGCCGATCTGCTGCGGCCCTTGCGCGTCGTCGCCGCCAATCTGGCAACCCTCGAGCGCGTGGTCTTCTCCAGCGGCGAAGTCGCCACCGCTGTCCATGCCAGCAGCGCGGTACCGGGTATTTGCGTGCCGATTACCATCGATGGAGAAACTTACACCGACGGCGGCATTGTGGATCCGCTGCCCGTGGACGTTTTACGGGAGATGGGCGTCGCGCGCGTCATTGCCGTGAACGTCATTCCGACGCCCGATCGCATTCGTCGCGGCATCCTGGCGGAACTGGAATCCGCTCGCCAAAACGGGGCCAATGGACGCAAGTTCTTTTCCAGAAGTCGCCCGGTTGAGCGGCAAATGAATCATTTCGCACGCGGAAGCATGTTGGAAATCCTCCTGCGCAGCGTTCAGAGCGGACAGATTCGCATGGCCGAAGCGTCGTGCAAAATGGCCGACGTGGTGCTGCGTCCGGACATTTACGACGATCGCTGGCTTGATTACCGCCACCCGGGCAAGTTCATCGCCCTGGGTCGGCAAGCCGCGGAGTGGCATCTCCAGGAGATCAAATCGCTGGTGAGCAGAAGGGAGGCAAGCCATGAGTCCAAACTCGCTCCGGAAGAATTGGCAACATCTCTCTGAACCGGTTGTTCGCCGATTGCAGGCTGAACAACTGCGGCGCTATCTGCGCGACGTCGTGCTCCCCTTTTCGGAGCATTACCGCAAATTGTTCCGTGAGCATGGCCTTGACGCGGAATCGTTCCGCACTCTCGAGGACCTGCAACGGTTGCCCTTCACTTCAAAGAACGACTTGCTGAACACGCCCGCGGAACCCCAGCGGTTCAAGGACTTCATCCTGGTTCCTGACGAAAAATTGCTCGCCCGGCGGCCAGGCACGATCCTGCGCGCCCTCGCCCGCGGCCGCGAACGGGTGAGGCGGGATTTCGAACAGGAGTTCCGCCCGATCTTCGCGACATTCACGACTGGCCGCAACGCGGAACCGACCCCGGTTTTCTTTACCCAACGCGATCTCACCAGCCTGGCCACTGCCGGACGACGCCTCGTTGAAATCTGCGCCGCGCGGCCCGAGGACCGAATGCTTAACACTCTTCCTTACGCGCCCCACCTGGCGTTCTGGCTCGCGCACTACGCGGGCACAGCCGGCGGCATAATGACGATGAGTTCCGGCGGAGGCAAGGTCATGGGCACGGAAGGCAATATCCGCCACATCCGCAAATTCAAACCCGATATACTCATTGGAGTTCCCACTTTTGTCTATCACCTGCTTCAACAGGCGGCCGAGGAAGGCGTGCATTGCGAGAATCTGCGAAAAATCGTGCTCGGCGGCGAAAAAGTCAGTGATGGCCTGCGCCACAAACTGCGCGACCTTGCGCTCGAGCTGGGCGCGCGCGACGTGGAAGTGCTGGCCATCTACGGCTTCACGGAAGCCAAGCTCGCCTGGTCCGAATGCCCGTTTCCGTCCAAACAGGCTTCCAGCGGTTATCATTGCTATGCCGATCTCGGCATCCTGGAAGTCGTCGATCCCCAAACTGGCGCGGCACTGCCGCCCGGGCGTCCGGGCGAATTGGTGTTCACGCCGCTGGAGGCGCGCGGGACCGTGGTGTTGCGCTATCGCACCGGCGACTGCACGGACGGCGGCCTCACCTACGAGCCATGCCCGCATTGTGGCCGCTCGCTGCCGCGGCTGGTGGGCAACATCTCGCGCAGCTCCGAGGTCAAGCAGATGAAATTTGACAAGATCAAGGGCACACTGGTGGATTTCAATGAACTGGAGCACGTGCTCGATGACGCGCCGAACGTCGGCGCTTGGCAGGTGGAACTGCGGAAGGTCAACAACGATCCCCTCGAACTGGATGAACTCATCCTCCATGTCCAAAGGCTCAACGGCGTGGACGAAGCCCGACTGCGCCGCGACCTCACTGATCGTTGCGCCACCCACCTCGAAATTCAGCCCAACCGGATTCTGTTCCACAACGCCGAGGAAATGCGCCTGCTTCAGGGCGTGGGTGCCTTGATAAAGGAACAAAAACTCGTGGATTACCGTCCGAAGGTGCCGCCCGTCGATAACCAGAAACCCGGCTCCGGTCCGTCCTTCGCCGCCGTCGGAAATAACCCGGAAACATTGCCATGAAAAGAAAATCTCGTCTTGTAATAGTCGAAGGAGTCCGCACGCCGTTTTGCAAGGCGGGCACCGACCTCGCCTCCCTCGGCGCCGATGAACTCGGCCGCATTGCCGTAAACGCCCTGCTGACCCGCACCGGCCTGGATCCGGCCCTGGTGGACGAGGTCATCTTCGGTTGCGTGGCGCAACCCATGGATGCGGCCAATGTCGCGCGCGTGATCGCGTTGCGCGCCGGCATCCCCGAGTCCGTTCCCGCCAGCACCGTCCAGCGCAACTGTGCTTCCGGTTGCGAAGCTGTCACGGTGGCCCAGGAGAAAATGTTCGCCGGACGCGGGTCGGTCTTCATCGTCGGCGGCGCTGAGAGCATGTCGAACATTCCGCTTTTGTTCAAGCAAACTACCGCGGCCAAGTTCAATCGCTTGAGCCGCGCCAGGAGCCTCGGCCAGCGTCTTCAATCCATGGCCCGTTTTCGTCCGTCAGACTTCCAACCGCGCGTGGGCCTCCTGATGGGCCTCAGCGACCCGGTCTGCGGTCTTAACATGGGCGAAACCGCCGAGGTGCTCGCCCGCGAGTTCCACTTGACGCGCGAGGAACAGGACGCATTCGCTCTGGCGTCAAATCAGCGCGCAATCGCGGCGCGCGACAAACTTGCCGATGAAATCTGTCCCGTTTTCCTTTCGTCCAAGGCGGTCGCCGTGACCCGCGACAACGGCCCGCGCGACAACCAATCCCGTGAGGCGCTCGCGAAGCTCAAACCCGTGTTCGACCGTCGCACCGGCACGGTGACGGCCGGAAACGCCTCGCAAGTCACAGACGGCGCCGTTGCGCTCCTGGTGATGACGGAGCAGCGGGCCGCCCAACTCGGTTTGACCCCCCTGGGTGCCCTGACCGGCTATGCTTACGCCGGCTGTGACCCGACCCGGATGGGGCTGGGCCCCGCATTCGCGATGGCGCGCACGGAGGCGGAAACGGGTTTGTCCATTGCCGACGCCGACCTCATCGAGATTAACGAAGCTTTCGCCGTGCAAACGCTGGCCGTGTTGAAGTGCGCGCAATCGGAACAGTTCGCGCGCAAATTCCTGGGCCGCGAGCGTCCTCTGGGTGAAATTCCCGCCGAGAAACTCAACGTCAATGGCGGCGCCATCGCCCTGGGCCATCCGGTCGGCGCGACGGGTGCGCGCATCATCTTGACAAGCCTGCTGGAACTACAGCGTCGCAACGCCAGGCGCGCGCTGGTCAGTCTGTGCGTTGGCGGCGGTCAGGGCGCCGCTCTCTGGTTGGAAAGGAACTGAACTGCCTATGATCGAAACATTGCCATCTCAGCCATTTGCCCCCGACCAATCAGCCAAGGCGCTCCAAAGCCCCCTCGAGCGCTCCATGCCCGACTCCCCTCCAGGCGCGCCTTCCCCGGAACAGCCTCACCGCACGGTACGGCATCATGTTCGCGACGATCAGATTTGCGTGCTCACGTTTGACCGTCCTGGTTCCGCCGCAAATATCTTCGACCCCCGCACACTCAACGAACTAAGCGAGGAACTGGACTTTATCGCCGGCGCGCCGCAACTCCGCGGTGTGGTCCTCACCAGCGCCAAACGCTCCATTTTCATCGCCGGGGCGGACCTCAAAATGATGAGCGACAACGCTTCGCCTCACGACGTGCGCGACTTGATCAACCTGGGCCAGACGGTGATGAATCGTCTGGCCGCGGTGCCAATCCCCACTGTCGCAGCCATTCACGGCGCGTGCGTGGGAGGCGGCTACGAACTCTGCCTCGCTTGCGATTATCGCGTCGCCTCGTCCGACCGCGCGACCAAAATCGGGCTGCCGGAAACCCTCCTGGGTCTGTTGCCGGCCTGGGGCGGTTCGACGCGCCTGCCGCGCCTGGTTGGTTTGCCTCGCGCTTTGGGTGTCATCCTGGCCGGAAAAACGCTCGCGGCAAAGCAGGCATTGAAATGCGGCATGGTGGACGAATTGGCTCCCGTGGAATACATCGTGGATGTTGCCGCCCGAATGGTCGGCCGCGGCAAACCGCGCCGTTCAGGCCACCGCCTGGTCAACAATCGGTTGGCCGCCTCCGTAATCGCCGCCCGGGCGCGCTCCCAGACGCTGAAGAAAACGCGCGGCCATTACCCGGCCGTGACCAAGGCGCTGGAGGTCGTCACCGCCGGCATTTCCAGGTCAATCCCGGAGTCGTTGGAACTGGAACGCGACGGCATCGTCGAACTCGTCCAAACCGACGCGTGCCGCAACCTGATTCGCGTGTTCTTCCTCCAGGAGCGCGCAAAAAAACAGACCTTGCCCGGCGCAGGTTCCACGCCGTCCCAAAGCGCCGTCACACGCACCGCAGTCATCGGCTCCGGCGTGATGGGCGCCGGCATCGCGCAATGGCTAAGCTCACGCCAGTTGTCTGTCATTTTGAAGGATATTAATACGGAAGCGGTCGCCAAAGGAATGGCCGCTATCGCCAGGATTTACCAGGACGGCGCCAAACGACACGCCTTCAGCCCGCGCGAAGTCCGCGAGGGACTTGACCGAATCTCCCCCGTATCAAGCCCGGTGTCGCTGGCTCGATGCGATCTGGTAATCGAAGCCGCCGTCGAAAACCTGGAATTGAAAAAGAAGATTTTTCAAGGTTTGGACGAGCTTGCGGATGACCACACGATCCTTGCCACCAATACCTCGGCCCTCCCGATTTCAGAACTCGCCGCCACCACCCGCCGGCCCGAACGCGTTCTGGGCCTGCATTTCTTTAACCCGGTTCACCGCATGCAACTGGTCGAGATAGTCGTCGGCCGCCAGACCTCGCCGGAAGTCCTCCAACGCGCCCTGGATTTTGTGCGCCAGATCGGCAAACTGCCCGTCGTTGTCAAGGACAGCCCCGGCTTTCTCGTCAACCGCATCCTCATGCCCTATCTTGTCGAAGCCGGAAACCTCTTCGAAGCCGGCGCCAGTATCACGGACCTCGATGAGTCGATGCTCGACTTCGGGATGCCCATGGGCCCGATGTGCCTCCTGGACGAAGTTGGCATCGATGTCGCCCGGCATGTGGCCCGGACCTTGGCCACCACTTACCAGGATCGCATGACCGTTCCCGAAACGTTGAATAAAATGATCCAGGACGGGATGTTGGGCCGTAAAGCCGGGCGCGGGTATTATGTGCATAGAAAGGGCAAACCGCCCCAACCAAACCCACAGGCCGCCTCGTTGGTTGTGAACCGCGCTGCCAGCCCGCTTTCCCGGAAGGACCTCCAGGAGCGCATGGTCCTCCTCATCGTCAACGAAGCCGCGCGCTGTCTGGAAGAACAAGTCGTCACGGACCCCGCCGACGTTGATTTCGCCATGATTATGGGCACCGGTTTCGCTCCGTTCCGCGGCGGCCCGCTGCGTTACGCCGACTCCGTTGGCGTTGCGACCCTCGTGGCCGCAATGGATCGTCTGACCGCCGGCGGCGCGGCCCATTTTGCTCCCTGCGCACTCTTGCGCAGCATGGCGGCAACCGGAAAAGGATTTTATTCCGCGGCGACCGATTCCAATCACGGTGACAGCGGAAGCCCCGCATTGGCGCACCCGATCTCGGACGTGCGCCCCGCACCACAGGCGCCTGTGGCAGTCACAACGCCTCCCGTCGCCAGGCCTCAAGCCGGGCCGTCGGTCGACGAACCGCGTTCGCTGATCGACACTTCAAAAATGTCCGCCGGCCAGCGCGCCGCCCTCGAATTGACCGAAGCCGCGCGCGAAGTCGCCCAAAAGCCGTCCTTCGCCAGCGGCCTGTTCATGGGCGTGCTGGACCTACCGCATACGTTTCCCGTCCAAAACGCCGAGGACCGCAGCCTGGGCGATGCTTTTCTCCAGAAACTGGAAACGATCCTGCGCGACAAAGTGGACCCGGACGCGATTGATCGCACTGGAGAAATCCCGGCGCCTGTGGTCGAAGAACTTGCCAAACTGGGCGCGTTCGGCATCAAGATTTCGCCGGAATATGGCGGACTGGGTCTTTCACAGACCAATTATTGCCGCGCGGCCACGCTGATGGGCAGTTACTGCGGCAACATCACCGCGCTGCTTTCGGCTCACCAATCCATCGGCGTGCCTCAGCCGCTCATTCTCTTCGGAACCGAGGAGCAGAAACGCAAATACCTGCCCCGCGTTGCGGCCGGCGAAATTTCGGCCTTCGCACTCACCGAGTCAGGCGCAGGTTCTGATCCGGCGACCATGCAGACGCACGCCGAACCGTCGCCGGATGGAAAATCCTTCATTCTCAACGGAGAAAAACTCTGGTGTACCAACGGCACTAAAGCCGGCGTCATCGTGGTCATGGCCAAAACGCCTTTCAAAATGGTCGGTGCCAGGCGCAAAGACCAAATCACGGCCTTCATCGTCGAGACGGACTGGCCCGGGGTCGAAGTCACCCACCGTTGCCACTTTATGGGATTGACGGCGCTCTACAACGCGGTGATGCGCTTCACCGATGTTCGCGTCCCGCGCGAGAACATTCTCCTTGCCGAAGGCAAGGGACTCCGCGTGGCCCTCACGACCCTCAACACCGGGCGTTTGACCCTCCCCGCCGCGTGCATCGGCCTGAGCAAGCGCTGCCTGGAAATCACCCGCCAGTGGGCCGGACAGCGCACACAATGGGGCGCCCCAATTGGCAAACATGCCGCCATCGCCGACAAGATTGCCCGCATGGCCGCCAGCACCTTTGCAATGGAATCAATGACGCTCCTGGCCGCCAGCGCCGTCGATCGCGACAAACACGCCGACGTCCGCCTCGAAGCGGCCATGTGCAAATTGTGGGGCAGTGAACAGACCTGGGAGATCGTCAATGACGCCGTCCAGGTTCGCGGCGGACGCGGGTACGAAACCGCCGCATCACTGGCGGCCCGCGGCGAAGCCCCGGTTCCCCTGGAGCGCTACCTGCGTGACTGCCGCATCAACACGATCTTCGAAGGCTCGAGCGAAATCATGCGATTGTTCATCGCGCGCGAGGCCCTTGATCCGCACCTGAAGGTGAGCGGGGCCGCGCTCAACTCAAAGTTGCCCCTGTCGCAGCGCCTCAGCGCGGCAGGGAAGGCCGCGCTGTTTTATGCCCGGTGGTATCCCAAACAATGGTTGCCTCTGGAACCATTCAAGCTCCGGCGTTCCGGCCCCGCGCTTTTGAACCGGAATTTCCGCTATGCGTCGCGAACGAGCCGCAAGCTGGCCCGGGCGGTTTTTCACGCCATGGTTCGCAACGGCCCGAAGCTGGAACGCCAGCAACTCTTGCTCGGCCGTTTCGTGGATATCGGCGCCGAATTGTTTGCCATCACCGCGACGTGTCTGCGCGCCGAGCGGCTGATCAAACAGGACCCGGCGGGCGCCAACAAGGCCGAGCTGCTCCAGTTGGTGGACTATTTCTGCTCCGCGTCCCGCCTGCGCATCGAGGAAAAGTTTCGCGGAGTTCACCGCAACGCGGATCGCGCCAGCTACCGGCTCGCTCAACAAATGCTGGCGGCAAATCATTTCACCGCGTTGGAGACAACATCGTCCCATGATTAAGACCGCCTCAGCAAATGCGAGGCGGCGCCGGGCCGGGACCCGCAACGACGCGGCGCGGACTGGCAATACCGCATCAGTGCCCGATCGGCCGCGGGGAAACTCGCCGCCGGATTCCATCGATCTTCAACCCGCCATTCGTCTTGTCATGATGCCGCGCGACGCCAACTACCTGGGCACGATCTTTGGCGGCGTCATCCTTAGTTCCATCGACATGGCCGGTGCGGTGGAGGCGCACAAGCGTTCGGACAGGAAGTTGGTGACCGCGGCCATGCATGAGGTCAAGTTCATCGCCCCGGTTTTCGTTGGAGATCTCGTCAGCTTCTACACCGAGACCGTGAAGATCGGCACGACGTCGATCACCGTTCGCGTCACCGTGGAAGCCACGCGCGCCCTGGCGCCGCATGAAACGGCGCGCGTGACCCAGGCTGAAGTTGTGTACGTCGCCATCAACGAAGCCGGCAAACCGGTTCCGGTTCAACCCTGACTCGAGTGGCTTCCTATGAATACCCATTTTTTTCTCGGCGCGGCCGCGGTCGTTGCCGTGATCGCGCTTTTGTGGTTGCTCTACCGCCAGTACAAGCGCATTGCGCGCCGCTGCCGCAAGAAAGACTGCGGCCGCACCGGCGTCAAGCGCGTCTCCAAAATATTGCTTCCGCCCGGTGAAGCTGTTTTGTGGCACAGTCCGGAAGGCAGGTGGCGCTGGTTCATCCGGCGTCCCGTTAAGCTGACCTTCATCGTCTGCAAATGCGGCTGGATCGAGCTGGCCAAGATCGACACCGATCCCATCTCCCTGTGGCACGCCCTGTGGGCAAAATGGTTCCATCACGAACAATATTACCTGGAGGACCAGACCCTTATCGCGGCGGCCCAGCAAAGAATGCGGCAACTCTATCTCGGCGGCAAACTCTCCGGTCTCGACCCGCAAACCAGTGATACCCCGCCCCTCTCGCTGCGCTCCTTGTTCCGTGATTACTACGAAGAGCTTTCCGAGGCGATCGAGAAGGAATAGTGCTATTTAAGCCGATGTTATTTTTATTGATGCCGCCGGAGACTCTGACGACGGCGGCATTTTTCCGAGATGCCGTCGGCGCCAGAGAACATAGATCACGGGGTACAACAACAATTCCAAAATTCCCGAGGTGATAACACCGCCGACCATCGGAGCAGCGATGCGTTTCATCACATCCGCTCCACTTTGAGTTGTAGGCGACCACATGATAGGCAACAGCCCAAAAAGAATGGCGCAGATTGTCATGACTTTGGGCCGCACGCGGTTGACCGCCCCCTCAATCACCGCCGCCCGCAGATCGTCCATGGTTTTCATGCGGCCCTCGGCGCGGAACTTCTCCCAGGCGTGGTCAAGATAGAGCAACATGACCACTCCGGTTTCAGCATCAAGTCCCGCCAGCGCAATTAAGCCGACCCATACCGCCACGCTCATATTGTACCCCAGCCAATAAAGGAACCAGAACGCGCCAACGAGCGAAAAGGGCACCGCAAGCAGGACAATCGCTGTCTTGGCCACTGACTTCGTGTTCAAATACAGGAGCATGAAAATGATCAACAGGGTGATCGGCACGACTAACTTGAGCCGCTGTTCCGCGCTCTTGAGATATTCAAACTGGCCGGCCCATTGGATATAGTAGCCTGGCGGAAATTTCACCGTCTCGCTGATGTGTTTGGACGCCGCATCGACGTATCCTTGAATGTCATCGCTGGTAATGTCCACAAACACGAACCCGACAAGCTGGCCGTTCTCGTTGCGAATCGACGGCGGGCCGGTTTTGTAACTGATGTCCGCCAACATCGAAATGGGAATTTGAGCGGGTGACGTCTCGCCAACCATCGGCAACGGCACCAGCACCCGCTTGAGCGTGTCGAGGTCTTCGCGGAAATCACGCGCGTAACGAACGTTGATGGGATAACGCTCGCGGCCTTCAACCGTTGTCGCGATGGCTTTTCCGCCAATGGCTGTTTCGATGATGTCGTTCACATCGCCCACCGTCAGCCCATAACGCGCCGCCACTTTGCGATTCGGGGTAATATCAAGGAAGTAGCCGCCGGTTGTTCGCTCCGCGAAGGCGCTGCGCGTATTGGGGAAATCACTCAATGCTTTTTCGATTTGCACGCCGATGTCTTGGATCGCCCCGAGATCGGGACCAAAGACCTTGATGCCGAGAATCGAACGAAAGCCAGTTGTCAACATTTCCGTGCGCGTTTGAATGGGCATCCAGAAAATATTCGCCATCCCGGGCGTTTTCACGTTCGCATTCATCTCGGCCAGCAGCTTTTCCCAAGTCATGCCGGGCCGCCATTGTTCCGGCGGCTTGAGCTTCACCACCGTTTCAATCATGGAGAGCGGCGCGGGGTCGGTGGCGGTTTCAGATTGGCCCGCTTTGCCGAACACACTTTCCACTTCGGGAAATTTCCGCAACATGCGGTCCTGAATTTGCAAAATCTTGGCCGCTTCCTCGATGGAGATGCCGGGAACGGCGGTGGGCATGTACAAAATATCGCCCTCGTTTAATGGCGGCATGAATTCCTTGCCGAGTTTCTTGAACGGATAGACTGTCGCGCCCATCACGAGCAAAGCCACAATCAAGGTGAGCCACCGGAAACGCAGCACGAAATTCACAAGTGGCCGATAGGTCCAAATTAGAAAACGATTCGCCGGATTCTTCTTTTCCGGCGTTATTCTGCCGCGAATCCATAGCAGCATCAGCACCGGCACAAGGGTCACTCCGAGCAACGCCGCAAAGAACATCGAAAACGTTTTCGTATAGGCCAGCGGTTTGAACAATCGTCCTTCCTGGGCTACGAGGGAAAATACCGGGATGAAACTGACCGTGATGACCAGCAACGCAAAAAACAAAGGGCGCCCCACGCTCTTTGCCGCGGCGATAATCACTTCAGTCCGTTCCGCGTTCGTTGGATCGCGCCCCTTCTCGTCTCGAAAACGTTCCAAATATTTATGGGCGTTCTCCACCATGATGATGGCCGAATCGACCATCGCGCCAATCGCGATGGCGATGCCGCCGAGCGACATAATGTTCGAGGTCAGGTGCAGCCAGAACATCGGCAGGAACGAAAGCAGGATGGCAATGGGAAGGGTGATAATCGCCACCAGCGCCGAGCGGATATGCCAGAGAAACACCAGGCACACCAGCGCCACCACTATGCTTTCCTCGATCAGCTTTTCGCGCAGGGTGGCTATGGAACGCCTGATCAGTTCGCTGCGATCATAGGTGGGAATGATTTCCACTCCGTCGGGCAGCGACGATTTGATTTCGGCGAGCTTCTTCTTGATTCCGTCAATGACCGTGAGCGCGTTTTCGCCGTAGCGCATCACCACAATGCCCCCCACCACTTCGCCTTCCCCGTTCAACTCGGCCACGCCGCGCCGCAGATCGGGGCCGAGATGCACCGTCCCAATATCTTTGACGTAAACTGGCGTCCCCTTTTGTGTTTTGAGCGGAACGTATTCTATATCCTCGACGCTCTTGATATATCCGCGGCCCCGCACGTAGTACTCCGTGGAAGCGGCTTCAAAAATCTTGCCCCCTACGTCGCCATTGGAAGCTCGAATTTTATCAACCACTTTGCTGATCGGAATGCCGTAGGCGGCCAATTTGTTGGGGTCCAGATCGACTTGGTATTCTTTGACAAAGCCCCCGACCGACGCCACTTCGGCCACCCCCTTGACCGATTCAAGGGCGTAGCGCAAATGCCAATCCTGAAATGAGCGCAAATCAGCCAAATTATGTTTCCCGCTTTTATCCACCAGCGCGTATTCATAAACCCAACCCACGCCGGTGGCGTCCGGGCCTATGACTGGGTTCACCCCTTCCGGCAGGCTGCCGCGGATGGAATTCAAGTACTCAATCACGCGCGAGCGCGCCCAATAGATGTCCGTTCCATCCTCGAAAATCACATACACAAAGGACTTGCCAAACATCGATTCACCCCGAACAAATTTTACCTTCGGCGCGGCGATGAATTTGGTGGTAATCGGATAGGTGATTTGGTCTTCGACCAGGTCCGGCGAACGGCCTTCCCAGTCCGTGTAAACAATCACTTGAACATCGCTCAAATCGGGAATCGCGTCGAGCGGCGTCCTCGTCAAGGCCCAAAAACCTCCAACAACGCCGAAAATGGCGAGGACCACGACAAGGAAGACGTTGCGCGCGCTCGCCTCAATGATCCTTTCAAGCATGAAAGGCTTGCGCTCGATTGCGGAGTTTGATGGGTTGGCGTCCATGAGCATTGGCCTACCACGATTTCAAAGCGCCCTGGACTTGGGCTTCGGCGTCGATCAGAAAATTGGCGCTGGTGACGACCCGCTCGTTTTCCTTCAAGCCCGCTTTTACTTCGTAGAAATCGCCATATTCGCGGCCAAGCTCAATGTATCGCGGCTCCAGTTTGCCGTCCCCCTCATCCACAAAGGCGACGTTGTGCAATCCCGTTGGCAGAACCGCCCCGACAGGCACCGCCAGGCCCTCGCCCATGTCCATCGATAATTCAACGTCCACATACATATCGGGACGCAATTTCAAACCGGGGTTGTTCACTTCAATCCGCACCCGGACCGTGCGTGTGGCATCGTTGATGAACGGGTCCACTATTGAGATTTTCCCGTCAACTTTTTCTCCCGGGTACGAGAACGTTGTAATAATGACGGGAAGGCCGTTCGTCAGCATGGACAGGTCTTCCTGATAAAATTGCGCCCATACCCACACAACCGAAAGGTCGACGATGTCCACAAGTCGGTCGCCCGCCATGACTTTGCGCCCCTGCTCCACGCCTATATCTTCCACGATCCCTTTGAATGGCGAATGGAGAGTCAAATATTCCTGAGGCTTGAGGCTCTCTTCCAACTCGGAAACCTGCTCATCGGTGATGTTCCAGAGACGCAGCCGCTCTTTGGCGGCCGTCACGAGATTATTGGCGCTGCTCAAAACATCGGGGCTGTTGTTCGAGCGCGCGCGGTCACGCATCTGGAGGACATTCACAAACTCCTTCTGCGCGGTGAATAGTTCCGGACTGTAGAGGGTCAACACCGGCGCATTGCTCTCAACGACTTCACCGGGCGAGAACACAAACAGTTTCTGAACGTAGCCCTCAACTCGAGGCACATACTCCCAACGCCGCCGTTTGTCGGTCGCAACCACCCCGACGGCCCGAATCGTGTGGTGAAATGGCTCTCTCTTCACCGTCGCGTAAGTGACGCCGATCTGCTGCTGTCGCTCGACCGGCACCGTGAATTCGCTCGGTTGTTCTTCAGTCTCCGTTTTCGGCCCGCTTTCCATGCCGGACATATTGTTCGTGTTCGTTCCAGAAGATTCGCTCTCGGGTGCAGGCTTCTTTTTGACGGGAACCAGATCCATCCCGCAAATCGGGCACTTCCCATGCGGGTCTTGCGAGCGAACAGACGGGTGCATCGTGCAGGTGTAGTAATCCACGTCCGCGGGCTTCGATTCCGCGCCGCCTTTCTTACAGGAATCAAGGAGAACCGTGGCCGCTCCCGCAAGAAGCGCAAGCGCCAGCGCCAAAATTGCTCTACTGAAACAGGGTGATTTATTCATGTGTGCTGCCTTCCTCGTTGTGATGATGTTCAGAAGCCGAATTTGTTGACCCGCCGGGAAGATCAATGCCAATCAATGATTCCAATTCCGCCAGCGCCGTCTTGTAGTGCGTCAAGTGATCCCAGTACATCGCCTCAACGTCCTGCGCGGTTTCCTGCGCCGTCAGAATCTCCAAAATGCTGGTCTTGTCAGACTCATAGCCGACGCGCTGCGCGTTGACGCTCTCCCGTGCCAGCGGCAACAGCTTGGCCCGGTATAACCGAGTATGATGGTGAAACGTTTCAACCCGGTGAAATTGATCCACCACCATTCCCAACGTCTCACTTCGCTCCGCTTCCAGTTCATGTTGCGCCGCCTCCAACATTTTTTTGTCCTCCTGGATTGCGGCCCGGTACTTGGAACGATTGAACCACGGCAGGTCGACCGAAAATCCGGCGTCAAGTTCGCTGACCGCCTGCCCGGCGCCGTTGTAGCGGTCTCCCTCCACACGAAAGCTCGGGTCAGGAATCCATTCCTTTCGCGCCGCTTTCAGCCGGGCCTGCGCGGCCTCAATTTTTCGTTGCGCCATGACCAATTCCGGGCGGTTGGCCAACGCCAATCCTTCAAGGTCCGACAGTGACAAATCCACCGGCTCAAATGCCAAATCACCGGGACGCCCCACAGGCGATTCCGGAGGCCGATTCATCAGCACGTTCAATTCGGTGCGCGCCTCGGAAATTTCGCGCTGAAAATCAAATTGCGCTTCATCCAGCTTCGCCAATTCAGTGTCGGCGATTAACACATCCGCTTGCGTCCTGTTCCCCGCCGCCATTTTCGCGCGGCTGATTTCCGCGAACTGCTTGAGCAAATCCGAATTTTTCCGGTTCAGTTCGAGTTGTTTGTAGGAATTGCCCAGACGGAAATACGCCGCTCGTGCCTTGGCGACTACGTCTAGTTGTTTGCGCCGAAGCTCCTCCAACACCCTCGCCGCTTCTTCCGTCGCGACATCCCCGCGAAGCCGGTTCCTGCCGGAAATAGGCACAGTCTCTTCGGCCATCAGTTTCTCATCATCGAACGAGTTGGGTGGCACCCCGACAAAACGAGTCACCCGTTGGTCGAATCCCAGCCGGGGGTCGGCCCACGCCCGCGCCTGGGGAATGCGTTCTCTCATCGCTTCCCAAGTCGCATTGGCGGCCATCAGCGTGGGATTATTGCTCAACGCCTCATTGACGACCTCGGTCAAAGAAAGAGCCTGAGCGGTATTATCTGTCGTCGAAGCGCCAAATCCCGAGCCGCTCATTTCGAACAACAGGACAGGCGCAAAAAGGCACAATGATATTTTATAGTTCATCTTTACAAGGAAATTAGACGCGACGAAAATGTTCCGAAGGAATGGATGAGAATACACCCCATCCATCATTCGACCCAAATGGGCACACTACGGGCGTGGAAGACGAATCAGATTAAGTAGCTGCAATTCCGCTGGTACAGCGGCGCTGCAAAGGACGAACAAAACAGGAATGGAGGACAAAAGGTGAACGGTTCGGACGCCGTTTGGGACAGCATTTGAGTCGTAACGGCGACAAAGACCTGCCAGTCATTTTGAGACACTCTGTGTGAGGGGACAGCGGGAACCCGGTGAGACGAGGCCGGCAGATTTTTGTTTAGACAGCAGCACTGCCCCTTACAACGGTCACAATGGCCGCAACACTCGGGCGCTTTGGTTTTCTCGTTCCCGAAATCTCCCGCCCCGGTCACAAACGCCGCTTGCGACACAACCAGCGCAACGCAAAACAAAATGGCCAGCCAGTTTTTCAACACGCTAAAGATAGACGATTCCACCTCGGTGTCAACTGCTGGGCTGTGTCGTGCGCCGCCGCGTCGGCAGCGGTAGGAGCGAATTTCACCCCACGCTCCGGAGGAAATCCTATTTTGACGGGTTGGCGCCCTTAAAGTTCAACCGGATCGAATAAAGGCATTTGCTGGCCGTGATGAACAGCGTTCTGTGGTCCCTGCCCCCAAAGCTGACGTTGGCCGTCCACGGCTCCGCCACGTCAATGTGGTCGATCCGCTTTCCCGTCTTGTCAAATACAGTGACCCCGTCGCCGCAGATGTAGATGTTGCCCCGTTCGTCAATCGTCATGCCGTCGGACCCCTTGGCGCAAAACAGCACCTTGTTGGCCAGCGAGCCGTCCGGCTGGATGTCGTACTTGTAGGTGCGCCCCGCGCCGATGTCGGACACGAAGAGCGTTTTGCCGTCCGGCGTTCCCGTGATGCCGTTGGGCTTTGTGAAATCACTGGTGACCCGCGTCAGGTTTTTTCCGTCCGCCGAAAGATGATACACCTGCTCGCCGTCCAGCGCCATCGTTTGGTGGTCCCACCAGGAGCGCTTGTAAAACGGATCGGTGATGAACATCTCGCCGTTGGGAGCGACCCATACATCGTTTGGGCCGTTGAGGTATTTGCCCTGGAAATCCTTGATCAGCACTGTGACCGTCTTGTCGGGCGCGATTGACCAGAGCTCGTTTTTTTCGTCCGCGCAGGCGATCAGGTTGCCTTTGGCGTCCATATACATTCCATTGGCCCGCCCGGTCGGTTGCATGAAGGTCGAGAGCACACCATCCACGCTCCACTCCATGATCCGGTTGTTGTTCTGGTCGGTGAAAAAGACATTGCCCGTCGCGTCGCACGTCGGCCCCTCGGTGAAGGAGAAATCGCACGAGAGTTTTTCGAGGCTGGCCCCCGGCGCGACCACGCTCTGCGCTGAACTGCAAACCAACGACGCCGCAAAAGCCCCGATGAAAAGAGCGGCAGCGTTGGAGAATGTATGGGCGGGCCTCACCACGAAACTGGCAGCAGCGCCGTGGCAGCCGAGTCCGGGTCTTCACGTTCTTGCAACGACCGCACGACCGCTGCAAACGAACGCGAAACACTGCCGTCAAAAACCGCCCGCCCGCCCGCCACCACGCGCACCGGACGGTCCAGATCCACCAGCGCGTCGGACAGCCGAAGCGTCACGCTCCCAGTCCCGGGCGCCTCGATGCTAATGGTTTGCCCTTCCACATGCGCGGCATAAATCTCGCTGGGCCGCACCGCGTCGGGGTCCCGTTCCAGCCAATAAAATCGCGTGTGCAGCGCGCGGGCGCTCTGTTTCCACACCACGCGCGTTGGCCACGCGTCGCGCCTTAGCGGTGCCATTCGCGGAATCATCTCGGCCTCGCGGTTCTGCATATTGTGCGGCAAACCCGGATACACCGTAAGACGATGTACATAGCCCTCAGGATCACCCGCCTGCAATGCGTCGATCTTCGCGCTGTATTCGCGCACGACCGTGTTCCGGTTGTAGGCGGCATCCGCCCCTCCCATGTACAGGAAAAACGGCAGATTCCGCAACCCCTCCGGAGTCACGTCATTGGGATGCCCCGCGCACATCCCGGCGGCGGCGAAGCGGTCGGCCAGCCGCGGGGCAAGTTGATAAACGCCGTCGCCTCCCGCGGAGTAGCCGATGAGATAAACGCGGTTCGGATCCACTCCGCGCTGCAACACCATGTCGGCGATCAACCGGTCCAACAGCCCGTCCACCTCTTTGATGTGCCACATGTCCCAGGTGTCGGCGGGCGCGCGCGGCGCGACGTTGATGCTGCCCGGCGGAAATTCGTACCGTCCGAAATAACCCCTCCAGTTTCTGTCGTTTTCCTCCGTGGTAGTCTGGCCGCCGCCGTGCAGCGTGATCCAAAGGCTGTGCTTGCCATCCGGCGCGCTGCCGAAGGTTTTTTCCATCCATTTGAGGGTCTTGTCACCGATCTCGATTTTTTTCGCGGACAATTCTTCCGACGCCGATTCGGCCCTGGTTTTGCAAACGTCGTCCCAGGCAAGCGAAATCAATCGCTCCGCCTCGGGACGGGCGAAAGTGAAATCGGGCGGCGCGCCGCGATCCGCCTCGGGACGGGCCAGCCAGGCTTCGGCGCGCAGAACCGATGGCGGCGCCGGAGCAAGTTCGCTCCATACAAAATCAAGCGTGTGCGAAGTCAAACACGAAGTGCAGGACACGGTCTTTTCCCTTGCCTGGCCGTCCCGCACGAAACGAAAAACCGCGCTCGCGGCATGGTCCGGCAACGTGAAGTCCGGCATGTCATTCAAGTCCGCCGTGCCGGCGCGGGTGTGATCGCGCGCCAGTAGCTGGCCGTCGGCGGAACGCAGTTCAACATCGGCAAACAATCGCTCGCCATCGGGTTTGTCGCGCAGACGCACGTGCACAACGGTCGCCGTGGCGTTTGTATCGGCTTCCAGCAGGGCATAGCGGGCGGAGTCATTCAAGCCGGGCACATCGCGCGAAGCCAGGTCCCACGCCAGCGGAAAATACTGGCCGGTCCGGCGCCAGCTCGTCGCGTAAATCTGATTGAGAGGATTGGTGCTGCGGACGGTTTTGGCCGCGTCGCTGTTGAACCAGGCGCGGTTGAGTCCGTTCTTGTCATATTCATCGGCGCCGGTGAAAAACCAGTCGCCGTCCCAAATTTCAACCCATGTGTGGTTGCCATCCTTCTGCGCCCATTCCGGAACGCCGGCAATTCGCGCCGGCACGCCGACCGCGCGACACGCGTCCACCAAAATGATCGAAAGACCGGTGCAAGTGGCTTTGCCTTGTTCTATCGATTCCGCCGGGCTTTGATTGTTTCGCTTCCGGCCCAGATTGTAGTGAACGTTTACCTCATTGAAGATCTCCCGGTTCAACGCCTGCGCGGCCTCGGTTGCTGTCTTGCAATTGCGCACGATATTGGAAGCCATTGGGTAAAAATCCGCCCGCCACGGATCGCGCGGCTCGTCCAGCGACGCGTAAGGCAGCACGTCGTTGAAAAACACTCGTTCCGGCACGTACGCGGCCCAGGGAAAATTGGTCCGTGCCGCCATCGCGAGCGAAAGATTCTCCAAAAGATAATTACTACTTAGCGCGGCGCGGTCACTGGCGGGCATGTTGTCCAGAAGAAAATACGCCGCGCGGCGTCCGACATCGCCGTCCTTCTCCGCTGCGGCGGCAAGAAAGACCTCCGTCTCCACCGGCAGCGTTTCGTCCAGTTTAAGCAGGCGATCCTGGCGTATTCGCCAGACGTGGCGGCGCCCGCCGTCGTTGTAAGCAACCGAGCACACGTAACCGTCCGTGGTCGGTTCCACGACGGGTGACTCGATGTCGGAGGGAACCGCGCCGGTGCTCAATGTCAATTCGAACAGGTTGGTGGCCCAACGTTCGTGTGCCTTCCAGAAATCCCTTTGTGCATAGTAAACGTTGAGCGCCAGATCGCGCGCGGGTTTGCCGGGAATCGGCGCGACAGAAACGTTCTGGCTTGCGGGCTTGCGTGTGAATTGCAGCACTCCCCACATTTCGGGCCGATGCATGTCCACCAAGCCGGGCGGCGACCATGTCCAATTATCCGCGGGCGCATCCGGCACTTTTTTGTAAACGCCGCCTTCGGTGGTGATTTGCCACTCGACGCGGGAGAGGTCAATGCGCCACTGCTCGCCTTCGGTGGGCGGTCCGGGGTGGCGGGCGTGTTCAGCCAGAACCTTCCACGGCAACGCAATTTCAACGCTCCAGCCCCGGTCGATGTCGGCGGGATTGTTGAGCGTGCCGTCCACGTGGACGGCGGTCTTGATCCCGGGAATGTCCCGGACATTCTTGGGTCTGCCTTGATCCATGTAGGGCTTGTCGAGCATTAAGTTCCAAGTGGTGTTCAGCGCGTTGAGCTCGAATTCGTAGTAATTGTGCGTATCGCCAACCGGATCGATGAAAACCTCGAAATCGGGGTCCTGGAAAATGACCGAGTCGTGCTGGGTCAGCGTAGCCCAGACGTGCGGTTCTTCCATCTCAGCGGCAACGTAGAGATAATCGTCGTCCCAAAGCATCTTCGCGCGCGTGTGGAAACGCGGCTTTGGCCCCGCGACGCCTTGAATGTCCACGAAATCAGCGGTCCATGGCGCATCGACCCACGCGGCGTCGTCCGGCTTTCCGTCAACGACAATTGGCGTGGCAATGTGGCGGCAGAGGTAACTTTGTGGAACGATAGGCTCCATTCTTTCCCGCCACTCATCGGATTTGGCGTCGTCGCATCGCCAAACGGCAGCCCACGTCAACGCCAAAATCAAAATGAAACCGCACCTCGTCTCACGGAAATGCGGAATGCTTCGTTGTCTTTTCATGATGGCGTCGGATAAAATTCTCAACGTCGCGTGCGCTGTTTGCCGACTCTGTAACAGCAATTCCGGGGCGCTTCAAGTGAGAAGCGATTAAGAATTTGGCCGGACAATGCGCGATAAAGGTTTGGAGCAGAGGCTCCCTGAGCGCAATGCCCTTGCTAAGGCATTGACAATGTGGCAAAGTTAATGTCTACTATATATTAGTAACATTAGTAAGTCACTTATGATTGCCCCGGAAACAGCTCCGAAGCCGACTCGCAACGAAGGTCTCAAGACCCGTGATCCGTTGCTCGTTGGCACGATCCGACAGACTTTGGACGACTCTGCCAAAGACCGATTTTCGGAGGACGATTACGAGTTCCTGAAGTTTCACGGAATCTATCAACAGGACGACCGCGATAAGCGCAAAATAGCTAAACAGTATATATTCATGGTTCGTGGGCGGCTGCCGGGCGGTTCTCTCAATCCTGATGTTTACCTGGCATTTGATCGTCTGTGCCAGCAATTCGGCAATAACACGCTTCGGATCACGACCCGCCAGGGTTTTCAATTTCACGGCATCACCAAAGGCGGTCTTGGAGGGTTTATGAAGGGGCTCAATGAGGCGATGGCGACGACTCTTGCCGCGTGCGGCGACGTTAATCGCAACGTCATGGCGGCTCCCACTCCGGCGGCCAGCCCGCTGGTGGATGAAATCCAGCACCATGCAAAGACCGTGTCCGACGCCCTCCTGCCCAGGACCCGCGCCTATCATCAAATCTGGGTCGAGGGCGTGGAATTGAAGTTGACCGCGCAAGACGAATCCTTTGTCGATCCGCTCTACGGCAAATCGTATTTGCCGCGCAAGTTCAAGGTGGCGTTTGCGATTCCTCCCCTCAACGACATCGATGTTTTTACAAATGACTGCGGATTTGTCGCGATTATCGAAGAGGGCCGTCTGGCCGGTTACAATCTTCTGGCCGGCGGCGGCCTTGGCATGAGCCACGGAAACGCGCAGACGTATCCGCGGCTTGCCGATGTTATCGGTTTTGTCACGCCCGGCCAGGTCGTTGAGACGGCCAAGGGTGTGGTCACGATCCATCGCGACTTTGGCGATCGCACCAACCGTAAGCACGCCCGGCTCAAGTATGTGATCGAAGAGCGCGGTGTTCCATGGTTCCGCCAGGAATTGGAACGGCGCCTGGGCTTCGATCTGGCGCCGGCGCGCCCGTTTGAATTCACCATTCAGGGCGACCTCTATGGATGGCGCCAACAATTCGACGGCAATTATTTTCTCGGGCTTTTCGTGGAAAATGGCCGCATCAAGGACGCGGGCGATTACCGCCTCAAGACTGGCCTGCGCAGCGTGGTGGAACGGTTTAAACCGGATTTGCGTCTAACGCCTTCGCAGAACATTTTGCTTGTCAACATCAAGGCGGAGGACCGGAACGGGATCACCGAGGTGCTGGCGGCGCACGGCGTGCCGGTGGAGGACCAGGGCACCGTCATTCGCCGGGCTTCCATCGCTTGTCCGGCGTTGCCGACGTGCGGGCTGGCGCTGGCAGAATCTGAACGGGTGATGCCGGATATCTTGACGCGCCTGGAGCAATTGCTTGCGGAAGTGGGTCTGGACGGCGAGGAGATCATCATTCGGATGACCGGCTGCCCCAACGGTTGCGCGCGTCCCTACACGGCGGAGCTGGCGCTGGTAGGCAAGGCACCCGGAAAATATCAACTTTACCTCGGCGGCAACCAGTCCGGCACGCGACTAGGCGCCCTTTACAGGGAAAGCGTCAAGAATGAGGACTTGGTCAATGAATTGCGTCCGTTGTTCAGTCGGTTCGCGCGCGAACGCATCGGCGCAGAGCGGTTCGGGGACTTTTCCCAGCGCGTCCTGTTGCCGGAAAAACTCGCGGTCTAATGCAAACGGCAATCCCAACACAGGAATCCGGCAAGCTGACGGCGCGCGACGTGGCGGCGCTGGAGGCGCAGTTTTCCAACATGGAAACCGAGGACATCCTGGGCTGGGCCTGGAACCGTTTTGGGGCGCGCGCGGCCATCGGCACGAGCTTCCAGGGGTCCGGCCTGGTCATGATGCACGTGGCCAAGGCGTCGGGCCTGGAATTTCCAGTATTTACACTTGACACCGGATTGCTCTTTCCCGAAACATTGCAGTTGCACAAGCGGCTGGAGGATTTCTTCGGGTGGAAAATTGAATCCATTGTTCCCGATCTCACGGTGGAGCAGCAGGCCGGGGCGTACGGCCCGGAATTGTGGACGCGTGATCCGGATCTTTGCTGCACGATGCGCAAGGTGCTGCCCCTCCAATCCAAGCTGCAGGACTTGGATTGCTGGATCACGGGCTTGCGCCGGAGCCAATCGGAGGCCCGCGCGCGCATCGGCGTAATCGAGCTTTACGCGTTGAACGGCGCCAGCGGGCCTGACATTGTCAAATTGAATCCGATGGCAAATTGGTCGCGCGAGGAAATCTGGGAGTATATCCGGAAGCACAATATTCCCCACAGCCCGCTTTACGCCCAGGGCTACCGCTCCATCGGCTGCATGACCTGCACACGCAAGAGCGGCAATGAGGAAGGGGAACGGGCCGGGCGCTGGACGGGCTTTAAGAAGGTCGAATGCGGCATCCACACATTCATGTCGCGCAAGATCGATTTCGAGATTTGAGCGACGACGGAAAACCATGGATCACCCACATTCAAACGCACCCTCCGAACAGTTGAAAATTGTCATTGTCGGCCACGTGGATCACGGCAAATCGACGCTGGTGGGCCGGCTCTTCCACGACACCGGCTCCCTGCCCGAGGGCAAACTGGAACAATTGCGCGCCGTGGCCGAGCGCCGGGGCGTCCCGTTTGAATGGGCAAACCTGATGGACGCCCTCCAGTCCGAGCGCGACCAGAACATCACCATCGACACCTCGCAAATCTGGTTTCAAACCAGGAAGCGGCAGTACGTTATTATTGACGCTCCGGGCCACAAGGAATTTCTCAAGAACATGATCACCGGCGCGGCCAATGCCGAGGCCGCCCTTCTGCTCATCGACGCCGGCGAGGGGGTCCAGGAACAATCCCGGCGCCACGGTTATTTGCTCTCCCTCCTGGGGATCCGCCAGATCGTTGTCCTTGTCAATAAAATGGACCTGTGCGATTATTCGCGAGGGCGCTTCGATGAAATTGAAACCACCTTCCGCGCTTTTCTCACGTCCATCGGCGTTGAACCCAAATGTTTCATCCCCATTGCCGCCCGCCACGGCGACAACATCGCCGCGCACGGCGACAAAATGCCCTGGTGGACCGGTCCGACGGTGCTGGACGCACTGGACCAGTTCGAACCGGCGGCGCGCCCCGTGGGACAGCCGTTGCGGTTCCCGATCCAGGATGTTTACCGCTTTGACGAGCGCCGCATCCTGGCGGGGCGGGTCGAATCAGGTGCGCTGAACGTCGGGGACCGGCTGGTTTTTGTGCCCACCAACAAGATCAGCACTGTCAAGACGATCGAACGGTGGAGCGCGCCCGCGACGGATCGGGCCGAGGCGGGAGAATCGATCGGAATCACGCTCACGGAGCAGATTTTCGTCGCGCGCGGGGCCGTCGCCGCGCTGGAGACCGCGCCGCCATATGACTTGGCCCGGTTCAAAGCCCGGATTTTTTGGCTGGGCCGCGCCCCATTCATGCCGGGAAAAACTTACAAACTCAAACTGGCCACCCAGGAGGTCGAATGCCAGATTGACTCCGTCCAGCGTGTCATCGACTCCTCAACGCTGGAGACCATTGCGCGGCCGGAAGGGTTTGTCGGCAGAAACGAAGTGGCGGAGCTGACGCTCCACGCCAAACGGCCGGTCGCCTTCGACATTCATTCGGATATCGTCGCCACGGGCCGCTTTGTTATAGTTGACGGGTTCGAGGTCTCGGGCGGCGGCATCGTCGCCGAGGACAACTACCCGCGCCGCACGCCCGACAGCCTTCATAAGAGTCATAATATTTACTGGAGCCAGGGCAAAGTCACCGGCGCCCAGCGCAGCTTGCGCAACGGCCACGCCGGCTGTGTCGTCTGGCTGACGGGTTTGTCCGCTTCCGGCAAATCGACGATCGCCATCAACCTGGAGCGCGAACTTTTCAACCTGGGCCAGCACGCCTACCTCCTGGATGGCGACAATATCCGGCATGGCCTCTGTTCGGACCTTGGTTTTTCGCCCCAGGACCGAAAGGAAAACATCCGGCGCGTCGGCGAGGCGGCGAAGCTTTTTGCCGATGCCGGAATCATCTGCATTACGGCGTTCATTTCGCCGTATCGATCGGACCGCGAACTGGTGCGGCAGTTGATGCCTTCGGGGCAATTCATCGAGGTTTATGTCAACGCGCCGCTGGAAGTCTGCGAAGCGCGCGACCCAAAAGGTCTGTACGCCAAGGCCCGCGCGCACCAGATCAAGGAATTCACCGGCATCTCCGCTCCTTACGAAACCCCGGAGCAACCGGAGATCGAATTGTGGACAGACCAATTGAGCGTCGACGAATCCGTTGCGCGCGTCGTTGAGTACCTCAACGTCCGCGACACCGACGCGGAGATTACCATTTAGCGCCTGCTCGAGGTCCTGAACCACCGGCTCTCCTTTCATGACCGCCTTGCATCGGGGCGCGCGTTTCCACTTTTCCCTTCCTCGAGGCGAAGATTTCGGAGGCGGTTACAGCGTCTTCTTGAGCGCCTTGACTTTTTCGGCCTCGGGTTTGGTGGCGTAAAATTTGTCCAGCGGATAGCAGCCGCTGATCATTCCGTTTCGCGGGGCCGTCGTGCAATCGCTGAACGTGCGGCAGACGGATTTCGCGTTGAGGGCGCCTTTCTCCAAAGTGTCCGCCGGCAGCGTCGGATAACTTAGAATCATCCGGCCCAGGCCGATCATGTCAGCCCACCTCTGGCGCACGACGGCCTGCGCGACGGCGGGCAGGAATTCCTGCAGGTAGCTATACGCCGAACCTATAATGACCAGTCCCCGCGGAGCTTTCATCTTGACTTGACGCGTCGCGTCGATCTGCCGCGCCACCTCGATCAATGGATCGCGGGGGGGCTGGTAGCCGTCGGAGGGTGGATAGGCGGCGGGGCGCTGGACGTGGGGACAATAATAGGGCGAGCCAGCCGTGATATTGAGGATTTTGATTCCGAGCCGGGCGCAGAGTTGCGCGAATTGCTGGGTCTCGGCCAGGTCGTGCTCGAGCGGGTTTTGTTGATTGACGCCAAATCCGTAAGTATAAGGCACGGGGAAATCGTCGGGAATGCCGGGGCCAAGCTTGCCGGCTTCCGCGCGCGACGGGTCGGGTTTAAAAGGCACGGTGTCGAAGGCGCTCAAGCGGACGCCGATCTCGATCTTGTTGCCGCCGGCGCGGATTCCTTCGACAATCTCGCGCAGGATGCGCGTGCGGTTTTCAAACGGCCCGCCGAATTCCCCCGGCCGGGTGAAGGCGCCCAGGAAATCGTGGAGCAGATATCCATGGCAATGCTTGATGTCCACAAAATCGGCTCCGACATCCCACGCGATTCTGGCCGCCTTGACGTAGTCGCCGATTAACCCGTGGATTTGCGCGTCTGTGAACACTTGCGCGTCGCCGGTAACCTGGAATTTTCTGTCAAGACTCGGATGGCGCCAGGCCACGCGCGATTCGAGCCGTTTATCATTAGGCCGGCAAAAGCGCCCGGAGTGGGTCAATTGAAATCCGATGACCAGGTCATCAGCCGTTCCGTAGATTTGGCGGTGGGCCCCAAGCAGTGTATCCCGGAGTCTGGCCAAATCGGCTTTGTTCTCCTCCTGGATGATGAGTTGGTTGGGATTGGCCCGTCCGTCGGGGCGGACGGCCATCGCCTCGCCGCCGCAGATGAGTTTGGCGCCGCTCTGGCCGAAGCGCGTCCAGCGCCGCAACACTTCGTCAGTCAACCCGCCGGTGCGGGTGCCGTCCCAGCCTTCCATCGGTTGCACGGCGAAACGGTTGCCGATTTTCTTGCCGTTGATCGATACGCCTTCGACGGGGCTGCTGAGGGGAGAACCCGGGGCGGTTTGGATTTTATCATCGCAAGGCAGGTTCAGGCCGAGCGAAGCGGCGTATTTGCGAAAATTGTCGGGCGTCTTGAGCGTCGGCACCCGCACCCAGTCCACTTTTGATTGGGGCATAGCTTGTAAAGGATAGGATGCCTATCAAACGCGGGCGAGTGGAAAACGGTGCTCGACGGTTCCTTCGCGCATATACGGCTTGGTTTCGGTGGTCAGGAGAAGTTCGTCGATCAGGATTTCAACCGGTTGAGCCGTGCCGGCTGCTTCCTCAAAATCGGCGGCAAATCGCGCAAGGTCGGATGGCGCGGACTTAAAGCGCATGACGGTGCTGTGAACGATTGCCGGCACGTTCAAGCCGGCGCGAGTGAATTTCCCGTGCAACTCCTTGTCCGCTTCAAGCGCCGCCGTGACGTCGCGGCGAATGCGGGTGATTTCCCCCGTTGGATCGGATATCGGAAGAATGGCCGCCTTTGGCGTCAACACGGGCGCGCCGAGGAGCAGCGAAAAGGGCCGGCCCGCCAGCGCCGGGCGCAGGATTTCAATGGCGGACGGGAGGAGCAATTGCAATTGCGCCAGCCGGCTTGCGTCAGGCCGGCGATGCAGGCTGAAGTTGACGAAGGTGACGATGGTCACGTGCGTTTCCCAGTCTGGATAAACATAGACCGCCGGGTCCAGCGCTGCCAGGCGGCTGGCAATGGGCCGGTAGAATTGCGCCGCAATCTCCGGGAACGGATAGGCGCAGGCCAGATTGAACCCGAAGACGGGACAATCGGCGTCGGCGCGGAGAAATTCATCGATGACGACGCCGTCTTGCAGGTTCTTCATCATTAGGGCGCCCGAAGGGAAAATTCCGGCGCGTGAGTTCCTGGGGCCAGCCCTGTCAAATCAGGGCGGGGCGGAATCGCGGCAGAAATTCGCATGACGCCTTTTTAATCTTTAAAGCGCGCGGTTGAAACCTTAAATTGCATCCATGATTCCAGATGAATTCCAGAACGTGACGGCTGCGGCGAAGGCCAATATCCCGAGTTCGTTCGTGTAAACCCGATACCAGCATGTCCAAAAGCACTTGCGCCTCGTGCGGCCAGCACATCGAGTTCCCTGAAGAAATGGCGGGCAAGAAGGTGACATGCCCCAACTGCGGCGCCAAGACGCTGCTGGATTGGCCGGGCGCTGCCGCCATCCGTATCCCCAAACAGAAAGACCCGGCGGAGCGCGAGCCGGGGACCTCGCCGGTCGGCGCCGTTGCCGGGCGGATTATCGGCAACATCGAAAAGGTGATCGTTGGCAAGCGCGCGGAAATTGAATTGACAGTGGTGGCGCTCCTGGCCGAGGGCCATGTCCTGCTGGAGGACGTTCCGGGCGTGGCAAAGACGATGCTGGCCCGCGCTCTGGCGCGGAGCCTTGGATGCGTTTTCAAACGGATTCAATGCACGCCCGATCTTCTTCCCAACGACATCACCGGAAGCTCCGTTTTCAATCCCAAGACGGCCGATTTCGAGTTCCGGCCGGGGCCGGTTTTCGCGCAGGTTCTCCTGGCCGACGAGATCAATCGCGCCACGCCCCGCGCGCAATCGGCGCTGCTGGAAGCGATGGCGGAGAGGAAGGTGACCAGCGACGGAGTCAATTATGATTTGGCGCCGCCCTTTTTTTTGATCGCCACGCAGAACCCAATCGATCACGAGGGGACTTTCCCGCTGCCGGAGGCGCAATTGGACCGCTTCCTGGTGCGCCTGAATCTGGGTTACCCGGGCATGGAGGAGGAAATCTCGATGCTGCAACGCTTGCGCCTGCGCCATCCCATCGACGACCTTGAAGCCGTCGCCGGCGCCGATGACGTGCTCAACTGCCAGCTCGCCGTGCGAGCCGTCCATGCCGACGAAAAGGTGGGCCGATATGTCGTGCAGGTGATTCAGGCGACCCGCGAACATCCCGATCTTTCACTCGGCGGCAGTCCGCGCGCTTCCATGGCGTTGTTGCATTTCGCCCAGGCGTTCGCGGCGGTGCATGGCTTCGATTTCGTCATGCCGGATGATGTCAAACAAATAGCTCATCATATCCTGGGCCACCGGCTGATCGTGCGTCCGGAAAGCCGCCTGCGCAAGAAGACTGCGGCCGGGGCGCTGGAGGAGATATTGAACCAGGTGCCGGTCCCGCAAATGGCCGCTACGGCCTTTGCGCGATGAGATGGATTCTCGGCACGATCGCGCTGCTGGCGCTTGGTTTGGCGCTCCGGCTTAATCTGCTCATTTACGCGATGTACGTGCTTTTGGGCGTCCTGGCGCTGACCCGGTTTTTCACGCGGGCATGGGTCAACGCCATCGACGCGCGGCGGTTCGGCGGCGATGACGTTTTTGAAATCGGCGCGGAGGTGGACGTCAAAGTGGCTGTTCAAGACACCGGCGCGTTATCCGTGCCGTGGCTGCTGCTTGAAGACGCCCTCTCGCGGGAAGCGCTGACGCAGACGCCGCCGCGCATCAAAGCCCAGGGCGGACGGCTCGTGTTGACGCGGCTGCTTCCCGGGCACACGCACGTGCTGGCTTACAAATTGCAATTCCTCATGCGGGGATACTATCAAATCGGACCACTGCTGGCGGAGACGGGCGACGTGTTTGGTCTGCACCGCCGTTTCCGGGTGATCACTGAACCCAACTTCGCGCTGGTGTTGCCCAAGGTGCTTCCGCTGCAAGGCTACAATCTCAGCTCGCGCCGTCCAATTGGGGAAATCCGCCTCGCCCACCGGCTTTTCGAGGACCCGACGCGCATCGCCGGCGTGCGACCTTATCAGCACGGCGATCCGCTCAACCGGATTCATTGGCGGGCCAGCGCGCGGACGGGGCAGTGGCAAAGCCGGCAATGCGAAAGCTCGTGCGTGGCCGGGGCCACGTTTCTACTTGACTTCCATGCGCGCAGTTTTTCCGGCCCAACTGCCACCGCGTCGGCCGAGCTGGCCATCGTCACCGTCGCCTCCCTGGCCAACGCGGTCTATCTCATGGGCCAGCAAATGGGTTTTATCAGCAACGGGCGGGACGCGGCGGACCGGATTCGCGAGGAGGGCTGGCGCGCCGAATTTCTGACGCGCAAAGACGCGATCCGCCGCGCCGGAAACCCAAAGGAAAACACGCGGCTTGTCCCGGTAATTATCAAACCGGCCAGGGGCGAAGACCAGTTCAACGCGATTCTCACCACGATGGCGCGCCTGGAACACACCGACGGCCTGGACCTGGCCGCCGCGGCGCGCGATGCGGCGGCCCGTATTTCTCGCGACACGACCGTTGTGGCAGTTTTGGGATCGGTGACGCTTGATATTGCGGCGGCGCTCGGAGACATTGCGCGGCGCGGTTTGCCGGTGACGGCGATTGTGGTATCGCTGAATATGGACGCGGTGCCGGATTGGGCCAAGCCGCCCGAGTGGGCGGAGATGCTGCTGGCGCAGGGGATCGATTTTCGGGTGGTCAACAGTGAGGAGTCGATCAGCAACCTGTGCGCCGAGGCGATCGTCCGATGATATGACATCGCGAAAACCGCAAAAAACCGTGGCCGACTACATGGTCGTGGCGCTGAGTCCGGCGCTGATCATGGCGCTGGTGGGGAGCATTTGTTTTTTTCTTATCGAGGTGTTTTATCAAGGCCCAATGGGCGGGAGTGCGCGGTGGGTGATGTTCTGGTTTGTGGCCGCGATAGTCCTGGTGGCGCGCATCGCGATTGAAAAATCCTCCGAATACGCGGGTGTTTACGGACTGGCGCTTGCTGCGGCGGTGTGGATCTACCTGGTCCGAACTTCGCCGTCCTATCTGTTGAGCATGCTGTTGCTGGGGATCGTCTGGTTTTGCGCTCACAAATTGGTCTGGGATTGCACGCTGATCGACGATGACCAGGATTCTTCCGGGCAGGGATTGCTGCAAAAACCGGGGCAGGAGCCTAAAACGGATTCGCCGGCCAAAACGAAACCGAAACGTTCGGCATCCGGTTCGCCGGGACGATGGGTGGTCTATTTTTCGCTGGCGGCGTTGCCGCTTTTTGGGATTGGACAGGTTTTGCTGCCCGCCAGCGCGGCTGGTTCGCACCGGCTAGGCCTGGCGTTTCTGGTCGTTTACATGGCGTCCGCGCTCGGATTGCTCGTCACGACAAGTTTTCTCGGGCTGCGCCGCTATTTGCGACAGCGTTACCTGCAAATGCCGGCATCGATTGCCTTTGCGTGGGTCAAATTCGGCGGCGGTATCGCCGTGCTCATCGTCATTGGCGCGTTGTTCGTTCCACGGCCGGGAGCCAACGCCTTCTGGAGCGCGTTTCGGCGTCAAGCGGACTACCGGTTGCGGCAAGCCAGCCAGTATGCCGCCGGCCGCAATCCCCACGGCGAAGGCGAGGGGCGGACCGGAAACGAAACGGGCGCCACAAAAAATAAGGAGCAAGCCGATGCTGATTCCGGTCCGCGGGAAAAATCCGCCTCCGGAACGCCCCAACCCGGTCAAGGCCCCGCCGTTCCAAAACCGAGTCCTGTTCCGGCGGACTCGGTCGGGCGCGTTTATAGGCTGCTGCGGATGGCGTTGCTGGCCGGCGCGGCAATCATTGCGTGTTGGTGGCTGGCGCGGTGTCGCCATTTGTTGTTGGAAATGCTTAGTTCTTGCGTTGCAGCGATCCGGGTTTTTTTCCGCCAGCTTCTCGACCTGATTCCGGCCCGCAAACCTTCCCGGCCGTCAATCGCGGATGCTCCCCGGCGGCCGGCGCGTCCGCTGGCCGATTTCAAGAACCCGTTTTTCACAGACAAAGCGCGCGCCCGTCCGCCGGCGGAGATTATACTTTACACTTATGACGCCCTTCAGGCCTGGACGCACGAGCAGGGAATGGAGCCGCGCCCGGAACAAACGCCGCGGGAGTTTTGCGAGCGGGCAGGTGAACGATTGCCGGAATTGATGTCGCCATTGCGCCACCTGTCTTTTTTGTACGCGCACGCCGCGTACGGCGAACATCTGCCGGCGGAGTGCAATCTTGAGCCGCTGAAGGAAATCTGGCGCCGCCTGACCTTGAGTTGAGAGCGCCAATTGAGAGGGCAGGGATCGGGATTAAGGTTCAACGTTGGGCCGGCATCGTTGTCCAAGATGAATGAGAGTCAGGTTTGGCAATATCACACGGCGGCGGTTCTTGCTTTTGGCCGCGCTGGCTGCGCCCGCGGTCGTTTGCGCCGACGCAAAATGGATCGAGCCGCACTGGGTCAAGCTGCGGTCCATCAAGCTGGGCCAGGACACGCCAACGCATCGGATCGTCCAGATTTCCGATATCCATCATAAAGGAGACAGGCCTTATCTGGAATCGGTCGTGCGAAAAGTCAACGCGCTCTCGCCCGACGCGGTTTGCTTTACCGGGGACCTGATCGAACACAAGGAATTCGTGCCCGAGGCGCTCGAAATTCTTGAGGCGATCAAATCACCGGTCTACGGCGTACCGGGCAACCACGACTATTGGTGCCGGCCGGTTTTTGGCGATTATAGAAAATCCTTCGCGCGCACAGGCGGAGCCTGGTTGATGGACTCGCAAGTGTTGACCGGGGATGGGAAGATTCAAATCAGCGGCGCAACTTGTTTGCGCGGCTCGCCTGTCTCGCTGGTTCCGAGGGCGGGCGTGAAGAACATCCTACTCTTGCATTATCCCCTGCTGGCGGAACGCGTCAAACAAGAGTTCGATCTGATGCTGGCGGGGCATTCGCACGGCGGCCAGGTGCGAATTCCATTTTACGGGGCATTGATCGTTCCGTTTTGGGTGGGCCGTTACCAAATCGGGATGTTTCAACTTCCGGCGGGGCCGCTGTATGTCAATCCCGGCATTGGCTGGTTATGCACACCCATTCGTTTCAATTGCAGGCCGGAGATTACCGTGTTTGAGATATAAGATGGCCGGATGAAACGTAGACAAGAGAACTCATCATGAACCGCCAAGACCTGCCTGCCCTGGGCCGCTGACCAATCCCAAAAACTGCCTTGCTTTTGTGCCGGGAACGGATAGCAATGACCCGGAGACCAAGCCAATATGAATACCGAAGAGCAAATTGACTCGTTCCGCCGGACCTACGAATCTTTGCGCGCGGAAATCGCAAAGGTGATCGTCGGCCACCGCGAGATTGTCGAGGGCACTTTGACCGCCATTTTCGGTGGCGGCCATGTTCTGTTGGAGGGCGTGCCGGGACTGGGAAAGACGCTCTTGGTGCGCACGTTGAGCGAAGTCCTCGACATGAGCTTTAATCGCATCCAATTCACGCCCGATCTCATGCCGGCGGACATTCTGGGCACCAACATCGTCATGGAAATTGCCGGTGGTCGGCGCGAATTTCAATTTCAACGCGGCCCGATTTTCGCGCACCTCGTACTTGCCGACGAAATCAATCGGGCGACGCCAAAAACGCAGTCCGCCATGCTCGAGGCGATGCAGGAAAAGTCCGTCACCGCCGGAGGCGAAATCCGCAAACTGGCCGAGCCGTTTTTCGTGCTGGCCACGCAGAATCCGATCGACCAGGAAGGGACCTATCCTCTGCCGGAGGCGCAATTGGACCGGTTTTTCTTTAAACTGGTGGTGGGTTACCCGACCGGCGCGGAATTGAACGAAGTATTGACGCGCACGACCGAGGGCTGCCGGCCGGAACTGGCCCGGGTGGTGGCCAAGGAGCAAATCGTCGAATTGCAAAAACTGGTGCGCCAGGTGCCGGTGGCCTCGCACGTCAAGGATTATGCGGTGCGGCTGGTCCTGGCAACGCATCCGAAATCGGAAACGGCCGCGCCGATTGCCAACCAATACCTGCGCTTTGGCAGCAGTCCGCGCGGAGGCCAGACGCTTTTGTTGGGGGCCAAAGTCCGCGCGCTGGCCCGCGGACGCTTTAACGTGAGTTTTGAGGACATTCAGGCCGTCGCCGCGGCGACTCTGCGCCATCGGCTCATTTTGAATTTCGAGGCGGAAGCGGAGGGGATCACCACCGACCAGATCATCTCGCAAATTCTTAAGGACGTGCCGAAGGACGCCGCCGCCGTCGAGGCGTAACCCACGCACCATGGCGCTGCTGACTCCTGAACTTCTGCGACGGCTGGAACAATTCCAACTGCTGGCCGTGCGCCGCTCCAAGAGTTCGGCCAAGGGCGAGCGGCGCAGCAAGGCGCGCGGCCAATCGGTCGAATTCGCCGATTTTCGCAATTATGTTCCCGGAGACGATTTTCGTTATCTGGACTGGAACCTGTACGGCCGCCTGGACAAATTGTTTCTCAAACTCTATGAGGAGGAACGCGAACTGCCGGTGCGCGTCTTTCTGGATGCCAGCGAATCGATGACGTTTGGGACGCCGCCGAAATTCGACTTCGCGCGGCAGATCGCGGCGGCAGCGGGCTATGTGGCCTTGTGCGGGTTTGATCGCGTCACCGTCCACATTTTTCCGGAATTGAATCCGGGGATCGAAGGAGTGGACCCGGCGGTTTTGAGCGCGGAATTGGCGGCGCGCGGCGGATTGCGCGCGGTGCGGGGTCGCAAATCATCGATTCCATTTTTCCAAAATCTTTCGCAATTGAAGGCGCGGGGAGCGGGGGACTTGAACGAGGGACTGCGCCGGGGGGCGCTGGCCTCGCGGCAAACCGGCGTGGCCCTGGTACTGAGCGATTTCTTGGACCCGGCCGGATACGAGACCGGATTGAACGCGCTGGTGGGCCGGGGTTTTCAAGTCAATGTGGTTCAAATCCTGGCGCCGGAAGAGTTGAATCCGCCGAGTTATGGTGACCTGCGGCTGGTGGACTCGGAAACCGGCGGTTTGCAGGAGGTGACTTTTGGCAAGTATCGCCTCAAGGCGTACCAACAAACCGTGCAAAATTTTTGCCAGCGGTTGCGCGAGTACTGCCTGGGCCGTGGAATGAGTTTCTTCAGCGTCAGTTCCGACACGTCGCTCGAACAATTGTTGCTCAAACAGCTCCGTCAGGCCGAAGTGTGGGGTTAATATTGGGAAAGGCGGATAGCTGAGGGCTAAAGTCTGAAACACGGAGCGTATTTTAATGGAAATCATGCGAAGCGGCGGCGGCCAGGTTGTTCCGCGCCATGGCGGCGATGCGGCAGGCTTTGATGACGATGACGTTGTCGGTGTTTTGCACGGGGCCTTCGATTTCCAAAAACGGTTCCTGCGTGATGACAAGCCGCAGTTCCTCGAAAAGTTTGGGCGTGACGATGGCGTTGCTCACGCCCGTTTCATCTTCCAGGCTGATGAACACAAAACCTTTGGCCGTGCCGGGGCGCTGGCGGCAAATGACGTTGCCGGCAATCCGCACGATCTGTCCGTGCCGCGCCTTGGGAAGATCGCCCGCGGTCCAGACGCCGGGCAATTGCGCGCGCGCCAATGCCATCGGATGCGGGCCGGTGGTTAAATGCATTCCCCGGTAATCCGCCCTGAGCCGTTCCATCGAATCCATCGCGGCCAGCGGGGATGTTTCCGGGGCCGGTTGCGAGCGGCGTGCGGCCCAGGCAAACAAATCGTCGTCAAGGCTGTCTTTCTCCACCTGCCAGAGGGCGTCGCGGCGATGGCGGGCCAGGCAATTCAACGCGCCAATGTCCGCCAGCGCGCGCAATTCGGTTTTGTTGAGGCCGCAACGCCATTTGAAATCCTCCATCGACGCAAATGGAACGCGTTGCCGTTGGTCCAACATTTGCCGCGCGTGCTCGTGGTGAAGTCCTTGCACGACGCACAGGCCAAGCCGGATGGCGTTATCCGGTTCGATGACGCACGTGAGATCGGAGCGGGCCGCGCAGACGGGGCGAATTTTGACGCCGTGCCGTTTGGCGTCCCTGACAAGGGTGGCGGAGGAATAGAAGCCCATCGGCTGGTTGTTGAGCAAGGACGCATAAAACTCCGGCGCGCGGTGCGTCTTGAGCCACGCGCTGCCGTAGGCCAGGATCGCGAAGCTGATCGCGTGGGACTCGGGAAATCCATAAAGGGCGAAGGAGGAGACGAATTGCAGGATTTTTTCAATGATATCGGGAGCAATGCCCTTTGCCGTCATGTTGGCGCGCATTTTGGCGGCCACCTTTTGCATCCGCTCGCCGGAACGGTAGGAACTGACGGCGCGGCGCAATTCCTCAGCTTCGCTGCCGGAAAAATCGGCCATGACCATGGCGATTTGCAAAAGTTGTTCCTGGAAAAGAGGCACGCCGAGTGTGCGTTCGAGCACGGGACGCAGCCGTTCGTCATAATAAATAACAACCTCCCGCCCGGCGCGGCGCGCCAGATAGGGATGAACCATGTCGCCCTGGATCGGTCCGGGGCGGATGATCGCCACTTCGACCACGACGTCATAAAAGCATTTCGGTTTGAGGCGGGGCAAGGTGGCCATTTGCGCGCGGCTTTCGATTTGGAACACGCCAATGGTGTCGGCCTCGCACATCATTTTGAAGGTGGCGGGGTCGTCGTTGGGAATTTTTGCCAGGTCAACCGGATGGCCGCGCCGAGCGGTCAGTTCGATGGCGTCCTGCAGGACGGACATCATCCCCAGGCCGAGCAAATCGACTTTGATGATGCCCAGGTCTTCGCAATCGTCCTTGTCCCATTGCGCCACGACGCGCCCCGGCATCGACGCGTTTTCGAGGGGGACAATGGAATCCAATTGGCCCTGGCAAATAATCATCCCGCCGGAATGCTGGCCGAGATGGCGCGGCAGCGAATAAATCTGCCCGTAGAGCGACGCGAAGGCTGCGGCGCGCGGGTGTTCACCCGGCAGTCCCGCCTGCGCCATTTGCGCCCCTAATTCCAGCGTGTGCGGAAAATCGCCGTGGGCGAAAAGATTGGAAAAGCGATCCAGCAGGTCAGCCGAGAAATTGAGCGCTTTGCCGATTTCGCGCGCGGCGCTGCGTCCGCGATAGGTGATGACATTGGCGGTCATGGCGGCGCCGTGTTTGCCGTAGCGGCGATAGACTTCCTGGATGACGCGTTCGCGGCGGTCGCCGCTGGGCAGGTCAATATCGATGTCCGGCCAGCCTTTGCGGCCTTCGCTCAAAAAACGCTCGAAGAGCGTGTGATATTTGAGCGGGTCCACCGCGGTGATGCCGAGGCAGAAACAGACGGTGCTGTTGGCGGCGCTGCCGCGCCCCTGCGCCATGATGTTGTTTTGGCCGCAGAATCCGACCAGGTCGGCAACAATTAAAAAATACCCCGCGAAACCGAGTTTTTCGATCAAGCCCAGTTCACTCTCGATTTGACCGGCGACTTTGACGGGGATGGCGCCGTCGTAACGCCGCCGCGCCCCGGCCAGGGTTTGCAGGCGGAGCAGACCGTCCATTGTTTCCCCGGCCGCAACCGGGAAACGCGGAAATTGGTAGCCCAGATCGGACAGGTTGAAACGAAGGCGGTCCGCCAGGGCGACGGTGTTGCGGAGGGCTTGTGGCAAATCATGGAACAACGCCGCCATGTCCGTCGGCCGTTTCAAAAAGCGCTCGCCATTGGGCGCAAGCAGCCGTCCGGCGGCGTCCAAATGCGTGTGATGACGGATGCAGGTCAAAACGTCCAGCGCGCCCCGTCCGGCGGCTCGCGCGTGGAGGACGCCATTGCAGGCGAGCAAGGGGAGGGAGAATTGCCTGGCAAGCTGGACAATGCCGGCATTGATGCGTTCCTCCCCGCGCAGATAGTGGCGCTGGATTTCCACGAACAGGTGGTCGCGCCCGAAAATTCGCAGAAGTTGTTCAATGCATTGGGCCGGTTTTTGCGCGCCGCCAATGTTCGCGCGTTCCGCCCGGATGGCGCGGATCAACGGGCCTTCCTCGTCGCCCGTCAGCGCGACCAGGCCCCCGGCGAATTCCGGCCATTGGCTCCACGCCACTTTGCTTTGCCCCTTGGGGGCGCGGAGATGGGCGCGGGTCAGCAGGCGGCAGAGGTTCTGGTAACCGGCGCGGTTTTCCACCAGCACCGGTACCACCGCGCCGTCCTCCATCGTGACTTCCGCGCCGATGATCGGGCGGATGCCGTTTTCCCTGGCCGCGTTGAAAAAGCGCGGGGCGCCATAGACCCCATCGCGGTCGCAGAGGGCCATGGCCTCCATGCCCAGGCCCGCGGCGGTCGCCGCCATCTCCTCGGGCGAGGAGGCCCCGCGGAGAAAACTAAAGGCGCTGCGCGCGTGGAGTTCAATATACATTGTCAATCAAAAATACCATCGACGAACCATTCTTCCTCTTGGCGCGCCAGGCGAAGGAGTTCGCCGTGGTGGGTTTGGACGTCCCATTCATCACGCGTCCACGCTTCCCGGTCCCACCAATGGCCCGAAAGACGCCACGGGCCGCGGACGGCGGCGATGGGTCCGGTGAAAGCCGGGCTGCGCAAAAGCGCCGGTTTCTCCGCCCGCATTTCCACGGTGGCCGGCAGGGGAGGACGGAAGCGGCGCAATGCCGGCCCAATGGACGGCTCCTGGTTTTGCGCGGCGCAAGGCTCCTGGTCGCGCGGCGTGGTGATTCCCTCAAGGTCCATGCGAAAACTGTCCGGCCGGTGCGTCTCCACCAGGCGCGGCGTGCCAACGCGATGGCTTCCCAGCAGCGCCGTCAGACGGGCCAGCGTCTGGTGGAATTGCGCCGGGTCGCGCAGTGCCGCGTTGAACAAGACGAATTGGTAATTTGCCGCCCGCCCCGGCCTGGCGCCAAGCCGCAACGAGCAAATCGGGGAATCGGTGCGGACATTCTCAAGATGCGTTTGCAATGCGCGGAAAAGTGTCTCCACGTCGCGCGTCGGGGCTGGAATGACGAACTGCCGCTCGTAGGCCTCGCCGGAGGCAAGGTCCAGGCGCAGTTGCAAGTCCGCCACTACCAGATAAAGCAATTCCAGTCGGCGCGCCAATTGCTCGACAAACCGCCGCAGGACAAAGAGCAGCGGTTGAAGTGATTCCACCGGCGGTTCAAACTCCATCGCCTCTTCAAATATCTCAGCCGGAACGACCCGATTGAGCGGGCGAACACGGCGGCTGGAGGCCAGGTCGAACAAATCGACCGCCTCGGGGCCGAAACGCTGGGCGATATTTTCCTTTCCCAGGGCCAGAAACGCGCCAACGGTCCGGATGCCCCACATTTCCAGGATTTCCAAAATGTCCGCGGCGGGTTCCAAAAATTCCAGGGGCAGCGCCGCCACGAACGGCTCCGCGTCTTGCGCCAATAAAAATGGCCGGGCCTGTTTGGCCCCCAGCCAGGCCAGGTGCGGCGTTTCAGCGACGCCGATTTGCGCCTGCAACTGTAATTGTTCCAAAGCGTCAAGAATGTTTTTTGCCCAATTCTGCGGATCGAGCGCCGCCGGCAGGCCCATTAAATCCAGCGTGCAAACGCCTTGCGCGGTGGCTTCGATAGTGGGGGAAAAGCCGTAGGCGCATTGCAGGAGCATCGCGGTGACAGTCTCCTCCCGTGCGCGGGAGCGCGTTTTGAGGACAAGATCGCTGCAACGTGCCATGGCCTGGGTGGAGGTTTGCCCCCGGCAAACTCCCGCCTCGCGGGCCGGACCGGTCAATTGCAGGACCGCCGCCTTGACCGGCGCGTCGTCGAGCAGCGCGACCGGGAGCGAATGCAATTCCGGCTCCAGCCGCAGCGCGGCTTGCAACTCAAAATCGGGAATATAAATGACGGCAAACATCAGCCGGCGGCCTCCTGGGATTCCTCGCCCGCGACGGAGCGGGCCATCTCGAATTTCAATTCAGCCAGCAACTGGGTCTGGTCTTCCGTCAGCGCGTCCAGTGTGAACCGGCTTTCCAGAATGAGTCTGGTTTCGGCGCTGGCGATCATGGGCTGCGGCGTCAGCGCCACAAACGCCGTGGCGCTTTGCCGCGCGATGCGTTGCAATCGATACCAGGTTGCGCCGGAAATTTTTCCCAGTTGCGCCGCGGGATTCATTTTCAAGTCGAGCACGATCAGGGACAAATTGCGATCGCGCAGAAGAATGTCGGCGGCTTTGAGCGCTTCCTCTGCGGTCTTGCAACGGACCCAAAACAGACGCGATAAAACTGAGTCTTCCAGCCCGCCGGGGTCGAAAGAATCACTGCCATCGATCAATCCCATCAACCGCCCCGTGTGGCCGCATTGCCGCAGCAATGCGCGCAAGAGGAGCGCGCCCCCCATTCCGGAGCCGGGGCTGGCGACCTCGGTAATGGCGCTTCGCCCCAAGCCGCCTTGCAGCAACGAATCCAGGCGCGGCAGTCCGGTGGGCCAAAATGAATGGGTTTTTGCCGGGGCGCTCCTTGACCATGTGCGGGCATGGGGAAAGCGCTCCGACAAAATCCGCCGCAACTCAATGATTCCACTGGCATCGTCCGAATTCACAAGATTGTTCCCGCGTTAAAGTATAACTGTTTCCTTTGGCGGAGGAAAACGGATTATCAAATCGGCTCATTATGCAACAGCAGCATGGACAAATACTGTCCAAGGCAGCGGCATTTTGAAAAAATCGATCGACGCGAATTCGGCGAATTTTTGGCGCGCGGCGATGCCCGGCCTTCAGCCCTCCTTATTTTGCGGGCTGCTGGGGTTTGAGGAGAGCGGCGTGGTTCAGATCGAGTTTATCCACCGGAATCACTTCGGTGTTCGGGAACCGGTTTTTCAATTCCGGCAGGAATTGGCGGCCGTCGCCGACGATGACGATGCTGGCATCGCCCGCGGCGAGATTCTTGGCGGCGAAACTCTGAATCTCCTGGGCGGTGACCTCTTGAATCTGCGGGAGATAGTCGTTCAACTCGGAGAGCGGCAGATCGCACGAAGTCAGGGAGGCGACGGCGAAAACCAACCCGGCGCCGGTCTCCAATGCCCGGGCGTAATTGCCCGATAGCGCCGCCTTGCGCGGGACCAGTTCGGCAGCGGCGACCGGTTCCGTCGCCAGCAGGGTTAATCCAGCCCCCAGCAGTGTTGCCACCTCAGGCGCGGCGTCGTTGCGGGTCTGAGCGGACGCGGAGAAAAGCCCGCCGTCTTTGCGGGCGCCCAGGCTGCTGCGTGCGCCGTAGGACAAGCCGCGCTTGATACGGATTTCCCGATTCA
This sequence comes from Vulcanimicrobiaceae bacterium, assembly GCA_035511075.1. Lineage (GTDB taxonomy): Bacteria > Verrucomicrobiota > Verrucomicrobiia > Limisphaerales > Palsa-1400 > DATAUD01. The sequence continues at coordinate 106,413 of DATKFW010000005.1, forward strand.
GCCGGGACGAAAATCCCTCGCCTAATATGCCATTGGCCACGCGTCCGATGGCGTAATCCTTGTCGGCGCGGCGAATGGCGGGGCGCACGACAAACACCGCCGCCTGGCCCGCATCGGGCTTGTCCACTACCACCACGCGACCGCCTTTTTGCGGTTCGGCTGGCGCCGGCGGGGGTGGAGCGCCAATATCCAGCGGTTTCCAGTCGCCGAAATACTGCGCGGCGAACTCGAAGGCGGCCTCCGGCGTGATATCTCCACCGAAGACCAGTGCCGTGTTCGGCGCCTGATAGCGGCTCTTGTAAAAGACGTTTATTTCCCCGGCGTCCAACGCTCTTATCGTTTCGGGTGTGCCGCCGGGCGAATGACCGTAGCCGCTGTCACCGAAGACGACGCGGGAGGCAGTTAAACCGGCCAGCGTTCCGGGCGAGCGCAGCGACATCGCCAGCCCGTCCAGATTTTCAGACCGCAGGCGTTCCACTTCCTCCGTCGCGAAGGCCGGCGAACGCAAGACTTCCGCAAATATTGGCAACGCATCGCCCAGACGCGACGAGAGCGACGACAAACTGACATTGGCGTCGTCCCAATCCGCCCCGGAAGAAAGGGAACCGCCGAGGGCCTCAACGATTTCGGCGATTTGGGGCGCGCTGTGCGTTTGGGTCCCGCGGGTCAGCAGCGACGCGGTAAAATCCGCCAGGCCCGCCGCGCCGTTCGGGTCCAACACGCTGCCCGCATTGACCACCGCCGAGACGCTTACCAGTCCCGTTCCGGGGCGCGGTATAACAACCACACGAATCCCGTTGGGCAATCTCTTTTCCCTCGGCGTCGGGAAGGTGACCGGGCGCGGATTGGCCGGCGCGGGCGGCGTTTCCTGCGGCATGAAGGCCTCGGGCGCCGTGCGCGGGGGCGCTTTCGCGGCTTTGCTCTGCCCGCCCTGTTCTTCTTTGCCATTCTCGTAGCAGATGACGACGCGGTTTTCCGCCGTGAAATATTTCTGCGCGACGCGCTGCACGTCGGCGGCGGTTACGGCTTGCAATCGGGCGATGTCGGTATTGACGCGTCCCGGGTCGCCAAAACTGACTGCCGCTTCGCCGAGGGCGAAGGCCTGGCCCTCGGCGGTCTCACGCTCTTTCAGCTCATCGAATAGCAGCAGGTTCCGGGCTTTATCCAATTCGGGTGCCGTTACGGGTTCGGTCGTGAGTTTGTCCAGCTCCGCCAGGGCCGCCTTTTCGGCGTCCGCCGCCGATTTTCCGCCCGCCGTGATGATAGTCAGATTGAACAATCCGGCGTCATCGCGCAAATCGGCCTCGGCCCTGGCGCTGGCCGCGACTTGCTGACGATAAACTAGCGACTGATTCAACCGTGACGATTTGCCCCGTCCCAGAATCACCTCCGCGACCCGGAGAGCGTCCGCATCGTCGCTCTTGCGAGGCGGGGTGATGGCGGTGGCGGGCAGCGGCACATTGGGGCCGGTCGTGTTGAAGCGGGCCTCTTTTGTGCGGGCGGGCTCGGCCACCGTCACGCGAGGGACCTTCATCGCGGGCTTTGAGATGCGTCCAAAATACTTGTCCACCCAGGCGTCCAGTTGCGCCGGGTCGAAGTCGCCGGAGACGATTAGAGTTGCGTTATCCGGGCGGTAGTACGTTACGTGAAACTTTCGCACATCCGCTAGGGTCGCCGAATCCAGGTCAGAGATGGAACCGATGACGCCACGTTTGTAGGGATGCGTCGTAAACGAATCCTGATCGACGTATAGCCCCAGGCGGCCGTACGGCCTGGAAAGAACGCTCTGGCGGTACTCCTCCTCGACGACCGCCCGTTCCGAGATAAAGTTCGCGTCGTTGACGCTCAGGTTCGCCATGCGGTCGGCCTCGGCCCACAGCAGCGTCTCCAAATAGTTGGACGGAACCGTCTCGTGATAGACCGTCGCATCCTCCTCCGTAAAGGCGTTGTTGGCTCCGCCCACGTCCTCCGTCAGCCGGTCGAAATTTTCGTTTCTTTGGTTCGTCGTGGATTTGAACATCATATGTTCAAAGAGGTGCGCGAACCCGGACCGGCCCGCGGGATCATCCTTGCCCCCAACGTGATACCATACCTGAATCGCCACTGTCGGACCTTGATGGTTCTCGATGGAAAGAACCGTCAACCCATTGGCCAGCGTACGCTCCCGGTATTTCAGCGGCGCGATTTCCAACGGCGACGACCCGGGCGCCGTTTGCGCTCGTGCCGAATGGAGGACGCCCAAAACCGCGCTGGTCAAAACCACGCGAATTAGCAAACGGGACAAAATTGTTTTTTTCACACGTTTCGGCGCTTCCCTCGCGTCGTCCTTTGCGGGACGGCGCAATTCTTGCTCCGATCACCCCGGTTTGTCCAGTTCAATTCCGATGACCGGCAATAAACGATCCGGCGGAGTCAACTTTAATGCCGGGAATAATTCCCGAATTCCGTCGGGACCCATCAGAACCGGGCGGCTGCTGATTCGGCGCCAAAATGGGTGACTCTTTGTCTCGTTGTGCCCAATAACGGGATCGACCCGATGCTCAATCGTGCCGAGCACCCTCGGTGTCGAGAACAATGATAGTGATGGCGTGGAACTTGCTATTCTCACAAGCGTCACGTATGCCCAATACACCCTTATGCAACCGTGGGAGATGCAGAAAAGACGGATTTTTTCCAGGAGGCCTGGGTTTTGTGCCTGGCGATGCGAAAAAGTTCAGTTCGCAATCGCGTTCGCAACGTCTGTGCCAGAAGGTTGCGGCGGTTGTCCTTTCTGCCCTTAGGGGTTCTGGATTTTTTCGTTCCAAAACCGCCGGGAAAATCTTCCCGCCCGGGCTGGCGTTCGCTCCCCCCGGTTTATTTAAGCCAGGACCGCGCGGTTCACGCGCCGGAATGCGAAATACAAGAGGAGTTGGCGGCTTCACACTCATCGAAGCGGTAATGTCCGTGGGGCTGCTGGGGATTTTCGTTGCTGCCAGCACGACGGCAATCGTGACTGACCAGGTCTGCAGCAGAAAGGCAAAGGAACAGGCGATAGCAATGGATTTCCTGACGAAATACGTCGAGAATATCAAGGCGTTGCCTTTCACGTCAGTGGCCCCGGGATTGCCGATTAACTCCATTTATAATGGAACGGATGGCGCGATTTTGATAACGATTCCGACTAGTAATTCCTGGGTTTCCCTCAGCACGCCCAACTTTCAAACCTTCTATCCAGATCTGCTCTGGCTCTCAAATCGCAATCCGGAGATGCAGGTGATCCTGACGCAAAACAGTGTTGCCGGGACGTTGCACGACATAGAGCTCAACGTCAAAGTGGCTTGGAACGCTCCCCTGGCCAAAGGCGGCCAGCAGGAAGTTCAGGTTGATTTCTTGCGGACCGTAGATGTGCCGACCCTATGAAAATAGCATCCACCAATGTTGCCCCTAGGGTCTGCCGGCGAGCCTTCACCCTGGTGGAACTGCTGGTGGCCACTGCTGTGGGCTGTCTGCTGGCTGGAGCCGTGCTTTTCTTGCTGTGCCAAACTGCAACCGAGCAAGTGTATGGATTCTCGGACATGACGGTCGAAGAAAAGGCTTACATTTTGCAGGCCAACATTACCACCTGCCTGCGCTGCATGAGTGCCACCCAGGGGATTACGCCCAACTATTCGACCGCCTTGTACGACACCAATGGAAATTTCTTGGGATACCAATCGATCATCGTATTTTACCCCAGCAATGGCGTCTACATTGCCGGGAACATCAGTTATAATTCCTCTACCGGAGAAATGGTCTATACCACCAATATTTTGACTCCTTTGATACAGACGGTGTGGATGAGCAATAGCGCGAACGCGTCGTTGACCAAGTGTTGGTTCTCTCCTTCGTTCAACCTGGATGGCTCTCAGAATAATTCACTTGTGAATGTGTGCTTGCAAATGGATGACAATGGCTATTCACAGCAGACCCCGAATAATAACCCGGCCAGCGTCTATCGCAATTTCTCGGTTCAGATGCGAAACGACAATTAAATTCTAACACACCATGCGTATTCCATCCACAAACCGTCGGTCCGAGCAAGGCTCCACACTGCTTACCGTCGTTATTGTCGGTGCAATCATGTGCGTTAGCGCCGGTTCGATGCTGGTGCTGAGTAGCAATTCCGTTAATAACGCTTACGGGCGCGTGGATTGGAACAAGGCATTCTTCATCTCTGAAAATGCCGCGGTCTGGGCCGCCCAATCGGCCTTCGATACAACGCCGGCCGCCGGTTCAAGCAACTATTACTCGACGGTTCGCGGAACCCTGCCGCTGGGCGAGCTTATTTCGCCCACCAATGGAGACCCCAGCTTCGTTGGCGCGACGGTGCAAGTTATCCAGCCGACCAATTTGCCGGCCAATGTCTTTATCATCACCTCCTCGGCCCAGGTCAATTCCAAAATTCGCACCATTCAGTCCGAGGTCACCCTCCGGCCCGTCAGCACAGTTTTCGACTACGAATACTTTCTGAACAACTGGGGCTGGTGGTGGGGTAATACGATCACGGGTGATGGCGCGCAACGCGCCAATTGGGATTTTGATTTCAGGGACGGCCCCACCGTTAATGGCTCCATTTATGCCGCCGATCAAGTTGACGAAAATGAAGTGCCAGTCCAAAACTACGCGGTGGCGCCCTTTGGCGGCCTGGCCGGATCGGACCCCACCAATCTCGTTCACCAGGGGACGCCACGAGTGACCATGCCGAACCTGCTGAATTTTAGCAACTACATCGCCACTGCTATGACCAATACAAGCGACAACGGCCTTTGGATTGGTAGCAATCAGCTTGTTGCTGGCGTGTTGACGAACATAAGCACTCCCAGTCCGGGTGGCAACGCCGGCAACATGACCCCCCAATCCGGGCTGTATGTAGTGGGCACTCCCGGCCAGCCGATTACGATCAAGGGCACCGTGGTAATACCAGGTGACCTTGTCATCCAGGGAACAGTCACGGGACAAGGCACCCTGTATGTGGGGGGGAACCTCTACATTGCCGGTAACATCACTTACGCCCATGGGCCAAACTTCAGCGAGCCGCCGGAAACCCAACCTCCTGCCGCCCGCGACGCATGGGTGGCAGCGAACATGACCAACGATTTGGTCGCTTATGCCGTCAGAGGCTCCATTTTAGCGGGCGACGTAACTGACCCCGATTGGATCAATTATTGTTTCGATTATCCAGGCTCCGGGCTTCAATATGTGGGCGATGAATCGCATCTTGGCGCGGACGGCATTGCCAACACGCCGGACGACAACATCCCTTTCCTTCATGCCAACGGCATGATGAGCACCTGGTACGATGCCGACGGAGATGGCATCATGGAGGGCAACTACAATTATAACACGGACATTAACATGACCAGCACACGGGCTTCATACATCAACGGCTATCCCACTGCCAATGGCAGTCCGGTTCCCTATAACCAGGTCGCCAGCGACAACATGGGCACGCTGCAGGGAATATTCTATACGGATCACGCCGCTGCCATGCGGATGGACCAAAGCAGCGCCGTTTTCAACGGAGTCATTGTTTCCCGCAATGAACAGATCGTATTTCAGAACTATCTCACTTTGGTATATGATTCCCGTGTCAATAGCCGCTATCACAACAATCCGAATGATTTCATCAACCTGGGCTTGCCTTGGGGCAAGCCGCTCCAGGTCAATACCTTTGCGGAATTGCCTCCAATTGGAACGGGCCTGTGACCCGCTCTTCCCCCGTCATGTGCCATCGCTTTTTCCGACACAGCTTGATAGGGACTGCTGCCGTGCTCATTGCCGTGACCACGCCAATTTGCGCCAGCGCGGCAGTCTCGCAAGGGCCAGTCATCACCAATGCGGTTGCCGCGGAACTTCACCGCGATGCCCTGTTCTACGCGGCGGAACAGTCCTTTCAAGATAAATTGAGGGTCGGGCAAGAGCGATATAATCAGAAGCAAATTTACCGTGGCAAAGTCATCGCGGCCATGGCGGCGGAACTTCAGGCCAGACAACTGACCGTCGCGATTCACCAGGAGGCGGATCCCGAAAACATTACAGACCAACCGATCTCCGATAATGGCCCGTGGCTGGTTTTAGGGGCGTTGACAGTTGGAATTCTCGGCTTTGCTGCTTACATGACCCGGCTCAAACCGACATTGCGCGTGCCACGCCCGCGGTGAGTAATTTTCGGTGTCTCCCGTTTCCGTTGTTTTCGGATACCAAGGTTCCCTCGTGGCCAGGGCACGACACCCATGTTCAATCGGTTGCTCTGGGATGAGAAGGCGCCTTCGACCCGACCGGGTAACATTGACAGGCGCGGCACTTTGCGGAAGGATGGGCTTATGGCAGAAATTATTTACCCGCGAAGCCCCCGCGAAATGATGTCGGGCTGGGTCTATTTGCCCCGGCTCGTCGACAAAATCCGCCTCCACCTGGCGGGCAAATTGCACCCCGACTACCAGGAGAATTTCACCAAATGGTTTGACGGCGCGTGGCTCAAGGCGGCCGGCCTTTCGGCTGACGCGTTTATAGAGGTCGTCAAGAACTCAATCACCGATGGCCAGGTGGCGGATTGGGTGGCCAGGAATGTGAAGAAAACTGAAGCGGAAAAAGCCGCGTTTAACAGCTTCATCCTCAATCGCGGCCAGGATGACGATGCCATGAAAGCGCGGCTGAAGGCGCGCAAGGAAGCGGCCGGGCTGGCTGACCGCGATGACATTAAAACTTCCGTCGATTTCATCGACGCGGATGAGAAACGCATCTGATCCTTGGCTCTGAAAATCATCACCGACCCGCGTTGCACAGAGTATGCCGCGCCTGGGCATCCGGAAAGGCCGGAGCGCGTCAGCCGCACCGTGGAATTGCTGAAAACCCAGGACCGCATCGCGTTGTCGTGGAGTGGACCGGCGGAGGCGGGCGAGGCTTCCCTTCTGCGCGCCCATACCCGGGAGCATTTGGAACAACTACATTCGCCCGACGATTTTGACGCAGATACGCCGGCGCATACGGGGATTGCCGCTCACGCGCGGCGATCGGCCGGCGGCGCTTTGGCGGCTTTGGCGGCGGCGCGCGCAGGGGGGGCGGCATTGAGTCTTTTGCGGCCCCCAGGACATCACGCCACCAGGAACCGCGCAATGGGCTTTTGCTATCTCAATTCCGTAGCAATCGCGGCGCTGGAAGCGCAGGCGGCGGGATTCAAGCGCGTGGCGGTTTACGATTTCGACGTGCATCACGGCAACGGCACGGAAGATATTCTCGTGGATCGGGACGGGTTGGCGTTTATTTCAATCCATCAATATCCCGCCTACCCCGGAACGGGCCGGCATGACAGGGGAGCCAATTGTTTCAATTTTCCCGTCGCTCCCGCAACGCCACGGAAGGAATACCGCGCCGTTTTGCATCGGGCGTTCGATGCGTTAAGGGACTTCCGGCCCGATGTGCTCGCGGTGTCGGCGGGCTTCGATGCTTACCGCGGCGATCCGCTGGCCCAGGAGACCTTGGAGGCGGAAGACTACCAATGGCTGGGAGAGACGATACGGGGCTTGGGGATCCCGGCTTTCAGCGTTCTGGAAGGCGGCTACAGCGACCAATTGCCGGAGTTGATCCTGGCATACTTGACTGGCCTGGCCGGGGCGCATTGAAATGTGAAAATTCTCGTTGCCATCACCGGCGCCAGCGGAGCGTTATACGCGCAAAGGCTTTTGGATAATCTTGATCCTCTGCGGCACGAGATTCACGTCGTCCTGAGCAGCTACGCCCAAGCGGTGCTGGGGCACGAGTTGCCGGAGGGGCTGCGCCTGCCGGACGGAGTTCGCACGTACAATCTCAAGAGCATGAACGCGCCTTTTGCCAGCGGCTCCAATCCTGTAGACGCAATGGTCGTCATTCCCTGCACGATGGGGACGTTGGGGCGGATCGCGCATGGATTCAGCGAGGATGTGCTGTTGCGGGCCGCCGATGTCACATTGAAGGAAAAGAGGAAGTTGATCCTCGTGCCGCGGGAAACGCCGTTGAGCCTGGTGCATGTGCGGAACTTTGAATTGCTGCTGCTGGCCGGGGCCGTGATTCTACCGGCCAATCCCTCCTTCTATCATCGACCGGCAACCATCGGGCAAGTCGTCGATACTGTGGTGGGGCGGGTGCTGGACCACTTGGAAATCCAACACGACCTTGCCCCGCGATGGGGCGCGGAGCCGGAGTAGTTACGGAAAGAATACCCGCAGTTTTTCCAGCGCCCGGGCGCGGTGGCTTAACTGGTTCTTGACGTCTTCGCCCAATTCCGCAAATGAGCGCTCCTGCCCCTCCGGCACGAAGAGCGGGTCGTAGCCGAAGCCGCCCGAACCCGATGGAGCCAGGGCGATGCGGCCCTCGCACGCGCCTTCAAAGAAGACTGTTTGGCCGCCACCGGCCCTTGCCAGCGCCAGCACGCAGCGAAACCGGGCGGTCCGTTTCTCCGGCGCAATTCCATCGAGCAATCGGAGGAGTTTGGCGTTGTTGGCCGAGTCCGGTGAATTGCAGAAACCACCGGTCCCGAGGGCGGCAAAGCGGGCGGAGTGAACTCCAGGCGCCCCGCCAAGGGCATCGACCTCCAAGCCGGAATCGTCGGCTAGAAAGTAGAAATGAGCGCTGGCGGGATCGGCGGGGAACCAGCGGGCGAGCGATTCGGCTTTTTTCTTGGCGTTGCCTGCGAACGTGTCGGCGTCTTCCACGACGTGGGGCGCATCGGCAAAATCGTCCAGGGTGCGAATGCAAAAATTGCCGGGCAGGATCTGCCGGATTTCAGCGGTCTTATGGACATTGCGCGTGGCAATCAGAAGCGTTGTCACGGAACTAAAGTGATTTGGAAGGGATCGGTCTGACCGTCGGGGTCAAGGATGAATCCCGACCCGCCCAGTGTCGGGCTGCTGAATGCCCCGTGGATCGTGAGTGTTTCGTTGTCGACCGGATTGTAAATGGTTCCCTTAATCACCCCGGCTGAGGAAAGGGTGATCTCCAGCTTGTCCGGCGCGTCGGGGGCGGGCACAAACTGTCCGGATTTGCTGACAGTGAGCGAATTGCTCAGGGTCGGGCTGACACTTCCGCCGCCAAAAACGACCTGATACACGGTGCCGGGGACGGGGGGAACGTAGTTGGTGCCGGTTGAGGCGGCCTCGATGTAGAATGCGTCGTTGAAATAGGTGTTCCGGGTCGGCGCCTTGACCCAATAAATCGCGCCTGTGGATCCCGAGGAGCCATCTGCCCCAATCACATTGGTCTCCCAACCGATGAGCATACCGTGCCCGTTATAAAGCGTCGCGTAAACGGGCCAAACACCGTCTTTGGACACGCCAACTCCTTCAGAGAATGTCTCGTTGTCCGCCAAGGTTCCACCCAGCGTCAAACCCCCCGTGTTGCCGACCGAAAGCGTCGCGTAGCCGTCGTTGGTCGGGCCGAACGTGGCCTGGTTGGTGATCGTCGCCAAATTCAGCACATATTTGCCGGCCGCGGTGTTGGTGGGAAGTTGTGTCGCGGCGCGGTATCCGACCACGCTGGCATAAGTTCCGAGCGAATAAACATAGCCTCCTAGCGAATCGGAGCCGTGCGTCAAGTCGAACTCTATATCGAAATAAATCTCCGTTCCGTCAAATCCGCCGCCTCCCAGAAGCGCGATTCCGGATGGATTTACCTGGTAGAGCACCGTATATGTATAAATCGGAAACTGCAGCTTCCCGCTTATGACACCGGAGTCACTCAACGTCAATTTGAAGAATCCGGCGGTGTTGGTGGCGATGTTTGTGCCCATGAAAATGCCGTAGTACGTCCCCGCGATGTTGGGAAAAAAGTTCAGCTTGAAGCTCTCCGAAATCAGCGTCTGCCTTCCCGCCGAGTCGGTGGCGATGGCCACCTCGGTGTAGGTCCCCTGCGGGAGATCGGACACGGGAACCGACCACGTCGTGCCGTTGACGGTGGCATATTGGGTGATGCCCACCGGAACGGTGTTCGAGAAAAGCTGGCAGACGATTTGGGGATTGTCGACGGACGCGGAAACTTTTCCTGTCAAAATAAAACTGTTGGTCCGCACCTGCGAATTGGCGGCGGGGTAGGTGAACGAGATCGCTTTGGGCAGCCCGTTGGAAATGAATGTCGCCGTGAATGCCAGACCGCTAGACATGGGAAAAGAGAGCGCGGGGGAAATGGAGGTAAACGAGCCATCGGTCCAGTCGTAAAAAAACTCTCCCGGTTTGGGGGTCGCCCTGATGACGTACGTTGTGCCCGATTGCAGATAGGTACCGTTGGCAATCGAGGTTTTTCCCGGGCCGGTGATGGTCACGGTCAACGGGGTCAAGACCGTGAAGTCCTCCGAAATGACCGTGGTTTTACCGTCCACATTGCTGGCAAGGGCTTGAACGATATACGGTCCAGGCGCCAACTGGACGGCGGGAATCGACCATGTGCTGCTTCCGGTGGTTACCATCGGCCCGGTGACGGAATCGCCGGTGGTTTTGGAGAAAAACCGCGCCGTAATCGTGGTCAAGCCGGAGTTCTTCGCGACTTTTCCCGTCAAGACAACGCTGTTGGTGGCTACTTTCGCGTTTGCCGCCGGGTAAGTAAACGAGATGCCCCCCGGCAGTGTGTTGGGGATGAAAGTGGCGGTCAGTTGCAAGCCGTTGGGCATGGTAAAGGACTCTGTGGGATCGACCGACACATTGGTGCCGGCGGTCCAATCGACAAACAGGGCGCCTCTTGCGGGGATTGCCTTGACGGTGTAACTGGAGCCGACCGTGGTATTCGACTCGGTCAAATTGGCGGAAAGCGTTCCGGGCCCGTTCGTATACACATTAAACGGGAATCGAGGCACCACGAACGTAGGCTGCGCCGCAATGGAAAGATTGCCTGCTCCATCTTGAGCGACAGCGTACACCGAGTACGTGTTGGGCGGCAAATTGCCGAAATTGAAGGACCAATTGGTGGCGCCGGTCGCGTCGCCGCCTTCCGGCGCACCGCCATTGAATCCCGGCGCTGAAACATAGCAAACAACGCGCGCCAGACCCACATTGTCGGTGGCTGTGCCGCTGACGATCACGTCGGCGTTGGTGGACGCCGCGCCATTGGCGGGATTAACCACGGCGACTGTCGGTGGATTGGTGTCAAGAACAGGAGGCGTGAGAAAGGTGAAATCAACGTAAAAGAAATTGGAATCCCCCGGGGTGGTCAGCGCGAAATAATTGACCGGCAGGGAGTCAAACGGCGCTTCGCCGCTGTTGAAGAGGCCGTTGGTCGGGGCGCCGGGGGCGCCGCTGTGATCATAGATTGTCGGCGTGCTGAACGTGTTGAAATACTCCAGAATATTGGTGCCGGAAAGGATGCGCCCGAAAACAGTGAACCCGCCGTTTTGATTGTCCAGGTTTGTGGAATTGTCGGCCAAATTGAAAAAGAAGACGTTCACAGCCGAGTCGGGGTTGTCCGGGGATTTCGCCATCGCGATCGTTCCAAAGGTGTTGGGAATCAACGGGCCGACATCATATTCGTTATCGATCTGGAACGGAAAAGGAGGAGAGTAGCCCGTGTCTGCGGTAAATGTTGAATTAATGTCGATCAGGTCCGGGGGCGGGCCGTTGGTGCGGTTATCGGTGGCATAATCGCCGCCTTGCAACACGAATCCGGGAACGCATCGCGTCCAGAACAGGTTGCTGTAGGCTCCCGTGACGATATAATGAAGGAAATTCTGCACCGTTGCCGGTTTATCATGATCGAAGAGCTGCAGGACCACGTTGCTGGTGCCGCCGGCGGCGTAGCCGGAAAAGGTCAATTGCACAATTGTTCCGGGCACAAGGGTCAACTGCGCGGCCTGGCTGTTGGTGGAATCGCCTGTCGACGAAGTTACGACGACCGAATAAGCCCCGGCCTGGTTGCTGGCAACGTCATTCAAGGTCAACGTCGCGCTTGTCGCCCCGGCGATGGCACCGGTTCCGAACATCCACTGGTAAGTCGCGGCGTTCTCGGCAACCACGGTGAAATTGGCCGTGGAAGCCGTGTTAATCGTGATGCTTTGGGGTTGGGAGCTAATGATCGGCGTTGTGGCGGTCGCATTGAGCGCAAAAGCCAAACAACCGATGAAAACCCCCTGTAAATTCATTTTCATCGCGCCGAGTGTCTCGCAATGCCGCGCAAATTCAATGAAATAATCGCGCGCGATCGCCTTGGGATTTTGATTTGACGGGCCACATGAGGAACACGCCCTCTTCCCGCCGCTCTTTTCTCGCCTGTTTCCTTGTTTTTTTGCGGCTCTGCCGCATAGTTTACTGGTTGGCATGAAAAATCTCCGTTCGAAAAACGCGCCCCGCGGCCTCTTCCGGCCGTTCCTGTGGGCCGCCGCGATGGCCATGTGCTTGTCTTTTCCGACTGTTATGAATGCTGATCCTTCTTTGACCAATGCACCTGCAAAACTCCAATTGGCCACCTTTGGCGGCGGCTGTTTTTGGTGCGCTGAAGCCGTATTCCAACGCATTCCCGGCGTCAAATCGGTCACTTCCGGCTTCGCAGGGGGCGCGACTGCGAATCCGACCTACGAAGAGGTCTGCACAGGGCAAACCGGCCACGCGGAGGTCATCCAGATTCAATTCGATCCTTCCGTCATTTCCTATGAGAAGCTTCTGGAAATCTTTTGGGAAGCGCACGATCCGACCACGCTAAACCGCCAGGGTGAGGACGCGGGCACTCAATACCGGTCCATCATCCTCTACAGCGATGAGGCGCAAAAGATCGCCGCGGAAAAATCGAAATCCGAAGCCGCCCACCATTTCTCCTCGCCTATCGTGACGCAAATCGTGCCGCTGACAAAATTTTATTCCGCGGAGGGATATCATCAGGACTATTACAACCAGCATTCGCACCAGCCCTATTGCCAATTCGTCATCCGCCCGAAGTTGCAGAAGCTAATCAGCGAAGGGGTCATTCCGACCGGTCAAAAATAGCGGAAGGACCCAATCTCCTTGCCCTGCGGGGGCGCTTTCCGCAATATCCAGCGCTCTGGCACTGTACTCGTATGCGGCGACAATACCCTTTTGATCTGATCGAAGCCAAATGGCGGCGTTTCTGGCAGGAGCAGGAGACTTTTCGCGCCTGGAACCCGGGCGAGATCATTCCGGGCGATCATCCATTTGCCAGACGGCACGGCCTGGCCGGCGAAGCGTCGGCGGACCGGCTTCCCCGGAAATTCTATATCCTTGACATGTTTCCCTATCCTTCGGGCGCGGGTTTGCACGTGGGGCATCCGGAGGGTTACACCGCCACCGACATCCTGGCCCGTTACCGCCGCGCGTGCGGTTGCAACGTGCTCCATCCCATGGGCTGGGACGCCTTCGGTCTCCCCGCCGAACAGTACGCCATCCGCACCGGCCAGCATCCTGGCAGGACGACGGAGGCAAATATCAGCGTCTTCAAACGCCAAATCCAATCCCTTGGCTTTAGTTACGATTGGTCGCGGGAAATCGATACGACCGACGCCCATTATTTCAAATGGACGCAGTGGATTTTTCTCCAGCTTTACAACTCATGGTTCAATCCGGCGACGGGCAAGGCCGAGCCAATCGACTCGCTTCCAACCCCCGGCGAAGGCGCTGTTGCTCCAGAAGCGTTGCGCCAATACCGCGATAGCCGCCGCCTGGCTTACGTGAGCGATGCACCCGTCTGGTGGTGCGAGGAATTGGGCACCGTCCTGGCCAACGAGGAGGTGATCGACGGCCGGAGCGATGTCGGCGGGTTTCCGGTCGTGCGCCGTCCGATGCGTCAGTGGATGCTTCGAATCACGGCCTACGCTGAGCGGTTGCTGAAGGGATTGGAGAAAATCGATTGGAGCGAGTCGCTCAAGGAAATGCAGCGCAATTGGATCGGGCGCAGCGAAGGTGCGGAAGTCGTTTTTCCGCTGGCTGAGAGCAAAGAAGCGATCATGGTTTTCACGACCCGGCCGGACACCCTCTTTGGCGCCACTTATATGGTCCTCTCGCCGGAGCACAAGCTTGTCGATTCGATCACGACCGATGGCCAGCGCGCGGCCGTGTGCGCCTACAAAACCGAAGTGGCCAGGAAGAGCGATTTGGAGCGCACGGAACTGGCACGCGAAAAGACCGGCGTCTTCACCGGCGCTTACGCCGTCAATCCTGTCAATGCCGAGAAAATTCCGGTCTGGATCGCCGACTACGTCCTGGCCAGTTACGGCACCGGCGCAATCATGGCCGTGCCCGCGCACGACTCGCGCGACCTGGAATTCGCCCGCAAATTTGCCCTTCCAGTGCGGCTCGTTGTCCAGGCGCCGGACGGCCGCGAATCGACGGGATTTCTGGGCGACGGCGTCAGCGTCAATTCCGGATTTCTTTCCGGGCTGCCGACGCCGGAGGCCAAGGAGAGAATCACGGGGTGGCTGGAACGGATGGGCGCCGGACGCAGGACGGTCAACTACAAATTGCGCGATTGGCTTTTCAGCCGGCAACGCTATTGGGGCGAGCCCTTCCCGATTCTCTGGAAACGCGACCCCGATGGAAATCTGTACCACGAGGCGTTACCGGAAAGCGCGTTGCCTGTGCTGCCCCCGGCGCTCGAAGACTACAAACCCACGCGCGACGGCCAGCCGCCCCTGGCGCGCGCCACCGATTGGGTGAATCTGCCCGATGGCTCGACGCGCGAGACCAACACGATGCCGCAATGGGCCGGCAGTTGCTGGTATTATCTGCGTTTTACAGGCCGCAGGGATGACTCCCGTTTCTGCCGCGCCGACGCCGAAGGTTACTGGATGGGAAGCAGTCCCGGTGGTGCAGGCGTGCGACCGGGAGTTGATTTGTACGTCGGGGGCATCGAGCACGCTGTGTTGCACCTGCTTTACTCGCGTTTTTGGCATAACGTCCTCTTCGACCTGGGATACGTTTCCACGCCCGAACCTTTCTTCAAACTGGTCAACCAGGGATTGATCCTCGGCGAGGATGGGCAGAAAATGTCCAAGTCGCGCGGCAACGTTGTCAATCCAGACGAGATTTTGCGCGAATACGGCGCTGACGCCTTCCGACTTTACGAAATGTTCATGGGGCCGCTGGAAATGGTCAAACCCTGGAACACCAAGGGGGTCGAAGGGGTGTATCGCTTTCTGGGCAGGGTCTGGCGGCTCTTCGTTGACGAACAGAGCGAAACGGACTTCGAGCAGGCCCAAACCGCGTCCGGCCAGGACAATCCCGAGGCGTTGGGGCGTATCAAATTGAGCGCATCCATCCGCGACACGCCCGCCACGCCCGCTCAGCTTAAAACGCTCCACGCGTGCATCAAGAAGGTTACCGAGGACCTGGAGGCATTGCGCTTCAACACCGCCATTTCCGCGCTGATGATATTTATCAACGAGGCGATTGCCTGGGACGACAAACCGGCGGCCGTCCTGCGCGATTTCCTCCTTTTGCTGCAACCTCTTGCCCCGCACCTGGCTGAGGAGCTTTACGCCAAACTCCGCGGGCCGGACGCCACGGACGGGACAATGGCCTACGAACCGTGGCCGAAATACGACCCCGCGCTGCTTGTCGAGAAAACCATCGAAATGCCAGTGCAGGTCAATGGCAAATTGCGCGACAAAATAGTGGTGGCGGCGGGAGCGTCGGCGAAGGCAATTGAAGCGGCCGCGCTGGGTGCGGAAAAAATCCCCCCATTGCTGGAGGGCAAAACCGTGAAGAAAGTGATTGTCGTGCCGGGCCGGCTTGTCAATATTGTGGTTTGATTTCACCTTCGGAGTCGGGAAAGCTGTTGAATCGTGAAATATCTGACGAAACAGGAACAGATTGTGCTTTGTCTCATTCTTGCGTTAGTGTTGATGGGCTGGGCCGTCAAATGTTACCGAACGACCCGCCTGCCGGCGCCGGCGATAAATCGGCAAAATTCCTGATATGCAACCAATCAGTTTCGAAGAAGCGGTGAAGAAAATTGCGGACGCCGACCCCCGTTATCCGGCGGAGGCATACTTCTTTGTGCAGGAAGCCCTGCAGCATACGCAGCGCGCCTTGGGGCGGCACAAAACCCAGGACAAACACGTTGGCGGGAGGGAATTGCTGGTCGGCATCCGCGACTACGCCCTGAAGTGCTTCGGCCCAATGGTTCCCACGGTGCTTGCGGAATGGGGCATTCATAATTGCGAGGATTTTGGCGAAATTGTGTTCAACATGATTGAACACCACCTTGCCACCAAGAAACCCACCGACAGCCGCGAAGACTTCAAAGACGGCTACGATTTTGACGAAGCCTTCTGCAAACCGTTTCGTCCCTCCAAACCCGCTCCGCCGACACCCAAACCGGACGAAGCGGAAGCAGGCCTGAAGGCCGACTGACGAAACACAGCAATTGATTCGATCCCCCGCAAGTTTCCATGGACAGGCCCCGAGGGTGCCACCGCTGCTTTAACGTCCCGGCTCGTTGTCAGTTTTGACAGGCACTTTCGCTTCAGGACTCGTCCCCATCTGCCGATACGACGATGGCATGGAAACGATTCTCCTTATCGACGACGAACCGTCGTTTCGACGGTTGCTGCGCTGTGCTTTGCAGACGAAGGGGTTCATCGTGCTTGAAGCCGAGAATTGCCATGATTCCATCCTTAAAGCGATAGCGCAAGTTCCGGATTTGATTGTGTGTGACGTTGAGATGCCCGACGGAACCGGCCACGACGTTTTCGAGGCGCTGAAGGAGAATCCGACCACGTCCACCATCCCGTTCATCTTTATGACGGGGAAGAACGACCCGACCGAGTTGCGACGCAGCATGGAGCAAGGGGCTGACGATTTCCTATTGAAACCGTTTCCCATGGAAACCCTGCTGTCGGCGGTCGAAGCGCGGCTGCGCCGGGGAGCGATGCTGCGGTCCCAGGCCGAACAGACCGAAAAGCGTCTGCAAGCCATCGTGGAGGCCAACCCCGACCTGGTGGCGTTGGCGGACATCAACACGCGGCAAATCCTTTATCTCAATTCGGCCGGCCGGGAGTTACTCCAGCTTGGCGCCAAGGAGGATGTCTCGGTCCTGGGCCTGGGTGACATCCATCCTGCCGCCTCCGGGGAGCGCGTTTCAGGGGATATCATTCCAATGGCGATTCAGAAAGGAGCGTGGTCCGGGGAAACGGAGTTGCTTACGCGCACCAAGGTCGAGGTTCCAGTGTTTCAAGTGATGGTGGCCCACAAATCGAGGGACGGCGTGGTCGAATTCCTGTCAATCATCGCCCACGATTTGACTTCGCGCAAACGGGTCGAACGGGAGCGGCATCAAATGGAGATTCAATTGCGGCACGCGCAGAAACTGGAGTCCATCGGCCAATTGGCGGCCGGCATTGCGCACGAGATCAACACACCCACGCAGTTTATCGGGGACAACCTGCGCTTCCTTCAGGATGTGTTCACTGACCTTCTTGGCTTGTTGGGTCAATACAACCTGCTGCTGGAGGCCGCGCGCGGCCAGGCCTTCGCCAACGGCATCGTGGAGGAAATTGAGAAGTCCGTCCAAACCATCAATCTGGCTGAGCTGGAAAAGGAAATTCCGCAGTCCATCGGGCAGGCGCTGTCTGGGATTCAGCGCGTGGCCAAGATCGTGCAGGCGATGAAAGACTTTTCGCACCCGGGCACGGATTCAAAAATTCCTGTTGATATCAATCGGGCCATCGAGAGCACCCTGACAGTGTGCCGGAATGAGTGGAAATACGTCGCTGACTTGGAGACGGATTTTGATCCCTCCCTCCCGCTGGTTTCCTGCCTCCCCGGGGAGATTGGCCAGGTCATCCTCAACGTCGTGGTCAATGCCGCTCATGCCATCGGGGACAAGGTGGCGGGCAAGGGCAAAGGAATCATCGGCGTCCGCACGCGCCGCCACGGGGACGGCGTGGAAATCCGCATCAGCGACACGGGCGCGGGCATTCCCGAAGCTGTGCGGGGGCGGATTTTTGAGCCATTTTTCACCACCAAGGAAGTGGGCAAAGGCACCGGACAGGGTTTGGCCATAGCCCGTTCGGTCGTGGTGGACAAACATCTGGGCGAGATATTCTTTGAAACGGAGATGAACCGAGGCACAACCTTTGTCATCCGCCTGCCTCAAAACGAAAATAAAACAGGGCACACCGCCCCGAAGAAATGAAAAAGCGCGTCCTGTTTGTCGATGATGAGCCCATGATTCTGGAAGGCCTCAAACGGATGCTCCGTTCCATGCGCGCGGAATGGGAGATGGAGTTCGTCGAAAGCGGCGAGTCGGCCCTTTGCTTGCTGGGCCAAAAACCCTTCGATGTCATCGTTTCGGACATGCGCATGCCGCGCATGAATGGGGCGGAGCTTCTGGCCGAGGTCATGAAGCGGCACCCCAACATGGTGCGCTTGATCCTCTCCGGCTACGCGGACAAGGACCTTATTCTCAAGTGTGTTGGCTCGACCCATCAATACCTCGCCAAGCCGTGCGATGCGGAGACTCTCAAAGCCACGATTTCACGGGCCTCAAACCTGGAGGATTCCGTTAACAGCCAGCGCCTCAAGACATTGGTCTGCAAGATGGATCATCTGCCCAGCATTCCCACCCTTTACGTGCAGGTGGTCGAGAAAGCCAGCCGGGCCGACGTCTCGATTGAAGAAATAGGCGACATCATCGGCCGGGACATTGGGATGACGGCCCAAGTGCTCAAGCTGGCCAATTCTGCCTTTTTCGGCTTGCCCCGGCATCTGGCAAGTGCGGAGGAGGCTGTCGCCTATCTTGGTTTGGACACGATCAAGTCTTTGGTGTTGTCCATTCATGCCTTCTCCCAGTTTGAAAAAGCCGAAACCGGCACCCTTAAGATGGAGACGTTGTGGAGCCACAGCTTGCAAGTCGCCAGCCTGGCCAAACGCATCTCCAACCTTGAAGTCCATGACGCCAAGTCCGCCGAAGAGGCTTTCACTGCCGGGATGCTTCACGACATTGGAAAACTTGTCCTGGCTGTCAATTTGCCAAATGAGTACACGGAGGCGATACGCCTGGCGCAATCAGGGATGGCCCCTCCTCTTGCCGAACACGAGGTCTTCGGCACCAATCATGCCGATGTCGGCGGGTATTTGATTGGTCTATGGGGGCTGCCGGTGCCCGTCGTCGAAGCCGTGGCTCTCCATCACTTCCCTTCCCGCGCACCTCAACCCTCTTTCAGCCCGCTGACCAGCGTTTACGCGGCCAATGTCCTGGAACACGAACGATCCAATTCGTCTCAACCCACACCGGCTCCGCAATGGGATGCCGACTACCTGAGCCTGGTCGGCGTTTGGTCGCATTTGGACGACTGGCGCCATTTGCAGGCGGAAAACGAAACCTCTTATGAGCACAGAAATTCTATTTGTCGATGATGACCCGGACATCCTGGCCGGATTTCAACGCAGCCTGAGGAAGGAGCTTAAGATTGACACGGCCGTCGGCGGCGCGGCCGCGCTGGCCATGATGCGCGGCCGGGAGCCCTATTCGGTCGTCGTGGCGGACATGCAAATGCCGGGCATGAACGGCGTCGAGTTCCTCAAGGAGTTGGAGAGGACGACGCCGGACACCGTTAGAATCATGCTGACAGGTAACGCCGACCAGAAAACGGCGCGCGACGCCGTCAACCACGGCCACATTTTCCGCTTTCTGACCAAACCCTGTCCGCAGGAGGACCTGGTTCCCGCTCTTCGGGCCGGACTCAAGCATTACCAATTGGTGACAGCGGAACGGGACGTCCTGGAGAAGACGTTGAACGGCAGCGCCCGCATGTTGAGCGATATTCTGGCCATGCACGACTCCCATTCTTTCGGCAAGTCCCAGCGCCTGCGTGATTACATGAGGGTCTTTGCAGATTATTTGAAATTGAAGCAAACGTGGGACTTGGAATTGGCCGCCACGCTCTCGCAAATCGGCTGCGTGACCATCCCGCAGGCGGTGCTGGAAAAATGCCGCGCCGGACGGCCCCTGGCCGGAGCGGAGGCCGACGTTGTGAGGCGAGTCCCTCAGATTGGCTACAACCTCCTGTCCCACATTCCGCGCCTGGAATCCGTCGCCGCAGTGGTGCTCTACCAAAACAAGAACTTCGACGGTACTGGCTTTCCTTTCGACAAAGTCGCCGGCGAGGACATCCCGATCGGCGCGCGCATTTTGCGGGTCCTGCAGGACTTGCTGGAGCATGAATTGGCAAAGACTCCCAAGGACAAAGCGTTGGACAGCATGACTCGCTTCCCGGGCCGCTACGATCCCCGGGTGATGGAAGCCGTCGCGGCGCTGTTTGACGTTTGTCTGGCGCGCACCAGTCCGGGTGAAGCGCAGAGCCGTCCGGCCGGTATAAAGAACTTGCGGATCGGCTGGATCCTGGCCGCCGAAGCGCGCACACGGGGCGGCGTGCGGATCGTCCCGGCGGGCACGCAAATTTCGCCGATGTTGATGGAAAAACTGCGAAACTTTGCCGAACTGGGCGAACTGGAAGAGCCAATGCTGGTGACAGGTTAAATAATCAGCATTCCGCCCAAACTTCTGCTCTCGTGGGCTTGCCTTTTACTTTGGCGCGGCTCAAATTTTTGGCGAGACACCGTGAATTCATGAAATATACGTTCCTTTGCATCGCACAAGTCATCGTTCTGGCCGTGGCTTGTTTTGCCGAACCAGCGCCAAACCCAATGCCTATTGATTCCGGCTGGCATTTACAGTTCGCATCGCAGGTTTCACGCCCTCCGAGTGATATCTCCTGGACTGGGCTTTACCCGGAAGATTGGCACGCGGCGACGGTGCCGGGCACCGTGTTGACGAGTTTGGTTAATGACGGGATTTATCCCGAACCTCTCTACGGAGAAAACAATCGGCCTGATAAAATCTCCGAAGGTCTCTCTCGACAATCTTACTGGTATCGGACGATATTCAGGACGCCGAAAGCTTATGCAGGCCGGAAAGTCTGGCTCCACTTTGATGGGATAAACTATTCAGCCGAAATCTGGGTCAATGGAAGCAAGGTGGGCACGATGGTCGGGGCGTTCGCGCGCGGCCTGTTTGACATCACCGCGAGTGTCCGGCCCGGGAAAAAGGCCGCGTTGGCCGTGCTTATCACGCCGCAGCCGCATCCGGGCTGGCCGCACGAACACACGTTGTTTGACGGCATGGGTTTGAATGGGGGCATCACCGCAGTTGATGGACCGACTTTTCTCTGCACCCTGGGCTGGGACTGGATACCAGCCATTCGCGATCGCGACTGCGGCATCTGGCAAAAGGTATATTTGTCCGCGACGGGTCCGGTTGTCGTCAAAAACCCTCTGGTGATCAGCGATCTGCCATTGCCGGATTTGGAAACGGCGGACGTGACCATTCAGACCACCCTTGAAAATGTCACTGACCAACCGCAGGAGGGCGTGTTGAAGGCGAATTTTGGCGACGTGACTCTTTCGACGCCCGTTAAGCTGGCCGCGCGCAGTTCGCAGATTGTGTCGCTCGATCCGAAGGCATTTCCGGAATTGCACGTGCATCATCCCAAGTTATGGTGGCCCAACGGCTACGGCCCGCAGAATCTCTACAAGCTTCAACTGGATTTTGACATTGGGGGAACAGCCTCCGATCACCAGGACGTGAGCTTCGGCGTTCGAAAAATCACCTACTCGGTCTCCGATTCGCAAAACCTTACGATTTCGGTCAATGGCGTCCGCATTTTTTGCAAGGGCGGCAACTGGGGCTTGGACGAGGCGATGAAACGCAATCCGCGCGAGCGCCTGGAGGCGCAAATCCGCCTGCACCAATTGGCCAATTACACCATCATCCGCAACTGGGTCGGCCAAAGCACCAGCGAGGACTTTTACGAGTTGTGCGACCAATACGGGCTGCTTCTCTGGGACGAGTTTTTTCAGCCCAATCCAAGCGACGGTCCCGATCCGACGGACTTGGACACCTACGTGGCAAATGTCCGCGACAAAATACTGAGGTTTCGCAACCATCCTTCCATCGCGGTCTGGTGCGCGCGCAACGAGGGCTATCCGCCCAGGCAGATTGATGACGCGCTGCGGAAATTGATGGCGGAACTGGAGCCGACACGGCTTTATCAGGCCAGTTCCACCGCCGGCCACGGAGTCTATTCGCACGGTCCGTACTGTTGGCGTCCGCCGCGCGAATTTTACAGTTTCGAATCCAACGATATTTTTAAGACCGAGATCGGAAGCGTTTCCATTCCGACTTTGGAATCCATTCACGGCATGATGCCCGAGAAGGATTGGGAAGCCATCGATGACGACTGGGCGGAACACGACTTTGCCAAGGGCGCGCAACGCGGCGACAAGTATCCCCAAATCATCAACGAGCGTTACGGCAAGGTCGCGAATCTGGCGGACTTTGCGCGCAAAGGCCAGATGGCAAATTACGAGGCGTACCGCGCGATGTATGAAGGCCGTAACGCCAAACTGTTCAAGCCATGCACAGGTGTCATCACCTGGATGAGCAATCCCGCACAGCCCAGTTTTGTCTGGCAGATTTATCACCATGACCTCGAACCAAACTCGTCGTTGTTCGCCGCGAAAAAGGCGTGTGAGCCGGTGCATATTCAATTGAATGAAAAAACATGGGACGTGGAAGTCATAAACAATCTGCCCGCGCCGTTGACACAATCGCAGGCCAGCCTGACCATTTACAATCTTGACGGGTCAAACGTTTATCAGCGCCAGTTTGAGGTCCAGGCTCCGCCCAGCTCGGAATCCAGCCTCGGGCAAGTGGATTGGCCCACGAATCTTTCCGCTGTCCATTTCATCAAACTGGCGTTGCATGATTCCGCCGGCAAGCTGCTGTCCGATAATTTTTATTGGCGCGCGCTGCCGGAGCAGCCGGACAATTTGCAGGCCTTGGAAAAACTGCCGACGGTGACGCTTGCGGCGGACGTGGCGCGCCATGACGCCGGCGGAAAATGTCTGCTGGAGGTCAAATTGCACAACGCCAGTGCGCACATCGCGCTAATGACGCATTTGCAATTGCGCCGCCAGGAATCGCGCGAGCGCGTGTTGCCGGTTTATTATTCGGACAATTATGTTTCTCTGGCGCCGGGGGAATCCAGGACGATTTCCATTGAAGCGGCAGAATCCGGGTTGAACGGCCAGACGCCCCTGATACTAGTGGACGGCTGGAATATTGCGGTCAAACCCTTTACCTCCGCCGATGCGGCGGTGGCTTTGAATGAAGAGGCCCAGGTAAGCCATTGGCCGGTGACGGGTTTGCCCGTCCGCATCCAGTAGTTTTCCGAATCACGGTTTGGTTGCAAGCACCAACGGCGAAACCGCCGGGACCTTGAGCAGGCGCGGGTTGGTAAAACCGGCCTCGCGCAACCAGCCGCTGATTTCTACAAAACTGAAAGTGTCGCCCTTCTCAGTGTTGACCAGCATGTTGACGGCGAACAGGAGTCCGACGACCGGTTCGGTGCGGTCATGGTTCACCAGGAATTCCATGATGGCTATCGTGCCGCCCGGCGCCAGCGCATGGAACGTCTTTTTTATCAGCTTGCGGCTCCGGGCACGGCCTTCGCTGTGCAAAATGTGGCCAAGCGTCGCCACCTGATGATTTTTTCCCAATCGCACCTTCAATATATCACCGGGTATGACGGTCAACCGGTTGCCGACCCCGTGCCGGCGCGCAATTCTTTGGGTAACGGCGAGAACCGGCGGCCAATCCACTGCGGTGACGTGGACCCGCGGCGATTGTTCCGCCAGCGCGATGCCCCAGACGCCGGAGCCGGCTGCAAGATCGAGCACCTTGACGGGCGTTTTTGCCTTGGAAATTCCAAGATGTTTCCCCAGGGCTTTGGCCGCGGCGTAACTCAGCGGGAAAATGGATTCGACAAACTCCGCAAAAAACGACGCCCCAGACTCTTCGGAATTAACCGTGGCGGCAGACCTGCCAGTGCGGACGGTTTTTTCCAGCGCGAGCCACTTTGGAATAAGCTGCGTGGAAATGTGGTGGAAAAACGCGCCATGATAGGCGGGCTTGTGCGAAACCAGAAATGTGGCGCTTTCCGGCGTCAGTGTGTAGCGGCCGCCGTCGCGGGCCAGCAATTTCAGCCCAACCAGCGCGTTGCAGATTGCAGTGACGCCCCGGACCGACACACCGGCCTGCCGGGCGAGCTGCTGCGCGTTGAGCGGAGCGGCGTCGAGCAAATCGAACAAGTGATGTTTCACCGCGGCTTCGACGATCAGCGGTGGCGCATAGCCCCAGCTCAATTGCATGATACGTTCTGGCGTAATTTTGGAATGCGTGACAGTTTTCATAAGTAGATTTTTGAAACAATGCTGAATTCTAATTCGGTTTTCCGTTGGCCGCTTCATTTCCAGCGAAATGGAATCGGATGACTGTATAATCCCGGGTTTCGTGCAAACGGAAACCGAACTCTTGAATTTCTTTTGCGATCCCCGGCATATGGAGCGCTCCCCACGGCACGATGATGTTCTCCGATTGCGGAAGCCGCGCGCGGATTTCTCCCAATAGGTGCTCATTGCGCTTCCGGACGAGATCGTCAAAGAGTTGTTCCTGGAAATTGGGAGGTTGCGGATACTGAATCAACGCCAGCACAGTCTCGGCGTTGACACCCTTTGTATGGACGAGCATCGCCAGGTTGAGCAGACCGATCGTGTTGGTCGCGAACTGATCCACATCCACGTCAGCCCGGACCATTTCGCCGCGGGCTGGCGCAAATTGTTCATGCTGCTCTGCCAAACCCAGGGAGGTGGCCATTCGTTTGTAACTGATTTTGTTGGTAAGCATACGTTTGTTGTCAGTCACCCCTTCCATGAGAATGATCGAGTTGCTCGGAAACGATTCCGAAACTTTCTGATAAAAGTCCGAGTCGGCAATGTGCGACATCGGATACAACTCGATTGTCTTGCCGTCGTCGCGACCGTATTTTCTCACCTGAACCGTCAAGCCGCGCGGTCGAAGCGCCATGAAGCCGTCGCTGAAGTGATCCACCGCCAGCGCGGCGCAAACGGCAAGATAAACACATACGGCCGGCAGCAGCACGAAAACGTTCACTCCAAGAAACAAGCACAGATTGCGCCAGCTAAAGCCCCGGGGTTCGAGCCGGTCTTCTGACACTAGCGCCCATCGGGACTCCGAGCCGGTGTGGAGGCGGGAGAGAATGGTCAGGGCGAGGATGATTTGACATATCGAGATGCCCAACAAAGCCTCCTGAACCCCCTTGTAATAATAAATTGAAATCGGAACCAAAACCAGCGCGGCAACTGGAGTGAAGAGCGTGAGCGGAAGAAACCAGCGTTTTGGGATCATCGGCGTCAGTGCCATCAGGCCGTAAACGATAATTGCCACGAGCATGGCAAAACAGAACACGACCCCGCGGACCACCGAAAGGACGGTCGAACCGAAAAAGAGAATCAATGAATCATCGGCGACCGAAACGACTGCATCGGCGACAAACAGCGCCAGACACACGCTCAACAGGAGGGCGAGCGGCTTTCGCACCGGCACGGACTGGTCTGTTTGCACAAGAGTTCTCCTCTTTTCACCGGTCATTTCAAGACCGGTCAGCCGGGGTTGAATCAAAACCGCGCACCTTGAGGTGGGTTGTTCATATCACGTCCGATTTTCAAATCAAGGGTTTTCGGCGGCCGCGCACTCGATCGCTGTGGCCGAAAGCGGCGGCAGCCGCACCCCGCCTTCGCTCGCAGGCAAACTGACAATCGTGACCCGTTCAGGCTGCTGCCAATGGTTTTCCACGTCGGGCTGTCGAAGGTTCAAAACGTCGCACACGCTTTCGGCGCTGACGACGCGGGGGGCTGGGTCGAACCCGCCGAAGCCCGGAACGAACTGCACCGAGTCGCGGGTTGGATTGACGGCGAAAACGACGACGGATTTCCTGTCATCCGAGGCGCAGGCAAAGAGGTCCAGCCGGTTATCATACCGCAGCACCACCAGCGGAACCGGTTTGGCGTGGAGGGAATAGAGTTTCATGACGTAGTGGCTGGGCTGGCGAAGGACGCCTGTGCCCGAGGCGGCGGTCAGAATGGTGGCGCCGCAGTAACTGTTGGCCAGATTGGACCGGTTGGCAATCTTGACCTTGTCCGAATGCCGCATCATGAGGTTGAGATAGCGCGCGTTTTCCAGGCCCGCCAGGAGGGTGGATTGGCGGGCGCGGCCCAGACCCCACGCTCCGCCGTCAATGTTCCATTCTGTCACACCTATCTTGATGTGGGAACAGCCGGGTGTCCGGTCGATCATTTCACCAATCCGGTCGAAGTCCGACTGGCACTCATTGAGATCGGTCGTGTAATGGTGCGGGCAGACGAAATCAACCTCCCGACCCACGCGGTCCAGCAACTCTTGCGAGGGATAGGAAGTCAGGATTTGCGCCGCGGGGTCCACGGAGCGGATTGCCTGGATGAACGCCGGGAATTGATCGAGATAGGCGGCATCGCTGCCGCTGATCTCGTTGCCGATCTCCCAATACTTGACATGATACGGCTCGGGATGGCCGTTGGCCGCACGTTTTGCGCCCCAGGCGGTCCCGGGGCCTCCGTCGCAATATTCCGCCAGGTCGTGCGCGCTTTGGGCGCCATCGGCAAAGCTGACGCAGATCAGCGGTTGGGCGGCGACCAGTTCGCAGAATTGGCAAAACTCATCGATCCCGACGTCATCAGAGTCCAGCCGGCCCCAATTTTCATTGGGCCACGGAGTGCGCCGGTCGCGGTCGCCGATGCCATTTTTCCAACGGTAGTGGCCCGGGTCCACGGCGGAGCCGCCCCAGCGAAGGATGCCGGGACGGATTTCCTTGATCGCCTCGACCACGTCGGCCCGCCAGCCGTTCTGGTTGTCGCCCGGCATGAGTGAGAGTTTATTCACCCAAAGGCGGCCCTGGCCTTCGGCGCGAAGCTCAAAGACCGCGCGGTCAGTCTGGCCCCTGGAGACCATTTTGACAGAGTACTTTTGCCACTCTGGCGAAGGCGCGGGAAGCTCGGCGCCCGCCAGAGTGAACCATTCACCGGTCGGCAGCAGGGCCTTGAGCAGCACGGAAACTTTGATCCCGTTATCCCCGCGCATATAGGTCGAAAAACGGTACTCGAGGTCTTTTCGCGCCGAGAGGCCCGATTGGGTGAGGCTGGCCGGGCCGGGGCCGGCCGTGAGTTTGGCGCAACGTTTCCCATTGAACGGATTGTCCGTGTCGTAGTTCCAAGTGGAGTTGGTGTCCCACTGACGGTCGCAAATATCCAGGGAGCCGTCGTAGTACACCCAATCGGCGGTCGGGAGGACTCCGGCGAAAGACCGGTCGTTCAACAACTCGGCCCACGATCCGGGCACAACGTCATCGAGCAATTCCATAAAGTTGCCGAACAATGTGGGTTCAATGCGTCCGCCCGTAATCGCTTCGGCCCGGATGACGGCGTTGGTAACGCTGTTTTGGGCAGCCAGAGGAATGGCGGCAGCCACAAGAGCCGTTGCGAAAAAGCCGGTCATGGAACGATTCACAGTGCGACTTTAGTAGTTCTGTCGCGGAAGCCAAGTTCTTCGCAGCCAACCCGTTCGATTATTTGAAGGATTTGTTCACCCGCTTGCCCGCGGCCAAAATCACCCAGATCGGGGAGTTCACCCCCGCGGCATGGGCCAACCGAAACAACAATTCTACCCGCCTCGGATTCATGGCTGCTTGATCTCCTCTTTCCCCTGCCTGTCGTAGCTTGGCGAAGGCGAGTCCTTCACCTCCGTCGCCGTGATTTGCTCCCACGACGGCGCGCGCCAGAGTTGCACGACGCCTCTACCATCCATGGTGCCGACAATGTTGCCGTCTGGAGAGAACGCGGCGAACGTGGGAAATTTGTTCGGCTGCCCCTCTAGCGTGATCACTTGTTGCCAGCTTTGCGTGTCCCATAGACGCAGAACCTGGTTGCCGTTTCCAAGGACTGCAAGCCTCTTGCCATCCGGCGAGAATGCCACGGAATCCCCCGGCCCAGCGGTAATGCCGTCCGAATTCGGCTCCAAATGCCAAGTGGCGGTGTCCCACACTTGACTGGAACCCTCGTAGCGGGCGAGGGCGAAGAGCTTTCCATCTGGCGAAAAAGCAGCGCCGCAAGCCCAGAGAGCATTTAAATCCAATTGGCGCTCGGTTTGGTCCGCCAGCTTTCGTAGCACGAGATCTCCGTGGTAGCCGACAATCGCGCACAGTTGATTGTTTGGCGAAAAGGCCCACGCGTTGAGAATTTGAGGCGCTCGCCAGGACTGCTTTTCCAAATCTGTCGCGAAGTCCCACTCATGCAGCATATTGCCCCGCGCAGACCAGGTGACGACACCATTTCCCTTGGGGAGAAATCCCACTACAATCATACCATCCTGCGTGTCGATAACATCGCTCGTGGTGTTGGTCCACTGACGCCACAGCAAACGACGCGCAACGTCCCAGACCTGGATCAATCCATTGGTGGAGTATTCGCAGAGGAATCGCCCGTCATCGGAGAACTTATGGAGCAAGGAATAACGGATCAAGTTGGTGTCGGTTTCGAAGATGGGCTCGCTCTGCCGGAAATCAGGGCCGATCCAGCGCACTACTGTCCCTCGCTGGTCGAGGGTAAGTATCGATTGACTGTCGGGTGCGAAACACCAGGCTAGGGCATTGGCCGAAATAGCGATGCCAGGACTCCGCGGATGGTTGACGGAGGTATCCCAAAAGCAAACCCCGCCAACGCCGTCACCGGTGACAAGCGTTCGATTATCCGGCATAAGCGTCAAACGCCGCACGTCATGACCATGGCCCCGCAGTGTGTCAAGGCAGGTTCGGCTGGCAACATCCCAGATGCGAACCGTCTCATCGGCGCTGCTGGAAGCGAGCTTTTTACCGTCCGGCCAAAACATAAGTGAAGTCACCATGTCATTGTGGCCCTTAAGCCGACCGATTTCTTTGCCGCTGGCAACGTCCCAAAGCGCGATGTCCGGGTCGGGCAAGCCAGTGCCCGACGCCACCGTTTTTCCGTCGGGCGAAAACGCCACCGCAATCACATCGGACGGCACACTCCAGAGATCCTTGCCATTACGCAGATCAACTAGACGAA
Source organism: Vulcanimicrobiaceae bacterium (assembly GCA_035511075.1). GTDB lineage: Bacteria > Verrucomicrobiota > Verrucomicrobiia > Limisphaerales > Palsa-1400 > DATAUD01. Next base: position 135,431 of record DATKFW010000005.1, read on the forward strand.
GTTGCGGCGTTTCCGACAGATAGGCGTAGGCAGCCAGACGCAGATCCCCCGTTGCGGCAAAAGGGGTGCCGAAATCGGGACTGAACTGTCCCGATGGATAACTGACCACGTTGGCCGCTTGGGGTATCCGCCATAGCGCAATCCGCCCGGTGCTGCCAAAGGTTAGGGAAGTGACCAGCGTCTGGCCATCTGTGGAGAAAGTTAACCCTTCGCAAGGGGCCAATTCTTCCATCGGCACTTCGGCCAGCATAGTCCGCGTCACCGCATTCCATAAATGGAGAGTGGCGTGCATCACTCCAGAAGAGGAGGGCGCGAGACCGACGAACGCCAAAAGCGGTTCCTTCGGAGAGAAGGCCGCGCGGATCCATCGTTCGTTCGTGGCCAGGCGATCTACTTCCTTGTGCGTTCGTAAATCCCATACGGATAAGCCATCGTGCTGGACAGTGCCAATGGCCAGCCACGTTCCGTCCGCAGATACTGTCAACGAATGAATATCGTTGGATTTCTGGCAAAGCGTCAACAGGGCATCGCTGCGGGATTGCCCCCACAAGTAGCGCCATTCCCAGCCGCGCAAATCCTTTTGCCCCGGCGCCGGCTTCTGGCGATTGAGCACTTCAAGGGCGCGGCCAAGGTTGTTTTGGTCCAGGGCTTGCATCGCCGAAATCATATCCAAGGCGTAGGCGCGCCGGCGGGCGGCCAACTCTTGGGCTTGGGCCTGCGCACGCAGTTGCGCTTCGTTTGCCTCGGCCTGCTGCGCCTGGCGGCGTTGGGCTTCCTCGTTCGCGCGGGCCGCTTGGGCGCTGTTGCGTTGTTTTATCGCTTGTTGCAGACCAATCGCCGCCAAACTCAAACCACCGGCCAACGCGATGACTACCGCCGTTCCGGCGGCGAATACAAGTTTGTTGCGACGAAACGCCTTTTGAAACCTGTAAGCCGCACTCGGCGGGCGGGCCAAGACCGGCTCGTTGTCCAGGTGCCGTTTGAGATCGAAGGCCAACCCATTGGCAGTGTCATACCGGCGCGTGCGATCCTTTTCCAGGCACTTCATCACGATCCAATCCAGATCACCTCGGAGTTGATGCAGCAGCTTCGACTTGTCGACTGAACGGCGTTTGGCCGTCGTCGTCAACTCCTCTCCACCAAGCGTAGCCAAGCGCGTGCTCGGGCGGACCGGTTCCTTCTCGCGAATGGTCTTGCGCATCGCGTCCATGCCGGAGGCGATCAGTTCCTGCGCGTCAAACGGCGTGCTGCCAGTAAGCAACTCGTAAAGCAAGACGCCCAGACTGTAAGTATCACTGCGCGTGTCAATGTCCAGGCCACTCATTTCCGCCTGCTCGGGACTCATGTAGGCTGGCGTGCCGATGAACTGGTGCAACTGCGTATAAACCGTCGCGTCGGTAAGTCGGCCTTCCGTCGCCTTGGCGATGCCGAAGTCAATCACCTTGGGCACGGGCACCCCATCGTGCAGCGTCACGAGGATGTTCGACGGCTTGATGTCCCGGTGAATGATCCCCTTTTGGTGCGCGTGTTGGATGGCCTGGCAGACCTTCATGAACAGATCCAGCCGCTCCTTGGTGGTGAGGGTCGCCTGGTCGCAATAGTCCGTGATTTTTATGCCGCGTACGAGTTCCATCACGAAGTAAGGGCGGCCCGTTTCCGTGGCGCCGGCATCGAGCACCTTGGCGATGTTGGGATGATCCATCATCGCCAACGCCTGCCGCTCGGCTTCAAATCTGGCGACGACCTGCTTGGTGTCCATGCCCAGCTTGATGACCTTCAGGGCGACGCGACGGCGCACCGGCTCGGTTTGCTCGGCAACATAAACCACGCCGCAACCGCCTTCGCCCACTTTCTCCAGCACCTTGTAGCGGCCGATAGTCTTGCCGACGGCTTCATCCTCGATTTCAGCCAGATCGAGCTTGATGGTTGCTTTTACGGCGGGCGCAGCCGAGGGCGGCAATTGATCGGGCTTGTCGTGCGCGGCCAGCAGGACTTCCAGGCGCTGGCGCAGGGCGGGGTCGCCGTAGCAGGCACCGTCAAGGAAACTGGCACGCTCGGCAGGAAGTTTGCCGAGCGCGGCAGCCAGCAACACTTCTTCCCGATTTTGAGGCGATGGCACGTCTGTTTGAGATTTGCTCTGCAAGCCTATGCGCGCATCCGACGGACTGAAAGCACGAATAATCTTTCCCAGTCGCCCAAAACCAGACGTGGCCGCTCCGACGAATACCTTGTGTCGCCACGTATAGAAGGACTGGCAGACAATGAGTGACGTGGGGAAAATAGCGTATATAGCCATCGGATTCAATTCCTCCATACTAGCGGGTGTGAACCGTAAAAGCTCTAAAGGCTCTTATAAGAATGGCTTGGTGAAGCATCGGTCACTGCGACGCGAGGCTTCGGACCGGTGCGTCCAGGGCGACGAACTTCAACTGCAGACCACGCATGGTCGTAAAATTTCAGTAGAGTTTATCGCCAACGTGTATCAATCCGGAGACCGCGAAGTGATCGAATGCAATCTCCGCGACATCTTAGAGCGCAAGCGGACTGAGGAGGAATTGCATGCCTCGCGTGAACAGCTTCGCGCCCTGGCCGCCCGCATCCAGACGGCGCGTGAAGAAGAGCGCACGCATGCCGCGAGGGAAATCCATGACGTGCTGGCCCAGGAGTTGACAGGACTCAAAATTGACGCCGCATGGCTGAGTCGCATGTTGGCCGGCCCCGTCTATAGCTGGAACCAAACACTCCTTCTGGAGAAAATCGCGGCAATCATGGATTTGACGGATAAAGCCAGCAAGTCCGTCGAAAGAATTGCCTCGGAACTGCGCCCCGTCATACTGGACAGCCTCGGACTGTGCGCCGCCACCGAATGGGTCGCCTCCGATTTCCAAAGGCGCACGGAGGTCAACTGCGAGGCGAACGTGCCGGCGCGGAGTGTGGCGATCGACAGGGACAGCTCCACGGCGTTGTTTCGCATCTTGCAGGAGAGCTTAACGAACATAGCCCGGCACGCCCGCGCCACGAAGGTAAACATCCATTTGCGAGTGGAGGCTGGCGAGGTAATTTTGACCATCGACGACGACGGCCGCGGCATTCGACCCAACGAACTGACAAACGGCCGTTCGATGGGACTTCTAGGGATGCGCGAAAGGGCATCGCTGCTGAACGGAAAATGTGCGATCACGGCTCGCGCGGGCGGTGGGACCGCGGTGGAAGTGAGACTCCCGGCAGGCGGGGTCGTTGAATAGGACAATGACGAGTGACCAGAATTTTGATCGCCGACGACCACGCGGTCGTGCGCGAGGGATTGAAACAACTCCTGGCTGAGGACTTCCCTCACGCGGAGTTTTGCGGCTCAACCACGATCGCCGGGACTCTGGCAGCGATTCAGAAAGGGCCCTGGGATTTATTGGTGCTTGACCTCTTTATGCCGGACGGCAATGGCTTCGGTATCTTGCAGGAGGTCCGCGATAATTATCCGAGACTACCGGTCCTGGTCCTCAGCAGCGCCTCGGAAGAGCAACTTGGGTTACGTGTCCTTCGGGCCGGCGCCAGCGGCTATGTTAGCAAGCAGACAGCGCCGGAGCGTCTCGTGCAAGCGGTGCGCAAAGCCCTCGGGGGCGGCAAATATGTGAGCGGCGCCCTGGCGGAACAACTAGCCGCGAAAGCCTGCCGCGGCGACCAGCCGCTATACGAAACTCTATCGGATCGAGAATTCCAGATACTTCACCTGGTCGTCGAGGGTCGAGCACTTAAAGAAATCGCCGCCGTCTTATCGTTGAGCGTAAAGACTGTCCGCACCTTTCACACGCGCGTCCTGGGAAAGCTTCATCTTCGAAGTGACGTGGACTTGGTTCACTACGCTTTGGACCATGGTCTGGTCGAAAAGCGCGTCTCCCCTAGATCACACTAAGCTTGACACTCGTAGTCTGCGTATTAAGCCACAGACTACATAGGATGACGCCTTATTCCCATTTTCTTATAAGGGAAGTGTGTCTATACTTAAAGCATTAGAGTTAGCAGGCATGGCGCCTGCGGGGAATCGCGCTAATAGAAAGACTTCCTATGAAACAGCAAATTAACGGTTGTGCAAGCCTCCGCACCGCGGAAGCTTTGCGGAACAGTGAAGCGCGCCATCGCTCGCTTACCAAGAGCACTTCGGAAGGGCTTGAGCACCGCCGGGGGCTGCTTGAGGAGGCCGTCCCCAAACCTTTTGTCTGCCTTGATGTCAACCGCGTTTTGGAAAAGCTGACGCCCGTAAGGAACATCGCGGGCAATTGCCTCGCCGAAGTCGCCCCGGTCCTAAGAGAGTCCGACGCGGAGTTGGTCCGGGCGGCTGCAACCGGGCAGTCGGCGAGATTTGAAGACTATTCGGATGCGTTCAGGGAGGGGTTCTTGGTTTCCGTACAGAGCAGGGCGCCGGGAAGTTTCATTCCCGAGTTGAAAAATAGTATGGACCGCAAGCATGAGATGGAGGGCATTGGCACATCCGAGGAAAAGTTCACGAGCATCTTCGAGAACGCGCCCGTCGGAATTTTTCGGGCCGCGGCCAATTTATTGGTTGCTGCGAATCCCGCCATGGCCAGGATGTTTGGCTACGGAAGCCCGGCGGAAATGATAACCAGCAGACGGTCCATAGAATCGTACTTTGTTCATCCTGAGCAGCGGAATAGCATTGTCAGCGAGGCGATGAAGACCGGCGCATACGTGCAGCACAAGGTCGACTATCGCCGCCAGGACGGTTCAACCTTCATGGGCAATCTGCGAGTGCGGGTCTATTGCCGGGCAGCAGATGAAGTCAGGATATCGGAGGGCTTCATCGAAGATGTTAACGAGCGTGAACAGACCGAGGCTGAACTGCATCAAGTGGAAGAACAATTGCGCCAGTCTCAAAAAATGGGGGCGATCGGACAATTGGCAGGAGGCATTGCGCACGATTTCAACAACACCCTGTTGATGATTCTCATGCGGCTGGGAAAGTTGCGTGAAATGCCGCTCCTGAGCCTGGACACGATGGAATCTCTCAAAGAGATCGAAAGGACGACCGCGCGCGCGACCAACCTGACTCGGCAGCTCTTGTCATTCAGCCGCAAACTATCGGCCAGGATCGAGCGATTGGACATAAACTCGCTGATAAGTGAGCTGCTTGTCATGTTGCGTCCGCTCTTGGGTGACCGCATCGAAATTGCGTTCCAATGCCCGGCGGATCACGTTTGGGTGAATGCCGACGCCGGAATGATGGAGCAGGTGGTGATGAATCTATGCATCAATGCCCGTGATGCGATGCCCAAGGGCGGGCGGTTGACGCTTGCCGCCGCGAGGGTTGAGGTACATTCCGCTGCCCGGGCGGGCTGCTTTGTTTGCCTGTCGGTTAGCGATACGGGGTGCGGCATGGATGAGACCGTGTTGGCGCGTGTTTTCGAGCCGTTTTTTACCACAAAAGAGGTGGGCAAAGGGACCGGGTTGGGGATGGCCACAGTTTGCAGGATCGTCAAGGAGCATCAGGGCTGGGTCAATGTAGAAAGTGCCGTGGGGCGGGGCAGTTCGTTCCGGGTTTATCTTCCGTCGGCAATGCCGATGGGACAGTCGGCGATTTCCAACCTGGACGAGGTCATTCGGGGCGGTTCAGAGGGGATTTTGCTGGTGGAGGATGACCTATATGTCCGCAGATTGGTGGCCACGCAACTTCGCGAGCTGGGTTACGCGGTCCTGGAGGCCGGCAACGGATTGGAAGCGCTGCATAGATGGGAAGAGCACCAGCAAGACATCGAATTATTGTTTACCGACATGACGATGCCGGGAAACATGAGCGGGTTGGACTTGGCGTTGCGCCTCAAGAAAGAACAACCTTCATTGAGAGTAATCAGTTCCAGCGGTTCCGGCGCGAACCTGTCGCAAAACCCTCTGACGGCTGGGCAGGAGTTTTTCTATTTGCCCAAACCGTATGAACCAGCCGCCTTGGCATTGACTGTGCGCCGTTGCTTGGACAAGCCCATGGCTAGCGCCGCGCAAACGCGCCCTTAGCGATAGCCGCCGGAAGCAAGGAAGGTTTCCCCCGTGATCCAGCCTGAATCCCCCGAAGCGAGGAACGTCGCGATCGTGGCGATGTCCTCCGGTTGGCCGATCCGTCCCAACGGGGTTTGGGCCTCCGCTTGTTTCTGGAAGTCACCCCCGATGAAGCCGGCAGTGTGGACGCCTTCCGTTTCGATCATGCCGGGATTGATGGCGTTGACGCGAATCTTGCGAGGCCCCAGTTCCTTGGCCAGCGATTTCGTCACGGTATCCACCGCTCCTTTGGTGGCGCTGTAAACCGAGCCGCCCGGAGGCGCCGACGTGCTGGCAACCGAACTGATATTGATAATGCTGCCGCCGGCGGCGTCAAACTGCTTGACCGCTTCTTGAGTCGCGAGAATCAAGCCGAGAACATTCACATTGAAATGCTTGTGAAAATGTTCCTCGGTGATCTGTTCGAGCGGAAGGAATTCATAGACGCCCGCGTTGTTCACGAGCACGTCGAGCCGGCCAAAGGCCTTCTTGGTTTCGGCAAACATGCGTTCGATGTCTGCTTTCTTTGCGACGTCCCCTTGCACGGCAATAGCCTTGCCGCCTTGCGCGGTGATTTCGCTCACGACCTTGGCTGCGCCGGCTTTTCCGGAAGAGTAGTTGACGGCAACCGATGCGCCGTCCGCGGCGAGTTGCCGGGCGATAGCGGCGCCGATGCCCTTGGATGCACCGGTGACAAGGGCGACTTTGCCCGCCAGTTTATTGGATGTGTTATTGCTCATATATTTGTTCCTTCCATTTGTGTTTAGCGTTTGACTGATGCGATGACAAGATTTCCCGCCTCTGAATTGTTCCAGCCGCCGCCCAGGGCCTTGATGAGTTGAACATCGGCGATGAGGCGCTGGCCGGAAAGCCGGGCATTGCCGCGCTCGGATTGGAGCGCGTCCCGGCTGGCGTCCACGACCTCGATATAGCTGACAATGCCGGACCGATAACGATCAGTCGCCAGATCAACGGCGCGCCGCGAGTGCGTCACCGCGCGCTGCTGGGCGGCCGACTGATCCGCCAGATGACGAATGGCGCTGAGGCTGTCTTCCACCTCGCCAAATGCCACGAGAACCTGCTGGCGGTAATCCGCCACCGATTCCTCGAAGACGGCCTTGGAACGCCGGTAATTTGCCCGGTTGCGGCCTCCGGTAAAGATCGGCAGCGAAAGACTTGGACCGATGGACCAGGTCCGGCTGTTCCAGTTAAATAACGTATCAACATCCGCGCTCAGGTAGCCGCCCGAACCGGTCAGCGTGAGCACGGGGAAAAACGCGGCCTTCGCAACGCCGATGCGCGCATTGGCCGAGGCAAGCTGACGTTCCGCCTGGGCGACATCCGGCCGGCGTTCCAGCAAATCGGACGGCATCCCTGCCGGGATTTCGGGCGTGGGCGGGTTCCAATTTGCCGCCCCTGCGGCGGCCACATGAAATGAGGTCGGATCGCTCCCGGCCAGGATGGCAATGGCGTTCTCCAGTTCCTCGCGTTGTTGCGCCAGCGACGCCGCTTCGGCCTCGGTGGTGGCAAGTTCAGTTTCAGCGCGGGCGATGTCAAGGTCGTTGCCGATGCCGCCGTTGAAGCGGCTGCGGACAAGGCGCACCTGTTCCTTGCGCAACTCAACCGTGCCGGTCACAGTCGCGATTTCGGCGTCAAGCGCCCGCAGCCTGAAATAATTTTGGGCGACGTCGGCCTGGAGAGTCAGCAGGACGTTGCCGAACGCCGCAAGGGAGCCCTGGGCGTCGGCCCGCGCGCTTTCAAATCCGCGGCGGACACGGCCCCACAAGTCAACCTCGTAACTGAGGTCCAGCGGCGTCTGCCAGGTGTTGGCCGTCAATGGGCCGTATGAGGGCGATTCGTTCGGCGAATAGCGCTGGCGGTTGCAGCTTGGGTCCAGGCTCAAGCTCGGCAGTAGATCGCTGCGCGCCACGCGCGCGGTCGCGCGGGCCTGGTCAACCCGCGCGACCGCGGCCTTGAGGTTTTGGTTGGCGGCCAACGCCTGCAATTCCAAATCGTTTAAATTCGTGTCGCCGAAGACCTCCCACCATCGGCCCTTGGGCACAGTGTCCAGCGGGCGGCCTTCCTTCCAATGTCCCAGTTCCATCGCCTTGTAATTGAGGGGAAACGAGTTTGTCGGCGGCCTATAGTCCGGCCCGATGGTCAGCATCCCCGCTCGGGCGGAAAAGGGCGAAAGCAACGACGCCACCAGGAGAATTGCCGCCGCCGCCCCTGCGGCGCCGAGGGCCGGGCGACTGGGTTCATGCGTGGAAATGGCGGAGGGCTTTTTGGAAACTCGCCTCATCAAGGTAAGATAAAAGACCGGCGTCAGGAACAGGCCGAACAGCGTTACGCCGATCATCCCGGCAAAGACGGCGATGCCCATCGCCTGCCGCATCTCCGAACCGGCGCCGTGCGCCACAACAAGCGGGAAAACCCCCGCGATGAAAGCAATGGAGGTCATCAGGATCGGGCGGAGACGAAGGCGGCTGGCTTCAACGGCAGCCTGGAAAGCCGGAAGACCTTCCTCGTCCCGTTTGTGCCGGGCAAATTCGACAATGAGAATGGCGTTCTTGCACGCCAGACCGACGAGCACGATCAGCCCGATTTGCGTGAAAATATTATTGTCACCCCCCTTGAGCCAGACGCCGCTGATGGCGAAGAGCAGGCACATCGGCACAATCAGAATGATCGCCAGCGGCAAACGCAGGCTCTCGTATTGCGCGGCCAGCACGAGGAACACGAGCAGGATGCAAAGCGGGTAAACGTAAATGGCCGAGTCCCCCGCAAGAATGCGCTGGTAGGTCAAGTCGGTCCATTCATACGTCATCCCCTTGGGCAGCCCCTCTGTGGCGAGCCGCTCGATCAACGCCTCGGCCTGGCCGGAACTGAAACCGGCGGCGGGCCCGCCGTTGATTTCGGCGGCGGGATAGCCGTTGTAACGCAGGGCGCGGTTGGGGCCGTGCGTTTCCGTCACTCTAACCAAAGCGCCCAGCGGCACCATCTCGCCCCTGTCATTGCGCGTCTTGAGCCGCGTGATGTCTTCGGGTCGGTCGCGAAACTGGGCGTCCGCCTGGGCAACGACCTCATAAGTGCGGCCAAAGCGATTGAAATCATTGACATAAAGCGACCCAAGATAAATCTGCATTGTCTCGAACAGATTTTGCAGCGGCACGCCTTCTTGCTTGGCTTTGATGCGGTCGATGTCCGCGTCCAGTTGGGGCACGTTGACTGTGAAAGTGGAAAACACGCTGTCCAGCCCGGGGGTCTGATAACTTTTGCCAATGATTCCCTGGAGATTTTGGTAAAGAGCGTCGTAGCCAAGATCGGCGCGGTCTTCCACATAGAGCTTGAAGCCGCCGATGGTGCCCAGGCCGTTGACCGGCGGCGGCGGCACCGCGAGGATGAAGGCGTCCTGAATTCCCGCAAACTGCTGATTCAAGGCGCTGGCGATGGCCGGCCCGCTGAGTTGGGACGACTTGCGCTCCTCGAACGGCTTGAGTGTAAAGAATACGATTCCTTCGTTGGGCGACACGCTGAATCCGCTGATGCTCAATCCAGGGAAGGCAACCGCGCTTTCCACTCCAGGTTGTTTGAGGCCGATGTCCGACATGCGGCGGATGACCGCTTCGGTGCGGTCGAGCGATGCGGCGTCGGGCAATTGGGCGAAGGCGACCAGGTATTGTTTGTCCTGCGTCGGCACAAAGCCGGTGGGAACTTTGTTGAAGCTCCAGGCGGTCAGGGCCACAAGGCCGCCGTAAACCACCAGCGCCACGGTGCTCTTCCGCAACACCCTGGCCACGCCGCCGGAGTATTTGTTTCCGGCCCACGCGAAAATCCGGTTGAACGGGCCGAAGAACCAGCCGAGCGATTTTTCCATGAACCGGGCGAACGCATCTTTGGGCGCATTGTGGTCCTTGAGCAACACGGCGCAGAGGGCCGGGGAAAGCGTCAGTGAACTGAACGCGGAAATCACCGTCGAAATGGCAATCGTGATGGCGAATTGCTTGTAGAATTGCCCTGTCAGGCCGCTGATGAACGCCGTCGGCACGAATACGGCGCATAGCACAAGCGCAGTGGCAATGATCGGGCTGGTCACTTCGCTCATCGCCCGTTTGGCGGCGTCCACCGGCGCCAGCCCCAGCGCGATGTTGCGCTCGACGTTCTCGACGACAACGATGGCGTCGTCCACCACGATGCCAATGGCCAGCACCAGGCCGAACAGGGACAGATTATTGATGGAAAAGCCCAGCGCCAGCATCACGGCAAAAGTGCCGATCAGCGAGACGGGCACCGCGACAAGCGGGATGATCGACGCGCGCCATGTTTGCAGGAAAACAATGACCACAATGACAACCAGCAGAATCGCCTCCAGCAACGTGTGAACCACTGCCTCGATGGAGTGCCGCACGAAGATCGTCGGATCATAAACGACCGAATAATCCACGCCGTCGGGAAAATTCTTCTTGAGCTGCTCCATGGTGCGCCGCACGTCGGACGAGAGCTGCAGCGCGTTTGCGCCCGGAGTTTGAAAGATGGGCAGGGCGACGGCAGTCTTGTTGTTCAAGAGCGAACGCAGCGCGTAACTGTCCGCGCTCAGTTCGACCCGGGCGATGTCCTTGAGCAGGGTCTTCTCGCCGTTGGGGCCGGTCTTGACGATGATGTTCCCAAATTCCTCCGGGGAAAGCAGCCGGCCCTTCGCGTTGATCTGCAACTCAAAATCCACGGGCTGCGAAACCGGTTGCTGGCCGATCGCGCCGGCGGCGATCTGCACATTTTGTTCGCGAATGGCGCTGACCACGTCGCTGGCGGTAAGATTTCGCGCGGCGACCTTGTCCGGGTTGAGCCAGATTCGCATCGCATAATCGCCGGAGCCGAAAACCTGCACGTCACCCGCGCCCGGGATGCGCGCCAGCACATCCTTTACCTGGAGGGTGGCGTAATTGCGCAGGTAAACCGCGTCGTACCGCCCCGATGGCGAGAAGAGATGCACGACCATGGTCAGGTCGGGCGATTGCTTGGTCGTCGTCACCCCCAATTGGCGAACTTCGTCTGGCAGCTTGGACAGCACCTGCGAGACGCGGTTTTGCACCTGGACCTGGGCTTTGTCCACGTCCGTGCCAAGCCTGAACGTCACCGTCAGCGTCATGACCCCGTCGGGCGTCGCCTGCGAGAACATGTAAAGCGAATTCTCCACGCCGTTGATGGACTGCTCCAGCGGCGAGGCGACCGTTTCGGCGATGGTCTTGGGATTGGCGCCGGGATAAACCGCTCGGACCACGACCGTCGGCGGGACCACCTCCGGATATTCGCTGATCGGCAGGCGGAACATGGAGATCAGCCCCACAAGGAAAATCACCGCCGACAGCACGCCCGCAAAAATCGGGCGGCGGATGAAGAAGTGCGAGAAGTTCATGAGTTTAAGCGTGTGGGTTGGTCTGGCGTTTCCTGCGCGCGGATCACCGTTTGGCGATCTTCACGCTCCCGCTGTCGGCCACTTCTTCCTCCGGCGTCACCGGCATCCCGGGCCGGATGCGTTCCATTCCGTTGACGACGATCTTTTCGCCCGCCAGCAGGCCCGATCGGACAATGCGCTTGCCATCAACCTCCGGACCGAGCTTGACCTCGGTGTAGGCAACGGTGTTTGTGGCCGTGAGGGTCAATACATATTTCTGCGCCTGATCGGTCCCGATGGCCCGATCGGAAACCAGCAACGCCGCATGCCGTTCGCTCAACGGAACCCGGATGCGCGCAAACAATCCCGGCACAATCCGTCCGTCGTCGTTTGAAAACACGGCGCGCAACAGGATGCTGCCGGTGCCGGATTCCACGTGATTGTCGAACGACTCGATATATCCGTGATGGGGAAAGCCCGTTTCATCGGCAAGCTCCAGGTCGACGGGCGTCGAGCCGGCGCCGTTGGTCTCAATTTTTTTTGCAAGCGCGAGGGCGTTGAATTTCAAGAGCGAATCCTCGTCAACGTCCGCATAGACATAAACCGGATTGACTGAAACCAGCGTCGTCAATAAAGACGCCGCGCCTGCACCGCCGTTGACGAAATTGCCTTCGGTCAGGAAGGCCCGGCTGACGCGGCCGTCGATCGGCGCGCGCACCTGCGTGTACTCCAGGTCGAGCTTCGCCGAATCGCGCGCGGCTTGCGCGGCGAGCAACGCCGCTTTGGCCTCCTGAAATCGGGCCACGCGCGCGTCGGATTCCTCCGTCGAGATGGCCTTGTTGGCCAGCAGGGCGGCGGCGCGGTTGGCTTCGCGCCCGGCGTTTTCCAATTGCACACTGGCGCGTTCGGCCTCCGCCTCGAGATTATTGAAGGCCGCCTGGTGCCAGCGCGGGTCAATGACAAAGAGAACATCGCCCTTCTTGACCAGTTGGCCCGATTGAAACCGCACTTCCTGGATGTAACCGGAGACTCGCGGCCGAACCTCGACAGATTCCACCGCCTCGGTCCGACCGGTGAATTCTTCCCATTCAACCAATTCCTTCTGTTCGACAGGCGCCACCGTCACAGTGGGCGGTGGGGGCGGCGCCGGGGCGGCGTTGCCGCTGCAGCCAGCCAGAAGGATGGCCACGATTGCAATTACCATGGCGATCAAGGTGGATCGCAAAACTTTCAACGTTGTCATAAAATATTCCGGTTTAAAATTAAGGTTGTCCATAGGCTGTGGCGCCCTTCAGGCGGCGTGTGCAAGAAATTCGCCGCGACGCACGGAACGCTGATGATTGGACCACGCGGCGACTTGTTGGACCTTCTCCTCCGCGAGGTCGGGCAGCACGAGGAGCGGCGCAAAGGTTGTCGCGGCCAAGGCGTGCGCCTCGTTCACCGCTTGCCGGACAAGGCGGGATTCCACGTCCGCGTATTCGGCGCTCAAACGCTGGGCCAGGGCCGACTTGAGATGCTCTGCCTTGGCTGCGAGAGAAATGGGGGCGTATTTCTTCGAGCCTTTCGCAGGCGATTTCTCCGTTGTGAATTTAACTGACTGGTCAATTCTATTTTGGATGGTATTCATGCGTGTTCTTATGTTTTATTAGTTCAATACTGTCAGACTGCTACCGTCTTTGCCCCGATGAAATTCATTACTGTGGATTCCATGCCTTCCAGGACTTTCAGGTCGTTTTGCACCCTGGCTTCCAGCATCATTCCCATCAGCAGCGATTGCACAGTGTAAGACGCGGCCACAGGATCCTTCACGGTGACGGAGCCTTCCCGGATGGCGTCAGCAATCGCGCTTTCAATATATTTCCTCTTGGAACTCATTAATTCCTCGCTCTTGGAGCGGATTTTCTCGTCAAACGTGGCCACTTCGCTTCCCACGCTGGCATAGGGACAACCGCACACATGCCCGTATTTTTCGGCCTTTTGCTGCTGGTCCGCGTAAATGATCCGGCACAAATTCTGAATTCGTTCCAAAGGCGGAACCTGCGGGGAAAACATGCGGTCCATCTCCGGGCGATGCTCCCTCCAGTATTCCTCGCACGCCTCCACAACCAAATCCGCCTTGGACCGAAAGAAGTGATAAAAACTGCCTTTGTTGATTCCGGCGCGCTTGCAAATATCGTCCACGCTTACGGATCCGTAGCTGCTGTCCCAAATGAGATCGAATCCCACTTGCAGCAACTTTTCTTTAGTTTCACACGTCTTCTTCATATTCAATCCCGATTCTCAAATTCTCCCAACGCCACCACTCTCGCATGACTATACTGACCAGTCAACTTTTATTTGCAAAAATATTAATTTTTTTTGCTCGATGCGGATTCTACCCATAAGCAATTGTTTGATAACCACTTAACCTACAATGACACTGTGAACGAAATCGAAAAGGGTCACAAAAAACCACGTCAAAGCCCAAAGAGTGGACCCTTTCCCCCAAAATCTGTCCCGAATGGCCATTACACTGTACAAAAACGGGGCCAATTTGAAGTTAGCATGTGTTATTAATGCCTGGAGCGAGCGTAAGCCACACTTCTTTAAGGCACTTACACCCCGGGACGTGTCAACATTACGGCAAAGATTGAGGCTCCCCGCACAGGTCGCGTTTTCTCCGCAAAAACACCAGCACGTCTGACCGGCGACCCTTGTGCGGCAAGCTTTGCCTAGTAAAGCGCTGGCACGCAAGCTGCTCGCTGGTCTGGCGCGTGATCAATAGACACTTCAAGTCGACATATGAATAATTCCAACTCAACGAACTCACACGGTTCTCCCGGTTCCGGAGCTCCGCAGGATCTGGGCTTTTCCCCGTGGCAGCGGTTGAAAAGTAAACGCATTTCTTACTTAACGCTGCCGTTGCTCGTCATGGCGACGGTGACGGAATTCGTGATTTTGGCCACCGGTTGGAAATATCAGCAGGTGGTCTGCCTGCCCAGAGGCATGGGGGTCACCTTTTTTGGCATTGGCCCAATCGGCGCGACCATCCTGGCGGTCGAGTTGCTCAAGCTGCCGCTGGCTATTTGGACCGCGTCGCGTCACGGCTTTCAAAAGGGCATCATGCTGGTTATCGGCTTGCCTTTGATTTGCCTGCTGACGTTCCAATTGGTCAAGGACATGGCGGTTTACGAGATGGGCGTCGCCATGGCGCCGGCAAGCCAGATGCTCAAGGAAGCGACTACAGAGGAAGTCAAAATTTCCCAACTCAATGGCGAGTTGGCCGACATAAACCAGAAAAAAACCGACCGCGATCGCAAGCTTGCGGAGTTGGCTGCCAGGAAGGCCAAGGCCACCTCCGATCTCGAAGAATCGCTTAAGCGCAATGAAGATTCGCGCGTGGACGCCATTTCCCTGACTGAATATCAGAAGAAAGAGTTGTCCGACGTGGAAAGCCGCCAGGCCACCATTATCAAGCAGTTTGACGCTGACACCGAAGAGCTCACCAAAGCGATTGCCGATCTGCGCGCCCGCCGCGAAATCGAGGTGGGCCGGGCCACCAAATGGAACGCCGAGGAAGCCCGCCTTGACAACGAGTTTAAAGCGAAAATGACCGAGTACACCAATAAGAAGACGGCTTATGACAAAGAGAAGGCGGAATACGATAGCGCCAGCTTTGTCCTGCGCCAGTTCATGAAGGAACCCATTGATCCGGGTGTGGCTCCCCAGCGCGAGGACAACACAATTCTCAAGCCAACCCTGGTCGCTGAGATCGACGCTCAAATCAAAGCCAAAGAAGACGAATTGTTAACGGTCAACAACCAGCGCCGCGACCGCGTTGCCCAGGTCGGCGACGATGCCCGCCGGCTGCGGGCGGAGTTTGACCAGCGCTCCAGCACCAAGCGCGACGAAACAGATCGCAAACGGGAAGAATTGCTGGCCTCCCACGCCGCGATGGCCACGCAGTGGACGGCGGAAGAGAAACAGATTAACCAGGATTACGAGGCTTCCGCCGCGAAGGCTGACGGGATTCGCGCGCAATTGGATGAGTCCCAGAAAAGGGCTGATGGATTTTACGAAGCGCGGGAGGCCTCCATTGAAAACACCCAGGTACACCGCATCGCCACCACCGTGGAAATCATCCGCGGCCTGATCAAAGGTCAGCGCCCCGTTTCCATTAAGACCACCGCCAAGGAGCGCGGCGACTTGTACACTGACCAAATCAGCATGGTGCGGATTTGGGTTTACCCGGTGCTGGCTTTCATCGTCGCTTTCCTTCCGACCTTGATGGTTGAAATCGGCTTCTCCACCATTTTCGAGACCGAGCAGCAGCGTCCTGCTTATCGTCTGGGCTTTTTCGGTCGCCGCCTGCACTGGCTCTACATTCGCGCCGGCCGTCAAAAGATTTTGCGCGCCGAACGCATCGCCGGCCACGCATCGGGCGAGATTGCCCGTCGCGAAAAGGCGCTGGCCGACACGAGGGCCGCCGCGGACACTGCCCTAGCCGAGAGGGAAGTGGAACTGCAAGCGGCTCACGAGGCCCTTAGCTTTGCCGCGGCCCAGCACGATGAGCTGTTGAGGCGGAAGGAAGAAGAGCACGAGGCGCAGACGAAGGCCCAGACAGACGAATGGGTGGCCAAGCTCGCCAGCATGGCAGACTCGCTCAACCGCACGGTCGTTGAGAAGGACGCCCTGCGCGATTTGCAGAAGTCAGAGATCGAACGCCAGATTCAGATGCGCCAAAATGCGTGGTCTGATCGCCTGGCTCAAACGCGTCAGGAATTGGACGACCAGCGCGCCGCCGCCGAGGCCGAGCGCACGGCCATGATGCAGGCCCATCACAGCAAATTGCTCGAGGTTTCCGAAGATTGCAAAACCCAGGTCATTGAGGCCCGCCGCCAGGCAGCCAATGCCGATTTGGCCGCGGTGGAAGCCTCAGCCAGATTGGCGCATGATTTGAAGGAAGCCTTGCACGCCCGCGATGCCGCCGAATCCCAGCTCCAACAACAGTCTGATTTCTTCGCCGTCAAGTTGTCCCAGGCCAGGGAGGACGCCACCCGTGAGCTGGAGAAGGCTGCCCGCCAGGAGAAACATCGCGTGGACCGGCAGCAATTGGAGTTTGCAAAGACGCTGCGCCAGCGTGAGGAGGATTTTGAACATCAATTGAAACAGCGCGAGCAGGAGTTGTCCCTCGAATTTGACGCCCGCCTGGTCGAGCAGGAAAACAAGATCGAACAGGAAGCCCGCCGCCGCGAAGCGGATCTTGAGCACCAAATCGAGGCCCGGGCCCTTGAGGTTGACGCGCGCTGGAAACAAGAGGTGCATCAGCGCGAAGAAGCCGCCCAAACCAGGCTCAAACAGCGCGAGCAGCAATTGCAGGCCCAGGCCGAAACCCGGATCGCCGAACTGCAAACGCAGGCCGAACAGGAGTTGCGCCGACGCGAGTCGGAATTGGAACGCCAGCTCGAAGCCCAATCGCGCGAGGCCGACACCCGTTTCAAACAGGAATTCCAACAGAAGGACCTGGCTTTCCAGGCAAAGCTCAAGCTGCGCGAACAGGAATTGGCCCTCAGGTCCGATGCCCGCGAGGCCGAATTGCAAAATAAGTGGGCCTCCGATTTGCGCATCCGCGAGGAAGAATGGGCCGTTCAGGCCGAGTCGCGCGTCCGTGCCATCGAAACCCGTTTGGGTCTCGAGGCCCAACAGAGGGACGAAGCCGCCCAGGCCAAGGCCCGGCAACGCGAGCAGGACCTCGTCGCCCAGATGACCGCTCAGGCCGAGGCCCGGCAATCCGCCGCTCAGGCGCTATGGGAGCACGAGTTGGAGAAGAAGACCCGCGCCGCCATCGAACCTTTCAAGATTCTGTTGACCCGCGTCGAAAGGGAGCGCGACGAAGCCAAACAAACCGCTTCCGAAACCACGCGCCAGGTGCAGAATTTGGAAAAGAAATTGACGGAAGCCTCCTCGTTCCTCAACGGCTGGAGAAATGGAAAAAATCTGGTCGGCGACGGAAAAGATTTGGTCGGCGCAGCTTGATTTGAAGGTGGGAAACCACGGGCCTTGATCCCGTGGTTTCTTCATTTCAGGGGCTGATAGTTATATCGAGCTGATACGGTGATAGGAATCAAGCCAACGCACACCGAATAGTGACCTATTCGCGCTGTCTTGGCGCTCCGAAAAACGATTGCCCTCAGTTTCCCTTGGCGGACGGACGACGGCGGATTATCCGCTTGCTCCCAAGCGAAGGCCAAGCCGAATGCCAACACGCGAGCGCCTCGCCCCGGCAAGTGCCTGGTCGTGAAGTCGCTGGATTCCAGCTCGCGCCCTATTTCCCTTTCGCAACATGGAATCCACCTCCATCACCACCAGGGAAATGAAGTCTGTGGATAACTCGTTAATAAGATTTAATATGTTCTCTTTCCCACGCAGCCCAAGTTCGAATAGAAGCCCATTGCTGCGCGCTCAGAAAAAGCAACGGCGGTACTATCGCGAGAAACGGAAAAAGTGACTGCCACACCCGGCAGACCCATTTATTTGATTATAATGGACTTACAGCCAGTTTCGGTTCAAACGAGTGGGGAAACGATTGAGACACCGGGGATACAGCAAGCGTCAGCACTTCCTTTTCAGCGTCTTTCAGCCGGCAACAAACGTGTCTTAGCGTAAAAATGATGCTGGTGAATAATTTCGATAATTGGCGCTTATGAAGAACCCACACGGAAATCTGTCGAACAGATTTCCACTGGCGCTCCATAAGGGCCAAGATTCAAGTCTCTGCCTTTGCTCCAGTTTCTCAGCGTCGTTATCTGCTTACTCATCAGTTCTGACAATGGCACAAATTTACTCAGCCCGACGGCATTTGTAAGGTCCGTTGGCTCTTTCCCGGTCTCAGACGCGTTAAAGAGCCCAGCTTAATGGGCGAGGAGGTGGCTGGCCGTTGGCGCTCCTGCGCGATAAAATCCAGTCGCGCCCTACGCGCCACGGCTCGCAGATAGTTGATCGTGCGGATAGATTGCGACTCCAGCGGCTCAGCGACCCCAATCAATGCTGCGAGGGCACCGGCTCGCGAGAGCCGACGCGGCAACCACGCCTCAACCCATGCGTAAAGGTCAAGCGGCAACTCATCCGCGGCATAGACTGAAACCACAATTACATCGGCCACCAAGGCGGCACTAACGGCATCCCCAAGCCACACGGTATCCCTTAGGGACTTGGTGCTGTACCAGGCGCACTCGACGCTCTCCTCTCCAGCCACCCGTGTCGCCCGGCGACAGAATTGCATCGCCCACTCTCGGGTCACGCTATCTTGATAAACCCCCGCGACGTTCAAAATGCATGATTCTTCCAGTGCACCGGCCAACTCATCCGACAAGAGCGGTCCTTGTAGAAGCTCCATCATTTTCATACGCAAGCAAACACGCAAAAAAGTGATTCTAACAAAAAAATGCGGTGGGCGCTATAAGGTGTTCACCTTACTTGCAAGCTTACTGCACTTTTAAAAACAGCGAAAGACTGCACTTCCATTGATTGACGAGTTTGGCGATTTTTGCCGCAGATTCGGGTGTTTTAGATAGAAATTATCCAGTAACTTGCCTTGTTTGATTAGTGCGTGCCTTGATGACGCAACGATCACTAAACCCATCCCACTTATTTCAGGGTGAGCTGGCGTTTTAGTTTTCTGAGCTACCTCATCGCCCATGTCATCGACTATGCAGCCGACACCAGCGGGCGAACTGCAATAGGCATCATATTTGCATACGGTTTCGATAATATACCCAGCAAGGACGGTGCATATATCTCTGTCCATGTCCCGCTTTGTATGTTCGCTTAATAAATAACTCCCTAGACTCACCCCATACCCAATTGCTCGAAGCCGTGTCTGTTTCCCTCGTCTCGCGCGCGCCAATCCCTTCTTAATAACCCGGTTTACTCATGTTCCTTGACCGACCTGATTCAAAATCGGGAATTGGCGCGCTTGCGCGTCCCATAATAATATGGGACATTGACTATTGGCAGTGTTGTTCTTTGACAGTGAAAGCAAGAACGCGGCGGCTTGGACAAAAGCCCTGGGACAGCGCAATGCACGCAAACAGCCTTGACGTAGCGCACTTGACGATCTTGCCAGCTTTCCCCCGCCAGGCAATCAAGCCCAATCAAGGCTAATCAAGTACAGGCAAGTTTGATTAACTTCGTGCGCTCCGCGATCTTAGTGTTTAAATTCTTCAGTCCCAGCGTGTTGCGCACTTCCCGGCCGTTCTTGCCCGTTCACCAGTGAAACCAACCGGTTTCCGGCCTTGAACTTCATCGAATAGGCTTGCCGCCAGCCCGGATTCGGGCGAAATGTCCGGCGGACGGAAGGGTGGTTGAACGTTGCGCTTGATCGTTCATGCAAACTTAGACGTGTCAAACACACAGCGGTTCAAAAGGGTTTCTACAGAACAATTTCAGTATCAGATTTGCGCTCTAAGACTGAACCGAATGGGAGCATGCTGTTGGGTGACGGCCCTGTTGTGAGTACCTTGTTTGGGGGGAACATAGGGAGCGATTATTGTCGTTGTTTAATCTCCAGAAACATGGGCGCGCCGGGCGGCGGCGGTGCGATTAATGAGCCACCGATCTCAAAACGCCATTCGTCGGCCGCGTGCGGGTCGTACGTGAAGGCATGGTTGATGTTTGTGTTTGTGCGCCAGAGAAAGAATTTGTCCGGGTTATTGCTCAAATTGTACATCCACGCGTCGGATGGCGGCTCGAGTCGGCTTCGCAACGCGGCCATCCCGACAGCGAACACCAGCCAAAATAGAACCAGATGCGGCCACTGTCGCCGGGTTCGAGTCTGAAGTTGCATTTCATCAAACAGACACCGACGACGGCGATTTTGTATGATGCCGCCGGCGGTCTGCCAGAAAGCGCCCGGCCATCTGCGTTATTGACTCCAATCCCCTTTGGGCATTACCAAATATCCATGACAAATCCGGCAGATTTAACAACAGGACAACTCCACGGCCTCGTTGCGATCAAGCAATGGATCGAAGGCGAACGGGAGAAACTCTATTCGCTTGATTTTCTCTTTCAGAATGTCAACGCAATGGTTGACAAGGTTTTTGTGCCGTGAGACTAGCCGCGCTCACTTTAGTCGCCTTCGTGTCAACGCGTGTCGCCGCCGTTGCGTCGGAGACTCGCGATCAAGTCGCCGGCCATTTGATTCGATTTAATGACAACGGCTCCTGGTGTTGGTATCAAGACGAACGCGTCCTGGTCGATAAGGCGCGTGGCAAATTAATCATCGGCTCTGTCGCCAGCAAAGCCGGCGTCGGCGGCGACGCCCGCGATGGCAATGTCGAGGCCGTCATCTACGATCTGCATTCCGGTTCCCGGCAACTTTCAGTGCTCACCGCGGGCGATGCCCATCACTTCGGCTGCGACGATCACGATGCCCCTGCCTTTCTCATCCGGCCCGACGGAAAATACCTGGCCATTTACACCGGCCACAACAAAGACCACTTCAGCTACTACCGGATTTATTCCGGCGGCGCCTGGGGCCCGGAGCAGGCCTTTGACTGGAAGAGCCGCCCGGGCGGCGCCGATTTTCCGACGACCTATTCCAACCCCCATTACCTGCCTGCCGAAGGCCGCCTCTACAACTTCTCGCGCGGCACCGGCCACGGCAGCCAGAATGTCATGCTCTCGACCAATTTCGGCGATACCTGGTCGTACGCCGGAGAAATGACCACCAATGCCAGCGTCGGATACGTCAACGGCTACTTCAGGTACCACGATGACGGCCAGCGAATTGACTTCATCTGCACCGAATACCATCCGCGCGATTTCAACACGAGCATTTATCACGGCTACGTCAGCAACGGCCAGGCCTTCAATTCCGCCGGGACGGTTGTCAATCAAAATATTTTCAGCCGGTCGCCGGTTATGCCGCAGAGTTTCACCCCCGTCTTCCTTGCAAATACCGTCCTGCCGTCCGGTCGGACCAATTCCCACTGTTGGAACATGGACGTGCGGCGATTCTCCGACGGCTCTGTATCCTGCCTCGTTAGCACCCGCGTCAATGACCCTCCGAAGAAGTTTTCCGACGACCCACACCATGCTTTCATTTATTGCCGGTATGATGGTCACAATTGGGCCGCGACCTATTTGTGCAAAGCCGGCAAAAAACTGTTTCGCAGCGAGCAGGATTATACCGGCTTGGGCGCCCTGTCGCCCGACAATCCCGATGTCCTATATATTTCCACACCCTACGACCCGCGGGACGACGCGACGTTTCTCGGCGTCCACGAAATTTTCGAAGGCGTCACCACAAACCACGGCGCCAGCTTTGCATGGACGCCTGTGACTCAACATTCCACCCGCGACAACCTCCGCCCAATCGTTCCCGCATGGGACAAGGATCATACGGCCCTTCTGTGGTGGCGGGGGACCTCCTTCACATCCCAACGCTTCAACGCCGAAGTAGTCGGCCTGATCCTTGGGCGAAACTGACACGCTCGTAGAGTTGGCAACGTCTCCAGAATGAAATAGGATCATCCAATGCGCGCAGGAAAGAACCGATCATTGCCAGGGCAAGTTCCAAGGACAATGCGTGCAATGGTTCTGGAAAAGCCAGGACAACCATTGCGCCTCAAAGAAGTCCCTGTTCCCCGTCCAAAACCGGGCCAAATTCTTATTCGAATCAGTGCCTGCGGAGTGTGTCGTACCGACTTGCATATTTTGGACGGAGACCTTCCGGAACCGAAACTGCCGCTGATTCCCGGTCACGAAATTGTAGGCAAAGTTGTCAAAGTAGGAAAAAATGTTGAGGGCCTGCAAGTGGGTGATCGGGTCGGGGTACCGTGGCTCGGAAAAGCTTGCGGCAAATGTTCCTTCTGTCGAGCGGGCAAAGAGAACCTTTGCGATCGTCCTCTCTTCACGGGCTATACGATCGACGGCGGTTTCGCCGAATACACGACAGCCGATTCGCGTTATTGCCTTCCTCTGGGGAAAACCGGCGCAGACGTCGAAACGGCGCCATTGTTATGTGCCGGTTTGATTGGATATCGTGCCTACCAGATGGCCGGAGCGAACGTCAAGAGACTCGGGCTTTACGGTTTTGGCGCCGCGGCGCACATTCTTGCCCAAGTCGCCAGGCGCCAGGGGAAAAGTGTTTATTCGTTTACGAAACCGGGAGACGTCCAGGGCCAGAAATTTGCCCGAACGCTGGGATCAGTGTGGGCGGGCGGTTCCAATGAGAAACCCCCGGTCAAACTCGATGCGGCCATAATTTTTGCGCCCGTTGGCGCCTTGGTCCCAGCGGCTCTGAGGGCGGTGACCAAGGGCGGCAAGGTTGTTTGCGGCGGAATCTACATGAGCGATATTCCGTCCTTTCCTTACGAACTGCTTTGGGGGGAGCGGGCGGTTCAATCCGTGGCCAATCTGACACGTCGTGATGGCGTGGAGTTTCTCGCTCTGGCTCCCAAAGTGCCGGTGCATGTTAAGGTTCAAGTATTTTCCCTGGATCAGGCCAACGCTGCCTTGGACCAATTGCGGGCCGGCAAAATTGAAGGAGCCGCAGCGCTTTCGATGGACGCCGGTTCGAAAATTTTATGAGAGCTTTGGCTGACAGGCGTTCTCACGCTAGGCGCCGCAGCACCCGCACCCGTTCGCGGCCCTCGCGTCCGCCAAAGGCCACGTCGGGCACATAATCATTCACGATTTCGTAACCCTCCGCAAAGAGCGCCGTCAGATCAGCCACACTCAACGGGTAGGGCGGCCCCTCGTGACCCGGGTCGAGCGCAGGATCGATGTACCACACCCCGATCAGCAAACCCCCGCGTCGCAAAGTCAGGTCGATGCCGCGTCGGTAATCAGCGCGCATCTCCGGAGGCAATGCACTCATACACGTGTGCTCCAGCACCACATCATAGGCGCCCCGCATCTCCTTCGGCGGATCAAACAGATTCCCCGTCACGAAGCGCTCCGCCAGTTTTGGATAGCGCGCGCGCGCCTCCGCCACACCCGTCGGCGCGATGTCCAACCCCGTCGCATCCAACCCGTGATCCACCGCCAGCGCCACCTCATGCCCGCGACCACAGCCCGGCACCAGCGCGCGCCCGCGAACCGCATGACCCTCCAGATACTGCCTCATCGGCGGCGACGCCTCGCCGCGATCCCACAACGCCTCGCCTTTTTGATACAGTTCGTCCCAGTTCATGCGCCCATTCAACCTGTTGGAAGGGCGATGTCAAACACGAGCGACTTGACTGCGGCTCCGGCAGGTGCTCCGACTCACGCTCAACCGGTCGCGGCGGGGGAAGATTCGGTTCGCAGCGATCCAATGTGTCGATAAGTGTTTATGAGCACGCCCGAGGATGTGGCCTTCGTGCTGATGAGAGCGAGTTCGAGCGGGTCAGCGCTGTCCGAAAAGAAGCGTTTGCCCCGGCCCAGCAAGACCGGGTAGACGATCAGCACAACCTCGTCGACCAGTCCCTGCCCGAGCAGCACCGACGTCAGCGTCGAACTTCCCCAGACGACCAGATCAGGGCCGTCCTTTAACTTGACGCCGCGAACACCCTCTATGATGTCCGCGCCTAAGTCCCGGACCGGACCCCATCCGAGGCTCTCCGGCCTGTGGGTCGCGACGTATTTCGTGGCGGCGTTCAGACTGTCCGCCAGCGGACTGTTCCCGGCCTTCGGCCAGAAGCTGGCCCAGATATCGTAGGTGCGGCGGCCAAGCAGCAGATCAAAGTTCCTGCCCTGTGCCTCGACGATGGCCTCCCGCCCAGCCGGGCTTCGATACGGTGCCGTCCATCCGCCATGCGCGTAGTCATCGCCGTATTCGCCCCTTCCGCCGGGCTGGATCACGCCGTCCAGCGAAATATGTTCCATGATTCTGATCTTTCTCATCTTGTTTAGCCTTCCTGGTTGATGAATATTTTGTTCATTCTTCGTGGAGATGACGAACGAAACGGTTCAATCAGGACACCCGCTCTTGCCCATTCCGGCTTCCAAATCACCTTGCCCCGCACGCGGATTCGGGCATAGTAGCTTCCTGATTGAACGTGGCGAACAAGGTTCGCCACTGGCGTTTTCTGCCAGCGTGAATCTGTATGATTGGATTGATCGCCTTTCATACGTATAGAACAGCATGATAGAAAACGCAAATCGTGAAATCGACAAAACGCGATTTTACGAGGCGAAGGAAGGGTGGCTGAGTGGTTGAAGGCACCTGACTCGAAATCAGGCTTAGGGGAAACCCTAACGTGGGTTCGAATCCCACCCCTTCCGCCACTAATCCGTCAAAAGACGGGCACAACACTGAGGTGCATGCCCACTAAACCGTTGACAAGAATTTCAGGATTTTCGCTTTTCTCAGCGCCCGATCGAGCTACATTACGTCTGGAAGTTCGTCCGGGCAAATGGCCTACATCGTCCGCTGACGTGCAGCAAAGCGAAGGTGGAAGCGAATTCAACCATAGAACTGGCCTGAGGCCTGGTCATGCCGTCGCATTGACGCTTTGTAGGTTGCGTTGCGCAGTCGTTCGGATGTTGTCCTCGAAAAGTTCGTCCGTCCAGACGTTGAAGGCTACGAGCTCATTGTAACCGAAAATCGTCGTCAGGGCGACGTCGGCGGCGTCGCGGCCCCGGGCCATAAGGATGCGGCCAATCCGGGGCACATTATGACGCGCATCGAAAGAGTACCATCGCCCGCCTAGGAACGCCTCGAACCATGCGCTGAAATCCATTGGGAAAGGCGCCGGGGGCACGCCAATATCGCCCAAATATCCGGTGCAGTAGCGGGCCGGGATATTCATGCATCGGCACAGCGTAATGGCCAAATGCATAAAATCGCGGCAGACGCCGACCCGCTCCCGAAACGCCTCCGCGGCTGTTCGAGTGGCGCGGGCCTGATTGTAATCAAAGCGAAGGTGTCGATGCACGAAATCGCAGATCGCCTGCACCCGCGGCCAGCCGGGCGGGGTGCCTCCAAATTGCGTCCAAGCGAGATTAGTCAGGTCGCTGTCCACCTCGCAATAGCGGCTGGCGAGGAGATAGAGGAGGGTCTCGTGCGGCAGATCCTGTACCGCATGCTGAATCGCGTCTGTCCTCTGGGGGTCAGGCAGCCCGTCATCATTTACGACGGCATCATTGCTAAGAACGATCCGGCCGGCCGGGGCGAACAAACGGCCACAGCGATTTCCAAAGGAATCGATATATTCCGAAACCGGCAATGACGGATGCAACATCAATGGCCCGGCTTTTCTAACTGTTGCTGACCGCGAAGGATGCAGGTACAGCAAAAACACCATCGCGACCGGAGCCGGCAACTCGAACGTGATTTCACAGCCAACTTTTATGAGCATAATACCTCCGTGTGCGGGACGATCCTCGGCAGACAATAAGCAGGACAAAACCTCCGGTGTTTTCAAATTTTACACTTTTCACCTTTGGCTTCATGAGTGCTTCTTCATCTGGCACAGACTTTTCGGATCGACCCATGGCGGCCAGTGTATAACCGACATGGCGCAACGTTATAAGGTTTTCACCTACCCATCTCGCCGGAGGACAAAGTCCTGCCAACAGGCGACGGGGTTTTTTCTAGTAATGAATTCGCATAGGTTCAGCGGAGTGAATGCCTTGCCTTGGCATCTTCAAGACCTACGCAAATACTTGACCCATGTGCTTTCAGCTACGGATTGAGGACTGGGGACTGAGGCATGATTACCCCTTTTGGATTTTCACTGGCGCGCGCAGCACGGATCCCAAATCTCAAGTACGGGAAGCACCCGAACCCGCGAGGGCGGCGCGCCGGCGGCGTCCGCTGAGCAGGTAGATGTCCGCCCTCACTTGCGTCAGCGGGTCGCCCGAAGAATCTATCCCGTCAACCCGTGGGACAGGGTCGAAGATGATCTTTCGCCGTTCCGCTTCCTGATCATCTACGCGCTCCGTCAGTGTGACCGTGCCAAACGGAATCTCCGCGCGGCCAGCCGGCCATGTTGTGCTCGCGTCGGCGACGTCATCGCCTGCCTCGGCCATTTGCACGAAAATGCCGAGCTTGACCGGCTCCTTGGCCAGCCGCGGGCCGAGTTCATCGAAGAGGAAGTTGGGGGACATTGCCGCCGCCGCCTCATTGGAGAGATATTCCGTCCCGGCCGCTGGCCGAATGCGAAAGCGTCCGTGCCGGCTCAGGCCGCCGGAGTTCGTGAACTTGAAAGCGGTGCCAGCGAAGAACGCTTCGCGCGCGAAGCTGCTGGGGACGGGCTTGGGCGCTTCCACAAATCGCTTGGCGTTGGGGTGGGCCGCGAGAAAGCCTCCCATCAACTCCGGCCGCCCGGCTCCGAAGGCGGCTGCGCCGCGCAGAAAATCAAGAAACTCCTCCCCGGTGCGGACGGGGAAGCCATCATAGCAATGGGCGACAATGTCCGTATGCAAATGCGCGTCGAGGTGGAAACGGACGGCGATCCCCCGGGGACCGGAACGCGCCGGATCGTTGTCCGGGATGTTTGGCAGTCCCGTCGAGTTCGAATAACGCACTGTCACCGGGGTGGACGGACGGTTGGCATGCGCCCCGCGTGTCAACTTCGCCGCCTCCGCCGAGGGCGCGAACGTCCCGGCGCACATCAGGCCCTTGGCATGGGCCGGTCGGAATCCGGGATGCACGCCTTGCAACTGGTCGAAAGCGTCAAGCAACTGCTGCGCCAGGACTGCATTGCCCAGCGTGCCTGCCGGCATCCGTTTCTCTATGGAAGATTCGTTTGGATTCATAGCAACAATTAGTCTCGATCGTTGCAAGCGTAGGAGGAATCTCTCGGCAAAGCTAGACCTTTAGCGCGCCACGGAAGCCCCTCCCGCTATTTTACGACTCCCCTTCCGCCATCAAGCAGCCCGAAAAAGTCCGGTCGCGTCACCTCGCTGCATTCGCTTGCGCGGTTTGGAGATTCTGCTGCGCCAACTTGTCCGCGGGATCTAACTGCAACGTGATCTGAAACTCCCGGAGCGCCTCCGGCCATTTACCTTCTTTGGCCAGGGCCGCGCCATCCTGCGAGTGAGCCGGTGAAAAGTCCGGTCGAAGGCGGACCACCTCGGAAAACTGGCCTTGAGCTTCCCCCGTGTTTTCCTGTGACTCCAGTTCCAGGCCCAGCAGGAATCGAGCTTGCCAGAACACAGGGTTCATCCGGATGGCGGCGTGAAAATACTTGATCGAGTCACCCTGTTGCAGCGCCTGCGCCGCAGCCACAGCATGATAAAAAGCGGCTGGCGGCCCGCCCGATTGGACGTCGGCGGCTTCGCGATAGCGGGTCAAGGCTTGATCTGTATCGCCCTGGATTTGATCCAGGAATCCCCAATTCAGGTAGGCATCAGGAGAATCGGGACTTGCTTGGATGGCGCGGGTGAAACACTTTACCGCCTCCGTCGATTTTTGCTGGTTGGCATACAGCATACCCAATTCATTCAAGGCCGGCACAAAATCGCCGCGCAGGGCCAAGGCCTGTGAAAGGCTTTTTTCCGCTTCACTGGTCTTTCCCTGACGGACCAGCAAGGACCCAATTTTGTACGGGATGAAAGGAGCCTGCGGCAGTAATTGTTCTACAACCCGCCCTTC
The DNA here is from genome assembly GCA_035511075.1 of Vulcanimicrobiaceae bacterium. Classification (GTDB taxonomy): domain Bacteria; phylum Verrucomicrobiota; class Verrucomicrobiia; order Limisphaerales; family Palsa-1400; genus DATAUD01. The sequence continues at coordinate 163,432 of DATKFW010000005.1, forward strand.
CGCGATGGCTTCCGGAATATCGCCTGTTTGCTCTAGAAACTGCCCAAAGTTTCGGAGGAGAAAAGTGTCCTCTGGCGACACGGCCAGCGCCTCCCGATACATGGCGCGGGACTGGTCGCGCGTCTCTCGGTTCATTTGCGAGCTGAACTCCTTGAGTTTGGCCTTATAAAATTGGGCGCGGGGAACACTATTCATCTGATCGGTGAAGGGCGACTCCGAAACGCGGCTAAAACTTTCCTGCCAGACACGGGCGCGATCCCACAAAGACACGGCCAATCTATGGCCGCAAAATTCCAGGGAGGCCCATTCACTCTTCCCACCGGTCACCAAGGATTTCGGAAGCAATTTCGCGGTTTGCTCGGCGAAAGCGCGTCCCAGCCAATAGTTGCCGTCAAAATTCAAATGCACGTGCTCGTAAAACAACTCGTTGCCGGGAACCGTGTCCGGAGAATGTTGCGCCAGCATCTGTGCGGCATCCAAAAAATAAACGCCATCGCCGGCGTGTTGCTCAGCCGCCTCCTTAATGATTCCATTGATGCGGCTATCCGCGCGAAAAGCGAGTGTGTCATCGTCCCGGGCCATCTCAAATTCGCGCAGGGCTTGCGCGTCATTCGTCAGCGCAAGGTCACACATTCCCATGAGAAACGACACCCCGGCATAATGGAGGTCGATGGCCGCCGCCTGCGCAAATTGTTTGTGCGCCTCAGCATAATCCCCCCTGGAAATCGCGGTAACCCCCGCCCGCTGAAATCCTTCCCATTCGTCTCGTTGGACCTCGCTGAAAGCCTTGGCGTGGAGCGAGGCAAAGGGCGCGCAGTCCTTCAAATTACTGCCGACCGTGCTCAAAATAACCGGCACTCCGGCGTCGCGTCCCGCGCGCAATATATCCGCCAGGTTCACCTTGAAGTTTTCATAAGCGCGTAGCCGTAATGGATCGTCATATGCGAGCTGGTGGTCCTTGAACATGTTGAGTCCGCTCCATGTTTTTGGGGTGGATCGTGTGGCGCCCCAGCGTTGCACCAGGTTGTCCAGCAATTGCCCCGTCCGGGTGGCTTTAATCGCCAGGTCGGCGCGGACTAAACTCACTCCCGGAGCGCGCGGACCAAACACCGTGCTCGCGCCAAACGGCCCGACCATTTCGTTGTTGCCCATGTAGATGATCCACAAATCTCCATCGCGCCGCGCGCACTCGCGCGCGATTGGCAAAATCACGTGCGAGTTGATGGCCGTCATGGCCACGCAGATCACTTCAAAATCCGCGCCCGGGAAGCGATCCCGCAACAGTGTCTGCAAGTAACGACCGGCGCCGAAACTGGGATCGGGGTCGCCTTGTGCCGCCGACTCGCCGAACAAAAAAATGCGATAGGCGTTGGCGGGCTTCCTGGCTGGCATCCGCTGCAACACCGGTGTGCGCGCCAAAGCGGGCGGAAAAAATCTGAAAGCAAAACTGTCGTTGGGAATATAATAGTCCTGGCCGTTGATCCTGGCTGGAAGAAAGAAACTCACGGGATAACCGTAACCGGACAAACGCAAACCCAACTCAACTCCGCCTACGATCACCAGCGGCACGAAAATCGCCACCAAGAATCGGAACAGCCACAGGCGAGGGGTAGAAAGACGGTTCCCGGATTTTTCAGGTGCTGACTTCTTTCCATCCGTGGACCGCGCTTTTTTGGGAAAGTTTTTTCGTGACATCAAACCGCCTTAATTTATCAACGTCGTTTCGCATATTGAAGCACAAAGTTTATGTTCCAATTCTACTTCACTTAGTCTTGAGTTACGGCCACAAGGTCGGAATTTAACCGGATGCTTCGGCCTGGCTGAAGCGCAAATGAGGCCGTTTTGTCTCCGCTGCGAACCTTGAAATCGCCACCTCGAACATTGCTTATTTCCGCGAATGTAAGTTTCCCGTTCTTCCATTGCATATTCACTTCGTAATCACCACGAGCGCGTAATCCGTGTATCGAGCCATCCTTCCAATCTGGAGGCAGGGCGGGTAAGAGGCTAATTTCACCGGCGTGGCTTTGTAGCAATGCTTCCGCCACCGCCGCCGTGAATCCGAAACTGGCGTCCGACTGATTGGATCCGGAATTGTGGAGATTGTTTGCCGGCGCCCGCTTCATGTAATTTGTGATTAGTGATTCCACCTCGTCACCGCGCTCCAGCCGCGCCCACATGGCGATGCCCCACGAAAGCGGAAAACCACCGCGGGGCGGATGTGCTTCCATCCACTTTTGATACGCCTCCGCATAATCAGGATTGCCACGCAGGATGAGCGAACTGCCGGGATAAAAAGGGAAGTTTGGAGAAACGTTGTGACCTTGTGGGCCGGGCTTCCAATCTTCAATCCATTCCTGGACGAAACCGGCCTTCCCAATTTGGTAAGGAGGAATTTTGGTGAGCGCAGTTTCCAGCTTTGCGTGGAAATCCGGATCCACCCCAAGAATCCTGGTGGCTTCGATGCAGTGCGGAAATAACTCGCGGATGATTCCGAGGTCCATCGTTGGCGAAGGTGAAAGTACGGCCGACTTTCCATTGGCGTCAAAATAAGCATGTTCCGGCGACATGGAGAACGGCGTGACCAGCCAGTGATGTTTCGGCTCTTCCACCATCACTTCAAGCAGGAATTCCGCCGCGCCTTTCAGTACCGGATAATACTCCCTTAGAAATTGTTGATCGCTGGTAAAAGCATAATGTTCCCAGACATGCTGGCATAGCCACGCGCCGCCGACCGGCCACATGCCGAACCTCGCCGCATCCACCGGCGCCGTGCCACGCCAGAGATCAATATTGTGATGCGTCACCCAGCCGCCACAGTCGTAATACACTCTTGCCGTTTCCCGACCATTGACGGAAATATCCTTGATCATGTCAAACAGCGGCTGGGCGCATTCGGACAGGTTACAGACTTCCGCCGGCCAATAATTCATCTCCGTGTTGATGTTGATGGTGTATTTGCTGCCCCACGGTGGAATAACATCTTCACTCCAGATGCCTTGCAGGTTGGCCGGTTGCCCGCCAGCGCGGCTGCTGGCGGCGAGCAAATAGCGACCGAATTGGAAAACCAATGCCTCCAAGTTGGGATCCGCCGTCCCCGCGCGAAAGGCCGCGAGACGTTCGTCCGTAGGCTTGTTATTCATGGCCGGGTCACCGATGTCCAGATGCACTCGCCCCATCAATCCACGAAAGTCGCTCTCATGTCTGTGCCGCAACAGCTCGTAGTCCTTGGCCGCACTGCGCGAAAGAATCTGCCCGCAGATGGACGATGGATCGGCGCTGATATTGGTATAGTTCACGTAGCTCGTCGCCGTTGTCAGGATGAACGTCACCGCGTCCGCGCTGTGAATGCGCACCCCGTCGCCGGTGGCTTCCGAGTTGCCCCCTTCGGGCCGCGCCAACATGGCAGTTTCAAATCTCAAACCCGTGCCCGCGACCGGCGCAATCAACCAGTTCGTCTCACTACCGGGCGCTTTCCAGGAACCGTCCATGATGAGTTCATTTGCCGTGGCAGTGAGGTGATCGAGAAACGGGCTTTTCAACCGGGCCTCGACAGATACGCGCCCCGGTTTGTCGCTGCTGAGACGCACCACCATTACGTGTTCGGGGTAAGACATGAGAACCTCCCGCGTAAAAGTAGTGTCATTGACGCGATAGCTTAGTTTGGTCACGCCTGTTTCCATGTCCAATTCGCGACGATAATCCTGCGCTTTGTCCGCGCCATCGAAATCCAGCAGCAAATCCCCGATGGGTTCATACGCCTGCTGCGCCTTTGGAATTCCCCAAAAATGGTCGTCGGCCATTTTTTCGGCCGCCTGAAATTGGCCGGCAAAGACCAGGTCCCGAATTTGCGGAAAATATTGGAACGCATTTGTATCATTGTAATCGTGCGGCCGGCCGGACCAAAAACTCGATTCGTTGAGCGCAATGCGTTCCTGCGAAAGGCCGCCGAAAACCATCGCCCCCATGTAGCCATTTCCAATGGGCAGTGCATCGAGCCATTTTTTGGCCGGCTGACGGTACCAGAGCGCCATGTCGTGCTGTCCCCTTCCGGCGCCCGAATCTGTCGTGCTGGAGGGCCATGAAGGAACCGATTTCAAGCCGACGCTGTTTACGGTAATAACGGTGTAACTGTGTTGCTCACCGGTTTTGACTGACGAATCCACATAGCGCATTTCCGGCAACGGCTGGGCGGGTGTGTCGTGATACGTCATGGATTGGAAGAGGGGGCGGCCGAATTTACCGATCGGATTTTCGGGGACTTGCGCGATTTCCTGTCCGTCCCGAAGCACGATGAAATTGCGAATCCCGCTTTCAAAATCGGCATCGGCCTGCCAGATGATGGCCACGCCGGAATTGCCCTTGAACTCTGCCTTTACGGCATAAGGCGGCGGCGGCGGCGTTGTATCGCTTACGTCGCCGGTTTTGACGTATTCCATCCATGCCTTCGCGATCGCTTTGTTGGGCAGCCAAACGGCGCAGTCAGGATCGCCTTTGAATTCTCTTGCCGGCCTGGCGTCGTCACTCATCAATGGCGCCAGCCACGCTTGGCTCATATCCACCGCCTTGAGCGACTGATTCGTGCTGTCGCGGTCGGGCAACCGCATGGCCAGGCACGCATCAAAGAATGGAATAGCCAGATACCGGCTGTCGCCGCATTCGTGACCGGTGCGTGGATCAGGAGCAAAGCCGATGGGCGCACCGTGCGACCGGAATTCCTGAAACGTGGCGAGCGTTCCCACGAATGGAAGCGCAAACTGTTCCTTCATGCCAGGATTGCACATAGTGGGAATTTCAAACACGGCGGCGGGCGCGTCAGGTTGCGGAAATTCCGGTTTGGTGCGGAATATTGCCGCCGAACCAGAGCGTAGCCACATGGCGATAACCCGGTGGGGATGCAAGCGCGCCATGACATCGGCCCAGATGCCGCCGCCGGAATGTCCCCACAACGCCCATGGCACCCTCTTAATTTCAGGATGGCCCGATTGGTCGGCGAAAACGTCCAGCGCCCTGAGAAAAGTTTTCTCCGAGCCGTGACGCGGATCAAACCAAAGCTCCGAACCGCCGGGTGAAAGGTTTATTTTTTCGTTACTGACGTGATAGGAGGAGCAGAAAAGCGAGCAATCCCATTTCGTCGCCAAAGCCTGCCACTGCAAATCATAAGCGGCGGTTGACCCCTCAATGGACGCCGTGGTCCCGGCGCCGTGTTGATGAACAATGATGCCGCGCAAACGGGAGACGCCGTCAGGAATCCAGAGCGTATAGGTGACCGGGATTTGCAATTCGTTGGTGTCCGTGGACGCTTCGTAATTCACGGTCAGGTAGCGGCCTGCGCCGCGGGCCGTTATGGCCAGCCCGCACGCGCAAATTGCGGTTGATACCAGGGTAACGTTTATTGCCCTTCCCAACAGTAGAGAACCAGATTTCCGCATAACTTTTATCGTTCTTTTCTTCGACGAATCACCCACAAACGCACTCGCAACCCAATGATGACGCGGCAAGACCGGCTTGCCGAGGGGCTGCCGGATGTCAGCCATCAAGGCCGGCTTAAAACAGTAACGTCGGCGCGGCGCGATTTGGGTGTCACCTTCAACCGAGTAAGCTGGCTGTTTTCAACATGGCCTTCCACTGTTGTGTGATCCGGCGCGTGCAACTTGAAATCCGCCATCCAGTCCTTCGGCCACGCCGGAAGCAATTGGATGCGCTTGCCGTCACATTGCATCAACATCAGCTCCAGCGTGATCATGCCGGAACCGCCATTGTCGAGGTCGGGGATCCAATCGTGTCCCGCCTTCCAAAACCAGGAAAAGCGCTGGTCGCCATAATCGGTAAATTCCGCAATGGCCGCTTTCTTGGCCACGGCAGTCAAGCCCAGCACTGCGGATTGAGGCCCATCCTGTCCCCAGCAGGTGTCCTGCGGAAAACGGCGCGCGGCGAATGTGTCTTGCGCGAGGGTCAACTCGGATTTGCCCACGCCGTATAGGCGGTAAGGAAACGCTACGTAAAGTTCAGGGTTTTCGCCATTGCTGGTTTTACCATACGTTTCAGCCGGCAGAATGATCGTCTTGCCGTTGGCGTCGCCCTGGCCACAATCGGCCAACTTGCCATGCACGGTTTTTCCCATCGCAATGGAGGGCAAGTCATCTAGCTCTTTGCGCCACTTCTCGCGTTGTTCCGGCGAAGTCAGGTCTTCCGGCAGAGCAAGTAATCGCGGCAATACACTTTTTAGCCCGGCGATATCGGGCGTGGGATTGACGGCGTCCAACTGATACGTTTCCAACGATTGCGTTGGCGACATGTGGATTTTTCCATCGGCGGCCCGCGGCCAATGTTCGTCGAAGTAAGTCACTATTGCGTCTGCAAACGGGACGATATTGGTGCGAGCAAAACCAGCATCCTGCGTGATGTCATACTCGTCGAGCATTTGTGCGATGACTTCAAGCGTTCCCTGAATATGGTAACGCTGCCAATTGCTTTGCAGTTCGGTAGTCGGATTGTCCCAACCGAAATCGTTCAGGTTCGGCAAACCCCAGAACATCATTGTCTCCGGCAAACTGGCGCCGTCATGATGAAAATAGATACGGGTGCGGTCCCTGGCGAGCGGCAGCGCATTCAGATACATGTCAAACCACGGCTTCAGCAGGTCAAAATCGCCAGTTGCGATCAACGGCCAATAGAGCAGGCGGTTATTTTGATTCCAATAGGAGTTTCCCCACGCGCGGAAATCAGGGTCGTGGTGCCGATCGTTGGACTCGCGACCTCCATTCAGATCGTGGCCGACCGTGAAAAGCCCGCCGTTGAATTTGACCGGGAAGGCGCCGCGCGAGGATGCCGCCAACATATAGCGTTGCATGATGTAGCCCTGCGAAACTTTATCCGCGTCCGCTGTGCCCGAGACATGGATCCAACTGCGATTCCAAAATTTGTCCCACCACCGGTCATGCGCCGCCTGCATACCACGAGGGCGTTCGGCACTGATCTGTGTGACCAGGGCCTCAATATCGTTATGCCACGCTTCCGGTGAATTTACATTTGTTTCCGTCAGGGCAATCAAATTGCACTGCAAATTCTTCCCCGGAACCGAAGATTCCAAAGTGCGGTCATCAAAGCCGATTAAATTCGCTCCCGTTAAAACCCCGCCAAAACAACGGTGGCGAAAAGGGTCGGGATATTTGTCCAGAAGCGCCGCCAAATGTTCCTGCTCCAAAACGATTGGATAAACGCTGCCCGGATCAAAATGGCACCACGCGATCTGGCCGGGGTGCGCGGGCAAAACCGTGTCCGCCGCCGAATCAATTGAAATGGGGTGGCCTCCTAGTTCAAACATGCCGCCCGTGTCGGCTTTGGCGGTGCGCCACAACTCCAGGCTCGCTCGCATAGTCGTCGGCTGTTCCAAGCTGGCCATGATACGGATCACCGGATGATTAGCATCGACGCGGACCCGCATGATATTCGCGCCGTTTTTGATTTCGACGCTGCCATCTTCCAGATGGAGGGTCTGGGTCAAGTTCGTGGCCCCGGCAAACGGGTTCGGCGATAATTTCACGCGCACGCGACCCAGTTTTACGAGTTTGCCGTATTCCATCCACGCGTCCGCCTTGGCTACCAGGATGACCAAATCGCCGTTTTGATCCGTCCACACATTTGCCGCCAAATCCCCGTTACCGATCGGCATCGAATCGTTTTCATCATTTCCCAATGAGTTCCAGGTCACGTCATTCACCGCGACATAGCGCTTCACTGCGCCTGAAAAATTGCCCGCAAAAACGGGAAGGGCGGCCAGCGCGACCGATATGGGCAAAATGCGAAATAAGAATTTCATAAACGGATTTTGGCTATAATTAACCGGGAAAAACGGTTACTCTCCAGCGTTTTCATTGATGATCACTGAATTTGTACTGTGATTGATGATTTGCACCCCACCGCGGAGAACATTTTCAGAAACCACGGCGCGACGCACCGATTCACCCAGTTCAACTTGCGGCTTGTTCAGATGAAACTCGCAACCCCGGACGAGCACCGTGCCGCTTTCAGCCTGGATGGCCGCGCGGCCCTCGTTGTTGTGGTCCCAACGGTCGAAAATACAATCGCTGAATCCGACTATCCCGCTTCCGGCAATCCTGGCGATCTGATCACACGGTCCCCAAAAGGCACAATTCACAAACCGCACGGAGCCGATATTATTGGTGCCGACGAAAACCATGGTAGGGTCGGGCCCGTGAAAGGAAGTGAATTCTCCGTTGGAAATCAACAAGCCATAGGGCGCGGAGTCATCCACGGAGACGGCCTGGTTACAATCGTCAGCGCCGATGCCGAGAAAATTTCCGTTGCATGCGCCCCGGTTGCTTTTAATGAACTTATAGCCTATGCCATAACCAAAGCAGAAGGTATTATAGACATACTCCCAATCGCTGCGGGCAAAAATAAACGCCTCCCCATGCTGTTCCTGCCAGCGGAACAGGCGCGGACGCAAACTCCACCAGGGATTAAAGTGAACGTCTTCAATGCGGCCGACATCATAAATGTCATCCACGAAGATACCGCGGCGCAACGGCTGCCCCTGGACATCGCGAATCAAATGCCGTTCGTTTTTGGAGGCGTCAATTCCATTGTAGGGATTGAGCAATTCGACCGCCATCATCGCCGGATTTTTGCCGCGCATGGCGATCGCCCAAGGATAGGCTTTGGGTTCTTCAGAAGGGTCTTGATGCGGGTAATAGAGCACCACCCCCTTCAGTGTGCTATCATCATGCAACGTGATAAAAGGTGTCCCCTCCTCATTCCCTTCGCCTTCGGTCACCAGAAAAGTGGTGCCGTTATCCAGTGGCCCGGCGGCGCCCTTGTCACGAAGCCCGTTATGCGCCGGGACGGATTCCCACATGCCTTTCAAAGTGACGGCACGCGGCACATTCAGATGGCCGGCAAAAAAATAATTGCCGCGCGGCGCGTAAACCACCCCGCCCCCGGCTTGTCCGGCAGTGTCCATCGCTTTTTGAAATGCCGCGGTGTCATCGGTTTTGCCATCTCCTTTGGCCCCAAAGTCCATCACTGAATAATGATCGGGATCGGGATCGGCTGCGGCAAATGTGGTCGTGACTGGAAGACTGAGCACGCCAATCACCATCAATCGAACGAGGATGTTTTTCATAAAATTCAAGCAATCAAGTCTTGCGTCTCGCAAGGACATTCCGCATAGGTGGCCAGGCGAAGCCCAAAGCCAAAAACCTCAAGAAAACCGATCAAACGTTTCCGAAAACGGGACAGACTCTGTGAACCTCGTAAAATTTGTCGCTTCAACATAACTTTTGGATGACCGATATGCCTGTTTAAGTATTTCTACGCGTTTATGATTGCGCCCCCAACGTCACCACGTCAGCGCCTGTCAATGCGATTACTAGCATTGCAGATCTGCCTCCATCTTCGAAGTTCGAGTCTTCACGCGTCGCCTTGGCCGACTTATGCGGTCTTGGGCGACCTTTATCCTCTCCCAAACAGCGGCTCCAGGCCATCCTCTCTTTCGGGGATGGCCTACTGGCGATACACCGGGTTGAAATTGAACCTAGCCAATGTGCCGCAAGCTCGTAACTGCGGGAAATGAATCCAAAACTGCATTGTTTGGTTGTAACCAGAGTGCCATCGCTTGCAATCAATAGAAAAACCGCTAGAATCCCCGGCTGTGTCCAGTTGGAGCTCCACCGAATACCTGTTTATCTTTGCTCTTTGGTTGGCCCTTTCGTTCGCGACGGTGGGAAACCTCGAGGCCGCGGAAACAAATTTGCTGGAGATTCGCGCTGTGGAAGTCAATGGTCAAGCCGCGCATTTCAATCCCGGCAAAGAAGTGAATCTGGGCCCGTTTCCACGCAACATTGTTTTTTTGTTTGGCACGGCGCCTAACGCCTTCCGAGTGCCTTTGCGGGTACAGTGCAAATTGGACGGGTTTGATAATGCATGGCGTGAGGGCGGAGGGGAGATGAACCTTATTATACGTTACCTCAACGAAGCGGGAGATCGCCTCGGAGATCGATCCTTCACGGTTCAAAGGGAGATCCCGGGATGGAGCGGCACCCTCGAGACTTCCACCCTTACCCATCGACGCGAAACGCTCACAGTGCCGCCGAATGCGTCGCGTTTAATGCTGGTTATCTCATCGGCGGGACCCGCCTCGACCACCGGAATCTACGTGGTGGACGATCTCATTGTTTCCCGGCTCTCCACCACCGGCGGCAAGCCCGAGGTCTTGCTGCGATCTCCTTTTGACCAGCCATTGGGGGAGCGTTCCGACAGCCAGACCCCGACTGGCTGGGAGCGCGATGGCATCCGTCCCAGTATGGCGAAAACAGTCAGCATTGGTCAAGATCCCAAGAACAAGGCGTTCGCGATTTTGGACGATGACCCGTCGGGCCACGCAGAGTGGCATAATGCACGCGCACTGGCGCCTTCCGTCTCTCCGAATGATCGGCTGGTGGTTGAGTGGAATGAGATGTATAGCATTGGCGAGAGCGGCAGCCCTCCTGCGATCTATGATGCTCTGCCGCCGGGCCACTATAGTTTCCGGGTCCAGGAGACTACGCTATTCGGAGAACCCACTGGGGCGGAGGTAACCCTAACCGTCCGCGTTCCGGTCGTCTTTTGGGAAACGGCTTGGTTTTGGGCTTTGCTGGCGGCGGTGGGCGTTGGCTCCGGCGCTTTGGTTTTTCGCTACCTCGCACAGCGGAAATTGCAACAGACAATGCTGCGCTTTCACCAGCAGCAGGAGCTGGAACGGGAACGATTGCGGATTGCCCAGGATATTCACGACGACTTGGGGTCTCGAGTCACGCAAATCTCTTTGGTCAGCGCAATGGCGCTAAATGATTCGGCCTTGTCCGATAAGCTGCGCGCCCAACTCGAATCTGTTTCCACAATGTCCAGGGATCTCGTCTCGGCCCTCTACGAAACAGTGTGGGCTGTCAACCCGGAGAACGATAATCTTGACGCGATGGTGAACTATTTGTGCGAAAAATTCAACGAACTCTGCCTTCAGGCGCAGTTGCGATGCCGTCTCAACATTTCTCCGACACCGAAAAATGTCGAAATCTCCAGTCGAATCCGGCACCAAGTCAGCTTGGCCGCCAAAGAAGCAATGAATAATGTGATTAAGCACGCCCGCGCCACTCAAGTGAACGTCGAGGTTACCTTCAATGATTCAATGCTTGCGATCACGATTCAAGACAACGGTGGGGGCTTCGAACTGGCGGCTGCGTCTTCCGGCAATGGATTGATTAATATGAAACGGCGCATGGCGGATGTTGGCGGCGCCTGCCTCGTCGAAAGTTGCCCGGGAAGGGGAACAACTGTCCATTTGCGCCTCGTTATTGAATCTCTCCATAGCATTTCATTCGCCCATCACCCGAATGGCGCACCGTCGATTCAAGCGGGCTCGGAATCCGATGTGGTCCATTAAGTTATGAGAAAATCGGTGGTCATAGTGGAGGATGATCTCAAACTACAGCGTCACCTTCTGGAGATTCTGGCCACAGCTTCAGATGTAAAGTGTGTCGGGGCTTTTTCTTCCGGCGAGGAGGCGGTGGAAAAAATTCCGTCGCAGAACCCCGATGTTGTTCTCATGGATGTCAAATTGCCTGGAATGTCCGGTATCCAATGTGTGGCCCATCTCAAGAAACTCAACCCCAAACTCCAGATCATCATGGTCACAGTTTACAACGACAGTGAACGCATTTTTATGGCCCTGAAAGCGGGGGCGGATGGCTATTTACTCAAATCCGACGCTCCCAATCAACTGCTTGACGCGGTGCGTGACGTCAAAACCGGGGGGTCCCCAATCTCCAGCCACATTGCGCGGAAAGTGGTCGAGCATTTTCATCTTTCGACGCTCGATCAGCAGGCCAACGAATCCTTGTCCCCCAGGGAGGAACAGGTACTTGCACTATTGGCCTCCGGCTTTATCTACAAGGAAATCGCCGATCAGTTGGGAATCGGCGTTGCAACGGTTCGCACTTACGTCATCAACATATGCAAGAAGATGCATGTCCGTAACCGTTTGGAAGCGGTCGCGAAACGGCGGACAGATGCGCCTTAGGATCGTTCTTCCGAGGCTTCCAGTGCCATCCCCAATTTCGAGGATGGGCAACGGCTGAAAGGGTGTTATGGTAGAAGACCTAGACTCGATTCGAGAGTTGTTCCAAGGAACATGAAACTAATCGCGCCACTTCTGGCGATATTCGCCGCTACGCCTGCCGGCGCAGACCAGATTAAGGCTAACAACAACGTTCAATTGGAACTTGCAGGAAGCTGGGTCAGCGACGTTGCTCCCGGCATCGGAGACGATGCGATTTGGAATTCCACTGTGGCGATTCCTGCCAATTGCACCAATGCATTGGGCAATCCTGTAAGTTGGCTGGGGATTGTAATCAGCAACCCGTCCGCGCCGGTGGTGATTACCGGCAATTCGTACCTGACCAATGGCGCGAATGGCATTAACATGAGCAGCGCCGGCGTCGACTTTGCTTATGATGCCGGCACACTCCTCCTTGGCGCTAACCAAGACTGGAACGTGGCTTCCGGCCTTACTTTGAACACTGGCAGCGCGACTAACTCCGGCTCGGTTAGTTCTCCCAACAACGGCAATTACATCATTACCAAAACCGGAAAAGGTGTCTGGACGGCCAGCGGCGACGGCGATAACGGTAGCATCGGGCTGGTGATCAATGGCGGAACGGTAAATTTCAATAAAACCAGCAGCAGCGGCGCTCACGCCGTCGGCGGTCCGGGACTGACCGTGAACAGCGGCGGCACTGCCAGAATCACCGGCACGGGCGGCGACCAAATCTATGACGGCGCCGGTGTCACGTTGGCGGCGGGGGGCTTGCTCGATCTTGACGGCCATAGTGAAGGGATCAATTACCTCAGCGGCTCCGGAGGTACGGTGGACAATTCAGCGGCTGGCACCGTGGCAATACTTACCAACGGCACCACTTTGGGCAATGGCAGTTCAACCTTCAGCGGAACAATTCGGAACAGCGGCAGTGGAGCCACCCTCGCACTGCTTAAGGGCAACACAGGCACACTCACGCTGGCCGGGGCCAATACGTATACCGGGGGAACAACGGTCAACGCCGGCACGCTGGCGTTGAGCACGACCAACAATGTTTCGATGCCCTACACCATCAACGGCGGGACCTTGAGAATCAGCGTGGCCAATGCCACCGCTTCGCTTCCGATGACCAGCCTGGCTTTGAGCGCCAGCAGTTCCCAACTGACCTTCAATTTCAACAGCATTCGCGGTCTGGCCGTTCCCATTGTCTACGATAACGGCCCTTTGACAATCAATGGAAATGTCGCCGTCAACGTCATGAATGTGCCCCAATCCGGCACCTATGTTCTCCTGCAATATAGCGGCCCGCGGAGTGGCTCAGGCGCGTTCGTGGCCGACTCCTTGCCGCCCGGCGCTACACTGACCGACGACATCGCGCAAAATACGCTAACACTCTCGTACGCCTTCCCGCTGCAACCGTCGGTCTTCATACCCTCCTTAAACACGAACGAGCTGGTGGTCGGTATCACGACCCCACAACAATTCGGAGCCGTAGGCGATGGCATCACCGACGACAGCGCGGCTTTTCAGAATGCAATCAACGCGGTCTATAATTCCGGCGGGTCTGGCGGCGGAGTGGTTTTTGTGCCAGCCGCTTTCGACGCCTTCTACACCAATATCATCGTTCCCACCGGCGTGACGCTGCACGGCGACTGGACGGATTGGACGCAAGGAACAAATGGCCTGGTCGGAACGACCTTCAAAGTTTATTTCGGCGCCGGCCAGACCAACGCTACGCCTTTTATCTCCATGGACACCTCGGCGGCGTTGCGGGATGTCAACATTTGGTATCCGAACCAGAACCCGACGAACATTGTAGGCTATCCCTTCTCGATCGAGCTTGGCAACGATGGCGTGGTGCAAAATGTGGTGCTGGTGAATTCATATCAGGGCATTCAGGTTGGCGGCGCTGAATTTATAGTCTCAACGGTGATCGGCACCCCGCTCTACATGGGATTCTCGACTGTGGGCACTATCGCCGATATCAGCCAGACGGAAGACATCCGTTTCTCGCCAGCCGTGTGGTCGGGGTCATTGCTGACCAACTCACCGGCGGCGGGGAACTCCTATGAGGCCTGGATGCGGACTTATGGCACGGGGATGCAAGTGTTCCGGCTGGATGGATTGATCAACATCAATACGTTCATTAGTGGCTACAAAATTGGCCTCGATTTTGAGGAGAACAGCGGCGGGGCTTCGGGGGGTGCGTTTTACAATGGTTATGTGACCAATTGCGCCATCGCCATGAACGCGCAAGAAATGCAGACCGCCGGCGGTTTGGAGTTTTCCGATTTTATTTTGGATGGCGACATCGCGATCAATCGCACTCACACCACCAATGACGCCGCCGCCCAGTTCGACGATTGCCAGATCATCGGGCGCACTGGCACCGCCGTACATTGCACGGGAGCCGACTGGCAATCCTGCATGGCGTTTCAAAACTGCGCCATTTCCAACACGCTCGATCTGGCTGGCCCGGGAATTTTCAATCTGGTGAATTGCAGTCTAAGCGGCGCCACCCACTGCGTGATGAGCGCCAGCGCCAACCGGGCGGCCTTCACCGGCTGCACGTTCAGCCCGGCGCAGAACATCGTCAACAACGGCAGTGCGGGTAACTTGCTCATAGACGCGCGACCGTCCAGCTCCAACGCCATGCCAAATGTGAATTGGACAAATGTCATCAACGACTACGTCTCCCGCCGGCCTGCCAAGACAAACCTGTATTTGGCGTCGAGCTATGGCGCCACGGGAAATGGCGTCACCGATGACACGTTGGCCATCGGAAGCGCGCTGGCGGCGGCCGGGGCCAACGGTGGTGGCATTGTCTATCTGCCCGCTGGAAAGTATCATTTGACGAACACCTTAAACGTGCCTAGCGGAGTGGAGTTGCGTGGACCTTATGAAATGCGCCACGGCACATGGCCAGGGGCGGATGGCATTGCCAAGGGAGCCATCCTCCAGCCTTATGGCGGAGCAGGAACCACCAACGGCCCGGTGGTCGTGGCCTTGGAAGCGAACTCCGGCCTGGTGGGTATGACGATTAGTTACGAAAACCAGTTGTCCAATTGCGTCCCCTATCCGCCAGCCATTCAGGGGCGGGGCGGGAATGTCTATGTCATCGGCGTGCAGTGCCCCAACCCCTTTATTTTTGTGGATTTGGACACCTACACCTGCACCAACCATTTCCTCGACATGGTGGATGGCTGGGCGCTCGAGACGGGCGTTCGTGTGGGAAACGGCTCCTCGGGTTCGATTGTGGACTGCCACGCCAATTGGACGTTTTGGATTGATAATTTTTCCTCACCGAACGCTTTGCAGGGAGCCGCCCAAGGTCCCGTGTTGAGCTTTGCGATGAGTAATATGCAATATTATGTCCTGGGCAATTGCACGGAACTCTTTGTCAAGGATTTCTCCATCATACAAAACATATACATGCACTGCAGTTCGGAGAATGACCAGGGCCCCAACGTAACCGCCATCAGCGCCATGTGCGACTCCACCTATCAGTGCTTTGTTTTTGACTCGACGGCGCCTTGCACTTTCAATGATGTCAACCCGGAGTGGCTGGTGTCTTTAAACGGCGGTTATGCTGGTTTGACCAATCAGGCGGTCTTGATCAGTGCCACCAACTTCCAAGGCACGGTTCGCATTTTCAACTCGCCTACGTGGGGCGCGCATAATCAGGATTACGAGGTGAATGGAGGGGACATAGGATTTGAACTGGCTCATCTGAACCAATATGCGTTTCTGGGCAGCCAGGTCAACGGCGGTGTGTTCCACGTGATCAACTGTGGAGCTTTCAACGCGGTGGACGGAGGGAATGGCACTTCGCCCTATTTTGTGACGATAGGCGCCACTGCGGGCCTTCCTGGCAAGACCAATGAGGTCATAGGCTGCTTCTCCTATGATGGTTGGAGCGTTGGCATCAACAACGTGGCTGCGGCGGTTACAACGTGAATTTTTATATGCTGCTAACTACAAACATACAAGCGCCGTGGCTCGCTACACCCGCCCCGCCGGCATTTGTAACGGCCATTCCGGGCAACGCTCAAGTAACGTTAAATTGGACGGCATCCCCGGCTGCTACGAGCTACAATGTAGAGAGATCAGAAACTAATGGCGGACCTTACGTGGTGGTCGCGAGCAATGTGTCGCCCTTGGCTTACTCAGACCCCGGATTGACCAACGGAACTACATACTATTACGTCATTTCATCTGTCAGCGACTTGGGCGAAGGAACCAATTCCGCGCAAGCTAGCGCCACGCCGGTGGCCCCGACCATTCTGACCGGAAGCCTGTCGTCGAGCAATCAAATCGTGCTTTCGTGGACAGCCAATACCAACGGCGCGGGATGGACAATCTCTTACACTACGGATTTGACACCGCCGATAACATGGATTTCCATGGCGGTTCTCTCGAAAAGTCAATCGAGCATCACGTTACCGATCGGCACCAACAGCGGAGGGTTTTACCGACTGCAAGATCAGTGAGAATTGGCGGCATTGGAGCTTGCGGCACTTCGCCTTAACGCGAACGATGCTGGAGCCCGGTTGTCCACCTTGATTTTTGCTTTGCCATCCTCACTTTAGTGGATATGCAACGGGTGATCGGCGTGCTAATTTCTGCACATGCAACGCGAACGATTAGTGGCAATGGCCACAAATGGCACTGCCCCCGAATCTTTAAACCGGAGTAATTCACATCCTGAACGGGAGAGTGGCGGAGTCGCCTCGGGCTTCACCTTGATCGAATTGTTGGTTGTTATTGCCATCATTGCCATTTTGGCTGCCTTGCTTCTGCCCGCGCTGAGCAGTGCCAAAGTCCAGGCGAACGGCATCAAATGCTTGAGTAACTTGAAGCAATTGACGCTGGCATGGGTGTCCTACTGCGGGGACAACAAGGGCGTCGTACCCCCCAATGGCGGGTTGGGTCAGGGTGAAGACAGCATGACGGGGGGTATGTGGGTAGACGGCAGCATGCAGGATTTTTCTCTCGGCTCCGCGACCAACGTCAGCTACATTCACAGCGGCGTTATGTACCCTTACGTCGATAGCGCCGCGGTTTATCGCTGTCCGGCCGACGTATCCACGGTTGATCGCGCCAACTATTTTCCCTGGGGAGGTGCGGGAGTTCAGCGGTCTCGTAGCGTGTCTATGAATGCCTGGGTTTGCAGCACTGAGGATGTCGACGAAACAGGTACGAGTGGCTCATCAGTTAAGGACCCGGCCTACATCACTCAATTCAAAAGAGAGTCGGACGTCACGTTCCCGGCTGCCACTTGGGTTCTTTGGGACGAATGCCCATTTACCATCGATGATGGTTGTGCGGCAAATACTCCTGGCGTATCCACTTTTTTCTGGGAGAATCCGCCCGCCACATATCACAACAACGCCAACGGCATATCTTTCGTCGATGGCCATGCGATCATCAAGCTATGGCATGACCCAGCCATACTCGGCAAAAACGTTGTTTCAACTGATACCAATCCGAAAGACGGAGGGACTGATCTTAAGTGGTTGTTCTCGGTCACGACCTACGGACCGAATGGGGTGCTGGCGCCAGAGCCTCCTTGATCCTTAACCTACAATTGAGGTGAGACTATTTTCGATAGGCGGTTCCTTTTCTTGATCGTTGCTTCTGTCCGCCCGGCTCTCAAACCGTGACATCAATCATTTCAATGTGAAGGCTGCCGAATGGACTGCGGTTGAGTCGCCGCCAACTTTCACGGTCAGATCGCCCGGCTCCAGATTCCATTGCCGGTCTGCGCCCCACACCTCAAGGTCCGCCAGCTTGAGATGGATGGTCACCGGCTTGGTTTCGTGGGGATTGAGGTGAACTCGGGCGAAGCCCTTTAATTCTTTAACAGGCGTGGCAACGCTGGCACTCCTGCGCCGCACATAGACTTGCGCGACTTCATCTCCTGCGCGTTCTCCGGAATTTGTCAAATTAAAGGAAACCAGGACATCTCCATTCGAGCCTTGGTGCGGTGGTGGCGTAACGGTCAAATTGTCGTAGGTAAAGGTCGTGTAGCTAAGCCCATATCCAAACTCAAATAGAGGCGAATCATCGCCGTCCACATAACGATGATTTTTGGAAGGAAAATAATTGTAATAGACGGGCAGTTGCCCCACGCGGCGCGGAAACGAAACAGGCAGTTTCCCCGAAGGATTGTTGTCTCCAAACAACGTTTCCGCAATCGCCTGCCCTCCGAATTCGCCAGGATACCAGGCTTCCAATATCGCCGGGACGTGTTCTCTTGCCCATGAAATGCTTAAAGCCCGTCCATTTTGCAGAACCAAGACCACCGGCTTTCCCGTGGCAGCCACAGCTTCGAGCAGTGCCTCTTGGCGGCCAGGAAGCTCAAGGTCGGATCGGTCGAAGCCCTCGCCTGAGATGCCATGCCATTCTCCCAACCCAAGAATAATCACATCGGCCAGTTTGGCTTCGTCCACTGCTGCTTGAATATCCTCGCCACTCACGTACGAGACCGCGGTTTGGGCCGAGACGATTTTCTTGACTTGAGTGAACAGGCCCTGTTCGGATGTTTCCTGGGTGACGTCGGCATAATCGCCCAGACGGCCAATATTGGCATTAGTCCCAATGACCGCTATTCGCCGAAGGTCTTTCTTTAATGGCAGGAGCCCGTTGTCGTTTTTCAAAAGACACAAGGATTGGCGGGCGACTTCCAGTGAAAGTTCGAGGTGTTTTTGAGAACGGCGCACGACTTTATCCAGGTCTTCATCAACGAAGGGATGGTCAAACAAACCGAGCATGAATTTCGCCCGCAGCACGCGCGACACCGCCTTGTCAAGCGCAGCGGTCGGCAGTGAACCCTTCTTGACGCCCTCGACAATGGCGTTTTGGAAAACTGTGTGGTCAAAATCGTAAAATTGCATATCCACCCCCGTACGAATGGCCAGGCAAACGGCATCCTGCCGCGACCGGGCCACATGATGATCCTCGTAGAGACGCCGGATGGCCCCTAAATCTGACAGCGCAAAGCCTTGAAAGCCCCATTCATCTCGCAAGACTTGATTGAGCAGCCAGGGATTGCCGGTGCAAGGAACGCCGTCGATGTCATTATACGCCACCATTACGCCCATGGCATGACCCTGGCGAATGGCTGGTTCGAAGGACTTTAGCATCACACTGCGAACTTCACGCTCCCCGGCATGGACCGGTGACATGTTTAGGCCGCCCTCTGGCGAACCGTAGCCCGCAAAATGTTTGGGTTCCGCAATGACGTTGTGGTCGGAGGCCAGGGACTCGCCTTGCATTCCTCGCACGTACGCCAGCCCAAGATTCCCGCTCAAGAAAGGGTCTTCTCCAAAGTCCTCCTCCACACGGCCCCAACGGGGATCGCGTGCCACATCCAGCACCGGCCCGAGGATCATATCCACGCCAACCGCGCGCGCTTCCGCCGCTATGGCCGCGCCTGTTTGTTGCGCCAAGTCGCGGTTCCAAGTCGAGGCCAGGTTCACGCTCTGCGGAAACTCCGTTTCGTCATAGCCTTGGTATCCGTGCAATCCCTCTTCGAGGAAAAGCGCTGGGATCCCGAGACGGCTGGATTTGATCACCCAGTTTTGAATGGCGTTGTAGAGTCGAGCGTGCGGATACAGGTCATGAATTGAGCCAACCCCCTGCTTGCCCAACTTCTTCTCGGCCAAGGCCACATCAAGCACGGCATCAGCCTTGGCGTGGGTTCTGTCGATCGTCCCGTTCGTGGAGAGGAGGTCTTCACTGCCAAAATACATATCCAACTGCCGCGCCTTTTCCTCGACCGTCATGCGGCCGATCAGGTCCTGGACGCGAACACCCACAGGTGCGCTCGCATTTTTGTACAAGGGTGATTTTCCTCCTTCAGACCAAGGGGCGCAGGAAATGAGAAGCTGCGCCGAGGTCATCATGGCGAGGGTTGGAATCACGAGTTTGAGTTTGGGGGTCATAATCTGTTGAATCTGCGCATCCAAATCGCGCCCAATCCGTTTGTTGACTCCGCAAGCTTCCCTTGGCCAGCGGCATGGAATCGTTTTCGTTGGTGCCGAGGGAACTCCAAGCGACATCGTTTTCAGCGATAAAGCGATTGACTGCCGCTGACGATCTTGACAGGTACAGGCAACTCATGAGCAGCCGGTGGGCAGCAGGCGTCCTCGCATTGGCATGAAAACAGTCGTAACAGAGAAGACGTAAACGTGGCAACAGATTTTCATGGAGAATGACGGTTTGGCACGATCACACCCCTGTTTTGGCACAATCACCCCGCGCACCTCTTGCTCGGTTCATTTAGGTTTCACGCCACAGAAGCCCTTTAAAAAACACATGAAATACATGAACACGACCAATCGTCGACTCCCATCAAGAGCATCCATAGTGTGCTCCATTGCCGCATTTACCGTAGCTGGCATGGTGCTCTGCGGCGGCAACGCCCAGGCTCAACCCACCATAACCGGACTTTATCCAGATGGCCTGCATCAGTTCGAAGCATCCCCAACCATCTCTTTTACCGCCAAGTCAGCCACCGGAGTGACCAACGTCACGGTGACGCTGTCCGCCTCCACCTTGCTTGGAGGGAGTTACCTTCCTATTACTTATACGCCATCGAGCGGCTTGACCATTGCGGGGGCTTCCACTGATGAAACGGTGAGTGCTCCATTGTCGCAAAACACTTTATATTCAGCCACTATTGTCGTGTCCGACACCAAAGGCATCACAACTCAAACAGTGGGTTACTTTGACACCCTCGCACCCGTTTATACGTGGGAAGCCGAAGATTGGGATTACACCAACTCTTCCGGCACCCCCGGGCAGTTTTATGATAATCCCCAGACCAATAAGTATGCCGGGCTGGGAGCCCTCGCTGGAACTGATTTTCTCATGGCAAATCCCAATAACGGTTCCGAACTGTATCGCCCGCAAGACATCATCGTTGCGGGCGTAAGTACTAACTCGTTGGGATTGGAAACGCAGGTGACTGGGGACGTGCCCCGTTTGCCTTGGTTCGGCTCCAGTCCCTATGTGGGGCAGGATTACGAGATTGGTTATACCGATTCCGGCGACTTTGCGAATTACACACGGCATTACCCGTCTAGTTCGAAGCAGCCTGCGGGAGCGTTTAACGTTTATGCGCGGCTCTCCGATGGAGCGGGTAATAATACCGTCGCTGCGACTCTGAGTGTTTCGTCCACAGCCGGGGGCACGCAGCTAATCGGAAATGCGCCGTTCACTTTTTCAGATAAGGAGACAGGCTGGAGCTCTTACGCCTTTTATCCTCTAAGAGATTCCAGCGGCGCCCTCGTCCAATTGCAGTCGGACGGCAGTCAGACTACTCTGAACTTGGTTGTTAATAGCGGCTCCTTCAACGCAAACTATTTCATGCTTATGCCCGCGGACACAAATCTGGGGTCCAGCACGCTATACACGAACATGTATCCTGATGGCACAACTCAATTTCAGGCGTCCAGCAATCTGACGGTCACCATCGTTGACTCGGTTGGCGTTAGTTCCAATGGTGTTACTGTGGTTCTATCGGGCACGAACATTTTGGGTCAGGTTACCAATGCCACAGTTACGGCGGCTAACGGTTTGACCGCTTCGGGGTCTGAGACGAATTTGACAGTCAGCATCCCAGTGGCAGCCAACACGTCATACTCGGTCTTGGTAGGAGCTTCGGATTTGACTGGCAATCAGAGCACCGCGACTTGGTCTTTTGACACTATTACGCCCGTCTATACCTGGCAAGCGATGGATTTTGACTATAGCAGTAACAGTGTCAATAATCTATATATCGACAATCCGCAGACCAATGGTTACTACCAGCTCGTGGCTGTTTTCGGCTCTGACTGTTACGCCGATTCGGGCGGAATCGGTCACGGCGATACTTACCGGCAGAGTACGAGTGATTTAATGTACGGCCTAACCGGTCCAGGCGGGCCGGCGCTGGAAAATACCACGGACGTTCCGCTACAGGCTTTTACGAACGTGTTTCCCAACAATGTCAACCCTATCACCGGAGAGATCTACACCGAATATGATATGGGCAATAATGACAGCACCCC
>DATKFW010000006.1:0-9049 GCA_035511075.1 Vulcanimicrobiaceae bacterium
ATTCTAAACTTCATGCCTGCTTCCAGGGCCAATTTAACCATCAGTGCTTCTTCAGCGTCTCTTAAATCTGCAAATGGCGTCAACGAGACCAACCGTTCACCGCCATCAAATTTTTCCACTCGCGCAGCCTGCTTGGATGGCAAATCTATTTGCTGCAAATACTGACCGACATTGAATTTTGCACTGCGGGACATAGATCGGGCCAGTTTTAACTTTTGGCACGTTGCCGCTCGGCAACGATTGCGTTTGACATATCTGAAATCTCGGACACCCTATTTTCCTGACCGCTCCAATAGTCCAGGACCCTGTCTATATTGGGGAAGTTTTTACTCATGTTCTCTACCTCATCTACAGTGCCCATAATGATCGGAGGAGCTGCCAAGCTGTGTTGCTTATAGATTGCCTTTATCTCACCCGCCAGAAAAACGGCGCACATTTCTCTTTCTGGGAATGGTTTCCCTTCAATAAGTTTTTCAGCCAGTGTCAAACAATTTGGACGGGAGTCAATTATGGGCATCCGATCTTCCAGCAGAAAGGTTCTGATGGATTGCAGTTTGCCTTTGGGCAATTTTTTAAGCGCATCGGCAGCATCATAGATAGTGCCATGATGAGCAACATCGTCGTAATAAGGAGGATTGCTGCGTGGTAACAATAATCGCCAAACGGCGGCAGGCGCGGGCAAACTCCGTCGCCCGGTGCGCCTCCCGCATCGGCTTGAGTTTGGGAAAGAGCGGACCCGTCTGCGGGAGCGTCTTCAAGACGGCTTCAAGCTCTTTGCCAAAGCGGATGATGGATGCCGTCCCGGTCTTGTGGCGGTGGAAGCTCACGTCCTTGCCTTGCCATTCAATGTCCTCGGCGGTCAAGCTCGCCACGTCGGACTGTGCGCCGCCCAGGTGCCAGCAAAACTCGTAAAACGCCCAGCGCTCCGGGTTCATTTCGGTGGTGATGATGGCTTGGTGTTCCTTCATGGTGAGCGTCGGCCCGGTCTTGGTGCGGCTCATTTCGTCCATCGGCGCTTTTTGCTTTGAGGGCATCGAACACGTCGTGGCCCGTTCCATCGGGCATTTCGACGTCACAAACGATCAAGTCCGGCACCTGAACTGTGGCAGCAAGAATGGCACTCCGGCAATTGGCCGCTTCCAGCACCAAGAAACCCTTCGCCCGTAAAGCTCGATGCAATAACTCGCGAAATGAGGATTCATCGTCGATAACGAGGATTGTTTTCAAGTCATCGTAATATCGGCATTGCGAGGGAAGTAGTTAAGGCAGGACAAAGCGCAGAAAAGAAGAGCGAAGAGCCAAAGACCGCTGGCGAAGCCATCCGGCGCGGTAAGAGCGGGCAAGCAAACGCAAAACTGCTTCAGGCCGGCATTATACCCAGCCCGCACAAGGCGCTCATCAGCTTCCCAGCGGAATGTTGAGCAAGCAAAAATGTGCAGTTGGGCGCAGCCGGGCCTCGATAAACGGATGGGAGACGGGCACATAAGGCACACTGCGGATGGACTCGATTTCCAGGATGCGCAAATTGGCTTGCCAACACTCGAAGCGGAACAGGGGATCAGGGTCCAAACCGCGTTAATTCGTCGCCGTGAGCGCGGACATCGCCGAACGCAAGCGGGTTTGGCAAACCGCATCGACGTTTTATTGCTCTCTTTTACGTCACTTAAAGTCAACATTTCGAGGTGTTTTTTGGAAAGATTTTACTTGTCATTCAAAGGCTTGGCTGTAGATTGATTTTTTATCCTTCAAGGTTTGTGTTGGGTAAGTCGGAATCACTGGAGCGGGCGTATGGGGATGGATCAAATAACTGGCGGATCGAACGATCAGTCTGTCAGCTTCAATTATAACGAGAGCAATCCCGAAATCCGAGCCGTTGTCTTAAGGATGCGCCGGTCCTGCCGCCGTCTCATGGTCGTGAGCAAGAGATGCACAAAATCTCGCAGGTGGGGGACTTCGTGCGAGAGGGCGGATATAAGATGACCCCCGCCCGATATCGAGGTATGGCGCAGGGAAACGTCGCGTTGTCCCTTGGTTTATTAGTGGGGGCTCTTGGCGCGCTGGTGCTTGTCGGGTGGAGGTTCGACATCGCTGTGCTAAAAAGTGTTTTCCCCGGTCGAGTGTCCATGAAGCCAAACACGGCGCTGGGAATTTTGTTGGGCGGGGTTGCGCTGGCGATTCTATCGCGCGAGAAAGCCGCCGCGCCAGCCCGTTTCTGGGCGACATTGATGGCGGCGGTGATGGTTGCTGTGGGCGCGTTGACGTTGAGTGAATATCTTTTCGGTTGGGAGATTGGTATTGATCAATGGCTATTTCACGATGCGGACCATTTGGTCGGACCATCACAGCCAGGGCGAATGTCACCAGCCACGGCCTTTTGCATGGTTTTGACAAGCGTCGCTCTGTTGATGGAATCGCAATCATTCTCGACACGATTGAGGCTTTCTGTTTTGGCGGCGCTAGGGCTAGCACTAATCGTCATTGGCGGCCTGGCGTTCGTCGGCAATGTCTCGGATGCGCTGTTTGGCATTCGTGGGTGGAGTTATACGGGCATGGCCGTTCACACGGCGGCGGGGTTTATGTTGTTTGGTTTCGGATTGCTGGCCTTGGGCAGGAGCAAAGGCGAGTTCAAGTGGTCGCTCGATGCTTTGACTACTGGCGGATTCTTGGTGGGTATCCTTGCGCTCCTGGCGGCGGCGGGAATATCCTACCAATTCACCAACCAGCTTCAAGAGAGCGCGTCTTGGGTCAGCCATACGCAGGAGGTCCTCAAGGAGATTGGGGGAATCACGGCTGGCGTGGCTTCCATCGGCAACAGCCAGCGCAGCTACATCAACACGGGTGATGCCCGCTTTCTGGAACAAGAAGCAGGAATCAAAGTCGCCCTCCACAACAAAATTGCCACCTTGCGCAAACTGACGGCCGACAATCCACGGCAACAACCTCGCCTGAATCAACTTGATCCACTCATTGTGCAACGCATCGACTGGGGGGAACAGACCATGGCGGCCCGCCGGACAGAAGGACTATCCGCGGCGGAGCAGATGATTGCCACTGGAAAGGGGATTGAGCTGACGGACAGCATTCGTCGTCTGATCAAGGCATTGGAAGATGAAGAATATTCCCTGCTTGATCAGCGGCAAAAAAAAGAGGTAGCGATTTCCGACAAGACTTTTCTTCTTCTGCCACTGGGCGTGTTTCTGAGTGTGACGCTGTTGTCCTTGGGATTATTCCTCCTCAATACAGGAATGGGTGAACGAGCCAGAGCGGAAGAAAAGTCGGCCTGGTTGGCTTCCTTCCCGGAACGCAATCCAAGCCACATTGTTGAATTGGATTTGGCGACAGGCATCGTTCACTACCTGAATCCTTTCACCCTCCGGCTGCTCCCCGATCTGCAAAGCCAGGGGCTGCGACATCCGTGGCTGGCTGGATTGCAAGACGCTGCCGCAGTTTTGCGCGAAAGACACGGCGAACCGTTGCGACGCGAGATCGCGTCGGGCGGGCGTTTCTACGCGCAAACCATCAATTACATTCCAGAAACAAAGAGAGTGCGCGTCTATGGCAATGACATCACCGAACGCAAACAAGTGGAGTCGGCGGCGGCACGACTGGCCGCCATTGTGGAATCCTCGGACGACGCCATTATCGGCAAGGATTTGCAAGGGGTAGTCACCAGTTGGAATGCGGGCGCGGAAAGGCTTTTTGGCTATCTGGCTTGCGAGATGGTGGGCCAGCCGATTATGCGGTTGATTCCGCCGGAACGCCAGCAAGAGGAAGAGGAAATCCTGAGCCGCGTCAAGCGCGGCGAAAACGTGAAGCATTTTGACACGGTGCGAGTGCGCAAGGATGGAAGCATGGTTGCCATCTCGGTCACAGTCTCTCCCATCAAGGATTCGACAGGAATGACCATAGGCGCTTCAAAAGTGGCGCGGGACATCACTGAGCGCAAGCAGGCTGAAACTCAACTTAAGTTGCTGGAGACCTGTATTGGGCGGCTCAACGACATTGTGCTCATCACCGAAGCCGAGCCGCAGAACGAACCTGGGCCGCGCATCCTGTTCGTCAATGATGCCTTTGTCCGACGGACCGGTTACACGCGGGCGGAAGTGCTCGGACGCTCGCCCCGTTTTTTGCAAGGGCCAAAAACCACTCGCGCAGAACTGGATCGCATCCGCGCGGCGATGCGCCAGTGGAAACCGGTGCGGGCAGAGTTGATTAATTACGCCAAGAGCGGCCAGGAGTTCTGGCTTGAGATGGACATCGTGCCCGTGGCCGACGCCACCGGCTGGTTTACGCACTGGGTGGCCGTTGAACGCGACATCACCGAACGCAAGCATACGGAGGAGGCGTTGCAGGCGAGCGAAGGTCGGCTGCGGCTGGTAACCGATAACGCACGCGTGGGCTTGGTGATGGTGAACCGCGAGCGTCAATACACTTTTGCCAACGCCACTTACGCCGAAATCCTCGGTCTGCCGTCTGCGGATTTGGTCGGCCAGCGCGTCGCCGACGTGCTGGCCCCACTTTATGAACTTCAGATTCGGCCCCACTTGGATCGCGCCTTTGCCGGAGAACGCGTGGCCTACGAACTGCAAAGGCCGACAGTGGACGAGGATCGCTACTATACTGTCAAATATGAACCGACGAAGACGGGCGGCTCGGTCTCACAAGTCGTCGTGGTAATCACGGACATCACGGATCGTAAACGGACGGAGGAAGCGCGGCGGGCGAGCGAAGCTCGTTACCTCATGCTGTTCGACTATGCGCCGGACGGTATCGTCATTGTCGATTCCAAGGGCAACTATCTCGACGCCAATGCGAGCATTTGCCGGACGCTCGGCTATACCCGCGACGAATTTATCGGGCTGAATGCCTCGGACGTCGTTGCCCCGGAGGAAATTCCGCACATCGGGCAGGCGCTCGACGTGATCAAAACCAAGTCCGACTACCAACGGGAGTGGCAGTTCCGGCGTAAGGACGGTTCAGTCCTCGCAGTGGACACGATCGCGACCGCGATGCCCGACGGCAACCTGCTGGCGATGATCCGCGACATCACCGAGCGCAAGCAAGCCCAGGAAGAAATTCATCAACTCAACAGCGAATTGGAACAGCGGGTCATTGAGCGCACGGCGCAACTCGAGGCCGCCAACAAGGAACTGGAAGCGTTCTCCTACTCGGTGTCGCACGATCTGCGCGCACCGTTGCGCGCGGTGGACGGTTTTTCCCAGGCGGTGCTGGAGGATTACGGGCCGCAGTTGCCCGAAGCGTGCCGCGAGGATTTGCAGACCATTCGCAAAGGCGCGCAGAAAATGGGGCAATTGATTGACGATTTGCTGACCTTTTCGCGCTTGAGCCGACTGCCATTGAGCAAAAGTGCCGTGAATACAGGCGAGCTGGTGCGCGGCGTGCTTGAGGAATTGAGTTTCCAGCGAAAAGGACGCCAGGTTGATATTCGCATTGCGGCCCTGCCGACCTGCCAGGCGGATCCGGCGTTGCTAAAACAGGTTTGGCTCAACTTGCTGTCCAACGCGCTGAAGTACACTGGCAAACGCGAAGTGGCAGTGGTAGAGATCGGTTGCGCGCAGGAGAAAGAGCAGAGCGTCTATTTCGTGCGTGATAATGGGACGGGCTTTGACATGAAATACGCGCACAAGCTCTTCGGAGTTTTTCAGCGCCTGCACCGTGCCGAGGACTACGAGGGCACGGGTGTCGGCCTGGCCATCGTGCAACGCGTCATTCACCGTCACGGCGGAAGAGTCTGGGCGGAATCCGCCGTGAACAGCGGGACCACATTTTATTTTACTTTGGAAGGAGAAAGTAAATTATGAACAAAACAAGCACTGTCGAGTTAATACGAGTCGAGGACACCTCCAGAAGAAGGCGCCCCAAGATGCCCCAATTACTGAGAGTTCTTCTGGTCGAGGACAATCCAGACGACGCCAAAATGATGTTGCGGGAATTAAAGCGCGCAGGCTTTGAAGTCACCTCGCAGCGAGTGGACACCGAAGCGGCGTTTCAAGAGAGCCTCAAAGGCGATCTCGACCTCATCTTGACCGATTACACGATGCCCGAGTTCCATGGGATGCGCGCGTTGACGTTGCTGAAAATGAATGGGCTGGACGTTCCATTTATCATCGTGTCCGGGACCATCGGAGAAGACATCGCGGTAGAAGCGATAAATCGCGGCGCGGCGGATTACTTGCTCAAAGACCGGCTGGCGAGATTGGGGCCGGCCGTTCACCACGCTTTGGAGCAAAGGCGTCTTCGCAAGGAGCGTGAACAAGCACCTGAAGCCCTGCGCGCCAGCGAGGAGCTTTTTCGGCAATTCGCCGAGAACATCAACGAGGCTTGCTGGATCGCCACTGCGGATCAATCCGCCATCCTTTATATCAGTCCGGCTTATGAAAGCATCTGGGGGCGCACCTGCCGGAGCTTGTACGAAAACCCCTCCTCGTTAATGGAAGCCATTCATGAGCAAGACCGCACCCAGGCGCTGGCGGCCATGCAGTCGGTGAGCCGGGGCGAGAGTGTTGATCTCGAACATCGGATCACTCGCCCGGATGGCCAAATCCGCTGGGTTCATACTCGCGGAACGCCGATCCGAAACGAAGCCGGAGCGATCTACCGCATCGCCGGGATTGCCGAAGACATCACCCGGCGCAAGCCAGCAGAGCTGCAGTAATCGCCACGCTCAGAAAATGGAACCCGCAGAGAAAGACGAAACCAAACTATGAACGAATCAACCATTGTTGAGTTATTACTCGTGGAAGACAATCCGGAGGACTTAAAGATGACGCTGCGAGCGTTGAAAAAGGCCAATTTGGCCAATTACATTCACATTGCGCGCGACGGGGAGGAGGCGCTGCAATTCATCTTCTGCGAAGGCGAGTACTCCGGACGGAAGATTGAGAACGCACCCAAAGTGATTTTGCTGGACCTGAAACTTCCCAAGGTCGATGGCAAAGAAGTGCTGGAACGTATTAAGAGCGATGCGCGCACGAAAATGATTCCCGTGGTCGTGCTCACTTCCTCCAAGGAGCAGAGCGACGTGGTGGAAAGCTACAATTTAGGAGTCAACAGTTATATCGTCAAGCCGGTCAACTTCGAGGGATTCGCTGCCGCCGTACAGGAACTGGGAATGTACTGGCTGCTGCATAATCAACCCCCAAAACTACAGGAATAACATGCCCCAACCACTCAAAGTCCTGCTTGTCGAGGACAATCCCGATGACGCCAAAATGGTTTTGCGGGAATTAAAGCGCGCCGGTTTTGAACCCATCTCGCAACGAGTGGACACCGAAGTGGCGTTCTTGGACAGCCTGCAGAACGACCTCGACTTCATTTTGTCCGACTACGCCATGCCAGAGTTTAGTGGGTTGCGCGCGTTAGAGTTGCTGAAAAAGAGCGGGCTGGAAATTCCTTTTGTTCTCATCTCCGGCACCATTGGAGAGGACATCGCGGTGGAGGCGATGAAACTCGGAGCGACGGATTACCTGCTCAAAGACCGGTTGACGCGTTTGGGGCCGGCGGTGCGCCGTGGCTTGCAGGAAGTCGCAGAACGGGCCGAACGCCGGCGGCTGGAAGCGCAGTTTATCGAAGCGCAAAAAATGGAAGTCATCGGCCAGCTTGCCGCCGGTGTGGCCCATGATTTTAACAACATCCTCGCCATCATCATGGGTTACAGCGATTTGATTATCCAAGAGATGGCCCCGGACAGTAAGTTTAAAAGTTACCTGGAGACGATACGGTCGTCGGGTGAGCGCGCGGCCGGCTTGACCCGCCAGCTCCTGATTTTCAGCCGCAAACAAACGGTGCAACTGGTAGTGCTCGACATCAATGAAGTACTCAAAGACCTGGACAAAATGCTGCGGCGGCTCATTGATGAGACCATCGAATTGACAATTCTTCCCGGCGCACAGCTCGGGCGGGTGAAAGCCGACTCCGGCTACGTCGGGCAGGTGCTGATGAACCTGTCCGTGAATGCGCGCGATGCCATGCCCAACGGCGGCAAACTCACCATCGTCACCAGCAATGCCACGCTAGATGAAAATTACGTGCGCGCGCAGACAGGCGCGATTCCCGGCGATTATGTCATGTTCAGCGTCAGTGACACGGGAACCGGCATGACCGAGGAAGTCAAAGCGCGCATGTTTGAAGCATTTTTCACCACGAAGCCTAAGGGCAAAGGCACCGGTTTGGGTCTGGCGACCTGCCAGACCATCGTGCAACAATCCGGAGGTCACATTGCCGTGCAGAGCGAACTCGGTCAAGGCACGACTTTCAAGATTTATTTTCCACGAGTCGATCAGCCGCTGGATGTCGCGGCCCATCCCCGAACCGGGCCGACGCCTCGTGGGACGGAAACCTTGCTGGTCGTCGAGGATGAGCCAACGTTGAGGCATCTCGCCCGGAGCGTTTTGGAACTCCAGGGTTACAAAGTACTGTCCGCGAATAATGGCCAGGATGCGTTGCACACTGTGCGCGATCACAAAGGATCGCCAATTCGATTGGTGATCACCGACGTCATCATGCCGCTAATGGGAGGTAAAGTGATGGCGGAATGGCTGAAAACAGCCAATCCTGATCTCAAGATTCTTTTCACTTCGGGATACACGGATGACGCCGTTACCCAGCAAGGACTGTTGGCAGAAGGAGTTGAATTCCTGCCCAAACCATACATGCCAACAACTCTCGTCTGCAAAGTACGCGAGATGCTTGATTGCAGAAATGCGTCTGGCCATGAGGCCGAGAAAGGAACCACCGATGCCAGACCCGCCGCCAACTGACGAAAAAGAGAGTCTGAAAGCGTTGCAACGTTACGAGATTCTCGACACTGCTCCAGAACGGGAATTCGACGGTATCACTCTGCTGGCTTCCCATATTTGCGGCACTCGGCGGGGTCTGACGAGCCGCCCGGCCGAATTTCTGCGGGGGCATGTTCAAAGCGATAAATCCATTCCATCATTTAACAGGAAACCACCGCCATCAAATATCGTGCGCTCTCTCACAACCGCCCGTTCAGCCGGTTTCAGCGCGGTTCCCCGCGTTGGAGGAA
>DATKFW010000007.1:0-2036 GCA_035511075.1 Vulcanimicrobiaceae bacterium
GTGTTGGTCGTTGCGTCGTCGCGTTCGTTGCCGGCGATCAATCAGCAACAATTTTACGTCAGCATCTCGCGCGGGCGCGATGCGTGCCGCGTGTTCACTGATGATGTCGAGATGTTGCGCTCGCACGTCACCCGTTCCAGCGCGCGGCTGGCGGCGGTGGAAGTGGTCCCGCCCGTCCACCACCGAAAATTCATCCAAACCATTTTGCAGCGCGGTCATCGCTTTCTGAAACAGTTCCGCCAACGCCTCGGACTGCAACAAGCCATTTTACCTGACAATCGCAGCCCTCAAATGAAAACACCCCGTTATGAACACCAACGAACCTCCACCCATCGAATCGGCGTCTAACCCGCGCGACAATCCTTCTTACGGCACGGATTCCACGGTCGCCACTTTGAACGTGGTGGCCGACGACGGCAGGAGTTACCAACTGCCTTATGCGCAATTTCTGTATGCAGAGATGATTTCCAATCCGGCGTTGGAAACCAAGCCGGATGCCCCGCCCGAAAAGCTGTTGCTCTGTTTTGCCGTGGCCAAAGTTGCGGTGCTAGGGAGCGGACTCAAGGCCGTTGAACGGACGATCCAGAAGTATGAATTGAAATTTGTGAAGGCGGCTGACCGGCGCTACGCCGCAACGTTCAAAACCCATGTTGCCGCCGTCGCCATCTCTTTTATCAAGGAGACACCATGAATCCAGAACGCAAAGAATTCCTCAATCTGGTGTCGCTGCCTGGACGCATCAGCGCCACGGAAGCCGCGTGGCGGCTCGGTTTTGAAACCGATCACATTACCATTCTCACCAGCGCAGGACTGCTCAAGCCATTGGGTCATCCACCGTCCGGCTCGATGAAATTTTTCGCGGCGGTGGAAATCGAACAAGTGAGAAACGATGCCAAATGGCTGAACAAGGCAACCGAACTCATCCGGCTAAAGGTCAAGGACAAGAACGAGCGCGCCGCAAAAAGCCGAACGCTCAAAGGTTCCGTATCCGCAACCAACGGCAAGGCAACCAATGGAAATAATTCCCATGACCGGCATTCCTAAAATCAGCGGCGTGCCTCGCGCTTCCATGATACGGCGCGCGGTCGCCGTCAAGGTCGTGCGCTCCGCGCCTCCACCTGTGACCGCGCCCGCTTGCACCGTGGGAATCGCTTTTAAGAATCACGCCTGCAATTTGCATCGCTGTGGTCATTCCCAATCACCATCATCATGACCGCAATGCGCCGAATGGTGCGGCGGCGGAAACGGGTCGAACATGTCCGGTGACGATGGTGGCGGTCCCGGCAGATGGATGAACAGGACGGGCCTGCCATGAGGCGCGGATTTTCTACCTTTACGTCGCAATGCACCGCTCAATACCCACGCCAACAAGGCCAGCGAGAGATAAATGGCTCCAATATAAAAATAGAGGGCATGTTCGTGGATGAATCCATCGAGGTGTTTCAATCCCGACGCTTCCAGTTCGAGTGCTTTAATTTGCCAAGGTTGCATGATGTCCTCCTTATACGGCAACGGCTGGTGCTGCTGGTTCGGTGTTCCGATTTCCAATGATGGCCTTCTGTTGCCGCTCGTATTCGCTCAACGAAGGCATTTCCACCGGCGCTTTGCGCGAATACGCCCGCGCCATCGCCCGGCTATTGTGTCCAAGATTCACCTGGGCATACCGTTCGGGATAGCCTGCCGTCTTTGCACGTTCCGCCCAAGCATAACGGTAGCTGTGCAGCGAGACGCCCTTGATGCCAAGTCCAGTGCAGCGTTGTTTGAACTCCGTGGCACGGTCGCCTGAACGAACGCTTCGCAGATACGGAAACAGCGGCCCATTGCCCGGCAGGTCGCGCAGGATTTCCGCCATGTCTTCATCCATGCGCATGATGGCAATAGAGCCGGTCTTCCGGCGCGCATAGCTAATGACGTGGTGTTCCCAATCAACATCCTCGGCGTTCAAGCCGGCCAGATCGGATTGCGATGCGCCCAAGTGCCACGCGAGTTTGTAGAACGCCTTGCGTTCGGGATTTTGTTCGCGGGCGACGATGGCC
>DATKFW010000008.1:0-39235 GCA_035511075.1 Vulcanimicrobiaceae bacterium
ACAGGCGCGAGGAAAAGGCCCGGAACGTTGCCGCCGCCCCTCTCCACCGCCGCCACTTGACTCTATAGGCAGAAAATCGCTCCGCGCTTTTGCAGATAGCTCAATCGCGTGAAAAAACGCCCGTTGTTCAACGGCCTGCTAGGTGCTGAGTATCTTCTAAAATAACTTCACAACAGGGATTGTTGTAAAATCCTTGTACAGATTGAGACAATTCCTTAATTGCATAATGCCGCAAAATTCCGCGCACTTCGTCCGGCGGCATCATAACAACGACTCGCAGTTTTTTCTTTCTCAACGTCAAGTAGGCGAGATTTTGTGTGGTGCGAATTGAAATATAGTATTTTTGATAATTGAAAGCTGCATTAGGATAAGCCTTGGAAACATGATGTTTTATCGCCACATAAACTTGCTTGGTGGAAGCGGAAATGCCGTCAAGATGATATTCTTCGGAATAAGTCGGTTTCGCAATTTCGGGGGTGCCTTCTACCAACTCGTCCACTTCTGCATCGGGCGGATACTGAATGTCCACGAAATCGGGTTCTACGGAAATTAGCGACTCGTTTTCGTTTGTGAACCTTTTCACTTTGAGAATTCTTACTAGCTTGCCCCATGTGTCGGTGTAGGTATCAATGATTTCTGGCAGTTCGGCTTTGTCGCCATCAATAACTAGGAGAATGTTCTGAGAGTCTTCACAAATATCTTTCAGGAACTTGAAAATTTCTTTGTCACCTAAAAACTTCTTGAATTCGCCTCTCAATGCAGCATCCGGATTGATAATAGAAAACAACTTTTCTACGAGATCGCTTTGGTTGGCAGAACTGCGAAAAAAGCCGAAAAACTTCGTGATTTGGGGAAATATGTGTTTGTAGAAGTCGTGTGTTTGCAGTTCGACTTCAACAAGATAAAACTCGGGGTTGTTGACATCCGTCAGATCAAATAGAAAGCCGTCCGGGATTGTCGCGCCCAAACTGACACTTTTAATTTTGCGCTTGGTATAGATGAAAATCGTATCCTGCCCAAAGAGGACCTTCGACTGGTCGCGAATTAATTCCTCGAAGTCGCTTTCAGAGCTGAATTTAAATTCGATAAAACGCCTATTGCCTAGGAGAATAGTCATAGTAGTGCTCCGGTGTTACTAGCGGCGTGGTGATTCGAAAGAGTTGCTTGATATCAATGCATTCTTGACTGTCGTTGGTTCAATTGTCCAATCGAGAAATCTGTCAGAAACTTGTGCGCCACGTTCTACGATTTCGCCTTTCAGTTGTGGAAATTTGTATGGGGTGAGAGGGGATGCAGCGAACGCCAAGAAAGACTCCACTGTGAATAAGATTACATAATCAAACGGGTTCATGTTCTTACAAATTGAGTGGACGCCGAATGCGGCCTTCGCGACATAATCGCCATACTCGTTTTCATTTGCTTGAGAAGTATTGGGGATTGCACCAGCCAGGTCTGCAAAGGCGCTTCCTCCATCAATGCGCATCAAAAGCCAACGTTTCGGGAAAACCGAACGCCACCGATCTGCCTTACTGCGTTTGGCATTCATTTGCCCTGTAAAAGCCGCCAGAGACTCGCGCAACGAGGCGTTTTCCCAAGAGAACGATTGAGGGGTGGCGCCGGGCATCGTCTCTCGGTTCCATACTTTGAACTGACCTCGCTTAACAAATCCTTTTCGGGGAAAGGGCTTCGGATTGAGGATGGTCAATTCTGCTCCTATTCTTCCGTCGATATGATCAAGAACGAAATCGGGTTCATTAGGCGGTTCCCCGAATCGTGATTTGTCAATGCTTATGAATCCCGACAGATGACGGAGCAAGAGATAAAAGTCCACAGCTTCACTTCGATGCTTGGCGTCATCATATTGTTGGCGCATGCCATCGAAATGCAGGAAGTCCGATGCAATATCCATGTTGAATTGATAGTGCCTGTCAATTTAAAGATCAAGTGAAAACCAGCCGCCCAGTCGTGGCATATGGGGCTGTTTCGCCCAGTTTGCAGACATACAAGACTTTTCCGTTCTGTGCTAGTTTTTGTGCTAGAGTCGTCGTGTTTTTGGTAGTCGTTGCACTGTCGGGTGGAAAACCGATAAGAGCGGCAGATCGCCAATAAATTCAATGGTCTCGTGATGGTTTCAAGTGATGAAAGGCACTGCGATGAAAGCCCGAAAAGGGCAATTTTGAGTCCAGCGCGTCTGCCAATTCCGCCACATCGGCACAATCCAACTGCCCACAGCTTTTAAACTATCAGGCTGCCTCCCGGTTGGGCAAATTCTACTTCTACTTGTAAACGTCTCCTCGCGGCCCAATATGTGCGACGACAATCGTGTCGGTCGAACGATCGTGCATGTAAATTACACGCAAATCCCCGTGACGCATTCGATGGAATCCGGCCTATTCGCCGGCCATCGGTTTGACACCAGACATTCCCCAGGGATTTGAGGCCAGCCGTTCCAGTTTAGCCACCAATTGCGCCTTGATTTTCGCATCCATGCGCTTAAGGTAGCGCGCGGCGCGACGGTGAACGACGATCCCAGGCATGGTTACAATTTTGAGAGGGGAAGGAAGGCGTCGGATTTGCGCCCGCGCCAGTCCCGACGCGCGGCCCGCAAATCAGCGGCTGCTTCTTCGTCGAGATCGAAGCCGAGGGCTTCTGCAATCTCGCAGAACTGTTTCCACGGAATTATGGCTTCCTGGGGCGTCCCGTGCTCGTCCACAACGATTTTCTTTTGAATTCTAATCACGCCTGAACTTATCGTCTCGGTAACCGAACCGCCAGCGAAAACCAAGAAGGCAATTTGATTCCGCTTGACCCTGCGAGTTTGGCCGCGAAAATGTGAAGGATGAACACCAGCGTCGCGCCGGTGGCGCTCGCCGGCAAGAGGATCGTCGTCATTGGCGGGACGGCGGGGCTGGGTCTTTCGGCGGTCAAGGCATTTGTCGCGGCGGGGGCGCAGGTCGTGGCCGTGGGCCTGAAACCGGACAATGTGGCAAGCGCGCAACGCGAAGTGGGCAAGGCCGCCACGATGATCTGCGGCGACGCGTCGAGCGCCGACACGGCGGCGTCAGCGGTGGCAACGGCTGTGGCGGCGTTTGGCGGAGTGGACGGTTTGTATCACGTGGCGGGCGGTTCCGGACGGCGCTGGGGCGACGGCCCGCTTCACGAAATCAGTGACGAAGGCTGGGACGCGACCTTCAAGCTGAACCTGACTTCGCTCTTTTACTCCAACCGCGCGGCGGTCCGCCAGTTTCTCGCGCAGGGGGCGGGCGGATCGATCCTGAACATGGGCTCGGTGCTCGGTTTTTCGCCTTCGCACAAGTATTTTGCCACGCATGCCTATGCCACGGCCAAAGCCGCCGTGGAGGGCTTCACCAAAAGCTGCGCCGGATTTTACGCGGCTGAGGGAATTCGGTTCAATGTCCTTGCGCCGGGGGTGACGGACACGCCCATGGCGCAACGCGCCGTCAACGACGAAGCGATTCTCGCGTTCGTCAAAACAAAACAACCGCTTGACGGAGGTCGCATTGGCCAGCCGGCCGATCTTGACGCGGCGGCGGTTTATTTTATGAGCGACGCTTCAAGTTTCACGACCGGGCAAGTCCTCGCCGTGGATGGCGGGTGGTGTGTCACTGAAGGCCAGATTCCGACCGAGCCATGAAATACGCGCTTGGCATCGACATTGGGGGAACGAACATCCAGGCGCTTGCGGTGACGCCTTCGGGCCGCGTCCTGGCAGAGGTAACGACGGCCACCGGCAACAACGGAAAGAAAAAATGGATCACCCATGTGCAGTTGGCAAGAGAGCGGATCTGTCAAACGTTGAAGCAATCGCCGGCCTGGATTGGCGTCGCCGCGCCGGGTCTGCCCGCCAAAGATCAGCGCTCGATCCGCTGCATGCCGGGACGCCTGCCGGGATTGGAAGGCCTGGTCTGGAGGAAGTTTTTCAAAACCGCCCATCCCCTGCCCGTCCTCAATGACGCCCAGGCCGCGTTGATGGGCGAAGTGTGGCGCGGGGCGGCGCGCGGTTCGCGCAACGCGATTCTTTTGACGCTCGGAACCGGCGTCGGGGGCGCGGCGCTCGTGGATGGGCGGCTGTTGCGCGGGCACATCGGCCGGGCGGGGCATTTGGGCCATATCTCGCTTGATCCCGCGGGCGCTCCCGACATCGCTCGCACACCGGGCAGCCTTGAAGACGCCATCGGCGAATGCACCGTCAGCGCGCGCACGCAGGGACGATTTGTTTCCACCCGGGCCCTCGTCGCCGCAAGCAACAGGAACGACCGCAGTGCCCGGAGCGTCTGGCTCAAATCCGTGGAGGGCCTGGCGGCGGCAATCGCCTCGCTCATCAATGTGCTCGATCCGGAAGTGGTCGTTATCGGCGGCGGCATCGCCAAAGCCGGGCCGGCCCTGTTCCGTCCGCTCCGTCAATATCTGGCGCGCTTCGAGTGGCGTCCCGGCGGCGCGCGGGTGCGGGTCGTGCCGGCCAAACTGGGCGACCGCGCCGGCGCATTCGGAGCGGCGTGGACGGCGATTCACTTTCACCCATGAACTCTCCATGAGCAATCCTTCTCCCGGACACACTTACCTGCATCTCGCGCGCGGCCTGTTGGACAAGGTCGAATCGCAACTGCCGCAAATCCGGCAGGCTGCCGACTGGTTCGCCCAAACCATCCTTGCCGGGAGGATGGTGCATGTCTTCGGATCCGGCCATAGCCGGATCATGGT
Source organism: Vulcanimicrobiaceae bacterium (assembly GCA_035511075.1). GTDB lineage: Bacteria > Verrucomicrobiota > Verrucomicrobiia > Limisphaerales > Palsa-1400 > DATAUD01. Next base: position 4,723 of record DATKFW010000008.1, read on the forward strand.
GGAAGAGATGTGGCCGCGCTACGGCTCATTCCCGGGCTTCAATCCCATCGTCGAACTTTCGCTGACCTTTCACAATCTGGTCGTTGGCGCAAACGGCCAGCGGCAGGCGATGTTTCTGGAAAACGTCCCGGGGCTGGCCGAGCGGATACTGCGCAATTTTGCGCTGCGGCCGGCGGATTCGGCGCTGGTCATCTCGTCCAGCGGCTGCAATCTGGTGCCGGTCGAGATGGCGGCCGGTTTCCGCCAGCGAGGTCTCAAAGTGGTGGCCATCGTCACACGGGAGCATTCCGAAGCGACTCCGGCCAGGCATCCCGACGGAAAACGGGTTCAGGACTTTGCCGATCTGGTGCTTGACACCGGAGCGCCCGCGGGCGACGCCATGGTAAGCATCCCCGGTCTGGACACGCCGGTGTCGCCCGGTTCGACCATCGGCGGCTGTTTGCTGGTCAACGCCATCAAGGCTGAAGTGGCCGCACGGCTCACGGCAGCCGGCCAGCCGCCCAAAGTGCTGACCGGCGCGGCGATTGTCGGGGCAGAGCGCGCCAGTGAAATTTTTGAAGCCGCCTACGATGAGCACGCGCAACGGCTCGCGCGCCTTTACGCCGAGTCCGGCACTTGAATGAAGAAAGGAACTCGACTCGCATTCGCATGAAATCCTGTCCGCTCCGAACATCGGTCATTGGCAGCTATCCGTTTCCCGGCTGGCTGGAATTCGCGTGCCAGCATCTTGACCGTTTTGGTTCGGCCGACGTGGCAGAGGCGCAGGACGACGCCGTCATCGCCGCGTTGCACGATCAGGCGGCAGCGGGCCTGGACGTGGTGACGGACGGCGAGCAAACGCGGCTGGATTTCAATCTTTCCTTCTACGGCCACTTTGAAGGCATCGAGATGGAATCCTCCTCGCCCAGGCATTTCGGTCCGCCCGCGCACGATCAACGCGGCAAACATCGGGTGGTGGCGGAGCTGCGGGCCCCGCGCGGACTGGGCGCCGTGGAGGAATACAAGCGGCTGCAACGGATTTTTGCCGCGGGCAATTACGCGACTCCGGCAACTCTGAAAGCCAGCGTGCCCGGGCCTTACACATTAAGCGGACGCCTGCTCGTCAACAAACAATATCCCGATCGCTGGGCGCTGACTGAGGCGCTCCTGCCCATCGTGCGCAATGAGCTTGAAGCCCTGGTCTCGGCCGGTTGCGCCGAAATCAGCGTGGATGAGCCTTCGATGAGCTGTTACGCGTATCGAGAGGACACCAGGCGCTTCGTGGACATTTTTAACCGCACCGTGGAGCCGGTGATCGGGCGGACACGCGTCTGCACCCACCTCTGTTTCGGCAATTACAAGGCCAGGGCCGTCGGGCCGCGCCGGTTGGCGCCGATGTTCCCGGCGTTCCTGGAGTTCAAGTGCGATGAAATGCACGTCGAGATGGCCAGCCGCGAGTTCGCCGAGATTGAACTCATTGCGCAGATCGCCGGACGAATGGACGCCGCGGTTGGCATCGTGGACGTCAAGAGCTATTACATCGAAACGCCGCGCGACATCGCTGACCGCGTGCGTCTGTGCCTTAAGCACGCGCCGGCGGAGCGCCTTGTGTTCGCGCCGGACTGCGGCCTGAGCCAGACGGCACGCTGGGCGGCCAGGGAGAAGCTGGCGAACATGGTCAAAGGCGTGAAGCTCGTGCGCAAGGAACTTGGAATCGCCAGATGAAATGAAACCGGCCTTCCAAAAGGACGACGCGCTGCTGGCGGACATCGCGCGTGCGCGGGCCGAAGGGCGCGCACGGCTCTGGTGGCTTGGCCAGAGCGGGTTTCTCCTTTTCACGCGCGTCGGGACGGTTCTTTTTGACCCGTATCTCTCCGATTCGCTGACGAATAAATACGCGGATTCCGACAAGCCCCACGTGCGCGTTACCGAACGCGTCATCGACCCGGAGCGCCTCACCGGCATTGATATTATCGCCAGTTCGCACAGTCACACCGATCATTTCGACGCCGAAACGCTGCTGCCGCTGCTGGCCGCAAACCCGCGGGCGCGGCTTCTCATTCCGCGCGCCAACCGCGCCCTGGTGCTGGAGCGCTTGGGGAAAGTGGAGGAAACGCTCGTCGAGGTGGACGCCGGCGAGCGCGTCAAGGTGGCGGGCGTCGAATTCCACGGCATTCCCGCGGCACACGACACCGTCGAGCGCGATGAACACGGCCGTTGCCGCTTCCTCGGCTATGTGGCGCGCTTGAGCGAAAAGACCGTTTATCACAGCGGCGACACGTTGATGCACGACGGCCTTGTCCGCGCGCTGGCGCCTTTCAAGCCGGACGCGGCTCTGGTGCCCATCAACGGCAACCGTCCTGAACGCCGGGTTGCGGGCAACCTTGACGGGCGCGAAGCGGCCCTGCTGGCCCACGAAATCAGCGCCGGCGTCGCCGTTCCGCATCACTTCGACATGTTTGAATTCAACACCGCGCCGCCGGAGGATTTCGCAGCCGAGTGCCGCCGGCTCGGGCAGCGATGCCGCACGCTGCGCAACGGGGAAGGAATGGACTTGTGACCTTTAACCAATACTAAATGTATGAAAATCCGCGTCGCTGGAATCAACTTCGATCACATGCACATGGGCGATATGTTGCGAATGACGTTCGATCATCCGCAGGCCGAGATTGTCGGCATCTGCGATGAAAATCCCGCCCGGATGAAAATGGTCATCCGCAACTTCAAGATCCCTTCCGAACGTGTATTCACCGACGTCGACGAATGCATTGAGAAGTCGCGGCCCGACTTCGTCGTCCTCTGTCCCGCCACGGGGCGGCACGCCGAATACGTCGAGCGGGTGGCGCCGCACCGCGTGCATATTCTGGTGGAGAAGCCATTCGCCGCGTCGGTGGCGGAGGCGGACCGAATGATCGCGGCGGCGAGGAAGCATAAAGTGGTTCTCGCGATAAATTGGCCGTTGCGCTGGAACGCCGTTCATTGCACAGCCTATCGCCTGTTGACTGAAGGCCGAATCGGCGACCTGGAGGAGGTTCACTTTTACCACGGCAATCGCGGGCCGCTCTGGCACACGGCGGACAAGATCGAAACCACGCCGACGCCGGCCCGGAAACGCGAAAGCTGGTTTTACAAGCGCTCCCTGGGTGGCGGATCGATGCTTGACTATCTTGGCTACGGCACGACGCTCGGCACCTGGTACCACCAGGGGCGCAAGCCGAGTGAAGTCACAGCCGTCACGGATCTTCCCAATGGATTGGAAGTGGACGAACACAGCATCACGATCGCGCGCTATGCCTGCGGACTCTCGAAGTTCGAAACGCGCTGGGGCACATTCACCGATCCGTGGATGATCCAGCCGCAGCCCAAGTGCGGGTTCGTGCTTAAGGGCACAGACGGCACGATCAGCAGCTACGACAATGAGCCGACGGTGCGCGTGCAAACGCGCAGAAAGCCCGAAGGAGAAAATCTTCCGGTGGAGCAATTGAAGCCGCCGTTTCAGAACCCGATCCAGTATTTCATTGATTGCCTTCGGCGGGACCGCGCGCCCGAAGGCCCCCTCTCGCCGAAAATTTGCCGCATCGGACAGCAGATTGTGGACAGCGCAGCGTTGAGCGCAAGGCTCAAGCGGGCGGTGAAGTTGATCCGCTGAGCATGTCGAAGCGCAATTACGCATTGGCTGCCAGGACCGTGGAGCGCATGGTCCCCGCGCCGCGATTGCCCTACCAACCGCGCCAACCCAAATCCTATTGTCCCAGGATCGGCTTGATCGGCTGCGGCGGGATCACCGAATCGCATCTCGACGCCTACCGCACGGCGGGCTGGGATGTTGTGGCGTTGTGCTCGAGAACCGGCCAGACCGCGCGACGGCGCCGGGACCAATTCTATCCGGGCGCGCAGATTTACACAGATTACCGACGCCTCCTGGAGCGCGATGACGTGGACGTGGTGGACATCGCGTTGCATCCCAAACCGCGCGCGGCCGCCATCGAAGCCGCGCTTAACGCGGGCAAACACGTCCTGAGTCAAAAGCCGTTTGTGCTCGATTTGGACGTCGGCGAGCGGCTGGTGGAGCTGGCGGCCAAACGGGGACGCAAACTGGCCGTCAATCAAAATGGCCGCTGGTCGCCCTATGTCAGTTATGCCGCTCATGCCATTGACGCCGGGCTGATCGGCGAGGTGCAAACCGTTTCAATGAGCCTGAATTGGGACCATACCTGGATTGGCGGCACACCGTTCGAGCAGGTTCATCACGTGGTGCTCTACGATTTTGGCATTCACTGGTTTGATTTGGCGGCCCTTTTTTTCACCGGGCGCAAAGCCATGAACGTCTTCGCGGCCAATGCACACGCTCCGGCGCAACAATTGAAACCGCCGATGATCTCCGGCACCCTGGTTCAATTCGAGAACGGCATCGCGGCGATGAATTTCGACGCCCACTCGCGCTTCGCTCCGCAAGAGGCCATCTGCATCACCGGTTCAGCGGGGACGATACGCGCGCGCGGTCCGATTTGCGCGGCGCACGATTTGACGCTCCACACCAGGCGCGGCTGCGCAAAGCCGGACCTGGAGGGCAAATGGTTTAACGACGGCTTTCGCGGCACAATGGGCGAACTGCTCTGTGCAATCGAGGAAAACCGCGAGCCATCGAATTCAGCGCGGGACAACCTCCGCAGCCTTGCCCTCTGCTTCGCGGCGGTAAAATCGGCCGACACTGGAAAGCCCCAGGTCCCGGGCAAGATTCGTCGTCTGCCGGCTTGAAACCGTGAACCGGGTCGGGTACAAACATGACATTATCACTGACACTTTCGCCAAGTTCACCCGCCGTGAGATGATCCGGCGCACGACGCGGTTTGGGGCGGCGTTGGCGCTCGGTTCCGCCGTTGCGCCTCTGTTTGCCGCGCCGGAGGGGCGCGGTTTTAAAATCGGCGCTCCCGAATGGTCTTTGCGCAAAACCGACCCCGGGTGCTTTGAAGTCGCACGCGAAATCGGTCTTGACGGTGTGCAGGTCAACCTCGGCAGTCTCAGCGACCACATGCACTTGCGCCAGCCGGCGGTTCAACAGGCCTATCTGGCAGCCGCCCGGCAATACGGAATGGAGATCGCCTCGCTGGCGGTGGCGGAATTGAACAGCATCCCGCTCAAGAGCGACCCTCGCGCGGCGGTCTGGCTGATCGATTCCTTGGACGTTGCCCGGGCGCTTGGCGTCAGGGTGATTCTGGTCGCGGAGTTCGGCAACGGCGAGCTCAAGGGCGACAACGAGGGGATCGATCGCACAGTGGAATTGCTCAAAGAAATCGCCCCGCGCGCCGAGAAGGCGGGCGCCATTCTCGGCCTGGAGAATTATCTCAGCGCCCCGGAGAATCTCGATATTCTCCAGCGCGTCGGTTCTCCCGCCGTCCAGGTTTATTATGACGTGGGCAATTCCACCGACAAGGGCTACGACATTTACCAGGAAATCCGGATGCTCAAGGGCCATATCTGCGAATTCCACGCCAAGGACGGAAATTTCATGCTCGGCCAGGGACGCATCGACTTTCACAAAGTTCGCCAGGCAATGGATGATATTGACTACCGGGGCTGGATTGAAATCGAAGCGGCGGCGCCTCACTCGCTGGTGGAGGATTACCGCGCTGACCTGAAATTCCTCAAACCCATATTCCCTGCTTGAACTGGCCCGGATCGGGACCATGCTATCCTTCAATAACCCCGGACAAATCAACGTGACGAAACCGCAAGCTGCCAAATTTATGAACAACGAACGTTCGAACTCCATCCAACAGATCAGTCTCACCCGCCGTCAGTTCCTGGCTGCCGCCGGGGCTTCGGCTTTGTCGCTCGCGGTCGCGCCGTCGGGCACGGCCCGCGCCGCGGAGGCCGATTCCAAAATTGACATCGGCCTTATCGGCTGCGGCGGACGCGGCACTTGGATCGCCGACCTGTTCCTCAAAGACGGCCATTACAATCTGGTTGCGGTGGCGGATTATTTTCCGGACAGGGCGGACGCCGCGGGCGAAAAGTTCCAGGTGGACAAGGCACGGCGCTTCACCGGACTTTCCGCTTACCAGCGTCTTCTTGAACAAAAACTGGACGCGGTGGTGATTATATCGCCGCCCTATTTCCACCCGGAACAGGCCGCCGCGGCCGTCGAGGCCGGCAAGCATGTCTATTGCGCCAAGCCCGTCGCGGTGGACGTTCCCGGCTGCCAAACGATCGCTGAGAGCGGGCGCAAGGCCACGGACAAGAAACAGGTCTTTCTGGTGGATTTCCAGACCCGCGCCCACCCATCCTACCAGGAGGCGGTCCGCGTCGTCCATTCGGGCGGGATTGGCAGGATTATTTCCGGAGAAGCCTCGTACGAAACTGGCGACATTTGGGGCCCCAGGGATGAGGAGATCAGGGCACATCCGGATGACATCGAGGTGCGCTTGCGCGGCTGGGGCGCCGACCGCACCCTGTCGGGCGACATCATTACCGAGCAGAACATTCACGCGCTCGATGTGGCCACATGGATTCTGGATGCCGCGCCCGTGAGCGCCTACGGCGCCGGCGGACGCACCCGCCCGCCCCTGCCAAATGGCGTCCTGGACAATTCCTCTGTAATCTATGAGTTTCCCAACGACGTGCGCGTGACCTTCAATTCCAAGCAGGAGGGCAAATTCTGGGAGGACATCGCATGCCGGGTCTATGGCGTGCAAGGCACCATCGATACGCATTATTTCGGGGTGGTCAAGGTCCTGTGTGACGACGCCTACAACGGCGGCACGATGACCAATCTTTACACCGATGGCGCGGTCCTCAATATCGCCTCATTTCACAAAGCCATCGCCTCGTCAGATTTTTCCAATCCAACCGTCGCGCCCAGCGTGCGTAGCACCCTCACCACCATTCTGGGCCGCACCGCCGTGTACCGGCGCGCGGCGGTCACTTGGGAAGAAATGATCGGCGCGAACGAGAAATTGGAGGCCGATCTCACGGGGCTGAAAGCGTGATGCCGACGCTCTGAGATTTCGCCATCGGGTTTGACGCGCGGGACCAAATTCGGCATTATGCTGCCCATGAAAAATTCACCCTCGCGCACGGTTAAGATGCCCGCCCGCTCGATCCAGGTTTCCCGCCGCCAGTTTTTCCGGGCCGGCGCCGTCGGCGCCGCCGCGATGTCATTTCCCTTCGTAGGCCGTGTTCTCGGCGCCAATGACAGAATCAACGTCGGCTGCATCGGAGTCGCGGGAAAAGGCGACAGCGACACCGACGACACGGCGCGTTGCGGCGGAAATCTCGTCGCGCTCTGCGACGTGGACGAACGGCACCTGAAGGCCAAGGCGCAGAAATTTCCGGATGCGAAGCTCTACCACGATTTCCGCAAGATGCTGGAGGAAATGGATAAGTCGATCGACGCAGTGACAGTGTCCATCCCGGACCATTGCCACGGGGTGGCCAGCGCGATGGCGATGACGATGGGCAAACATGTCTATTGCCAGAAACCGCTCACGCAGACCATTTTGGAGGCGCGCCAATTGCGCGAACTGGCGGCCAAAAACAAGCTGGCGACGCAAATGGGCAACCAGGGCAGCGCCGAAAGCACGTTGCGCCGCGGCGTCGAGTTGGTCCAGGGCGGCGTCATCGGCCCGGTGCGGGAACTTCACGTCTGGACCAATCGTCCCATCTGGCCGCAGGGCCTGGACCGTCCCCAAGGCGAGGACCCGGTGCCGGATTATTTGAATTGGGACGCCTGGATCGGTCCCGCCCCGATGCGTCCGTTCAAGAAGGGTGTTTACCATGATTTCGTGTGGCGGGGCTGGCATGACTTTGGCACCGGGGCCCTGGGGGACATGGCGTGTCACATGGTTAACATGCCCTTTCGGGCCTTGAACATGGGTTATCCCAGCACCGTGGAATGCGAGGAAACATCGACTTTGTACCCGGAAACGTATCCGAAGACGTCGCGCATTCGCTTTGAGTTTCCTGAGCGGGACGGACTGGTGCCGTTGAAATTCTGGTGGTACGACGGCAACCCCGACGACTCCTCCACACCTCCGTTGCGACCGCCGCCCGAACTGACCAGAGCCGTGGTCGAGATTTATGGAAAAGTGCCCGAGGGAGGCATTCTTCTGGTGGGTGACAAAGGCAAATTTTTTTCCCCAAGCGACTCCGGCGCGAAGTCCGTCCTCATGCTGGAAGGGGAGAAGACCTACACGGCGGCGAAAAATCACCCGGCCGCGCGGGCCATCCCGCAGTCCATTCCCCGTTCTCCCGGCCACAACGAGGAGTGGTTCCGCATGATGCGCGACGGTACGCCCGCGTATTCAAATTTTGCCATCGCCTCGAAATTGACCGAAATCATCCTGCTGGGCGATGTGGCCATGCGAGTCGGTGTCGGCAAGGAAGTCAAATGGGACGGAGATCAAATGAGATCGCCCAATTGCCCGGAAGCCGCGCAGTATTTGGAGCGGCACAACCGGGACGGATGGAAGGCTTGAAACATCTGCTCGGAAAAAACGCCTCGAACATCGGCGGAACTTCCCTCAGGAAAAAAATTCCGAAAAAGCGTTGCCAAAAAGAGGCTTTTGTTTAAACTCCGTCGCAATGGCCGAACGATTGCGGTCGAACGTGAAAAAACCGGCCATTTCATTCCTCCACGTTTGACCGGAAGACGCGGCAGCCCAGGGGCTGCCGCCAAAATCAGTTTGGATGAACGTTCCCGTTTGTTTTTTTGCGGAGACCCAGTTGCAATTTGTCTGGGGCCGCGCCACGATCGCCGCCCGCGGCATCATATTTATCCTCGTGGCGGGCTCCATCGTTAGCTGGTACATGATGGTCTCCAAAGCCGTGCAAATGCGGCGCGCCAAAAGGCTCAACCAATATTTTGAAGCCGAATTCCGAAGCCAGAAAAATGTCATGGGGATGTTTGACCGCCACGTGGAGGCCTCCGGTTGCCCGATGTTCGCGGTGTATCAGGAGGGTTGCACGGAAATGGACGCCCGGCTCAAAACCGAGGGCCAGCAGACACGCCGGCAGTATCTCTCGCTTAAATCCATGGAGCACGTCAAACGCACGATGGAAAACGCGGTGGCGCGAGAATCGCTCAAGCTTGAATCGGGCCTGATTCTCCTGGCCATCGCCGTGAGCGGCGCGCCGTTCTTGGGACTGCTGGGTACGGTTTGGGGCGTTATGGACACCTTCGCCATGGTCGGCCAGATGGGACGGGCCGATTTGCCGACAATGGCGCCCGGCGTTTCGGCGGCGCTGATCACCACCGTCGCCGGTTTGCTGGTGGCAATTCCCTCGATGTTCGCATACAACTGGCTGGTGCATACGTTGCGGGTCCGAACAGTGGAGTTGGACAATTTCGCGCAGGATTTGGTGTCGAAAATGGAGACGGAGTATTTAAAGGAAGAATGAAGCGCTTCTCACAACGCAATTCGCTGGTGACGCTCAACGAGATCAACATCACCCCGTTGTTGGACCTGGCGTTTGTGTTGCTCATCATTTTCATCATCACGCGCCCGTTGATCGAACAAAACATCGACCTCCAATTGCCCCAAAACATGGGCAAGCCCGACGCCCGAACCATCGATCGCCACGACATTCGCATGGTGGAAATCAATCAGCGCGGCGAATATTGGCTGCAAGGACGCCGGCTCACGCTCCCCCAATTGGAAGCCGAATTGGTCCGCACCCATCAGCAGAATCCCAAGTTGATCGTTGATATCCGCGCCGACAAACGCAGCCAATGGGAATACGGGATCGCTGTCATCGACGCCTGTTTGCGCAATCACATCACGCAATTTTCCGTCCGCACCGCGCCTTCCCAGCATCCATGAACCGCGTCCAAAAAAAGTGCTTTGCGTTCTCGATCGGCCTGCATGGACTGCTGGCGGTAATCCTCTTTGGCAGCGCCGCCTTCCGCAATCGCGCCGAGGAACCCGATGCCCCGATTCTTTCCCTGATTCCCGCAAACATCCTGGACAGAGCCGGCGTCGGCGGCGGGGAACCGGCGCCCGCCGTTCGCGCGCCGCAGGCCCAACCCGCGCCTCAGCCGCAGATTCAGGCCGTCGCGCCCCGGCCGCAGACAGAACCGCAAGTGGTTGAACCTCAACCCGTCCGGCGCGTGGAACGCCAGAAGCCGCAGGAGACTGAAGAGGAGACCCGTCCGCTGGTGGCGGCTGAAAACCCGCTGCCGCGCCCGTCAAAACCGCGGCATCAACACGAAATTCATCCCACTTTCGGCCCGGCGGCTCATACCGCCGAGCACGCAACTTCTGAAGCTGTTCAAGCCTCCTCCCAGGTCGCCGCGCGCTCGGAATCCCGGCGGCTGAACGAAATTGAAAATTCGCTCGACCACCTCGCTTCCGGTGTGCAATCCAGCGGCGCGGCCAGGACGGTTGTCGATATTCCGGGAATCGGGGGAGGCGGGGAAGTGTTCGCGGGCTATCGCGACATCGTCCGGAGCGTGTATTATCGGGCGTGGATTGCGCCGGAAAATGGCGGCGACAAATCGGCATTGCCCGAAGCCCGAATCGTCGTGGCCCGCGACGGCTCCATTATCTCGGCGGAACTCGTCAGCCCGTCCGGCGAAGCGACCCTGGACAAATCAATCAGCCGGGCTTTGAGGGCGGTGACAAAATTGCCGCCGTTCCCGGCGTCGGCGCACGACGAGCAGAGAACCTTTCGGATACAGTTTAGTTTGGACCTTAAAGAAGCATCTTGATGAATACGCAATTGAGGAGAATTCTCGCCCTCTTCCTGCTCGGCGCGTGTGCCGTGCCGGCAATGGCCGACGACGTCATTAAAATTGTCAAACCGGCCACTCAGCTTATCCGGGTCGCCGTCACCGGCTTCAGCGGCGAAGCGGAGTCGGTGCTGGACTTCGACCTTTCCGTGCTCGGCATGGAGATCACCACGCCGGACAAGGCGGAATTTGTGGTGGCCGGCCATTCCAATGGACGAGTGGAGGGAAGCCTGACTCCCGCCGGCAGCGATCACCCGTTGTGGACAAAGGGGTTCACCGGGGGGACAACCCGGACCCAGGCGCACGCGCTGGCCAATGACATCGTCAAGGAAATCCGCCAAACACCGCCGATTTTTCTGGGTAAGATTGTGTTCCGACTGCAAGAGGGGGCTTCGACGGAGGTTTGTGTCTCGGATTTTGACGGATTTAATCCCACCGTAGTCACCCGCGATGGCGCGCTGGTGTCCGGGCCAACCTGGATTCCCGGCGGCGGCGGCCTTCTCTATACCTCATGGAAAAACGGCGACACGCAAATCCTCAAACACAATTTGAGCACCGGGGCGCGCAGCATATTTGCCGGCTATCCGGGCGCCAATTTCAGCCCCGAAGTCTCGCCCGACGGCCAAAAAGTGGCGATGATCCTGAGCAAGAGCGGTAGTCCCAATCTATACGTGTCCGACATCGATGGCGGCGAACCGCGGCAATTGACGCGGACGCGCGACGAGGATTCCTCGCCGTGCTGGGGGCCGGACAGCCGGGAGATTTGTTTTGTCTGCCGGAGCGGCCGCGCGCAATTGCAAATCATCAGCGCCGACGGAGGACAAGCGCGCCCCTTGCGCTTGGCGGGCGTCTTTGGAAACTTGACCTCGCCGGATTGGTCGCCGGACGGCAAACAGATTGCGTTTACCAGCGGCAGTGGCAGCTTCACAATATGCGTGGCGCCGGCCGAGGGCGGTGAGGCGCAAAGATTGGTGGCTGGCGAAGACCCGTGCTGGGCGCCCAACTCCCGCACGATCATCTTCTGCCGTCGGGCAAACAATAAACGAACCTTATGTTTGCTTGACGTGCCGACCAAACACGTCAAGGATATCAGGCAACTATCGGGCAACTGTTCGGAGCCTTCGTGGGCGAGGTGAAAACGGGTTCCCGGCAATTCAATTTTTGAGCAAAATGAAAAATGTAAATCTACTTGGAACATTTCTGGCCGGTATCGTCATGCTTTCGGGTGTGACTGGATGTCAACACAAACCCGTCGCGCCCACTCCCATCCCCGATTGGGCGCAAAAATCCGCCACGGGCGACCACTCCCAGGACAACGGCGCCACGCTGCCGAACGGGAATCAACCCAGCGCCACCACCGAGACCTCGCCGGTGGATTATGCCAAGTATGGGCCTCTCTTCGACGGCCCGCACAACGAGGACCGCGATAAATTCAAGGATGACACCGTCTATTTTGATTTCGACAGCTCAACGATCAAGCCGTCGGAAGAAGCCAAGCTGGGCGAGATCGCCAATTACTTCAAGAACAACGACAAATTCGAGGGGCTGATCATTGAAGGCAACTGCGACGAGCGCGGCACGGAAAAATACAATTTATCGCTCGGCGAACGCCGCGCGCTGGCGGTTCGCGAGTATCTGCACAACCTGGGAGTCGATGACCACCGTCTCAAGACCGTCACCTACGGCGCTTCCCGTCCCGCCGATCCCGGCCACGACGAATCCGCCTGGAGGAAAAACCGTCGAGACGAATTCGTCCTGGTAACGCCCAAATAACCCCCGGCGCGTGGCGGGCAATACCTTGACAATTTGAAAGTATCGGATTGAAGGAACCGTCCGACGTCGCGCGTTCAAAGCAATGCGACGGGATATTGTCTTACGAGAGCATCGGTCGAGGCGAGCGTCAGGCCATGGGCTTTTGCCTGACAGACCAGCATCCGGTCAAAAGGATCACGATGCAGCCTCGGCAATCCGCTCCACTGCGCGACGGCGGCTTCATCCAATGCCAGCGGCGCGATAATGTGTTTTTCGCGTTGCAATGGGACAAATTGCGCTGGCGGCTGCGGCAAGGGGAGTTTGCCGAGGCTGTGTTTCAACGAAATTTCCCAAAAAGAAACGACGCTCAAGAACACGTCGTTCCGGGGGTCGCGAACTGCGGATGCAATTGGCGGGGACAATCTAGCATCACCGGCCACGAGCCAAAGAAAATCGCAGGTGTCGAGGAGAATCCTCATTTGCCTTCAAACGCCTGCAAGACGTCTTCCGGCAACGGAGTGTTGAAGTCGTCCGGCACAGTAAACTCGCCCCTGGCCAAACCAATCGGACGCGGATCGGAGAGCGTCGGCGGAGTCAGGATCGTGAGCAGGCCGGAGGCTTTCTCCGGCAGCGCCTCTGCCCCTTTGGACACAACCCGCCCATGGTCAATTTCTACTTCAAGTGTCCGATAGCTCATCGCGTGAACCTACCCTTGAAGTCATGTGCCTGCAAGAAGCGAATGGCTATATACTCCTCTGCAGATGTGTGAACTAAAACAAGCGGGTTTTGATGCCAAAGCCCGGCAGAGGCGAATCCGCTTGCCCCCGGCGCGGCTCTCCCGTTCAATGTTGGCGGGCGAACATGTCTTCTGAATCTGCCAGTTCCATTTTTCCGCGCACCGACTGGACCGAGTTGGGCAGGGCGGCCGAGGCCGATGAAGCGCAATTGGACCGACTGATCCGTCTCTATTGGCCGCCGTTGAGAATCTTCCTGGTCGCTTCGTTCCCCAGTCTCAGGGACCAGGCGGAGATTTTGCTCCAGGAATTTGCCGAGGACAAAATCCTCAAAAAAGGCTGGCTGCAACGCGCGGACCCAGGGCGCGGGAAATTCCGCGACTTCCTCAAGACCAGCCTGCGCAACTTCGTCCTGGACCGCTTGAACCGCGCGGATGTCAAACGACCGCTCGTGTCGCTGGACGAGTTGGAGCAGGAATTGCCGGGGCCGGAGACGCCCGCGGAAGAGTTCGACTTGACATGGGTGCGCACCGTGCTGGCCGAGGCGTTGCGCCGGATGGAGGCAGATTGCAAGGACCCGGCCGCCGAGCAGCCTCGCCGCGGCAACATTTGGGAAATGTTCCGCATTCGTCTGCTGGAACCGATTCTCAACGGGGCGCCGCAACCGCCATACGACCAGTTGATCGAGCGCTTCGGCCTTGCGTCCCCAACCGACGCGTCAAACACGCTATTGAGCGCCAAACGAATTTTTAAGGGGCACCTGACGCGCGTGATCAAGGATTACGCCGGGCAGGATGCCGCCGCCGCCGCCGAACTCGATGAATTGGAGCAATTCGTCGCGCGGCTGGCAGAAGGCCATTAGACGCAATGGAACAGCAAGATTGAATCTGGCCGCCCGTATAACAAGGTAAGGCATGCCGGGAAAATAAGATGAGCAAGCACGGCGCAGGTTATTTTTTCGCGATGCCCAGGTTGGAAATGTATGTCCGAATTTGATTCCGCCGGCGCTTTGTTCAAGAGCGCCCCAAAGAGCCTGGCCGCCCTCATGGCGGCAGGGGCGGAGCGCGCCCGATTGTGGCGCCCGGACGAATTGGGGGCCATTTTCCGGCATCAATTGTCGGCCCCCATCCTGGTGGACCTTGGGGGATTCGATTCCACGGGAGCCGCTCGATTGAAATTGCTCAGCGAGGCACAAAGCCTGTTGCTGAGAAGCTTTTCGGACTTGTTGCTGCATGCGGCCCCGCCGATCGAACTGCTCTGGCTGGCCAAGGATTTCGCCAAGGCCAACATGGACCACCCGGACGGAAGCCTGCCGAAGGAAGTGGCCGCCGTGCTGTATTATGCGTCCATTGCCGCCGCGCTGACGAATTTGGATGAACGGATTTCCCAACTCAAGGACGCCGAGTTGGCGCGCGGCCTGGGTTGGGCCAAGGACCAGCCGTGGGTCGATAAGCGAATTCAAGAATTGCTCGTCCAGGGGATCAACAAATTGCCGGGCACCGGCCCCGGGGGCTGCGCGACTTTATGAGCAACGAGCCTTCCAATCCGGAACAGACGGTGTTCGTCCCGCCGGTTTCCGCCTTCGCCGGCCCCATCGCCGAGTTGGTTGGGCACCAACTTCTTTCCCCGCCGACGCGGCCTGGACTGCTTGCCGTGCTGTCCCATTACGAAGTGCTTCGCGTGCTGGGCAGCGGAGGGATGGGAGTTGTCCTGCTGGCGCGCGACATCGATTCCGGAGGCAACGTCGCTGTCAAAATGGTCCGGCCCGAACTGGTCGCCAACCAGCAAATCGTGCATCGATTCGTCCGCGAAGCGGGGCATTTGCAGAAATTGAAGCACAAGAATGTGGTGCCGGTGCTGGAGGTGTCCGATCGCGCGGAGGGACCTTATTTTGTGATGCCCTACTTTGACCGGGGCAGCGTGGCCCAGCGCATCAAGCCGGGCCAGCCCCTGGATGGCGCCGCCACCCTGGAGATAGCCTTGCAGGTGGCGGGCGGCCTGCAATTTGCCCATCGCCGCGGTATCATCCATCGCGATCTCAAACCGGCCAACATTCTGCTCCGGGCTGATGGCAGGGCGTGCCTGGCTGATTTCGGCCTGGCGCGGACGCTATTCAACGACACTATTGTTGACGTCGAGCACGAGCAACTGGAAGGCACCGCCCCTTACATGTCCCCGGGGGTCGCCGCCGGGAACGCCGAGGATACCCGGTGCGATATTTACGCGTTTGGCGGCGTGCTCTATGAGATGCTCACGGGCGAGCCGCCTTACGTCGGACGCACTACCAAGGATATTCGCGCGCAAATTCTTGCCGGGCCGCCCAAGCCCGTCAAATCGCGCAATCCCGAGGCGGACACCGGATTGGCGGCTGTGGCGGAAGGAGCGATGGCGCGTGAATTGCGCGACCGTTATGCCGACATGTCGGACGTTCTGGCGGACCTGGAGCGAATCAACCAGGGCCGAGCGCCGCTAGGCCCGCGCGGTCTGGCCCGCCGGGTCCGCAGAATTCCTGCCGGCGTTTGGGTTCCCGCAATATTGATCTTGCTGGCGGTGGTAAGCCGGCTGGCGTGGCCCGGATCGCGCCCGCCGCCGGCCAAAACGCCCGCAGCGCCGGTGGTGCTTACCGCGCCCACGGAAATACTCAAGCCCCCGCCTCCGGCTACTCCAGCGCCTGCGCCAACTATTGCGCAAAATGTGCCTGCTGCGCCGGCTTCCACCTGGGTTTCCCCGGTCATCGCGGGGCAGGTCGGGGCAGCGGGGAGCGTCGACGGTATTGGCGCGGACGCGCGTTTTCGCTGGCCCCGAGGAATCGCCATTGACAAAGCCGGGAATCTCTACGTCGCGGACACGGGAAACAACACCATCCGCAAAATCACACCGGACCATACGGTAATGACCCTGGCCGGCCTTGCCGGGTCTCCGGGCGCGCTGAATGGCAAGGGCGGCGCCGCGCGGTTCATCGCGCCTCAAGGCATTACTGTTGACACCATCGGCAATGTTTACGTGGCTGAATTTGTCAATAATACCGTGCGCAGGATCACGCCGGACGGCATTGTGAGCCTCCTGGCCGGCTCCGTGCAGATTCCCGGCAGCGAAAACGGCCGGGGCGCCGCCGCTCATTTCCGCAATCCGTGGGCGTTGGCCGCGGATAAGAATGGCAATGTCTATGTTTCGGACAACGGCAACCTCTCGCTGCGCAAGATCACTCCTGAAGGAGTCGTCATTACGCTGGCCGATTCGTTCGGCAATCCCCGGGGCGTTGCCGTGGATTCCGCCATCAATGTTTACGTGGCCGACCTGGCGAACAACTCAATCCGGAAAATCACGTCCACCGACAAGGCAAGCACCTTGACGGACGCGCTTTCGGCGCCGGAGAATGTCGCGGTGGATGGTCGCGGCTTTGTTTATGTCACAGACTCCGACGGCATCCACAAAATTTCCCCCGATGGCAAACAAGCAATCCTCCTTCCTTCGCTGCCACTGACAGAAGGAAGCTTTGGCCCCGTCGCGCGCGCGGAGGCCATTGCCGTGGACGCCGAGGGCACTGTGTATATCGCCGATTCGGACAACAACGTCATTTGCCGGCAAAGCAGCCAGTGATATTGCCACTATTTGGGAGCAGCCGCTTCCTTGTTGATTGAAAACATAAATTCCCCGCCTGATTCTTCTGTCGAATGCTCTTACACTTTTCCCGTTTTTCGTCCGGCTTCAGGCATCCTTCATCGGTCACAATTTCGGACGCAATCGCCTTGGCTTCAATGTCTTTTGATTTTTGAACGATCAAATTCGGCGTCTCTGGCACAGGTTAAGCGTACATGCCCCGAAGAAAAAAATCTGCGTGTGCTTTTAGAGGCACCCGCCAAGCGAAAGGAAGAGACATGAAAAGGCAAATGATCAATATCGCGATCGCGTTGACGATCGTGTTGGCGATGAGCGGAAGCGCATTCGCCCAAAGCAGGCCACCCGCCACCTCGCCCGACGGTTGCACGACGGCGCTGCTGCTTGCGGCCGTTGCGGGAGGTCTCAGTCTGATGCGCAAGCTCCTGGACTAAGACCGTAGTCCGGTATTACAAATCAAGTCTCCCGGCGATGGGTTACGATTTTGTCACCCACCGCCAGGAGTTCCTCTCCCCGCTTGCCGAACCGTAATCGGATTGACTTCGCGTTCATAGAATTTTCTTCTGATAACGCAGGCTGGCTAGACTTGCCTGTCCTTCCGCTTGCAACCATTTCCGCAGTGTGGCGTCCTGCCGGTGGACTTGGGGTTTATTGGCGCTTGCAATAAGGGCTTTTGAGTCTATTTTACGGGGAGCGGCGGTTTTCCGAAAAAAACTGTTGCCACAACGGGGTCTTTCCATTACATTTCGCGCTCCGTTTGCCCCGATGGGGCGGAACGGTCGAAAGACGTTGACGATCAAATGCCGACAATTAATCAACTCGTCCGAAAAGGACGAAATAAATTGCGCAGCAAGTCCAAAGCACCGGCCTTGCAGAACTCGCCTTATCGCCGCGGGGTCTGTATCCAGGTGATGACGCGCACACCCAAGAAACCCAATTCGGCCATGCGAAAGGTGGCCAAGGTCCGCCTGACCAACGGCTTCGAGGTGATCGCTTACATTCCCGATGAGGGCCATAATTTGCAAGAGCACTCGATCGTCCTTGTGCGGGGCGGCCGCGTGAAGGATTTGCCCGGCGTGCGATACCACATCGTTCGTGGCACATTGGATGCTGCCGGTGTGGAGAAACGGCGTGTAAGCCGTTCCAAATATGGTGTAAAGCGCCCGAAAGAAGCAAAAGTTGCCGCTAAACCGGCAGAAGCGCAGTAATTTTTATGTCCCGACGTCGTCAAGCCTCAAAGAGACCGCTGCTGGAAGACAGCAAGTATCACAGCACGCTGGTTTCGCGCCTGGTCAATACCGTCATGGTTAATGGCAAGAAGACCACGGCGCAGCACATCGTCTATGGCGCCTTCGACCAGATTGCCGCCAAGAATCCCACGACCAATCCGCTGGAAATCCTCCAGCGAGCGGTCGATAACGCCAAACCCCGCCTGGAGGTCAAGCCTCGACGGGTGGGGGGCGCAACCTACCAGGTGCCTGTGGAAGTGCCAGTGGACCGCCAGCTTTCGCTGGCCATGAGGTGGCTGGTGGATTTGGCCGACGCGCGAAAAGGGACCGCCATGAGAGAAGCGCTCGCCCTGGAAATTATGGACGCCTTTCAGGGCCAGGGGAACGCCATCCGCAAACGTGACGAGGTGCATAAAATGGCACAGGCCAACAAGGCCTTCGCGCATTTCCGCTGGTAATCAATTTGCAACTTTAAACGCCCCGGGACGAAGAGTCGGGGCATTTTTATTATATGTCAGACGCAGTTTTGGAAAAAAAAGCAGTCAATTCGCCCACGCGCACTTACACGATGGAGCGGACCCGGAACATCGGCATTGCCGCGCACATCGACGCGGGCAAGACGACGACGACCGAGCGCATTCTCTTTTACACCGGCCTAATCCACAAGATCGGCGACGTCGATGACGGCAACACCGTCACCGATTGGATGGAGCAGGAACGCGAGCGCGGCATCACGATCACCTCGGCTGCCGTGACCTGCTATTGGACGCCAAAGAAGGAAGAAGGACTGGAAAAGCTTTTCGCCGGCATCGGCCATCGGATCAACATCATCGACACGCCCGGACACGTCGATTTCACGGCGGAAGTCGAGCGCTCCATGCGCGTGCTTGACGGCGCGGTCGCGGTGTTTTGCGGCGTGGCGGGCGTGCAGCCGCAGTCCGAAACGGTCTGGCGCCAGGCGACCAAGTACAAGGTGCCGCGGATCGCATTTGTCAATAAGATGGACCGGACGGGCGCCAATTTCGAGAACGCGCTCAATGACATGCGCAAGAAGCTTAACGCCTATGCGTTTCCAATTTACCTGCCCATCGGCGCCGAGGAAAATTTCGAGGGAGTCATCGACGTTGTCAGTCAAAAGGCCATTACGTGGGGCAAGGGTGAAGTCGCCAAGGAGGGCCTTAGCTACGCCATCGTCGACATCCCCGAGGAATTGAAGGGAAAAGCCGTCGCCGCGCTGCACGAATTGGTCCACGCCGTCGCCGACAAGGACGACGAAATCGCGGAATTGGTCATCGAGGACAAACCCGTTGAAGCGGCGGTGCTCAAGGCGGCGATCCGCCGGCTGACCTGCAAGATGGAACTGGTGCCCGTTCTCTGCGGCTCCGCCTTCAAGAAAAAGGGCGTCCAGGCGTTGCTTGACGCCGTGATCGACTATCTGCCCAGTCCCCTGGATGTGCCGCCGATGGAAGGCATCGAGCCGGGGACCGACAACGTCGTGGTCGTGGAGCCGGACGACAATAATAAATTTTGTTCCCTCGCCTTCAAACTTTGGACCGATGTCTATGCGGGCAAGCTGGTGTTTTTCCGCGTTTATTCCGGCCGTCTCAAGAAGGGCGATAATATTTACAATCCCCGCACGCGCCGACGCGAGCGCGTCGCGCGCCTGATGATCATCCAGGGAAGCGAGCGCAAGGACGTCGACCAGGTCTACTCCGGCGACATTGCGGCGCTGGTCGGGCTGCGCAACATTTCGACGGGGGACACATTGTGCGACGAGGAGTTTGATGTCACGCTGTTCCCGCCGACGTTCCCCGAGCCTGTCATCAGCATGGCGGTGGAGCCCAAGACCAAGGCGGATCGGGAGAAACTGGGCGAAGGCCTGCAGCGTCTGGCGGAGGAAGACCCGACGTTCCGATGCTTCACCAACGAGGAGACCGGCCAGTTGATCATCGCCGGGATGGGCGAGTTGCATCTGGAAATTATAGTTGATCGCCTTAAGCGTGAATTCAAGGTCGATGCCAGTACCGGCGCGCCACAAATCGCCTATCGGGAAACCATTACCGGATCGGCCGAGGGCGAGGGCAAATATATCAAACAATCGGGCGGACGCGGCCAGTACGGCCACGCGTGCGTCGTGATCGCCTCGCAAGAGCGGGGCAAGGGCGTGGAGATTGTCAATAAGATCGTCGGCGGAGCGGTTCCCAAGGAATACATCCCGGCGATCATCGATGGCATCGAGGAGGCCTGCAAGAGCGGCGTTTATGCCGGTTACCAGGTCATCGACATCAAGGTGGAGATCACGGACGGATCGTTCCACGAAGTGGATTCCAACGAGATGGCGTTCAAGATGGCGGGCATTTTCGCCCTCAAGGACGCCTTCAAGAAGGCCAATCCGATCCTGCTGGAGCCCATCATGAAGGTGGAAGTGACCACGCCGGACGAATATCAGGGCGATCTGCTGGGCGATGTCAACCGGCGCCGGGGCAAGATAATCAGCATTGACGCCAAGGCCGGGCAGACCATAGTCAACGCGCACGTTCCGCTGGCAGAGATGTTCGGTTACGCCACGGCGATCCGCTCGCTTTCCAAGGGCCGCGCATCGTATTCAATGGAACCCTTGACGTTCGAGCAGGTTCCGGCCAGTATTCTCAGTGTGATCATGGAGCAGGCGGGCAAGAAGCCCGCTGCCCGGACTTAAAATATTAATTGTTCTTTAAACTGTTCTTTTTATGGCGGGACAACGCATTCGTATTCGATTGAAGGCCTTTGACCATCGGGTCATTGACCAGTCTGCCCACGACATTGTGGAAACTGTTAAACGCACGGGCGCACGGGTCGCAGGCCCGATTCCCCTGCCCACCCGCATCGAACGCTTCACGGTGCTGCGCTCGCCGCACTCCGACAAAAAGTCGCAGGAAACCTTTGAACAGCGCACGCACAAGCGATTGCTCGACATCATCGAACCGACCGCCAAGACCGTGGACGAACTCAAGAAATTGAATTTGCCCGCCGGCGTGGACATCACCATTAAAATTTAACCGCCTTGATCCCATGCTCGGACTCCTAGGAAAAAAACTCGGCCAGACCAGCGTCTATGACGCTCGTGGTGTGCTGGTTCCGGTCACGGTCGTTCTGGCCGGCCCCAACCGCGTCATTCAAACCAAAACCGTCGAGTCAGACGGCTACAATGCCGTGCAACTGGGCTTCGACGATCAAAAGGAGCATCGCATCACCAAGCCGTTGCTGGGCCACTTCAAGAAATTTGGCGCGGCGGCGGTCAAGCGCGTGCGCGAGTTCCGCGATTTCACGCTGCCGGTCAAACCGGGCGACAT
Organism: Vulcanimicrobiaceae bacterium; assembly: GCA_035511075.1. GTDB lineage: Bacteria > Verrucomicrobiota > Verrucomicrobiia > Limisphaerales > Palsa-1400 > DATAUD01. The sequence continues at coordinate 26,096 of DATKFW010000008.1, forward strand.
TATCGGCCCCTCCATTTTCGCGCAAGGCGACTTCGTTGACGCCATCGGCGTTACCAAGGGACGGGGATTTGAAGGCGTGATGAAGCGTCACAATTTTCGGGGCGGGGATGCCTCGCACGGCGCCAAAGGATGGAGGCGGCGTTCGGGCGCCATCGGCCAGCGGCTGTTTCCGGGCACCGTGATGCGCGGGATGAAAATGCCCGGCCATATGGGCCAGGTTCGGCGGACGGCGCAAAACCTTCAAATCATCCAGGTTCGCGAGGCGGATAATTTGCTGCTCATCAAAGGCGCGGTTCCCGGTTCGAATAATGATTACGTCATCATTCGGGAAGCCAAGAAACTGCCTAAAGGGTCGGACCGCGCCAAACGCCGCCTGGCAGTGCGGACGACTGCGGCAGAAACCACCGCCAAGGAAAAGCCGGCAGCCGCCCCGGCCAAGGCGGAACCCAAGAAGAAATAGTTTATGAAGCTTACGGTTAAGGACATCGAGGGCAAGGACCAGGGCGAACTGGAAGTGAAATTCCCGATCATCGAAGACGGCAAGGGAACCGAAGCTGTCCATCAAACTGTCGTCGCCTACAATGCCGCACAGCGGATGGGCACCGCCTGCACCAAGAACGTCGGCGAAGTCGCCGGCACGAACAAAAAGCCGTGGCGTCAGAAAGGTACCGGACGCGCCCGCGCCGGTTCATTTCAGTCGCCTTTGTGGCGGGGCGGCGGCGTGGTATTCGGGCCGAAGCCGCGGGACTTTTCCAAGAAGCTGAGCCGCAACACGCGGCAACTTGCGTTGCGCAAGGCCCTGAGCGAGCGTCTCAAGGCCGGAGACGTTCTGATTGTTGACGATATCAAACTCACTTCTTCCAAGACCCGGGACTTTTTGGCCGTTCTTGCGGCGTTGCAGGTCCAGGGCACTGCTTTGATCGTGTCCAACAGCGGCGACCAGAACCTTCGCCTGGCGTCACGGAATGTTCGCGAGGTCGAGGTGACCAGCGGTGAAACGCTCAACACCTACCAGGTCTTGCGCAGCGACAAACTGGTTTTCACCCGCGGCGCGTTCGAGCATCTGGAGAAGCGATTGACCAGGGAATAAAATGAACTCCTTTGAAATCATCAAGACCGTTCGCGTGACCGAAAAGGGCACCCGGCAATCCGATTTGCTTAATCAGTACACTGTAGTGGCCGATCCGCGTGCCAACAAACGGGAGATACGCCAGGCCGTGCAGGAACTTTTCAAGGTCAAGGTCATCAAGGTCAACACTCTCAATGTCCGCGGCAAGGCGCGCCGCCGCCGGACCCCCTTCGCCGGACGCGCTCCGCACTGGAAGAAGGCGATTGTCACGCTCCGAAAAGACGACAAGATCACGCTGGCCTGATCTCTCCGATGCCGACCAAACCGGCTTCTTCCGACACCGGCAGGAGTGAATCGAAGTTCCGCGATTGACTTTTTGGACGCCGCCAATACATTGGCGTTTATGAGAATGCTTATTTTGCTTTTGGCGGCGCTGGTGACGGTCCAAATCGTGAAAGCAGACGCCGATTCCACACTCCAAAACATTCCGTTGAAGGATATCAATGGAAACGACACTTCGCTCAAATCGTATGCGGGCAAGGTCGTTTTGCTGGTCAATGTGGCCTCCAAGTGCGGCAACACGCCGCAGTACGCTGGTTTGGAGGCGCTTTACGAGAAATACAAGGACAAGGGCTTGGTGATCATCGGAGTGCCCTCCAATGATTTCGCCGGCCAGGAGCCGGGCACCGCGGAGGAGATCAAGGCCTTCTGCACTGACAACTACGGCGTCACGTTTCCGCTCATGGCCAAGGTCCATGTCAAAGGCGCGGAAAAGTGCCCGCTCTACGCGGCGCTGACGGGCGCGCAGTCGCCCTTTCCCGGCGAAGTGGAGTGGAATTTCGGCAAATTTCTAATTGATCGCAATGGGAAAGTCATCCGCCGGTTCAATCCAAAAGTGAAGCCGGAATCGGACGATGTGGTGCAGGCCGTCGAATCGGCTCTGGCTCAGAGCTGAGGTTTCCATTGAAAGCCCGGTGTTCCATTCTGCCGCCGAATGTCACCATTATCGCCCTTGAACAAGCTTGAAGAACTGCAAAAGATTCTGGCCTCCTACGGTTCGTGCCTGGTGGCCTATTCCGGCGGGGTGGATTCCGTTTTTCTGGCGTTTATAGCCCACCAGGTCCTCGGTGACAAATCGCTCGCGGTCCTGGCCGATTCCCCCAGTTTGCCGCGTCGCGAATTGCAGGAAGCGGTGGCCGTGGCCGGGCAGTTTTCGATCCCGCTGCGCATTGTCCGCACCGAAGAGTTCGACAACCCGGCCTACCTCTCCAATCCGAACAATCGCTGTTATTTTTGCAAACATGAACTGTTCAGCCACTTGGCTCCTTTGGCGCGGGAGGAAAACTTCGCGATTGTCGCTTACGGAGAGAATGCCAGCGACCTCGGAGACCATCGTCCCGGCTCCCAGGCCGCCGACGAATTCCAGGTGCGCGCGCCCCTTAAGGAAGCCGGCCTGACGAAGGCCGACATTCGCGGCTTCTCGGCCCAATTTGGACTTCCCACCGCGGACAAACCGCAGATGGCCTGCCTGAGTTCGCGGGTCCCTTACGGCGAACCGGTCACGCCCGAAAAGTTGCGCATGATCGAAGAGGCGGAATACGTGCTGCGCGATCTGGGCTTCTACGATGTCCGCGTACGGCATCATGAAATCAAAATCCAGGGACGGACAGCGCACCTGGCGCGCATCGAGGTTGGCGCGGATGAAATGCCGAAATTTGTAATAGACGGAGCGTTTTCCCGTGTCGCGGCCGCCCTGCGGGAAATCGGTTATGCGCACGTCACGCTGGATCTTCAAGGGTACCGGCGCGGCAGTGTGAATGAGGTTCCGCCGGCCGCGCATCTCGCCGTGTAGGATTTGCGGACGATTGGCGCCGTGTCCTTGGAACATCCACTGGCGCGGGGATATTTCGTCGGAGGCGTGATAAGCCTCATCGATCGAAATATGATCGACAAGCCGGGCCGTTCGCGCTACGATTCAGAAAATGACCGAGCGAGAAAACTCCAGAGTCGGCATTTACTACGCCCTCTACGTGGGGCTTTTCATCTTTTGTCTCGTCGGTGCTTTCACCTTGCCGCCCTCGATCACGTCGAGCCGGGTGCTCGGGTGGTTTGGCCTTGTGGGCCTTTTCGCAATCCCCATCTTGGTCATTTTTGCCACCCGCTCGCGTATCCGCAATGCGGTTGAAGAGCGGGATGGCACTCTTATTTCGATGAAACGGATTTGGCGTTTCACCCCCGGATATTGGCGTTACCGTTCTCTTGCACGCACACGGATTGAGCTGGAATACATCGACGCGGAGGGAGCGACCCATCGCGCGCTGTGCAATTCCGGGTGGTTTAGTGGCGTGGAGTGGTTGGAGGACGAGGTGGTTTCGGACGAGCCACCGCCGCACACGTAAGCCACTCCGGATTCGCTTACGCGACATGGCTTTGTTGCAGCCGGCTTGGAGGTTTTCATTGCGCCGCCGGCTTCGGAGGCGCGTTTGCCGAACGATACGATTGCAATTGCGCGGCCAGACTGGCGGCGAGGGGAGATTCGCGGGCCGCGCGGGCCAACTTAAGCCCTTCTTCACCCGTGGCGATGGCCTGCTCGATGCGGCCGGTTTGGGCGTAAGCGGCAGCCAGTCTGGCGAGCATGTAATGGGCCTGAGCCAGGTTTGGCCGCAACTCCGCCACTTGTTCAAATTGGCTTCGCGCCTCGTCGAGCCGCCCCTGGACCAGTAGAATGCCGCCGAGGTTGTAGTGGGCTTCTACAAACGCCGGTTCCAGTTCCGCGGCGCGCTGGAAATGGGCAAGGGCCTGGTTGGTTTGTCCGAGCCGGAGAAAGATGCTGCCAAGGTCGTTATGGGGCAGCGCATAGTCCGGATCCAGTTTGATCGATTCTTCGTAGCTCGCGGTGGCTGCGGAAACCTGGCCTGTTTGCAGAAGGGCGTAGCCGAGGTTGCAATAAGCGGCGGGGTAATCCGGTTTGAGGCGCACAGCCATTTCGAAATTTGTGATTGCGGCGTCAAATTGCGATTTCTTGAGAAAGGCCTGTCCGATGTTGTAATAGGCGTCCGGGCCGTTGGGTTGCAACGCGATGGACTCCCGGCAATGAGCGATGGCGTCGTCCAGTTGCCCCTGTTGCAGGAGGGCGTAGCCGAGATTATTTTGGGCGACGGCGTCGTCGGGATCCAGAGCAAGGACTTCCCGGGTAAGCTGGATTGCCTTGGGGACGTCGCCTTTTCCCAGAAGGACCTGGCTGAGGTTGTTGCGGGCGATGAGGGAACCCGGGGACCGTTCGAGCGTTGCGCGCCAGAGTGTTTCGCTGTTGTCATAAATACGGCATTGGCGCCAGGTCAACACGCCCAGGAGCGTGAGCAGAAGGCCGTAAGTGACCGGACGCATGATGGGCCAGGGTCGATCGACGCGAATGAGGATTTTATCGATCCCCGCGGCGGCAAGCGCCAGCGGACCGATGCAGGCGGCATATTGGTAATGGTCGGCCACGAAGGAGTAACGAAAGGTGTACTCCATGATAAGACCGAGAAGCGGCGAAAGGGTGGCCACATAATAGATCGCCGCCGTTTCCGGGCCGCGTCCGACAATCCGGCGCAGTGCGAGAATCGCCGCGGCGGCCAACCCGATGCCGGCCAGCCAGATGTACGCCGTCGCAGTCGCCGGATCAATTTGCCAGCGCGTATAACTGAACGAAAGATTGGCCGGCCAGATCAGTTTGCCCAGGTAAAACCAAACGGCCCGGCTGGCAATGAGCAGGCGGACGAGCGGACTAATGGCGAAGGCTTGCCCGACGGCGTACTGGTGGTGCCGTTCGAACCAGACGCTGACCACTCCCATCGCGACCCCCGCGCCAAGGAAAGGAAGGATTTGAAATATCCGGCGAAGATTGATCGGTTTGCGTTGAAGCCACAGCGTCAAGAGCAGCGCTGCCGGCAGTGTGCAGGCAGTGGTTTTGGCGAAGAGGGCCAGCGATTGAAAGATCAGCGCGGCGGCGTAAAAGCGCCATGAACCGGGGCGGTCTTCGACAAATTCCAGCCACGCTCGCACCGCCAGGAGACAGAAGAACAACGAGAGCACGTTCTTGAGTTCCGTCACCCACGCGACCGATTCAACTTGAACCGGATGCAGCGCAAAGAGGGCCGCGCCGAGCCATGCTCCGGGAATTGCCAGGCGCCGCAGGACGCCCCAAAGCAGGAGCGCGTTTACCGCGTGCAGGAGAATGTTGACCCAATGATAGCCGCCTGAAGCCAGCCCCCACGCGCGGTGTTCCATCCGCAGGACGGTGTAAACAAGAGGGAAATATTGCGAGGGGGAATCGAGGGAAAACCAGATGCGTTCGAGGCCGTCGGGCGCTGTCAATAATCGATTGTTCGTGACATAGACGTCATCATCCCAAATGAATCCGGCGTGCCACGCCGGTTGATACGCCAGAACCGTGGCTGCCGCCAGGAGGGCGGCAAAGAGAAACACCCGCCAGTGGCGCGCGGCCGGCTCACTGTTCACTCTGACCTCCCTGGCGCCGGAGAATTTCGGCGACTCTGGCACGGGCCGGCGCCAGGTTGGGCAAAGCGGCGAGGGTTTTTCGGTATTCGGCGAGCGCTTCCACGGGGCGGCCCTTTCGCAGGAGAATCTCGGCAATGTTGTAATGGGCTTCGCCGAAATCGGGCATGATTTGCGCCGCGCGAACAAAATGCGCGAGGGCCTCGTCGGTGCGTCCCTGCTGCAGTAGTATATTTCCCAGGTCGTTGTGGGCCAGGGCGTAGTTGGGGTCCAAATTCAACGCCTTTTCATAGGCTTCCAGCGCCTCGCCGGCGCGGTGCTGCTGAAGCAGAGCGAAGCCGAGATTGCACCAGGCCTCCGGCATGTCCGGCCTTAGGGCCAGTAACTTTTCAAACGCATCGGCGGCCTCGGCATATTTGCCCTGCCGCAGGCGGATTTCAGCCACGACACCCTCGGCGGCGGGATCGCCCGGAAGCTCGTCCAGAATCTTGCGGCAATGAGCCATGGCGTCATCATATCGGCCGGTTTTTAAGAACCATTTGCTCAGGTTGTAGTGGGCGGCCAGACAATTAGGCTGGGAGCGAAGTGTGGCGTCCCAAAGGGTTTCCGTGTTCCGATAGACCCCAGCTTGGCGCCAGGTCAACACGGCGCAGGCGCCCAGCGCCACGGCGCCGCTGATGGCCACGATGCGGCGAAAAACCGGGCGCGTGGCCGCCAGATCGCGTAATCCCCAGGCGGCCATGATCCAGATGCCAGCGGTGGGGATGTACGTGAAACGATCGGCAATAAACTGCCCGCCTGACTGCACCAAACCAATTACCGGAAAGAGGACGATCAAAAACCAAAGCCAGCCCACTATCAGATACGGCTCGGACCGTGCGCGCCACAGGGCCAGGCTGGTAATCAATCCCAGCAACAAACAGGCTCCGATAACCTGCCCGGCCTCAAGCTGGGGATGCGGATAAAAGGCGGCGAGATGGACGGGCCAAAAGTTCTTGCCCAAATAGGCGACATAGGCCAGCGGCACGCTGGCGACGCGGGCAGAAATGGACAATTGATCCAATGAAACAATCGCCCCAGTCTGCTTCTGCTCCAGGCAGGTGATAACGCAGGAGACCAGAGTCAAAACAGCAAACGGGACCTTCTCCGTGAGAAGCTTCGCGGAAAAGGGAGGGAATCGGCGCAGTGGCCAGTAATCCAGCAGGAGCAGAACCAGGGGCATTGTCACCAATGTCGGTTTGGACATGAGGCCCAGCGCATCCAGGAGCACGGCCGCGATATAGAAGCCCCTGGACTTGGCAGCGCCACGCCGGCCCTCCTCCACATGGCGAAAATAGGCCCAGAGAGTCAGCATCCAGAAGAAGGTGCTCAGCACGTCCTTGCGCTCGGCGATCCAGACCACCGATTCGACTCGCAGCGGGTGCAAGGCAAACATGCCGGCGACGAAGGCGCTGCGCCACAAGGCGCCTGTCATGCGGCGCAGGAGAAGAAAGAACAATACGGAATTGACGAGATGAAAGAGAACGCTGGTCAAGTGGTGACCGGCCGGGTTCATGCCGTACAATTGGACATCCGCCATGTGCGAAATCCAGGTCAACGGATGCCAGTATGAGACGTAGCCGGCGAACGCCCAACGAAGGCTTTGCCAGGTCAATCCGCTTTGGACGTGGGCGTTCTCAGTGACGTAATCGGGATCGTCGAAATAAACGAAGCCGCAATGCAGGGCCGGCCAAAACGCAGCCAGCACGGCTGCCGCAAGCAACAAAGATATGACCCAAATTGGACGCCGGGTTCCTGATTCAGTCATCGCCCGCCATTGTAGACGCGCGGGTGCCAAAACAGAAGGTGATTTGACATTTTAGAGGATCGCCGCCGCGGGATGCTCGTCGGAAACCGTCGATTTCTTGCGGGGCGGCGGGCGCACTTCCTCCGACTTCTTTTTCATGGCGTGTATCCGGGAAATCGAACAGGTGACCGTGATGCCGCCCTCTTTGGGCTGGCGCACGCTGATGGTCGCCCCAATCATCCGCGCCCGATGATGCATGACGCGAAGTCCCATGCCCTTGCCCTCGGGCGTTGGCGGAAATCCCGTTCCGTCATCCTTGATCTTCAAGATGACGCGGGGGCCGTTGCCGGTCAGGCTCAACAAAACATTTCTGGCGTGGCCGTGTTTGATCGCGTTGGTGGCCGCTTCCTGGGCGATGCGATAAAGATGAACCGCCACGGTGTTATCGGCGATCTTGACATCCGGGTCGTACCGCAATTCGCAACTGACCGAAAACAATGTCCGGAGATTTTCGGCCAATTGTTCCAGGGCCGCTTCGATGTCATTACTGTCAAGCACAACGGGGCAGAGCCCGCGCGATAGGCGGCGGGTCTGGGCCAGCGCCTCGTTAATCAATGAGGCGATGTTCCCGGCCGCCTCCGCTTCCTCGATCTCCCTGGCCTGGAGCTTTTGTTGCAGGACCTTGGCCAGGAATGCGATTCCGGTCATCGATTGGCCCAGGCCGTCGTGCAGGTCCTGGCCCAGGCGGCGCTGTTCGCGTTCGCTGATCTCCTGGATTTCACGCTCCAGATTGCGCCGATCCGTCACGTCCCGCAGGATGCTCAAGTTCAGGTCGGCGGCCAGTTGCGTTGAGGAAAACTCGATGAAACAGCGTTCGCCGTTTGGTTTGGTGAAGGAGAGTTCGCCCAGGGTTTCGGAGCGTCGCTCGGTCGTTTGACGCAAGTCGTGCGCGAACACGTCGTTCCATTTTCTGGCCAGCAACTCTTCGGCGCTTAGACCCAGAAGACGGCAGGCGGCGCCGTTGAGTTCGACAAATTGGCCCCGGTCGTTGGAAATCAAGATCGCATCCATGCTGCGTTCGAACAGGAGGCGAAACCGTTCGTGGCTCTTTTGCAAAGCCTTGAGCGTGGCGGCGTGTTGCACCGAATAGCGGATCACGCGCTCCAACATGACCGGCTCCAATTGGTCCTTCAGAAGAAAGTCCGCCGCGCCCAATTCAGTGGCTTGCAAATCCACTCTCGAATCGTCCGAGGAGGTCAGTATGATGATCGGGGTCTGTATGCCATGGGCAACCGCTTCGCGCAGGAGGTCCAACCCCGTGCGGGGGCCGAGCCGATAATCCAGCAGGCAAACATCGTGCCGATTTTCATTCAAAGCCCGCAAGCCCGCCTCATACGTAGCCGCCCAATCGGTGGCAAAACTTTTGTGGGGCACCTTGGAAAGCAAACGCCGCAGGAGAATGAACGAAGCCTCATCATCGTCCACCAATAAAACGCGAGGTGTCGTGTTCATGGAGTGTCTCGGCCGCATAACAGCGGCGTCATTGGCCGGGGAAACCTACTACCAAACCGGTCTTTGGTCAAAGATCGCCTTTGTTCTCGACCTGATTACCTGGCTGGTGCCGGGGGCAATACGTCGGCCTCCGGGGTGACCTTTTCGATATTGGGCGTCACGTCGGCATCGACGTTGCCGACGGCCCAGTTGATGCCGCCGAGCAGGACTTTTTGGAAAACAGGATTGGTCCAAACGTCGTCGCGATGCCCCATGCTGGTGTAAAACACGCGGCCCGCGCCATACATGTGCGCCCAGGTGGAAGGATAATCGGGCCGGTCGTAGGCGCTGGCATTGTTGCCTGTCTTGTCCATGTGCGAGGTGTCTTGCACCAGGAGCACGTGCAGGTTGGGCGCAAAATCCTTGAGGGAATACCACTCTTCCATCGGTCCAAAATCATCGGGCACGGCGCTCATCCCGGGAAAACTCTTGTCCACGCAAATCTGATGCGCGGCCTGTTGAGAGGCGTGAATGATGAATTCACCGCCGATCATTTTTATGTAGGGGTCGGCCTTGTCGCCGTCGTTTTGCCAGCGCCCGGCGGTGCTTCCCTTGCCTTCCGGGGAATGGAATGTGTCCGTCGCGGAGTGGGTCCCAATGAAGCCTTTGCCGTTGTGAATGGCTTCCAGAAACGCGGCCTTGCCCTCCTTGGAGATCGGCGGGTTCTTGTCACTTCCCGCTTCGGTCAGATCACCTGTCGTATAGAAGAAAAATGCGTCGTATTTGGCGATGTTTTCCGGCGTAAAGAGGCTTCCGTCCTTGGTGAACGTGAACTCGATGTTGTTGCTCGCGCCCAGTTCCTGCAGAATTTTGGCCGCTTTGCTCATCTGGCCGTCGCGCTCCTTGATCATGTCATGCTCAAAACCGGAGGACTTGGAGAAGAACAGGACTTTCTTAGGTTCCGCGTGCGCGGTCTGTAACGACACCGAAAATGCCGTGGCAAGCGCCAGGGCGTGGATTAAAGCTTTCATGCCGTGCAAGTTAACGATCGAACCGCCGAAATCCAAGTGAAAACGTGTGTTAACTTGATGCGGCCGCAATATTCTCATTGACAGGCTTTGGCGAATCTCTCGATTCGGTCCAGGCCCTTCTCAATGTTGGCCATGCTCGTGGCATAGCTGATGCGCACGTAATCATCGGCTCCAAATGCAACGCCCGGAATGGCGGCGACTTTCTCTTTCTCCAGCAATCGCGCGCAAAAGTCCATCGATTTAAGGCCCGTCTTGGAAATGTTGGGAAATAAATAAAACGCCCCTTTCGCGTTGACGCAGGAGATGCCGGGGATCTTGTTCAAGCGTTCCCACGCATAAACCCGGCGCCGGGCGAATTCCGCCAGCCAGGGCGCAAGGTGGTCCTGCGGGCCGTTCAAGGCCGCCACAGCTCCTTTTTGCGCAAACGAGGTCGGATTGCTCGTGCTATGACTCTGGATCGCGTCGATGGCGCGCGCGATTGGTTCCGGCGCGGCGGTCAAACCGATGCGCCAACCGGTCATCGAGTAAGCCTTGGCCAGCCCATGGACGATGATTGTTTGGTCGTAGTGCCTTTGGGAAAAGGCCGCGACGCTGGCGTGCTGGGCGCCGTCATAGACCAGTTTCTCGTAAATCTCGTCGCTCATGATGAGAACGCCCTTATCCACGCAGACATCGCCCAAAGCCCTGATCTCCTCGGGTGTGTAGAGTGAACCCGTCGGGTTGGACGGTGAATTGAGAATAAACAGGCGGCTCCGCGGCGTGATGGCCGCGCGCAACTGTTCGGGCGTGATTTTGAATTCGCTTTTGTCCGTGGTCTCAACGATGACCGGCTTTGCTTCCGCTAGACGCGCCATTTCCGGGTAACTGAGCCAATACGGCGCCGGAATGATGACTTCGTCGCCGGGGTCGCACGTCGCCAGGACGACATTGCAGCACGAATGTTTGCCGCCGCAGGAGATGATGATTTGCGACGGCTTGTAATGCAGCCCGTTGTCGCGCTTGAATTTGTCCGCCGCCGCCTGTCGCAATTGCGGAATGCCGCTGCTGGGCGTGTACTTGGTGAATCCATCGTTGAGCGCCTTGATGGCCGCCTCGGTGATGTGCGCAGGCGTGGCGAAATCCGGCTCGCCGGCGGCGAAACTGACCACGTCGATTCCCTCCGCCTTCATTTGTTTGGCCTTGGCGTCGATCGCCAGGGTGATTGAAGGGGTCAGCGACGCCGCGCGCCGGGAAATTTTATAATTCATGTTCACGTGCCGATTAATATGTCACAGCATTTCCGCTGTTGCCAAAAGAAAACCATTTTGTATGTTCACATCAAGATGGAAGCCCAAGCAGACATCGGACTGATCGGACTGGCCGTTATGGGCCAGAATCTCGTTCTCAACATGAATGACCACGGTTTCACCGTGGCCGTTTTTAACCGCACGGTCGCCAAGGTGGACGAATTTGTGGGACGCGAGGCCAAAGGCACCAAAGTCATCGGCGCCCATTCGCTGGCGGAATTGGCCGGCCTGCTCAAGCGGCCGCGCCGCGTCATGATGATGGTCAAGGCGGGCAAACCCGTCGATGATTTGATTGAAGAAATCCTCCCCCACCTTGAAAAGGGCGACATCATCATCGACGGCGGCAATTCACTTTTTGAGGACACCACCCGGCGCGTCAAGTATTTGGAGGAAAAGGGGTTGCTGTTCGTCGGCGCCGGTGTTTCCGGCGGCGAAGATGGCGCCCGGCATGGCCCGTCCATCATGCCCGGCGGGTCCAAAGACGCGTGGCCACACGTCAAGGATATTTTCCAGGGGATCGCCGCCAAGGTCGATGACGGGACGCCGTGCTGCGATTGGGTGGGCGAGAATGGCGCCGGCCACTACGTCAAAATGGTCCACAACGGGATCGAGTACGGCGACATGGAATTAATCAGCGAAGCCTACCAACTCATGAAGGACGGCCTGGGAATGACCGCCGAAGAGATGGCGCCGGTCTTTGCCGAGTGGAACAAGACGGAATTGGACTCCTACCTTATCGAGATCACGGCCTCTATCCTGGCCTTCAAAGATGCCGACGGCCAGGCGTTGGTGGATAAGATTGTTGACACCGCGGGGCAGAAAGGCACGGGCAAATGGACGGTCATCAATTCCAGCGAACTGGGCATTCCCATCACTCTGATCGCCGAGGCCGTTTATGCCAGATGCGTCTCCGCATTGAAAGAAGAGCGCGTCGCGGCGGCCAAACAATTGAAAGGCCCCAGGCCCCAAATCCCCGGCGATCGCGTCGCACTCATCGAGGACATCCGAAAGGCGCTCTACGCCTCCAAAATCATCTCCTATTCCCAGGGCTACATGCTCATGCGGGCCGCCGCCAAGGAGTACGGCTGGAACCTTAACTACGGCGGCGTCGCGCTGATGTGGCGCGGCGGTTGCATCATCCGGAGCCGTTTCCTGGGAAAAATCAAGGAAGCATTCGATCGCAAACCCAACCTGACCAATCTTCTCCTGGACAAGTTTTTCAACCGGGAAATCAAAAAATGCCAGCGGTCGTGGCGCAAAGTCATTGCCATCGCGGCGCGAAAAGGCATCCCGGCCCCCGCCTTTTCGACCGCGCTTAACTTTTACGACAGTTACCGATGCCAGCGGCTGCCCGCCAATTTGCTCCAGGCCCAACGTGACTACTTCGGCGCCCACACCTATGAACGGTTGGACAAGCCCGCGGGCCAGTTCTTCCACACCAATTGGACCGGCCACGGCGGCGTCACCTCGTCGGGCAGTTACACCGTGTGATTTCGTACTGACAATCGGGTCCCGGCCCGCGCCTTGACAGAAGTTCCGGAAAGCCGAAGAATTTTGAAATGCGCCAGGAAGGCATTCTCAAGCACATCGCTGCCGCCTGTGCCATTGCGGTCGTCTTTTATTTTGTCGCATTCTCGTGGATAGAGCGCCGGAGAGCCGCAAACGGCCCCTGGCAGATCACATTTCGGACCGACGCCGCCGGAGAGCCCGCCCTTTCCATCTCCGAAGCCAAACTTAACATTTCCCAAACCGTCTCGTTCCCCCGGGACAAAACCACGCCGAACCTCTCGCGAACCATCACCTTCGGCCAGGACACGCCCGATCTGCCCTTCGGAGAAATGGTTTTTCAAGACCCGACATTCCTTCCCGGAACCGTCACGATGCGCCTGTTCGGCCACAACGTAGAATTGCTGCCGCGTGTGCTGGCCATCGACAGGAAGGAATACCCCTGGCATTCCACCAACGGGATAACCGTGC
>DATKFW010000009.1:0-8392 GCA_035511075.1 Vulcanimicrobiaceae bacterium
ATTCGTTGTTAACGAAGCCTCGTCATCAATTCGTCGAAATCCCCCATCGAGGCAAATACCGGGCAACAACTTGACAAGCCACATCCATGAACCCACCCGCCTTAACTAAGCGCCATTCGTGTCAGTCCTAACTTTTGACACTTGGACAAATTGGGCGTTTGAGAGGATGGGGTTGGAGAGGTAAGAGTACAGGTGTCGTACAGGTCTACAGGTGTCAGTCCTAACTTTTGACACTTGAGACAAATTGGGCGTTTGAGAGGATGGGGTTGGAGAGGTAATAAAGACCGCTGTCCGTGGTCGGATTTTGTCTCCTTGGCATATCCTGCCGCATGATCCTTCAGGAACCTAAAAAATCAAATTAGAAGGGCACTACCGAAGCCGCCTATTGGCCAACCATGGGGCGATACGGTTCCAATCCCAAACGCCCGTAATTGAGTTCGTTGGTGTTGAAATGGCCGGGACCCAGGACTCGCAAATAGCAGTATCTCAAAACAACCGTGCCGTCGTCCTTTACCGATTCAGGCACGCCATAGACGATGGCCAGGTTTCCCGCGTGCGCGAATTTTTCCGCGTCGTACGCGCTGGCCTCATTGTCCTTTTTTTGCAATTGCCAGTGGCAGGAAAAAGTGCCCTCACCGCGGGGCGAGACCAGCAGATTGACGCCGGCCGCGTCGGTGTCCTGCTCCCAGTCAAAATAATGATGGTCAAACGACGAGTCCGCGGAAATTTTCCCGCCAAAATCGTCCTCCTCGGCCTTGGTGCCCCGAATGACGCCAACCCAGGCCACGGGAGTGTTGGTATAGTGGGCAAGGTCTTTGCGCACGTCTTCAGGGTAAACATCGAGGCGAACTCGTTTGAATTGGATTTGCTCAGGTTTGCTCGCGGGTTCGTACGGAGCATCGGACTCACACGAGACAAACAAGCCCGCCGCAAAAACAGCCAAAACGACATGTCGCATCATAAATATTGTCCTTGTGATAGCGAATCCCGTGCCAACCCTCGACGAATCGGCCGTTTGATCGACTTTTGCGGAATTCACGATGGCACCCTACTTGATCGGCCGACAGTTTCCAAGCGCGAATTTTCTATTTCCCAAAACCCTGTTCTTTGAGCCACAACCGGCACTCGTGCGTCCACGGATGCCAATGCGAAGGATCATCGACCTTGCTTCCCAAACCGATCCCGTGCCGGCCATGCGGATAAATGTGAAGTGCGAACGGGACGCCGGCCTGGCGGAGGGCCGCCGCGAACATAAGGCTGTTTTCCACGGGCACCACCGGGTCGTCCGAAGTATGAAAAATAAAGCACTGCGGGGTGTCGCTGGTCACGTGCAATTCATTGGAAAGCTCCCGGACAAGGGCGGTGTCGGGGTCCTTTCCGAGCAGATTTTCGAGCGACCCTTTATGAGTGAAGGGTTGGCCCATGGTGATCACAGGGTAGCAAAGGATACCGATGTCCGGCCTGGAACTGAGCCGGTCAATCGGATCGGCAGCCCCCGGCTGGCCGGCGTCGTAATGTGTCAATAAAGTGGACGCCAAGTGTCCACCCGCGGACGATCCCATGATTCCCACGCGTCGCGCGTCAACCGTCCAATCAGCGGCATGGAACCGGACCAATCGCACCGCGCGCGCGGCGTCTTCCAACATTCTCGGATGCCGGTACCCGTGTGAACCAAGCCGGTATTTGAGAACGAATCCGGCAATGCCCTGTTGATTGAGCCAAAGCGCATAGTCCTTCCCTTCGTGCGAAGCGAGGCTGCTGTAGCCGCCACCGGGACAAATCACCATCGCCGCCCCCGTGGCAATTCCGACCGGGGGAAAAAACGCCGTTATTGTGGGAAAATCCTCGGAATTTGTCCCCATCGCCCCCGGCGCCCCTTCGGGCCAAAGCGCAATGGGAACGTCCGGAGTCGGCAGCGATTGGGCGGACAAGTCCATTTGTCCGATGATCATGACGACGACGCAGACGGACAACATTGAATTCACTGCAATGGTATAATGGCAGAGGCATTCCGGCACAAGAGCTAATATCCAAAGGCTTCGGTAACGGCAACGAAGTCTGGCTTGACGCCTTCCACGATCGGCTGGCGTCCTCGGAAAGCAGCCCCGGGGATTTTCGCTCAAGGCGAGGGCCGTCCCACTGCATGAGCATAAGGTCGGTAGTCATCATCCCGGCGCCGCCGTTATCCACGTCCGATGCGTCGTCTGTCAGGCCCAAAATGGCCGATTCCACTCCATCTTGTCCCCCACATTTTGCGAATGGATAAAGCCGTGCCGCGCCGTGTAAGCAGCTTGACAATGACGTGCCAGAGGACAACAAAGAGGACTGTGGATCCTGTCGCGAACAATTCAAAGGCGCGTCAATTTGTTCGGATTTTGGCTATTGCAATCTTTGCGGCGGCCACCGTTTGGATCAATTATGAAGTAAAGGTCAACGTCCAGGGCGGCCATACCGCGGGTTCAGTACGTGAGATGGGCAATGTCAAACTCAGCCAGTCCGCTCCCGATTTTTCCGTTCTGGATTTATCCAGCAACAAGATTTCGCTGGCCAGTTATCGCGGGCAGAAAGTGGTCTTACTGGATTTTTGGGCAACATGGTGCGGCCCATGCCGGATGGCCATGGTCGGCTTGCAGACTTTGCAGGATAAATACAAAGGCCAGGGATTGGAGATTCTCAGTTTGAATCAAGCGGAACCAGCCAACCAAGTCCGTCAATTCATCACGCGGAAAAAGTACGGATTCCATGTAGTCCTGGACGCCGACGGGAGTGTCGCCGCAAAATACGGTGTGCGCGGCATACCGACGCTGGTGCTGGTGGACAAAAGCGGGGTCATTCAGTGGCTGCAAGTCGGATATAGTGCTGACGACAGTGCGATGCAGCAGGCCATCGAGCGCCTGATCAAGCAATAAGGCTATGGCTGCCATCCACACCGAGAAACTGGAGAAGTGGTATTCCACTTTCATGAATGGACGGGATGTCGCGCCTGCCTTGAAAAGCCTGTGCCTCGACGTTCGGGAAGGCGAGACCTTCGGATTTCTTGGCCCAAACGGCGCCGGCAAAACCACCACCATCCTGCTTTTGCTCAATCTCATCCGGCCCACGTCAGGCAGCGCGCTTTTATTTGGCGAGCCAGTCACGGATTCGAGCGTGCATCGCCGGTTGGGCTATCTTCCTGAGTCGGTCAATTTGCATGATTACTATACCGGCCAGGGGTTGCTGGAATTTTATGCCGCGCTGCTCAAGGTTCCGGTGGAGATGCGCGGCGCGCGCATTGCGGAACTACTCAAGCTTCTGCGCCTGGAGGATGCCGCTCACAAATCGGTTTCCAAGTATTCAAAGGGTATGCTGCAACGCCTCGGTTTTGCCCAGGCCATGCTGCACGACCCAGATTTGCTCATTCTGGACGAACCCACTGCCAGCCTCGACCCGGTCGGGCGAAAGGAATTTCGCGACATCCTGGTTGAACTCAAGCGCCGCGGAAAAACCATCTTCATCAGCTCTCATATTTTGTCCGAGGTGGAATCGGTGTGCGACCGTGTGGCGATTCTGCAGAAGGGGGAATTGAAGCGCGTCGGGACGCTTCAGGAGCTTTCCACCGCGCGGAGCAGTCGGCTTATCTTGAAAAACGTCCCCGGTGTGGTGCTGGAGGCGCTGGCCGCGAGCGAGGCCGAGGTCACGATGTCGCGCGGCGAAGTCACCGTCAAAAGCGGCGACGCGGCGACTCAATCGCAGGTAGAGGAATTGCTTCAACGACACGGCATTCAGCCCGAACGAACCGAAGTGGAAACCCAGTCGCTGGAGGAGATTTTTTTCTCAACCATCGAATCACCGCCCAAAATATGAGTGTCGTTTTCCTGATTGCCCGTGACAGCATCAGAGCCTTGTTGCATCAGCGTTTGTTGGTTGGGTTGATGCTGGTTTCCGTTGCGATGACGGTATTCTTCTCGGTGATCATGAGCCGGACAAGGCAAAACATCAGCAGCCAGTTTGACGCCTCGACGGCTGAAACCAACTCGCCCGTATTCAACAAGATGAGCGACGAAGACAAGAAGAAAATGGACGAAGCCATGGAGCAGGGCATGTCCGCAGTCCAGGGATTTTTTTACGCCGCGAGTTCTTTTGGCGGCAGCCTGGTGGCGTTAATGATCTTTGGGACTGCCGTGGCCTCGGAAGTTCGCCGGGGCACGATTCGTCTGACTCTGTCCAAACCAGTCAGCAGGCTGCAGTATCTGCTGGGAAAGTATTTAGGCGGAGTTGTCGTCATGGCCGGTTACGCGATGATCGCCAGCATTGCTGTTTTGATATTTTCGGCTTCGGAAAACGTGGCGCTAAGTCCAGTCCTGCAATACGCGCCCTGGCTGATGTTTTGCCGGCAATTGATGCTCGGGTCGCTGGCGATGCTGCTTTCGCTCTTCGTTCATCCGGCCATCGGCGCAGTATTGGCATTCGTTGCCGGCAACGGCCTGTATTCGACAGGAAACCCTCTCTACTACCTTCTGCCTAGCTACGCGCCGTTCAACGTCTTTGCGGCCATCCTTCAAGGCAGCATGATGAAAGGGACCGATGTCGTGCTTTTGACCCTTTACGCCCTGGACTTCATCGTCTGGATGCTGCTGCTGGCGCTCTGGCGTTTCCAGAGGAAAGAGGTTTGCTGATGGCCCAAATGTGTATCGAGACACGCCTTTTCGTTTTATGGTGCGGCCGGCCGCCTTATCCCATTCCGATGAGAAGCATCATTCTGTTCCCGGACCGGCGCTCAATTGCACGCCCGCGTTGCTGAGGCCGGGGGGATGTCGCCGTCAACCGAATCGAACCGGGCTTGTCAGCCGCGCCGACGACGACCATGCATTTGCCATTGAAGGCGTGGCGGAAACCGGCTTTGTCGGGATCGTGATCGCCTGGGTCGCCGTTGCCCACGCCGGCAACGTAACCAGCCCCTTCGACGTTGAATGTCACCAGGTTGTCGGCTGTCGGGACGATCCGGCCCTGCGCGTCAAGGATATCGACTTCAATCGGTGTGACGTCTTCCCCGTCCGACACGAGAGCCGTGCGATCTGTCTTTAACTGCAATGAGGTGGGCGGTCCCGTGGTTTCGACGGTCTCGGTTGCTGCCGGCGCTGCACCATTGTAGCCCTTGGCGGAGATGCTGCCGGGGGCATACTTCACCGTCCAACTCAAGTGCCCGTTGCGCGGCATGTCTTTGACGCCGAGACTTTCGCCGTTGTGGAACAACTCAACCCGTTGGCAGTTACTGAAGACCACAACCCTGATGTCCTGGCCTTCCTTGCCGGGCCAATTCCAGTGCGGCATGATATGGATCACAGGGTTGGTCTTCCACCATGATTGATAGTAATAATAATTGTCCTTCGGAAATCCGCACATGTCCATAATGCCATATTGGCTGTTGATGGCGGGCCAGCCATAGGGAGAGGGTTCGCCTTTGTAATCAAAACCCGTCCACGCGAAGCTCCCCGCCATGAAGTCGCGTTGGGCAACAGGCCGCCACGAATCGTCCGTCATGTTATAGGAGGTGACGAAGCTTCGCTCCTTGTCGTCGGAGTATTCGCCGCGCGTGCTCTCGGTGCTGGCGGTTTCACTTCCGAACATGGGCATCTTTGGATGCGCCTGGTGAAAACGGGAGTACACGTTGGGGCTATAGTTGACTCCCATCAAATCCTCCACCGTGGCGAAGCCGGGCTCAAACCAGCCTCCGTTCATGGCGCTGGAAATCGGCCGCGTCGCGTCGTATTTGTGGACGACGTTCATCATGGCCGAAAAGATCCGCGCGCCTTCCTCCGAACCTTCCAAGCCCTCCTCGTTGCACATCGACCACATGATAATGCTGGGATGGTTGCGATCGCGCAGAATCATGTCCGCCAGGTCGCCCAGGTTGGAATATTCCGTCTCGGTGGCCGTATGGTCGGTATAAGTGTCGCCCAAATGCCGGTTTTCGTCCATAACGAGCATCCCGAGTTCGTCGCAGGCATCGAGCAGTTCCGGATTGGGAGGATTGTGCGACATGCGCCAGGCATTGTCGCCCATCTCTTTGAGTTTCTTGACGCGCCAATATTCCAATGAATCGGACACAGCGATGCCAACGCCCGCAAAGTCCTGGTGATTGCAGGTGCCCTGAATTTTCACCGGCTTGCCATTGAGAATGAACCCTTTGTCAGCATCAAAACGGGCAGTGCGAATGCCAAATCGGGTGTCCAACGTGTCCACAATTTCGCCGTTGACTTTGACGGATGTCTGCAAATGGTAAAGGGTTGGGCTTTCCAGCGACCAGAGCCGGGGGTGATCAACCGTTCCCTGCTGCTCAAGCTCCTGTTCGCCGGCCGCCGGGACGGTGATCGGGCTGGAGATTTCGGCCACCGCAAGCCCGCCGTCATCGACCAGGCGCGAGACCAATTCGCATTGGGCCGGCGTAGCGCCGGCGTTGGCAAGCTTCGTCTTGACGTGGACCGTGGCGGGCGCGGCATTTCCGTCCGGGCCCGGTTCCGGCAGATCGGCAAAAACAAACGTGCCCCACGGCGCAACATGTATCGGATTGGCAATGTTCAACCAAACATGGCGGTAAATGCCCCCGCCCTCGTACCACCATCCTTCGTAATGTTTCGGGTCGATGTGTACCGCCAGGACGTTTTCGCCGCCAAAAATGGCGGCATGGCTGATGTCGTAGCGGAAGGAGGTGTAGCCGCTCTGGTGCTCTCCCAGTTCTTTGCCATTCAAATAAACGATGCTGTCGCGAAACGCGCCGTCGAAGTCAATCCACACGCTCTTGCCCGCCGCAGAAGCGGGCAACGTGAAAGTCTTCCGGTACCACGCCGGCGGCGTCGGCAGGGAACCGTGGCTGGTATTGGCAGAAGCGGCAAAAACGCCTTCGACCACGTAGTCGTGAGGCAAATGCACCAGACGCCAGGCTTGATCATCGAATTCGGACGCGATGGGGTTGGCTTCGGGCTTCGCGGGCGGCAGCCGTCCCAAGTCGACTCTGGCCGTGATACCACCGGGGCCATCGTTATTCTCCACCAGAACAGCCAGCGAGTTTACGCCGCCAGGTTTCCATGCCTCATCCAATGGCACGTCAAATGGTTCGCTCCATCCCACGTGTCGCGCGACTCTTCGACCGTTGAGATAAACGGTGGCGTTGTCATCGACGGTTTCAAAATGGATGACTCGGTACGGTCCGGGAACATCCGGTAGAACGGCGCGAAACCACTCAAATCCAGTGCGCCCCTGAAAAGTGTCATCGCCTGATTTGGCGTCATGCCAGTCTGGACCCGAAGTATCAACGTCCGAACCGGCATTTTCAACGTCACGACCTTTCAGGTCATCGGTCTTCCAGCGCCAATTGACGATTTCGACCGCATCGGAGATGGCGGCTTCGGGAGCGAGTTTAAAGCGCCAGCCGGCATCCAGCAGAATGCGCTGCCGGGACGGGGAATCGGCCTGATTCTGGCTCAAACATGCTCGCGGCGCGACGGCCATCGCAGCGAGGACAACGGAAACCACAACTCCGGAGGAGTTGGCCGGCGGGACAGTCTTATTTAATTTCATCATGAGTTCGATTGCTTGGCGCAGGACTTTGGCGGCAGTGTCGTCACCCCAATGTTCGTCGTCCCACGTATAAATCCACGATGAAATGCGCGCAAGCAAAACCCCGGTTCATCGACTGGCTTCACGCGGGCGGTCGAATGTTTTTTGTAGCCTGATTCAGGAGCGTGGTACACGATTGATGCGCTGTTGGACGAATTCCATGCAACCGGTGAAATATCCATCAATGAGAACTTTGCATAACCTGTTTTTAATTGTGGCGGCGGGCTGTGACCGTCCTCATTTCTTGAAGAGAGCGCGTATTCTGTTTCTGGTTGTGCTGCCGCTGATTGATTTGGCCCAGTCTGCCGACGCCCAGACGCGCCTGTCGGATTACATCCGTCCCTTCGTTGGCACAAAGGGTGGCGGGAACACGTTTCCGGGTCCGTCCGCGCCGTTCGGCATGATCCAGATCAGTCCGGACACTGACATCACGAACTGGGACACAGACTCTGGTTACGAATACAAGGACCCAACCATTCATGGCTTCAGCCTGACGCACTTGAGCGGCACCGGCTGCCCTGATCTGGGGGATTTCCTGTTCGTGCCGCAGGTGGGCAAACCGGAATTTGTTCCCGGCGGCAAGGATCATCCCGAGAGGGGCTATCAATCAGCGTTTTCGCACGCGGATGAATCCGCCGCGGCCGGCTATTACAGTGTGAAACTCCAGAAATCCGGCGTCACTGCGGAACTCACCGCTGGCGAACGCGCGGGCATCTTACGCTTTACGTTTCCGGCCAGCGACGAGGCTTCGATTCTGACGGATTTGAATCATATCATCAATGGGGGCCGGTGGCGC
>DATKFW010000010.1:0-29583 GCA_035511075.1 Vulcanimicrobiaceae bacterium
GCTTCGAATCCCACTTTGGCCTTGAAGGCCGCACTGTGCCGTTTGCGTTTTGCTTTCATAGGTCTGCTCTTTATTATCTACAGCAAACCGGCGAAAATCGAAACTTACCTGTGGTCTAAAATTAGGGGTCCACCTCTAATGCCCACTTCAGAATATAGGGTGCAGCACCGTCAATGCTCTCATCGATGTGCTTCATTTCATCATGGCTTTCAATAGGTTGGGAATTTGCAAAGAGACATCCGGCAATTGCCCTGGTGCTGCTCGGCGTTTTAGGTGAGGGGATTGAGGTCTTCTCGGAGCTTTGGTTTGAACAATGGTTTGAAAAACACAAACGCGGACTCAAAGGATTTGGGGCATTTTGCTGGTGTGTTGTAATGGTGGGACTGGCATGTGAGGTTCCTGATGCGTTCAAGACCGACAAAGAGGCTGCTGATGCGCGATCATTTGCCGCGACCACCGAATCAAATAATCTTGTATTGCGCTCAAATGTGGCCGTGCTTGAGGCCGCTGTGCAGTGGAGAACACTAAATGCCAAACAGAAAACTGCTCTCAGACAATTGCTTTCCGACATCCACCAAGCCAATGTTAACAGACGAATAGGCGTGAAAATGTTCCACTTTGGTTCAGATATAGAATCTGAATTATACGCTGATGATCTTGCGGCCTTCTTGAGTGAATGTGGATTCCAAGCTGGCATCAATTTGCAAATGGGCGGAGAAGGGGTCTCCGGGTTAGGATTCGAGGTTAGCGATAAATTTCCCACTGGCAAATCGGACACACAAGCTGTATATTCCGCCTTTAAGACCGCCGGAGTGCAATGCTCAATTGGTGAATGGCCTGCGCTTGTTAACAGCGATGATGTGACAATTTTTGTCGGGCCAAAACGCACATCACAATAATACATCCATGCCGCAATTTGGACCGCAACCTGTTGAGCACAAGTGAGAAACGCCGATTTTAGGCCAGAAATCCAAATTGAGTCACTACCCATTTTTCCGGGAGGGGCGAGCGCCGCGAGTCCCAAATGTCAATTTTCAAAGGCGCGTCGAATTCAATATACGCGCCAGCCCTCGCGCAATATGATTTCGCCCAAAAATGAGCATCCGGTATGAACACACCCAAGTGATCGGCGCGGAGGAGTTTGTCGATCTCTTAAAACGTTCGACGCTTGCGGAACGCCGCCCCGTCGATGATTCAAAGTGCGTCAAGGCAATGCTCGAGCACGCCAACCTGATTTGCACGGCGTGGGACGGCGAGAAGCTTGTTGGAGTCGCCCGTTCCGTGACTGATTTTGAGTATTGCTGTTACCTATCGGACCTGGCCGTCGACGTGGCATACCAGAAGCGGGGAATTGGGCGTGAACTGATTCGTCTCACCCGGTCCCGGCTGGGAAATCGGGCGAACATCATCCTGCTGTCAGCGCCGAAGGCGGAAACCTATTATCCGCGAATCGGATTTGACGCGCATCGCTCCGCCTGGATTCTTCCCCCCGCCAAAAGCCTGAAATGAACAGAACATTGTGTTAGTATCGTTCGCCAACGCAAGATTTGGGGGGCGGCGGCGCCTCGGAAGCGGTCAACACTATTGGCGCGGCTGGAAATGGTCTTGCTGAACGTCTTTCTTGAGTCGCTCCGCCATCGCCGTTACGGCTTAGCGCGCCGCGCTCAAGGTGAGCTGATGCGATAGAAGCGGCCAGAGAGGTTTGTCTGCCAAGGCTCGCTGAAGTAGAACGAGTTGTTGGAAAGCACGTTTGTCAGGATCGGAGTCCAAATGGGACTGGCTAGATTGGTGCAGGCTTCGACCACGACGGGGAGATTGTCTGGCCCGGTGAAGCTGAATTCAAATTGATTGCTCTGCAGTCCAACCCGGACGTCGCCAGATGAACCGAGCGGGTTCCACACCACCACCGGAAGGTCGGCATTGGATGAGAATTCACTCCAGCCGGTGGTCCCCGCACAATAATAGACCGTCGCGTTGCTACTCGCGAAAACATCCGAACCAATAGTGGGAGCGTTTCCAGCGAAATAGACGGTGGTCAGGTTACCACAATCTGAAAACGCCGTTCCCCCGATGTTTGTGACCCCGTTCAGCATCGTGACGGTGGTCAGGCTATCGCAATTTGCAAACGCCCCTGACCCGAGGCTGGTGACGCCGCTCAAAATCGTGATGTTGGTCAGGCCAGCGCACCCCAAGAAGGCCAGATCAGCGATGCTGCCGGCGGGAATCGTAATGCTGGTCAGTCTCGTGCAACCTTCGAACGCTTCCACTCCGATGTTGGTGACGCTGCCCGGAATCGTGATACTCGTCGGGTCAGCTTCGGTCAATGCGATGTACCCGAGGCTGGTGACAGGCAGGCCGTTGATGGTGGCAGGAATTATGCAGGCGCCGTTGGTTGTGTCCCCCGATGTTGGAGGGTAGGTAAAGATGATTTCGATAGTGTTGTCGGCATTTGTCACGTAGTCGAAACCGTCGAACTGTTCGGTTTGGGCTTGAAGTGCCGCTGGTGCGGCCAAAACTAGCAAAACCAAATGGGTGGCCAATGCTCCCCTCATACCTGGGACATTCAACTAATTTCGACTCCTCGTCAAGTAAAAAAACCCAAACATGCAGGGCATTCCGCGTTTGTTGCCAAACAGAACGTGGTTGCGACCCATTAAATCTGCGTTTGAGGACGCTGTAATCCCGTAAAGCGTTGTCACCAGTACTGGTGACTTGGTGAAAGACGGCCGAAAGGGTAATCTTTTAACGTTGACGGTGCAGAAGAGCAGGTTCGTGTGGGCAATGCGTCTCGTCTGCCGCGCAGCGCCGGGTCAATACAGCGACTTTACTCGTTTGTTCTCATAAACAACGGGGGGCCGGACGCAAGTCCGGCCTTTCTGCTTTATGCCGCCAGCGCGCGCAACAATGAGAAAGCCCACGCTGGCGAAAATCCTTCGTTTGCTTCGTGTAAAAGAATCACATCCCATTCATCGTCGCCCCTATTTGTGACTCGTAAATCACCAATGGTAAACCGTAAATTAACGCAGTGTCGGACTCTTTGGTCATTAATGAGATTTATCTGAGTGTGCAGGGTGAGAGCACCTGGGCCGGTTTGCCCTGTGTTTTCATCCGTTTGACGGCCTGCAACCTGCGCTGCTCCTATTGCGACACAGCCTACGCCTTCACCGAAGGCAGGGAAATGTCGACGCCGGAAATTCTGGCGCGAGTCAACGAACTGGCCGCGCCCTTTGCGGCCCGTTCCACTGCAGGGCGTCTGCCCCTGGTTGAATTAACCGGGGGCGAGCCGCTTCTGCAAAAAAAATCACTCCCGCTCATGAAGTCGCTCTGCGACGCCGGTTTCACCGTGCTCCTGGAAACCAGCGGCGCGCTGGATATTGGCCCGGTCGATCCGAGAGTGCGGCGCATCATGGACTTGAAATGCCCCGGCAGCGGCGAGTCCGGGCGCAACCGATGGGAAAACCTCGCGCTCCTCAGGACAACCGACGAGGTCAAATTTGTCATCGGCACCACTCAAGACTACGAATGGGCCAGGGAAATCGTCTTGACCCGCAAGCTGGCGGAGACCTGCCCGGTTCTGTTCTCCTGGGTGAGTCCACTGTCGCCGCACCAGCAGGACAAATCGTTGCGGGCAGTGCCGCCAGGCCAGGTTCCAATCACCCGCAGGGACCTCGTGGAAAGAATAATCGCCGATGCGCTCCCCGTCCGCTTTCAACTGCAAATGCACAAGTTCATCTGGCCGCCGGACCAGAAAGGCGTTTGACCGATGAAAACCGTCTCCGAACGCGTTCTGGACCAACTCCGCGCCTACGAATCTCCGAACATGCTCGCCATCGAGCCGGACGGCTCATGGCCAATCGTCTGGGACCGCGCCCGAGGCACCCATGTTTGGGACGCCGAGGGCAGACGCTATCTCGACTTGACAGCGGCATTCGGCGTGGCGGCGGCGGGACACGCCAATCCGCGCGTGGTTTCGGCCGGCCGACGGCAGATGAGCCGGCTGCCGCACGCCATGGGCGACGTCCATCCGCACGCCCCCAAGGCGCGATTGGCGCGCGAGTTGAGCCGCGTCACCTTTGAACGCTGGACCGGCGGACGCCATACCGGTAAGACCATCTTCAACAATGCCGGTTTCGAAGCCGTGGAAGCCGCGCTCAAGACAGCTCTCCTGGCGACGGGCCGGCAAGGCATCGTGGCCTTCGAGGGCGCCTACCACGGCCTGGGTTACGGCGCCCTCAACGCCACGCATCGCCCGTTCTTCCGCGATCCGTTTCGTCCGCAATTGCGCGAGTTCGGGCATTTTGTCCCCTTTCCGAAAACGCCGGAGGACCTGAAGGACCTGAAAAAACAGATCAAGCGTCTTCTTGACAGTGAAAATTGCGGCGCGATTCTTGCCGAGCCGATCCAGGCGCGCGGGGGCATCAATGTCCCGCCCGCCGGTTTCCTGCCGATGCTGCGCGCCTGTTGCGATCAAACCGGCGCGCTGCTGGTGCTGGACGAAATCTACACCGGCTTTGGCCGCGCGGGAACGTGGTTCGCTTGCGAGGATTCCGGCACAATCCCGGATTTGATCTGCCTTGGAAAAGCCCTCACCGGCGGATTCCCTCTTTCCGTCTGCGTGGGGCGCGCGGACATTATTGACGCCGCGTGGCCGCCCTCCGCCGGCGAGGCCATTCATACCAGCACCTTTCAGGGCAACCCCGTAGGCTGCGCCATGGCCCTGGCGCAAATCGCCGCGATCCGAACAGGCCGCCTGCCGGAACGCTCGGCCCAACTGGGCCGTTTCTTGCTTGACCAACTTCATGGCGCCATCCCTGCCGCGCGCGCCGAAATTCGCGGACGCGGCTTGATGGCCGGGGTGGAATTGAAAAATCCCAACGGCTCCCCTGCCACGGAGCGGGCGTTCGCCGTCATCAAGGAAATGCTGCGTCGCGGCTTCATTCTTCTGCCGGAAGGCCGGCACGCCAATGTCATCAGCTTCACTCCGCCGCTGACCATCAGCCGGACGGAATTGGCCGCGGCGGTCCGCGCGCTGGGAGAAATTCTCTCGTGAACCTTTCAGAAATGAAGCAGGTGCTTGCCGAGCGCGAACTCAAGTTGACCAGGTCGCTGGGCCAATGCTTCCTTCACGACCAGAATCAGGTTCGGCGGATTGTGGCGGCGGCGCAATTGCAACCGGCTGACAAGGTACTGGAGATTGGCCCCGGACTCGGACCGTTGACAGCGTTGCTCCTCGAAAACAGCGCCGAAGTGCTCGCCATCGAGAAGGACCGGCGCCTGTGCGATTATCTGGAGCAAAGGTTCCCCAACACTCCCAACCTTAAACTGCTCCACGACGACGCCCTCGACTATGTGAAAAAGAACCGCCGCTGGGCGGGCTGGAAGCTGGTGGCCAATCTGCCGTATTCGGTGGCGTCCCCCATCCTCGTGGAATTGGCGCTGAGCCAGGAGCCGCCGGAGCGAATGGTCGCGACGTTGCAATTGGAAGTCGCCCGGCGCCTCGTTGCCGCCCCGGGCGCCGAGGATTACGGCGTGCTGGGCCTGCTGGTGCGCCTGCGCTGTGAAACCTTGGAATGCTTCAAGATTCCGGCCACCTGTTTTTTCCCGCTGCCGGGCGTGGACTCGGCGTGCATCGTGCTGGCGCCGCGCCCCGAACCTCTGTTAAGATACGAATTGCATGCTGCCTTCGCCAAAATCGTCAAACGCGGCTTCTCGCAGCGGCGCAAAATGATGTTCAAGCTCTTGAAACAGGACTGGCCGAGCACCGCGCTGGCGCGCGCCTTTGAGGAAGTCGGCCTTTCGTCGCAAATCCGCGCCGAACAAGTCAGCCTGGAACAGTTCGCGCGGATGGCACAGATTCTACAACCGTTATGAATGATGAAATTTTTGACATCGTCAACGAACGCGACGAAGTCATCGGACAACTTCCGCGTTTCCAGGTCCATCGCGATGCTCACAAACACCGGGCCGTGCATGTCCTGGTGTTCAACTCGCGCGGAGAAATCTTCCTGCAAAAACGATCCAGGAAAAAGGACTGCTTCCCCGGCGCGTGGGACTCCTCGGCCTCCGGGCACGTGGACAGCGGCGAGGAGTACGATGCCTGCGCCGTGCGCGAGTTGCGCGAGGAGCTGGGCCTTTCGATTGACGCGCCCCCTCGCCGCCTCTTCAAGATCGCGGCCTGCCCCGAAACCGGCCAGGAGTTTGTCTGGGTTTATCGGATCGAATCGGAGGGGCCCTTCACGTTGCACCCGGACGAGATCGACTGCGGCGGGTGGTTTGCTCCCAGGCACGTCAACGATTGGGTCAAAATCTGTCCTGGCGACCTCGCCAGCGGGTTCGTCCTGATCTGGAAAACCCTGTCCAAACCGCGGTGAATTTCACCTTTTTGGGTGGCAGTTTCCAGTTCCCAATCCTAATCTTGATGTTGATCTTAATCGAACCTCCAGAGGGAGTAAGATGAGGATTAGCATTATCCATGACTGACGTACGATCGAATTTGCCACTATGGCCGTTCCTGGCGGCCGACGCCCTGTTCGTCGGCGCGGGGGGGCTGCTGTTGTGGCTCGGCCACCGGCCGTTGCTGTGGTGGGAGGCTTCCCTGATGGTGGTTTGTGTGGCTGGGGCGGCCGGGAGCTTTATCTTTCCCTTTGTGCGGCGCAACAGCGACGAACAATCTCTGGCCCAGGCCCGCCTCCTGGCGGATGCCACGCGACAATTGCAGAACATCGACCAGGTCGCCGCCCAGATCACCGGCGCCACAGATCAATGGCGCCAACACCAGGAACAAATTTCCCAATCCACCGCGACGGCAAAGGGCGTCGCCGAATCCATGGCAGCCGAAGCCCGCAGTTTCACCGAATTCCTCCAAAAGGCCGGCGACACCGAGCGTGCCCACTTGCGGCTTGAGGTCGAAAAATTGCGCCGTGCCGAGGCCGATTGGCTCCAGATCATGATCCACATTTTGGACCATGTCTTCGCCCTCTTCCAGGCCGCCCACCGTTCCGGCCAGCCGGCCCTGGCCGAGCAGATGAACCTGTTCCAAAACACTTGCCGCGACGCCGCCCGCCGGATCGGACTGGTCGCAACCAAAGGCAAGACCGGCGATCCATTTGACCCGGCCCTTCACAGGCTTGCCGACGACGCCTCGCCAAACGGAAATGCGATCGTCGGCGAGACCCTCGCTACCGGCTACACCTTCCAGGGCCAGATCATCCGCCGCCCGCTGGTCGCCCTGCAAGCCCCGCCGCTGAAGACGCCTGCGCCCTCGTAGTCTTATGAATCCTGGAGAAGCTTACATTTCCCTTGCAGATTTTGGCTTGACCCCTCCGAAGCCAGAACGCATGGCCGCCGCTCAGGCCCACAGCTTCACACCCCTTCTATCCACCTTCGCCGGAGACCGATGGCGGAAGTCTTCGGAGGGCATCTTTACGCATCTATGGGCCTCTGGAGACAATTTTCAAGCCGACCCCCCCTTCAAAATCCGCCTCCCCGCATATCCGGCAATCGCGGACGAGGTGTTGCGCACCGTCGTTCCCATCATCGTCGGCGCAGGATGTCCCTTCAAAGTGATCGCCAATACAACCTTGCTGGAGTTGGCTTGCTCCAAATGGTCTTCCGGGGAACCCGACGGCGACTTCGTAACCGTTTACCCGGCTTCCCAGGCGCTTTTCGACGATCTGACGGCAAAACTCCAACACGCCGTTCGCGGGTTCAAGAGCTCTTACACCCCGACGCCCGCGGTCGAAACAAGTGCCCGGATGCCGCTCACTCCGGACACCCCGTGGCCTGGGCTGGACTACTATTTGCCCAACGAATTCCCTTATTTCTTTGGCCGCGAGGACGAGCAACTTGAACTGGCCCAACGGCTCGAACGAACGGTTGTCACTGTGGTGCTGGGCCAGCCGCACGTTGGCAGACGCTCGTTTTTGCGGGCCGGCCTCAAGCCGTCATTGGATCGCATGAACTACGAGCCGGTTTATCTGCATCTGCAAGGCGCTGGCGCGGTGCAACCGGTCCAGTTCGTGCGCGACCAAATCAACCGTGTCCTCACTGAACGCAAGATTAACGGGGCACCCTTCGGAGAGGGCCAGACCCTTCGAGACTATTTTCACATGCACCAGCCGGGCTGGTTGGCGGACGGGGGCAAACCCGTCGTTCCAGTCTTGGTCTTCGACCAGTTTGAGGACGTCCTGGCTTTTGATGAAACTGATCCCGCCGCCCGCAAGCCCGTTGAAGCTCTCTGGACCCAGATGGCGAGCATGGTAGACAATCGCGGTCGGGAGCGCGCCGGGTTCAAGGTGGTCATCAGCCTGCGTCAAGACCATCTTCCAAAACTCTTGGCCCGGCGCGGGCAAATGCCGTCAATCACCCAAAACCACTTTCTCCTAAAGCCATTCAATGGGCGAAAAGCCGTCCAGGCAGTGCTGGGTCCGGGCAAGCTCCTCCTTGATCCAGCCAAAGCTGACGCGCTGGCTGAGGAAATAATCCGCCGCGTCGCCGACGAAACCACGCAAACGTCCGAAAAACCGATCGCGGCCGGCGAGAGCGTCGAACCATTGGAGAATCTACGCGTTGACACGGCGTTGCTGAATTTTTTCTGCCAGCAACTCAATGAGGCTCGAAAACGCTCGGAGGCTGGTGCCAGACTGATCACCGCGGAGCTTGTCCACTCCGAGGCGGGACCCATTTTTGAGGATTTTCTCCAGCCTGAGAAAAGAGCGCCAATCGCGCCGACCGCCACTCAGGCGAAATCCACGATCCAACCGAGGGAACCGCAACCCATCGTCCAGGTGACGGAACCGCAACCCATCGTCCAGGTGACGGAACCGCAGCCCATCGTCCAGGTGGCGGAACCGCAACCCATCGTCCAGGTGGCGGAACCGCAAGCCATAGTTCAGACGTCGCCACCAGACTCCACGCCCCAGGACGAACCTCAGAGGCCGAAAGAGGAGAAACTTGACGCGCCGGGGTTCGAGCCTCCTGTAAAGACGCCATTTTCGGAGACGCCCGGGGAGCACGTAGTAAGACGTCTAAAGTATCTGGCGGCCAGCCTTGGCGTGCTGTTGATAATCATTCTGGCTGTCATGGTCGTCACCTATCTTGAGGAGCTTCAGCGGGTTCAAACAGAGGATGAACTGGAAGAATACATCTCGAACAATGCAGCCGCCAAAAACACATTCGAGTTGGCGCATAAGAAAATTACGATCGCGGAATCAAACCTCGCAATCGAGGAATCGAACCTCGTGGCCTTGACCGAAGAGACCCGGGAACAGGAACAGGAAACCCGGGCTGCAAAGGAGCAAAATTCGAGGCTGGCCGGCGAGCAGACGAATTTTCAAACGCGGATTGCCCAAATCAACGACGAGAGAGCCCGGGCGGAATTTCGGCTCGCCGAATGGAGCAGGTTACTAAACGATCTGACCAATCAAATCGCAAGTCTAACCAGGCAAAAGGATGAATTGGAGGCCCGCAATCATGCCCTCATCGTTACCAACCACGCTCTCACAGCCACCAACGAGGCCAAGGTCTCGAATTTAACGCCGGCCCGTGTCGTCACCTCCAATGCCGCCGATGAGAAACAGGCGCTCGCCATGGAAACTCTTCCTGAAAGGTTACCCGCCGCATTCACGCCTGACATCGAGCGTTCGTCACGGCGCAATGCCAATGTTCTATTGACCCACGGCCAATGCCTCTATTCCCTGGATGGCACAAATTTCCGCACGCTCGAGGTTCACCAGGTTCTTCGTCAGGGTGCTTTTATCCAGACCGGCAAAAGAAGCTGGTGCGACCTCTTCATCCGAAGGACAGGAATCACCGTGCGCCTGGCCCCGGAAAGCGAGATGAAAATCGCCAAACTCTCCGTGTCCGTCGAAAATGGTCTTCCCGTGGTCGATACATTGCTCAATCTCCCCTACGGCCGCCTCTTCACGATAGTCCGTGCGCTGGTCCCGGGCAGCACCCTGGAGATCAGCGATGCCCAGGGGCGCACCGTGATAGAAGGCGGCGGCTTGGGCTCTTACATGATCACCGCCCCCAGACCGGATTTTGGGGATAAACTTTCGTTGACCCCACTTCGGGTAATCAACCAGGAAGGAACCAGTATCATTGCTCTTGACCAGGAGTACAGCGCCAAAGACGGCTCCACATTTTCTCTAAGCCCATCGACATGGGAAACTACCCTCATCCACCTTGACGACCTTGAAGCCGAAGCAGACAGAGCCATCGCCGAGCCTGACGCGGCGAAATCGCCAATAAACAATTAAAAAGAGCAATTGGAGACTTCCTGTTTGGATTGACGGCTGGCCGGTGGAAAGAAGTTTTATGAGTCACATTTTCAGGCTGGAGTTTCAAGGCGCCTGCCGCCATAATCGGCCAATTATGACAACCTCAAGCCGGCGGATGACTTTGGCCGTTTGTCTGGCGGGTTTCCTCTGCGTGCCCGTCCTCCGCGCTGCCGATCTTTATTACTTCTTGCAGGAAATTCACATCGGCGGCGAAGGCGGGTGGGATTACTTGAGCGTGGACGCCTCGGCGCGGCGATTGTACGTGAGTCATAGCACCAAGGTTATTGTTATTGACATCGACAAGGACGAGGTCATGGGACAAATCACCGGCACGTCCGGCGTCCATGGTTTTGCCATCGCTTCCTCGCTGCATCGCGGCTTTTCGAGCAACGGCCGCGACAACAATGTCAGCGTCATCAACCTTGACACCTGGAAAACCACGATGAAAGTCCAAGCGGGTGAGAATCCCGACGCCATAATTTACGAGCCGGGACGCCAGGAAGTCTACGCCTTTAATGGCCGGAGCCAATCCGCCACAGTCATTGATGCCGCCACTGGCAAAGTCACCGCCACCATCCCGCTGCCCGGCAAGCCGGAGTTCGCCGCCGCCGACGCCGCGGTCAGCCGGGTCTATTGCAATATCGAAGACAAGAACCAAGTGGTGGCGATCGACACCACCAAGCATGAGGTCGCCAACACTTGGCCCATCGCACCAGGGGAGGAAGCCTCGGGCATGGCCATTGATACCGTTCATCAACGGTTGTTCATCGGTTGCCACAACAAGCTCATGGAAATGATCGATCCCGGAAACGGAACGGTGCTGGCCACGGTCCCCATTACCGTCGGCGTTGATGCCAACGCGTTCGATCCCGTCACCGGCCTGGCCTTCGCCTCCTGCGGGGACGGGATTACAACCATCGCCAGGGAGGATGGGCCGGACAAAATCACAGTGGCGCAAACTCTAAGCACACGGCGCGGCGCGCGCACCATGGCGCTGGATCCTGCGACCCACAAGATTTACTTGGCGACGGCGGATTACGAATCGCAAGATGATCAGCCCGAGGGGCAGCCGCGCCGCCGTCCGCGGATGATTCCCAACACCTTCAAGATCATCGTTTACGGCATGAATAAGTCCAGCAACGGCCAGTAATTCAATTATTGATCCGCTGCCGGATAGGAACCTATGCAAGGGGGCGTATCTCAATTGTTATTTGGTCCGCGTCATCTCCTAAGCCTAATCGAACAAAACACATTCGGATTAAGATCAGGAACAGCTTCGCAAAATCCTGGATGCGCGCCGAGGCAGGCGCGGATTTTCTACATTGACGATCCTTGTCCCTCGACGTTACGTTAAGCCGCTTTGTCGCTGGAATGAGAACCGTTCTATTTGTTTGCACCGGGAACATTTGCCGCAGTCCCATGGCCGAGGGCCTCTTTCGCCACGCCACACGGGGACGCAACGATTTCCAGGTCGTCTCCGCGGGCGTCGGCGCCCTGGAAGGGCAGCCGCCCAGCCTCCACGCTATCCGCGCCCTCAAGGAGTTGGGGGTCGATATTTCCCAGCAGCGCAGCCGGGGACTCACAACCGAGCTCGTCGAGCAGGCCGATTACATATTCGGGATGACTCACAGCCACGTCGATTCCATCAACCTCCTTTTCCCTCAGGCGGCCGAGAAGACATTTTTGTTGCGAGAATTTGACGAAACCCTGGACGAATTCGAGAAGGACATCAGCGATCCCATCGGCGGCTCCTATGAAACCTACGCCTACTGCCGCGACCAAATCGAACAGGGCATCTTTGCCATGCTCAATTTCATCGAGCAAACCGCCGAAACCGAGACAGCCCCTCATTCGGCCCTCAAGGGCAAGGTGGCCGTGGGTTGCGACCATGCGGGATTCCATCTCAAGGAATCCCTCAAGCATTACCTGCACGCCGCCAGCATCCCTTTCACAGACATGGGCGCCAGTTCCACCGACCTCAGCGATTACTCCGATTACGCCAGCTCCGTCTGCGACGCGGTCGCCACAGGCCGCAGCGAATTTGGACTTTTGATTTGCTCAACGGGCCTGGGCATGAGCATGGCCGCCAATAAAATCCCCGGCATTCGCGCCGCGCTGGTTTTTGACGAGGCGATGGCCGCGCTGGCCCGACAGCACAACAACGCCAATGTTCTCTGCCTGGGCGCCTCCAACACAGCGCCCGATCTGGCCAAAAAAATCGTCGCCTCCTTTCTGGCCGCCCAGTTCGAAGGAGGACGACACGAACGACGCCTAAGCAAAATGGAACCGAAATCCCATCCCCTCTCTAAACGACTCCAAACAGTCGATCCCGCCATCGCCGACGCCATTTTCCTGGAGCAGCAGCGGCAGCACGAGAACATTGAATTGATTGCCAGCGAAAACTTTGTCAGTCCTGCCGTCATGGAAGCCCAGGGCTCGGTCCTGACCAACAAATACGCCGAAGGCTACCCTGGTAAACGCTGGTACGGCGGCTGCGAACATGTCGATACCGTCGAGCGTCTCGCCATTGAACGCGCCCTCAAAATCTTCGGCGCCGAACACGCCAATGTCCAGCCCCATTCAGGCAGCCAGGCGAACATGGCCGTTTATTTCTCCGTTCTCAAGCCGGGCGAGAAAATGCTGACCATGGACCTCTCCCACGGGGGCCATCTCACACACGGAAACAAAGCCAATTTCTCGGGCCGCTTTTTTGAAATCGTCCATTATGGCGTCCGCCGCGATGACGAAACCATCGACTACGATCAACTCCAGCAAATGGCGGAGCAACACCGTCCACGCATGATCACCGTCGGTGCAAGCGCCTACTCTCGCATCATCGATTTCGAGCGCATGGGCAAAATCGCCCGCTCGGTCGGCGCCTATTTGATGGCCGACATTGCGCATATCGCAGGGTTGGTCGCCGTCGGCTTGCATCCCAGTCCCGTCGCTCACGCCGACTTCGTCACGACGACCACTCACAAAACCCTCCGGGGACCGCGCGGCGGGTTGATCCTCTGCAAGGAACAGTTCGCCAAGGACATTGATTCCCAGACGTTTCCCGGCATCCAGGGCGGCCCGCTCATGCACGTCATCGCCGCCAAAGCCGTCTGCTTCCATGAGGCTATGGAACCGGCGTTCGCAGTTTACCAACAACAAATTATCAATAACGCAAAAGCCCTGGCCGAGGGCATGATCCGCAACCGTTTCCGCATCGTCAGCGGCGGCACCGACAACCACCTGATGCTCGTCGATGTCGGCGGACGCGGATTGACCGGCAAAGAATGCCAGACCGCTCTTGACCAGGCCGGCATTACCGTCAACAAAAACACAATCCCATTCGAAACTCGCTCGCCGTTCCTGGGCAGCGGCATCCGGCTGGGCACCCCTGCCGTCACCACCCGGGCCATGAAAGAGCCGGAAATGGCGGCTGTCGCCGACATGATCAGCGAAGTTTTGCTCGATATTAAGAATCTTGACACAGCCCGACAAGTGAGGGAACGTGTGCGGGAATTGACGGCAAGATATCCGTTGCCGTATTGAGGATAGACTGGGTATTCCCCTTAATTGGCCGCCGGTTTGAACACAGTTCAATTTCCCGCATCCAATTGCTAAATAAGCGAATGGGTCCTACCCAATTCTCTGCCTGACATTACATTTTTTTATGCCTAAAGCCGCCATCAAACGAACTACGCGCAAGAGCGCCAAAACTCCTGCGCGGCATGTTCCGCATGAAGGGCTTCCCCCGGACATTGCCGAGTCTTCGCTTGCTCCCCCCGCCAAAGAGACGCCCTCTCCTTCCGAGATGAAGCTGGAGCCGCCGACACACCCAATCGAAGCCCGCCAGGAGGTGGGGCCTTTTCGCGCTTCCGCTACTCCCGCCGGCGGCACCGTCAATATCGCCGAACTCCAGGCCATGGCCATGCCCGAGCTCAACCACAAAGCCCGCGACATGGGCATCGAGAATTTTGGCACCATGCGGAAGCACGAGTTGATCTTCCAGATCCTCCAGAAAAACGCCGAACGCGCAGGCGTTCTCTTTTCAGAAGGAGTTCTGGAGATTCTGCCCGAAGGTTTCGGGTTCCTGCGCTCGCGTAGCTTCAATTACCTCCCCTGCCCGGAGGACATCTACGTCTCCCCGTCCCAAATCCGCCGCTTCGACTTGCAAACCGGCAATTTAATCGCCGGCCAGATTCGCCCCCCCAAGGACAAGGAACGCTTTTTCGCCCTGCTCAAAGTCGAAGCCGTTGATACCGAAGAACCGGACAAGGCGAAGGACAAGACCCACTTCGACAATCTTACGCCCCTGTTCCCAACCCGCCGCTTCCTTTTGGAAACGGCGCCGGACGAATTGTCCACACGCGTTCTGGACTTGGTTTGCCCCATCGGAAAGGGCACCCGCGGACTCATCGTCGCTCCTCCGCGCACCGGCAAAACAGTCCTGATGCAAAAGCTCGCCAACGCCATCCTCAAGAACAATCCCGAAGCCTATCTCTTTATCCTGCTCATCGACGAGCGCCCGGAGGAGGTCACCGACATGGAACGCAGTTGCAAAGGCGCTGAAGTCATCAGTTCCACTTTTGACGAGCCGCCCGAACGCCACGTGCAAGTAGCCGAGATGGTCATCGAAAAAGCCAAACGCATGATCGAGCACAAGCGCGATGCCGTGATCCTGCTTGACTCCATCACGCGACTGGCCCGCGCCTACAACACCATTCAGCCGCACTCCGGCAAAATTCTTTCCGGCGGTGTCGATGCCAACGCATTGCACAAACCCAAGCGTTTCTTTGGCGCCGCGCGCAACATCGAGGAAGGCGGGTCCCTGACCATCATCGCCACCGCCCTGGTGGACACCGGCTCGCGAATGGATGAAGTGATTTTCGAGGAGTTCAAGGGAACCGGCAACATGGAAGTGCATTTGGACCGGCATCTGGTCGATCGCCGCATCTTCCCTTCCATCAACGTCGAGGTCAGCGGCACGCGCAAGGAGGAGTTGCTTTATCATCCCGAGGAATACAATAAAGTCGTCATCCTGCGCCGCGCCTTAACCGGCGTGCCCCCCGTAGAAGCGATGGAACTGTTGCTCGGGAAACTCAAGAAGACCCGCAGCAACATTGAGTTCCTATTGGGCATGGCGGTCTAAGGAACAGGCTGGAGGCCCCGCCATGTGGTGGTCAAGCTGAAGGCTGTAATGCTGTGGGTGAACAAGCGAAAGATTTGAAGCCAGGAACCAAGGCGTTTGCGACGCGAGCGACGAACTTTTCACCCTTTGTCCTTCTCTTTCTGCTGGCAACAGCGTTAGTTGCCCGCGCCGCTCCCGCTTTTAAAGCCTCGCTGGACAGGAACACAATAAGCCTCGGCGAAACGGTCACTTTATCGCTCGCCTTCGAGGATTGCGCGCCCCAGGGAGAACCCACTCTGCCCCCGATGTCCGGCCTGGAATTCAGCGGTGGCGGCAGCTCGCAGCAGCAGTTTTCTTTCGAGAACGGCAGGTCCACCCAATCCACCACTTATACCTTCGAATTGCGCCCGACAAGGGCCGGCGACTTCACCATACCGGCGCTGACGGCTGACACGGATCAAGGACAACTCACAAGCGGTCCTCTTCACCTGCGAGTCGTCAGGGGAAACATTCCGCAACCCGCCGGCGTCCCGGAAACCGCGTTCGTCCGCATTGTTCCCGCCACCAATTCCGTTTACATCGGAGAAACCATCCCCGTCGATTTGCAATGTTATTGCCAGGATAACGTCGGCAACATTCAACTGCCTCAATTTACCTCCGACAGTTTCATCATCGGAAACGTCCCCAGTAAGCCGGGTCAATCCCACGTCCGCGTGGGCAATGTTATGTACACCCTGTTTAATTTCCGCGTCCCAGTCACCGCCACAAGGACCGGCACCCTCTCCCTTGGCCCGGCGACCTGGGGCCTGACCGTTTACAGCGGTCAGCGCACGATTTTTGGCTGGAGCGCCGCCCGCCAGGGCAGCTTCACAAGCGACACCCCGGAAATCAATTCCCTCCCAATCCCCACTGCGGGCGCCCCGGCGGATTTTCGCGGCGCCATTGGCGATTTCACCCTGGCCCAGTGCGAGGCCGGGCCGACAACTCTGGGCGTCGGCGATCCGGTTACTTTGAAGATTCGCATTGAAGGACAGGGTTCCTTCGATACTGTCACCCTTCCCGCCAGCCAGCCGGACTGGCGCGAATTCAAGACCTATCCACCAACCGCTAAATTCGATACTTCGGATCCCCTCCAAATCGAAGGCTCAAAATATTTCGAGCAAGTCATCACTCCTCTCAATGCCCAGGTCACACAGATTCCTCCCTTTTCATTCAGCTTCTTTAATCCGGGCACCAGCAGTTTTCACACCTTGACCCATCCGGCCATTCCGTTAAGCGTTCATCCGACCGCCGCCACCCCGCAGCCAACGATCATTGCCTCGGGCGCGCCTTCACCCGATGCGCAGCAGCAAAACCAGGACATCGTTCATATCAAACCGTTGCCCGGAAGGATCGGCATGATCGAGCCCCCGCTGATTCGGCAACCGCTTTATTTGATGTTGCAAACAATCGCGCCGCTGGCCTGGATTTGCGCCCTCCTCTGGCGCCAGCAAAAGGACAAGCTGGCCGCCAACCCCCGCTTGCGCCGCCGCCGGGAAGTCGCCCGCAGCATGCGCGAAGGCTTGGCGGATTTGTCCCAATTGGCCGCCGCGAATGACGTCGAGAAATTCTATTCGACAGTTCTGCGGCTGCTTCAGGAGCAATTGGGCGAGCGCCTGGATCTTCCCGCCCCTGCCATCACCGAAGCGGTCCTCGAAGATTGCAAAGGGTTGGATGCCGCCGCAGCGGTAGCGGCCCGGGATTTGTTCCATGCCTGCGAGCAATATCGTTACACTCCCGAACACACCGCGCAGGAATTGGCCTCCCTGATTCCAAAGGTCAAGACGGCTCTCGATGTTTTGCAAAATATCCCCGACCCGGACGCCGGCCGGCGTCGGACTCTGGTCCAGGGCGCCGGCAGTCTCCTGCTCCTGGCCAGCGTGCTCTCCGCGCGGGCCGACCCGGTTTCCCTGTGGTTCGAGCAAGCCAACAAGTCATACGAAGAAGGCCATTACGCCGAGGCTGCGGCGGCTTACCGCACCCTCCTCCAGCACGGCTGCGTCTCCCCTGCAATCTATTTCAACACCGGCAACGCCTGGTTTAAAGCGGGCCAGATCGGACGCGCCATTTACTATTATCGCCGGGCCGAAGAACTCGCGCCGCGCGACCCCGACATCCGCGCCAACCTGCAAATTGCGCGCACGCAGGCCGGAACCAACACTGCCTCCTTGCCGGGCAATCGCTGGACCCGCTGGTTGGGCAGATTGACTCTCAACGAATGGACCGTCGCCGCCGCCATGAGCGTTGCCGTTTTCTTCTTGGTTTTAACGGCGCGTCAAATCTCTCCACGCTTCAACAGGTCGGCCGGGGGCCTGACAATTTCGCTGGCAGTCCTTTCCCTTTGGTTGCTGGCTTGCCTTGGGTTGTCCATCGACCAGCGGCTCCTCGAGCAATCGTCGATTGTCATCGTGCCTGAAGCGGTGGTGCGCCGCGGCCCGATGGATGAATCGCAAAGCGCGTTCACCGTCCACGACGGCGCCGAACTGCCAGTATTGGCACGCGACGGCAATTGGTTGCAAGTCATCGGCGCGTCCAGGCAAACGGGCTGGCTCCCGCAACAAGACGTTGCCCTGATGCCGTAACACGGCACACAGACGGCCCGTTCCCGAAAAGTTCTCTTCCTTTGTCAATTTCCTGTTGTAAATGGTCGGCTGACCTGTTACACAAACCGTGCTTGCCAATGAGAAAATTATCATTCTTACCCTTGAAAATCACTGAATTCCCGTTTGACCTCCCGCGGACTGCCTTTATCGCTTTGACCGGCATCGGCCTGCTCCTGGCCCCTGACGCCCGTTCCCAGGGTTTTCTGCCTGGCACGCCGGTGGATATCACCGAGGCATTGGGGAACGAGGTGAACCCGGCGATCACGATTGATCCTTTGAACCAG
Organism: Vulcanimicrobiaceae bacterium; assembly: GCA_035511075.1. Taxonomy (GTDB): domain Bacteria; phylum Verrucomicrobiota; class Verrucomicrobiia; order Limisphaerales; family Palsa-1400; genus DATAUD01. Next base: position 18,326 of record DATKFW010000010.1, read on the forward strand.
TCCGTGGTCTTCGCCGTCGCCGCGTCCGAGACTGCTGGCCTGGTGACCTCGGGTTCGGCCAACGCGGGTAAGGCGTGGACCACCAATCACATCGCCACCGGCAAAGACGATTTGGTGCCTGCTTATGGGTATCCGTCCGCCGCATTTGACTCCTACGGCAATCTTTATGTGGCCTACCTTCCCGCCGTCTTTGAGGGCGTGGCAGTCGCCGTCAGCACCAATTTAGGGGCCAGTTTCACCATGCTCACCAACCTCGCCGCCGCCGACGCAACGGAAACCCCCCGCATCGTCGCGGGTCCGGCCACGGCGCCGGGTTCAGTTTGGGTGGTTTACAAGGACTATAGCCAGCCTTCGGCCCCTTTGGTGACGCAAGGCCTCCTGGCCACAAACCTCGGGACCAACAGCCAATTTGGCCCGCCGTTGACCGTTCCCGGATCAGCCGGCGGCGGCTTTCCCGATATCGCCGTCGGCCCCGCGGGACAGGTCATGGTCGTTTACCAGAACAGCCTTACCAACTCCAGCGCCGCCACGGTCTTTGCCAGCCTCAATACCAATGCCTTCGGAACCAACGGCTTTGCGCAGCCGGTTGTCGTCACGACCGACGCCGTCGGCGGACTGACCTATATTCCCGCCCAATCCACTGGCATCGGCGTCAGCGCCACTCCGGGCGTGGCTTGGGATGCTGATCCTTACAGCTCCTTTTACGGGCGCGCCTATGTCATCTATTCCGCTCTTGGCACTGGCAACGCCATGGACATCGGGCTTCGCTACTCCACCAACAACGGCACAACGTGGAGCGCCCAGAAAACTGTCAACGACGACAATACGGGCAACAGCCATTTTATGCCCCGCGTGGCGGTCGATCCCATCACAGGCATCGTCGCGTGCTCCTGGTATGATTGCCGCAATGACCAGGGGAGCGGTTCGCAGCCGGTTGTCTTGACTTTCACCGGTTCCGCGACGTTCAACGATCTCTTTGTCACAAACGTCCTCGTGGCAACCAACGGAATTGACAACCCGACCCTCGACATCGTCACCAACACGACCGACGGCATCAATTTTACCCTCACCATTTCCGGCAACAATCTTCTAGGCACCATCATCTCCAACAATTCAACTAACATTGTCTACCTCTCCACTCTGGCCAGCTCATTCCTCTCGGTGACCTTTAACGGCAATACTGGCACCAATGCCACCGGCACCAACACCATGGTTACCGTGATTGTCCGGGACACTCTTCCCAATCAGTTTACTTCCTTGAACGCCGCCAATACAGAACCGGTGGTTTTCACGACGGTCAGCCTCAGCGGCGGCGCCACTTTCGAGCCCAATTTGTCGGCCATTTCAGCCAGTTTCATCATCGATCCCAATGCGCTCGTCAACCCGCCCGTTCTCGGATTCAGTTCCATTGAAGCTAATGCCAATAGCCCTCTTGGTTTTGGCAATTACACCGGACTGGCCTTTTACTCCGGCGTCTTTTACCCTGCGTGGGCCGACAACTCCGATGTCGCCCTCATCAACCCCAACGGTCCCCTCAGCGACTTCGACGTGACCGTTTCCCAAGCCGTGGTCCCGAGCGCCGACTTGACTCTTTTTGTCACAAACTCGCCCAGTCCCGTCTTGTCAGACGGGGTGGTCGCCTATTCCGTCGAAGCCATCAATAACGGCCCCAGCGCCTCCAGTTGTGTCGTTACCGATGTCCTTCCGGCTAATGTCACCTTTGAATCCGCTGTACCTTCAGTGGGCGCAACATACAGCATCAACGGTCAGACGATCGTCCTGAACATTCCCAGCATCCTTGCGCATTCCTCCGCCACTACCCTGATTCTCGTCACCGCGGGCTATTCGGCCTACGGCACCAATATCGCCCAAATTTCCGGCCCGCTGCCTGATACCGATCCCGCCAACAACACCAACACGCTGGTGGTATTGTTCGAAGGGGAGGACTTGGCCCTCGCCATGTCCACTTCCGCGACCAATTTGTACGGCGGCCAAGTCGTCACCAACATGATTTCGATCACCAACCTTGGCCCCTCGGCCAATGGCGACGTAACGCTCTCGAACCTCTTCTCACCCAATTGGGGCCAACTCACCGTTCTCTCAAGCGGTTGGACCCTGGCGCCCAATGCCCTGACTACGGGCACTTATTCCACCAACAACAATGCCCTTGTCCTGAACGTGGGGCCTTTATCCTCCAACCAGTCCACCAATATCGTCGTCACCGCCACGGCTCTGGCGACGGCTCCTGCCGGCCTCGAAGTAGCCTCGGTTTCCAGCCTGGATTTCGACCCCGATTCGGCCAACAACTCGACCAATTTCACCGTCGAAATGACCCCGCAGACGATCGGCGCGGGCATTTCTGTGCCATCGGCCCAGGTCGGCGTTCCGCTGACCTTTACCATCATTGTGACCAATTTTGGCCCGTCGCCCTACGGATTCATCTCAGTTAGCAACGTCTTGCCGCCCAATTTCAGCACGATCAGCATCGTTCAGTCTCCCAATCCGGCCATCATCAACGGCAACACCATTATTTTTCCCGTCGGGGCCGTCGCCAGCAACAGCACCGCGACTCTGATCTTCACCGCCGTCCCTCAAAGCATCGGAACGGTGACTGATACTTTTGTTGCCTCCTCTTTTGATTATGCCCCGAATTACTCAAACAGCATTCTCATCACGGCCACGGCGCCCGCCTCCCCAATCGAGAATTTTCACGTGATCCCCGCCGCCAGTGGCGCGTTCCTGGTCTGGGACACCCCGATCAACGCCACCGTGCAGGTCGATTACGGCACCACAGTCACTTATGGCAGCGTTTCTTCTCTTAGCACCCCGTCCACCCATCACGTCGTCCTGCTCACGGGCCTGTTGCGCGATACCAACTACTACTTCGAAGCGTTGACTTGGGAAGACGGCACCCTCTACGTTACCAACGGCTCTTTCGCCACCGTCAATACCCTGATCCTCAACACCCAGGACGCCTCCTACTCGGGTTTATGGACGGAGATCAGCGCCGGCACAGGAATCTTTGGCACGTATTACTTGTCCGCCAACACCTCAGTTTCCGACCCAACGTCCTCGGCCACTTACACCCCCCTCATTCCGGTTTCGGGCAATTACGACGTCTCCATCTGGTATCCGGAAAGCCCGGCCTTTGCCACCAACACCCCGGTCAATGTCTCTGGCGCCACCAACGAGATTTTTGACAGCGTCGACGAGGCTCTCAACGGCGGAAGCTGGCAACCGTTGGCCCAGGACATCTACTTTGCCTCCGGCGTCACCGGCAATGTGGCCATTTTCAACAACACCGGCGTAACCAATAAGACCGTCGCTGCCAACGGCATGCGCTGGGTTTACGATGCCGCCCAGGATATCCCGACCAACGGTACCCTCCCGGCCTGGTGGTCCACTTTTTATTTCGGGACCAACATTGTCAACGGGTCGGCTGACGCGGATGGGGACGGTTATTCCAACTATGCCGAATATGTGTTCGGCACCGATCCCACCAATGCTTTATCGAAACTCATTTTCACCGTTGCCCCTCTGCCCGGGAACATGGTTTCGGTAAGCTTCTCTCCTTATCAGGGAGGCCGCGTCTATCAGTTGCTTTCCAGCCCTACGCTGGACAATCCGCAATGGTTGACCCTAACCAATGTGCCTTCTGTCAACACCAACGGCTACGGCGTCTTCACATTACAGAAGCCCAGTCCCACAGCCAGCTTCTATCGCCTCTCCGCCACGTTGTCGCCTTGAAGCCGGAGCCGGGCAATTTTACTCCCTGCAGAATGCCGCCGCCGGCGGGCTGATTCAACGGGCTCGATTATCACACAGGCGATTGATATTGCGGCCCTTCGTTGTTATGTATGAGATGTTATGCCGGTGGAATTTAAAGATTATTACAAAACCCTGGGCGTCGAGCGCACCGCCAGCCACGACGACATCCGGAAGGCCTTCCGCAGGTTAGCCCGCCAATATCACCCCGATGTCGCCAAGGACAAGAAGCACGCCGAGGAGAAATTCAAGGAGATCAACGAAGCTTACGAAGTCCTCGGCGACGCCGAAAAACGCAAAAAATACGACGATTTGGGCGCCGATTGGCGCAGCGGGTTCATGCCGAATCGTCCCGGCGGCGGCCAGTCATCCCAGTCTTACTCCTTCCGCAGCGGAAATCCCGAGGAGGGCTTCGAGTTCAGCGGCACTGGATTCAGCGATTTTTTCGAGCAGTTTTTCGGCGCAGGCTTTAATCGCAAAGGCCGCTCCGCCCAGCCCGAAACCGAAAGAGGCGGGGACGTGGAAGGCGTCATCATGGTCACTTTGGAGGAGGCGATCCGCGGCGGGGTTCGTTCCATTTCGCTTCGCCGCAACACGGTCTGTGGCGAATGCCACGGCTCGGGCGTCAAGGGACACGCGGCCTGTCCCGTCTGCCAGGGCACCGGCGAGATTTCCGCCACGGAAAATCACAAGGTCAAAATCCCTCCGGGCGTCCGCGACGGCCAGCGATTGCGCCTCAGCGGAAAAGGCGAACCGGGCACGGGCGGCGGTCCTCCCGGCGATCTCTATTTGCGGGTGCGCATGGCCAGTCACCCCGATTTCAGGGTCGAAGGCGGCGACCTCTACTACGATCTCGATCTGGCCCCGTGGGAAGCCACCTTGGGCGCCGGCATCTCGGTTCCCACCTTGACCGGTCCGGTTAGCATCAAAATCCCTCCCGGCACCCAAAACGGCCAGCGGCTGCGAGTCAAATCGCGCGGTTTGCCGGGCCGCGACAGCGAAAAAGGCGATCTCTATGTCGTGGCGCGCGTACAAGTGCCAAAGGAAATCACCGACCACGAAAAGGCCCTCTGGGAGCAACTGGCCCGCGAATCACACTTTAATCCCAGAACTTGACTCGATACCGGCGGAATTTTCTCTCACACCCAACCCCTTCACTGCGGCGGCGCAACGGCTTGCAATTGGCCCAGGGCCCTCCTGGCTTCGGTGTAATTCGGATTGATTCGCAGCGCCTGCCGGTAATGCGCCTCCGCTTCGGCGCGCCGGCCCTCACGCGAATACGTCAGGCCGAGGTTGAATTCCGTCTGGTAATCCTTCGGGTTGAGTCTCAGCGCAGTCAAATAAAACGGAATGGATTCCTCAAGTTTGCTTTGCGCCGCCAGCGCGTTGCCCAAATTCCCGTTCGCTCCCCAGTCATCGGGACGCAGACGGACGACTTGCCGAAATGCCGCTTCAGCCTCCGCCATTCGATTCTGCATCGCGCAGCACATCGCCAGACTGCTCCAGGAATCCAGCCGGTTTGGATCGAGCCGCGCGGCTTCCTCAAACTCGGCAATCGCCTGGCTATTGCTACCCTCGGCCTGCCAGGTCAGGCCAAGATTGTGATGCGCTTCGCTGGCGTTTGGATTGAGCCGCAGGGCCTCTTCGAAGGCCGCCACGGCCTGGGCAAATTCGTTGGTGTCGTGCCGGGCGCTGGCAGCGTCGGCCAGTGCGTTGGCGAGGCTCAAATAATGCGCGAACTCCGGATTGGTCACTACGGCGGCGCGGTAATGAGCCAGGGCCTCGTCGTACCGCTTCTGGTCAAGTAGAATGCCGCCCAAGTTGTTGTGCGCGTCGGCGTAGTTGGGTTCCTCCTGGAGAGCCGCTTCGTAATTGGCCGCGGCCGCATCGATTTTTCCTTCGCGCGAGTAGAGATTGCCCAGGTTGTAATGCGCCATGTAATTGTTCGGCGTCGCATCGATCATTCGTCTGAAGAGCGTTTCGCTGTCCTTCCAAAACGTCAATTGATGCGCAGTCAGCGCCGCGCAAACCGCCAGCGCCGCCGCCGCGACGCCCGCCGCCAGCCTCTGCGCTCTCCAGACATTCGCCAATTCGCAACCGCCCCAGGCCAGAATAATGAATATTCCCGTCAGCGGAACATAAGTGTACCGGTCGGCCATCGTTTGCATGCCCGCCTGGACAATCCCGATGACCGGCACAAGCGTGCCCACATACCAAAACCACCCCACCGCCAGCCATGGCCGGCGCCGGCACTGCCATACGGCTATCGCCGAAACCGCCACCAGCAGCCCCGCAGCAAGCGCGACTTCCCAGCCCGGCCAATTTCCCGACCTCAGGTAGAGTCCGGCGAGATTCTCCGGCCAAAACATTTTTCCGATATAGCGCCAGTAAGAGACAAATGCGTTCCCGATCCGGTAACTCATGGGCAAATTGTTGACGCTAAGCACCGATCCCCCTCGCTGCTGAATTGAATAGGTCACGACGCACAGCGCCGCGCTCAACACCATGAAGGGAATCTTTTCCGCCACAAGCCGCCCAAAGGCGACGCGCTTCATCCGCCCCAGCGGCCAGTAATCCAGCAGCAACAGAGCAAAAGGAACTGTGACCAGCATCGGCTTGCACATCAGCCCAACGGCGAACAACACCAGCGCGAGGCAGTAAAATTTGAATTTTGAATTTTGATTTTTCTCGGCGTCCGCGTATCGCACGTAGGCCAGGATCGTCAAAAACCAAAAAAACGTGCTCAACACGTCTTTGCGCTCGGCCACCCACGCGACCGATTCCACGTGCAACGGATGCAGCGCGAAAAGCGCCGCTACAAACGCGCTGCGCCAGATCGTTCCGGTCATCCGTTTGAGCAGGTAGAACAGCAGCACGGCGTTGGCCGCGTGCAGGAGGATATTGACAAAGTGCGGCCAACCCGGCTTCACTCCGCACAATTGGCAATCCAGCATGTGCGTCAGCATCGTGATCGGATGCCAGTTGCGCGCCACTTCGCTCCGCCACGCCCACTTGAAACTCTCCGCCGTCAAGCCCGCCTGCACGTGGGGATTGGCCGTCACAAAATCCGGGTCGTCGTAAGTCGTGAATTGGAACCGTATCGCCGGCAGAAAAACCGCCAGCGTCGCGAAGGCAAGCCCCGCCCCGACCCACCGCGCCACGTTTCGTCGGCTTCTGTCAATCATTCAAACAAACGGAGAAAGTTGGATTCGACCCGCGCCGCCAGTTCCTCCGGTCGCGCGCCGAGCAATTCGGCGGCGAATTCATACACGGCGCGCAAGTTGGCCGGATGATTGATGGGCTTTCCTTCTCCGTCAAGCAGAGGAAAGCGGTTGCGCTGGTCCGGCAGCAGTTGGTCCGGCGCGTCGGTCTCGATTAACAACCGCTCGGGCGGCACGTGGCGAAACGTTTCGCGCTGGCGCCCTTTTCGCGCGTGGGCAAAATAGCCCGGCAGCGAGAAATACGCGCCGAGCTTCGCAAAGCCCGGTATCATTTCCGGCGACCCACCATAGGAATGCAGCAAAAAGCCGCGGCGCGGACGCGGTCCGCTCTGAAGTATTGAGAGCAACGATCCCCACGCCTCGAGACAATGGATGCTCACCGGAATGTCCCGCTCCGCCGCAAGGCGTAGTTGCCAAGTGAACACCTCCTCCTGTTGCGCCAGGTCATGGCCTCTGATCCATCGGTCCATCCCGATCTCGCCCATTGCCGATGGAATTTGGTCCAGATATTCAATCAGCTTCCCCTGCCATCCCGGACTGCGCTCCCTAATATACCAGGGATGGCAGCCAAAGGACGGCAACACTTCCGGATATTGCCGTGCCAAATTCAAGACCGCGGGCCAGTCCTCCTCGCATGAACCGTTGACGACCATTCTGGCGATCGGCTCCGCCCGCACCGCTGCCATCACGGCGTCCAGATGCGGCCGCAATCGTTCATCCTGCAAGTGATTGTGCGCGTCGTAGTACATCACTCTTTGAGCCGCGCGCGGGCAAAAGCCTCGATGGCGCTCCAGATTTTGCCAAGGCTGTTGCGCCGATTTGGCGTCAGGTGCTGCGTAATCCCGAACTTCTCCAGGAAAACCGGCCGCGTTTGCGCGATTTCCTCCGGCGTCTGTCCGCTGTAGAAATCGCATAGCAGGACGGCGACACCCTTGACGATCGCCGAATCCGAATCCGCCTTGAAAAAACAGCGCCCCGCCTTGAATTCCGGCGCAAACCAAACCTTCGCCAGACACCCCTCCATCCGATGCGATTCCGTCTTCAACGCCGGGTCCATCGGCGCCGCCGCGCGCCCGCATCCAACCACGTACGCCAGCCGGTCCTGCGCGCTTGCCAGGGCGCCCAACGCGCGCGCCAGTTCCTTTTGTTTCTCGCCAATCGTCACTTCACCGAAACATATTGCGGAAGCGGGCCAAGTTCCAAAGAAACTTCCGGCTGCCACCGGGTCAGGCGCACCGCGTGCGTTCCCGCCAGCGACCATGCGACCACCTTCTGCGCGCCGTCCGGTCTGGCGAAGAGCAGCACAAAATCCTTTTTGTCAAATTCACCAAGACGCTCCTTAAGTTGGAAGCCGTCCAATTCGCGGGTCATTTGCAGCAAGGCGTTGTAAGCCGGCTTGGGACGCAAATCCGCGTCCGTAACGCCAAAATTCTGCTCATTGTCATCCCGGTCGGTGCCGTCATTTTTCCAGTCATACCAAATCGAAAGAGGCACGCCGTTGAAAAGATTGGACAGTTGCTGGCGCACTGCATACTGGGCTTGCGTTGAGAGGGAAACCCCTTTGCGATTGGATGAATAGCCCCATTCCCCGCTCAGTATCGGAATCCTGTTGCGCTTCGCTTCCGGCGCGAACCGGTCGATCAACTCCCGCAGCCGCGTGTAATCGGCTGCCGCCGTCTCCGGCGGCTGATCCGGCCGTCGATAAGGATGAACGCTGACGCCGTCCAGATATTGCAACACACCGGATCTCAAAAACGGCTCCAAAAAATTCCAATCGAAACCCGACATCGCCGGAGCGATGATTATGGCGCCCGATTCGGCTTCGCGCACAGCTTTGCCCGTGGCCAGCGCCAGCGCCGTGTATTCGGCGACGTCCGGCTTTGGCCGCCAGAAACCGCCGTTGGGTTCGTTGTAAATTTCCCAGATCACCGACCTCTCGCGAAAATGCCGCGCCGCCGCCGCCGCCCATCGCGCGAAAGCCGCAACGCTCTCCGGATGACGCGGCGAAGCCAGATGCCGCTCCGGCACAGCCTCTCCCACCGCCCGCCGCGACTCGACCATCGGCTCATAGGCCGCATTAACATAGTCAAGTATATAAATAGCGCGCAGGCCGTGTCGGGCCAGGTGCTCGCTCAATTCTTCGTACGCCGCCCAGTCATACTCTCCCGCTTTCGGCTCCGTTTCCTCCCAGCTAAAATCCATGCGCACGAACTTGAAACCGCACGCCGCGATCAGATCCAGGTCCTTTTCGTGCCCGCGTACAAAGTGAATATTGACCCCGACACCGGCGGGCACAATCGGCGTAGGGATTTGCGCGCGCAAGCTGCCCGACAAGAGACAGCACGCCAGCGCGTATTTGAAATGCCTTGTCATCCGATAAATTTGGCTCGGGCATTGCCCCAAGGCAATCTTAAGCTTGCCGCCGCGGCGAAAAACCTGTTTCCTGCGCCTGTGGATTCCCGTGAAGCGCTCATCGCTTTGAACCTGATCGACGGCATCGGGCCGGTGCGCGTCCGCCAGTTGCTCGAGCATTTCGCCGAACCCGCCGCGATCCTCGCCGCCTCCTCCGCCCATCTCCAAAAAGTCCCTGGCATCGGCCCCGAAACCGCCGCCTCCATCGCCAGTTGGGAGAAAAACATCGATCTTCGCGGCGAACTCGAAAGAATCGAAAAGTTCGGCTGTCAAATCGTCGTTCAGACGGACGACAATTATCCAGAATTGCTCAGGCAGATTTACGACCCGCCCATCGTCCTTTACGTCAAAGGAACGCTCCTGCCCAGGGACAAAAATGCGGTGGCCATAGTCGGCTCCCGCATGACCACGCCTTACGGCGTCGAGACCGCTCGCAAATTGGCCCACCAATTGGCCTACATCGGTGTCACGGTGGTAAGCGGCGGAGCGCGCGGCATCGACTCCGCGGCCCATCAGGGAGCCCTCCTTTCAAAAGGCCGCACCATCGCCGTCCTGGGCACCGGGATCAACCTGATATTCCCCGCCGAAAACGTCGAACTTTTCGAGCGCATTGCCGCCCAGGGCGCCCTCATTACCCAATTCCCGTTCAACCGCAAAGCCGACAAACAAAGCTTCCCGATTCGCAACCGGATTGTCGCCGGGATGACTCTCGGCACAGTCGTCGTCGAGGCGAATCTGACCAGCGGCGCTTTGATCACCGCTGGCATGGCCGTTGAAAACGGGCGTCAAGTATTCGCAGTGCCCGGACGGATCGACTCGCCGCGCAGCAAGGGATGTCATGACTTGATCAAGAAAGGCGCCAAGCTATGTGAAAGCGCCGAGGACATACTCTCCGAATTTGAGTATCTGTTCCCCGCCAGCAACAAGCCCTCCGTATTGAAGGATCCCGCCGCGATGCCCGCGTTCACATTATCGGTGCCCGAGCAGTCCGTCTACGACTCACTCGGCGACGAGGAAAGATCCATCGACGAAGTCATCCGCCAGAGCGGCTTGCCGCCCTCGACGGTCTCGGTCGCGCTCCTGGGCCTTGAGATGAAGCGCCTGATCCGTCAGCTTCCCGGGAAGTTGTTTGCGAAGAATCGCTGAAGATTCGGCACAACGGCGGCCGCTTCTCTTATTCCTTTTTGCATAAGTTAACATGATTCTGATTCGTCTTTGAGTGACTTCTTAAGCATTTTTAAACGTTTTTTTCTTGCATCCAAACCGACGCTTGTGACACTCTGGCGTTTAGCAAAGCCAGTATTTCCGAAAGACCTGTAATTACTTCAAACAGTCAAGAGCCAGTCCATGAACAATCAAATTCTTGCCCTGTCCCGTCGTCTTCAACATCCCGTGCGCCTTTGCTTGGCGGCATTATTGTGCGCCACCGCCGCTCCCCTGCTGCGCGCCCAAACGACAAACGAATTCACCAGCAGCACCATCATTGTCGCCACTAACACCGCCTATGACGGCGAGAATATTGTCATCGACGGATGTACTCTGACTGTAGACGGAACCCACACTTTCAACAGCATCTCTCTCTCCAACGGGGCCGTCCTGACTCATCAACCGGCCACCGCCGTCCAGACCTTTTCGTTAGTGCTGACGGTCACCAACAATGTGTTCGTGGATTCCACTTCGAGCATCAATGTCTCCGGGTGCGGGTATTTGCCCGGTTACACTCTGGACGATTCGACCAACGGGGCGGCCAACAATACCGCCGGTGGTTCCTATGGCGGGTTGGGCGGGCTGTGCTGCGGCAGCACCAGCGATGCCGTGTATGGGGATTTTCATTACCCCAACGAATTAGGTTCCGGCAGC